>JBBQSD010000133.1:0-17108 GCA_038214135.1 Chloroflexales bacterium | reverse complement strand
TGGTAGTTCGCGGGTGAAGCTGGGGACAAACCTTGTGCCAGTATTGCGATAGACCTCCAACTGTCCAGGTAAGCCTGGCTGGCCAAACACAAACGATTCGCCGCTATTATTGCCAATGATCAGATCCAGGTCACCATCATTATCCAGGAAGTCGCCAAAGGTTAGGCTCTGGTTGCCACCTGTTTGCAGTAGGCTACCAAATGGGTTGGTTGGTGCGGTGCGTGGTTCCAGTACGAAAACCGGGCTGGTTGCGGAGCCAGTATTGCGATAGAAGCGGATCGAGGTTGTGGCTGGGTTGGCATCATCATCGACTTTTGTACCAACCACCAGATCCAGATCGCCATCGCCATCGATATCCACAAGGGTGGGATGCAGATAATCGGCACCAAGGATGACGACCGAAAACGGGTTGTTGCCGCCAGTTTGGCGAATGAAGCTTGCTTGGCCACCGGTGCCAACATTCTTGTAGTAATCGATGGTGCCAGCCGGAAGGCTCAGCAGCACATCCTTGTCGCCATCACCATCAACATCAGCAGTCTCGATTGAGGTGGCATTATTGACCAACCCAAGATCAAATGGATTATCCAGGATTGCCGTTGCTGTGCCGAAATTTGGCACTGCTGCCGAACCCACATTGCGATAGAAGCGCGTCTGGCCGCCAGTATGGCCGATATAGACATCCAGATCGCCATCACCATCAATATTGGCAAATGCCGGGCTGCTGAACTCATCGACTGCAGTGCCCACATTGACGCCAGAAAGCGGGTTGTTTACACCGGAAAGGGATGTGAATGTTGGCACAATACCAGCCCCAGCGCCATTATTGCTATAGAACAGGATCTCGCCCGTGCGCGTGCCGATGAACACATCCTTGTCGGAGTCGTTATCAATATCCGTAAACGTCGGGACACTATCGAAGCCGACATCAACACCATCAAATGGGTTATTGGCTCCCGTCTGCTCGGTCAAGGTTGGGCTTGCCGCCGTGCCGGTATTGCGGAAGAAGTGAATGCTACCGTTATCGTCGCCAACCAGCGCATCAAAATCGCCATCCTTATCAATATCGGCAAAGGTTGGTGTAAATCCGCCAAGGTAGTTCACGTTAATAGGAATAACAAGTGGGGGAGCCTGCTGTGAGAACGATACTGGCGAGCCAACTGGTGCTGCAGTATCATTTCTGAAGAAGAACACACCATTGGTATTCAGCCCTGAGCCAACAAACACATCGAGATCGCCATCGTTGTCAATATCGACAAATGCCGGAGCTGCGCGCAACTGAACATTTGTGATATTCACAACACTGAGTGGGTTGTTTGCAGCGGACTGACGCACAAAGAAGGGACTTGTTGCCGAGCCAGTATTGCGGAAGAACTGCACCTGCCCGCGATCAACTTCACCAACAAACGCATCCAGATCGCCATCGCGGTCGATATCGACAAATGTTGGTTTTGCGCGGCCAACAACCTTCAGGTCGGTTGGAATATAGGGGCCAGTAGCGAAGGCGATATTCAGGACAAATGCTCCAGCAACTGCGGCGGCAAGTCCGATCCGGCCAAGTTGTTGGCGAAATGGCCGCCGAGTTGCCTGTGGATCAGCCTTCAGCGCCTGCTCTAGAGTGCCCCGTCGTCTGATTCGTAACATACTGTTCCTCATTCTCTGAATCTTTCACCAATATACGAACATTCTGCAACAGCACCCAGGTTGGTAGCGCGCGCATACGCGCATCATACAGAGCCCAGGTACACATGTTATGCCAGAATGTTGGATATGGTTTAGGCTAGGAGATAGAGGTAAATACGGGGTGAATGCCTTTCAGGAAACAGATTAAAAATATTAAAGGCATACAACTATTGATTGGATCGATGCGTGTTGATCAGCGTGGAAATCATAGCCACGAATTCTGTCAGGCGAACTGGCTTGCTCAGATAGGCATTGGCACCGACAGCAAGAGCCTGCTCCTGATCGCCTGGCATGGCATGAGCAGAAAGAGCCAGGATTGGGATCATATGATATGCCGCCTCGGAGCGCAGTATGCGGATGGCCGTTAGGCCATCCATATCGGGCAGCTGAATATCCATAATAATGCAGTCTGGCGGTATGGTTTGTGCGTGGCCCAGCGCCTCACGGCCCGTCTTGGCCAGGGTAACTCGATACCCATGCAGAACGAGATATTCGGCCAGGAGCTTCTGCACTGCCACATGATCTTCCACCAACAGCAGCAATGGTTTGGCAACCTGCCGAGCATAGTTGGGCTGGGGTACATCGGCATGCTGATCCGGCAGTATGAGATCAGCATGGCTACTACTGGTTGGTTCCCAGGGTAGGGTGACAGTAAAGCGGCTACCATATCCTGGGGCGCTGGTCAGGTTCACACTCCCACCGTGCATTGTCGTCAGTTGTGCAACAAGCACCAACCCAAGCCCTGTACCTTCGTACTGGCGTGAAAGGCTACTATCGATCTGGATGAATGGCTGGAAGAGCATGGCCTGATCCGCAGCAGCGATACCAATCCCGGTATCCCAGACGATCAGATCAACTGTTTGCGTATCGGGATTGCCACGCACTTCCAGGCCGATCTCGCCACCCGCGTGCGTAAATTTGACTGCATTTGCCAGCAGATTGACAAGAATCTGTTTGAGCCGCCGTGGATCGGCATTGACGATTGTCACCGCTTCATCGAGTGCTGTGCTCACGCGCAGCCGCTTTTTGGTTGCGGTTTCGGCGATCAGGCGCAGGCAGGATTGCACAAACCCTGCAATTCGCACAGGTTGCAGTTCCAGCTTCATCTTGCCAGCCTCGATCTTCGAAAGATCGAGGATATCGTTAATCAGCTCTAACAGATGGTGCCCACTTTCCTCGATACTGCGAACGGAACGTCGTTGGAGTTCCGTCAGCGAGCCAGAGGTATCCTCCTGGAGCAGTTCCGAACGGCCCAGAATTGATGTCAGCGGCGTACGCAGTTCGTGGCTCATGTTGGCCAGAAACTCATCCTTGAGGCGAGCGGCGCGGGCAAGTTCCTGGTTCGCCTGTGCGAGTTCCTTGCTGCTTCGGCGTAGTTCATCCTCCGCACGCTTGCGTTCGGATATATCGATGAAATTGGCCATGATGCGAATTGGCTTCCCGGCCTCATCCGTCACAATATTGGCATGCACCTGCAATGCGGGTGCGCTGCCATTTCGCTGCAACATCGTCAACTCGCCCCTCCAACGGCCCTCACGCAACACAGTATCGATCACATGTGTCGCATCAGTGGGTGTTTGCCAACGCAACAGCACGGATTGCCCGATTGTTTGCTCGGGTGTGTTATCCCACAACTGGAGAAAGGCAAGATTAATATAGGTGATAATGCCATTCAGATCGGCAATGGCAATCGCATTGATAGCGGTATCGACGGCATTACGAAAGATACGCAGTTCGGTTTCGCTGGCTCGTAATTCGTGGAGGGCCTCCTGGAGCGCATTCGTTCGTTCGGCAATCCGTTGTTCGAGGGTGCGATTGAGGCCTTCGAGTTGCTTGTTCGTGAGATCCAATACCCTGCGGCAGATCAGTAATCCGCCAATCAGGGTGGCGAAGATCGCCAGAAAGATCGGGTTGGTATAGGCACCCTGCCAGTTGGCGCGCATGACGATCATCAAAAAGGTTGAGATTGCAGCGATCACCATCCAGCGTGGTGTGATCAGCACAAGCGCCAGGACGGGTGGTAGGAAGATCGCCATTGACACCTGTTGGGTCACAAATGGATCGGGCATCATCAGGCCAACCAACATGGTAAAGAGCACGACCGTGATATATGGAGCAGGCTCCCAATTGCGCCAGTAGAGCAGGGCTAATAGCGAGAATAATGGTGTGCAGGCAACAATAAACCAGTTTGTTGGCGATTCTCTGGTAAGAACGTATGCCACCATGATCAGCCACGCACCGATGGCAAACACTGTCAACATCAGCAGCTTGGTTTGTCGGGCTTCTACAACGGGAATACCTGATTGCGCCAATTGATCGGATTGCTGCAACTCCAACAGCGCAATCAATTCTGATCGGTTCATGTGATCGTAGGAGGTTGACATACCATGATCCTTCATATGATTGTCACTATCCTCTAAAGGCAGGCAATCATGGGTTGGCCGATGAAAGAGGCTGAGATGCCGAGTAGCAATGCATGCAGAAGCGGCGTGAGCCACATGCAAACGGCTACTGGGGCGCATGCATGTTATGGCAGGAGCACGAAACAAAAAAGCTCAGAGAAGTCTTCGTACTTCCCTGAGCCTATTACTGCATCAATTCAGATATGTCTCCGCACAAATCGTCAGATGACCTTCTGAACACTGGTGTTGCGGTGTAGTGAAACGACGCCTACAAGGCTTCTTATAAAAACATCTATCGCATTATAATGCGGTAGAATACTGTTGTCAAGCATCAGACCGCATACGATGTATACTAGGAAGAGCGCTTAGTCGTGTCGTATTGGATACAAACGAATGCACACCCTCAATATATTTGCCTGGCTCACCCGCCGAATCATCGGTGCGCTATTCGTCATCCCTGGAGTCACCATTCTCCTGAACGCCACAAATGAGCTGCATCATCTCTACTATGCCTCGATCGGTATCGACACGAGCGGGCCATTTCCGTTGGCTACACTCCAACCTGGGCCATGGTATTGGGTTCAAGTTAGTTATTCACTGTTGGTAACACTGTTGGGCAGTTGGCTTATTTTGTGGATGTGGCAGCAAACCCCGCGTGTCTACCGTAGCCAACTTAGCATTATTATGGTGGGTGCCTGTTTCCCCTTAGGAATCAACATCATATACCTGATTGGCATCCGGCCATTAGGGCATATTGATCTGGTTCGACCAGCGTGGGCATATGGCTGGCACAGTCATTGTGCTGCGCGATAGCACAGCACGTGTGGCATTGGAGGTAGAGCGAGAGCAACTGATTGCACAGCTTCAGGATCTGGCGCATATCGACGGCCTAACCGGCATTGCCAACCGCCGTGCGTTCTTGATCGCAGCCGAGCAGGAATGGCAACATGCCACACGTTTCGCGTAACCATTGAGCGCGCTGCTGCTCGATATCGATCATTTCAAACAGATCAACGACACCTATGGGCATGCGGCTGGCGACCAAGCGCTGCACGCCGTCGCGCAGTGCTGCCGCGAACATCTGCGGGCGATCGACCTCGTTGGGCGATATGGCGGTGAGGAGTTTGTGATTGTGCTGCCTGAAACAGGATACACTGATGCCTATGAGGTTGCCGAGCGACTGCGCGAACAAATTGCAGCACTGGCTATCACCGTCGACACAATGACAATTCATGTGACGGCCAGCATTGGGGTTATGGTGGTACGCCCGCCAACGATAAGCCTGATGAGTGCGCTCCAAGCTGCTGATGCAGCGCTCTACACGGCAAAGCGAGCAGGCCGTGATCGTGTCATCATGGTTGAGGAGAGTGTACAACCGGTGGGGTGATGGCAGCAATGTGTGAGGATACATCATGAACCATACCGATATTGCTCGTTATCGGCTGCTCAACCAGCAGATCGCCATGCCGATCTTCACCCATCCCGGCGAGGTTGTGCAATGGCTTGGCGCAATGCAAGCCCAGGATTACCTTGGCGCGCTGTGGGCGGTTGGCCTGCGCATGGCACACGCAACTGAGCAGATGATCGAGCAGGCAGTGACCGAAAAAACCATTGTTCGCACATGGCCAATGCGCGGCACCATCCATTTTGTGGCACCGGCGGATGTGCGCTGGATGTTGGAACTACTGACGCCGCGGGTTATTCAACGCAGCCAGGGGCGCTTAAAGCAGCTTGGCCTGGATGCGGCGATGATTACGGCCAGTGCGCATGTGGTTGCCAATGCACTCCAGGGCGGCAAACAACTGACCCGCAATGAGTTGTATGCTCTTCTGGAGGCAGCCCAGATTGCCACAAGCAACCAGCGTGGCCTGCATATTCTTGGGCAACTCGCCCACCAGCAATTGATCTGCTTTGGGGCACGCGCTGGCAAACAACCGACATTTACGCTGCTTGATGAATGGGTGCCACATGCCAAATCGCTGCCACTCGATGAAGCCCTGGCCCGCCTGGCGATGCGCTACTTCACCGGCCATGGGCCAGCAACGATACAAGATCTGATCTGGTGGTCGGGTCTAACGACGAGCGCTGCCAAAAACGCAATCGCACTATGTGCTGGGCAGCTTGCACACGAGCGCATTGGCGATCAGGAATACTATTGGCACCAACGCATGCCATCAACCCTACACGATGCGAGAGGCATCCATTTGTTGCCACCCTTCGATGAATTCTTGGTTGGCTACCGGGATCGCAGCGCAGCGCTGGATCCACAGTACAACACGATGGTTGTTCCTGGCAGTAATGGCATTTTTAACCCGATTATTGTGCTTGATGGGCAGGTTGTGGGCACATGGAAACGAGTCCTCAGCCAGACTGGCGTCATTCTCACATTCAGCCCATTTCCCCAATTGAACGCTATCGATGCCCAATCCTTGGTGGCACCCGCCGAGCGATATGGCAATTTCCTGGGCAAGCGCGCAACAGTGCAGATGTAGATGAGAATCAAGTATTCAGGAGTCAGGAGTCAGGAGTCAGAATTCCGAGCCAAGAACCCGTGTAGGGGCGAACCTCGTGTTCGCCCACCAAAAACCGAGAACCCGTGTAGGGGGCGAACCTCGTGTTCGCCCACCAAAAACCGAGAACCCGTGTAGGGGCGAACCTCGTGTTCGCCCGAAAAGGCCACCAACGTCGTTCGATCACAGCCGAGGCATGACCAGCCGACGTTGACGAACCACCAACATTCTTTAAATAAGAATCAAGAACCGAGAACCCGTGTAGGGGGCAGACCCATGTGTCTGCCCACCGAGAACCGAGCATTCAGAAGTCACGAGTCAAAAGATGGAAGGGCATCCCAAGATGCAGCGTCTCAGGGTTGGGCAACCAGCTCGCCATCGTTTTCGATATCTGTAACGAACCCGCCCCAACCCGTACCAGATGCCTCCCGTGTTGGGAACGATATAGCGATCAGGCGGGCTAGCCCTTCGCTACGGATCGTGTAGCCATGCTCAAGGCCCTGCGGCAGATAGATGAACCCGCCAGCGCTGAGATCGAAGGATTCGCTATCGCAGCGAAAGGTGAATTCACCAGTGAGCACATAGAAGATTTCATCTTCCGTGGCATGTGTATGGTCAGGAGGTTCTTCGCCCTGCCGTGTTGTATATTCGATGAAGGCTGCTCCACGGCCTGGCTGCAACTCGCCAGCTTTCACCGTAAAATCGATACCATAGCGGTATGTCCATCCTTCACCAGATTTGAGGGTATATGGGCGCATAGCTGCTCTCTTTCTCTACTGCTGGTAAGTATGCACAAACGGTACGATGACATTCCTCACTGATTGCTGAAGATGAATTACATAGGCTTGCTATATCGGACATCAATCGCCATGGTATTCCTCCAGCCCGTATTGGGCAGCATCGGGGAGGGGCGAACCTCGTTCGCCCGCATTGGGCAGCATGGTGGGCGAACACAAGGTTCGCCCCAACGAATCGACTGACATGGAACCATACGTCACACCCTAACTCTATGCCTCGTTCGGCAACGCTTCTACTTCCACATCTTCCACATCATCGGCCTCCTCCCAAGGCCGATAGTCGAGTGCCTGATGACGGAAGTAGGTGGTATACAGTTCGGCATAGTGCCCATTGTTCGCCAGCAGCCCCTCGTGATCGCCCTCCTCAATGATCTGCCCCTGCCGCAACACGATGATCCGATCAGCGGAGCGCACCGTCGAGAGCCGGTGGGCGATCACAATACTTGTGCGATCACGCAGCACCGCCGTGAGGCCTGCCTGGATCTGCGCCTCGGTCAGCGGATCAATGCTAGCGGTGGCTTCATCAAGCAGCAGAATAGCTGGATTCTGGATCAGGACGCGCACCAGCGCCACGAGTTGGCGCTGGCCGAATGAGAGCCGCGCACCACGCTCGCCAACATCGCTGTGCAACCCATCTGGCAGCGAATCGACCCAACTGCCATCGCCGAGCTGGCGGGCGGCGATCTCAACCTCAGCATCAGTGGCATCTGGCCGCCCATAGCGAATATTTTCCAGCACGCTGCCAGAGAACAGGAATGGCGATTGTGGCACCAGGCCGAGTTGGCGTCGATAGTTGGCCAGATCGATCTGGCGAATATCGTGCCCATCGATCTGGATGCTCCCGCCCTGAAACTCATAGAAGCGCATGATCAGCTTGATCAGGCTCGATTTGCCAGCGCCCGTATGCCCAACAATCGCCAGCGTCTGGCCTGCCGGAATTTCGAGCGAGAAATCCGATAGCACCCATGAATCGGCTGGCGCGACAACAGCGGCGGCATTTGTTGGCACAGGTGGCCCATCGGTCGCCAGCGTTGGCCGCTCATCTGGCTGAAGATAGCGGAACAGCACATGTTCAAAGGTAATCTGGCCTCGCAGCGCCCCAATCGGTTGTTGGGCGGCCTGCACCACATTCGGGTTGGCGTCGATCAGTGCAAACACCCGCTCGCTGGCTGCGAGGCCCTGCTGGAACTGGCCCCAGAATGCGGCAACGGTGATCACCGGCATCATGAACAGCGAGAGGCTCTGCACAAACAGATACCAACTGCCAACGCTGACGCTGCCGCCGAGTGCGAGTGTGCCACCAATGAAGATCACGACCGCGATGGCAACACCCGAGATGGCGTGCATGATCGGGTGGATGCTGCCGAATACAATCAGGCGTGTAAGCATCACACGATATGCAAGGCCGTTAATATCGCGAAAGTCGCTGTATAGCGCGGCCTCCTGGCGGAAGTTCTTGGCCACCGCGATCCCACTGACTGTCTCGTGGATTGTGGCATTGAGTGTGGCCTGGACGCGCTGCGATTGCTGCATGGCCTTACGTGCCACCCGCCGAAAGCCCATGGCCACCAGCACAACAACCGGGCCAACCGTGAGTGTGATCAGCGCCAGTTGCAGATTGATCACCAGCATCACCACGGTAATCACCAGCAGCAGCACGATCTGGCTGAGCAGATCGACCGTGAGTGTGATCACCGTCGCAAAATCCTGGGTGTCCGAGGTGACGCGGCTGACAATTCGACCTGAGGCGTATTTGTCATAGAATGAGAGATCATGCTTCATGAGGGCGCGGAAGGCATCCTCACGCAATGCCAGCACGACATCGCCAACCGCCTGTGCCGAGAGTTGCACCCGTACCAGATTAAAGGCCCAGTTCAGCGCCCCAAGAATGGTAACAAGTGCGGCCAGCCCGAGCAGCAATTGCAGCCCGCGATTGCCATTCAGGGTATCGATGCCGCGTGCAATCAGCAATGGTGTGGCAGTTGCCGCCACCGAGATCAGCACCACCACAAACGTGACGATCAGCACCGTGCGCATGTGCTGGCGAAAATAGATCGCGCTGCGCCGAATAAGCTGCCCATCACTATACACACGATCATAGGCCTCTGCGCCAAGCCCAGCAGTAAGATTCATCGGGATGCCTTCCTATAATTGGCATGTCATCCTGAGCAATACGATCGATCTCGGGAATGGATCTTAGTACCAGATTCTTCGCTGCGCTCAGAATGACATGAAACCAGCCTTCAAATTGCGGTTTCGGCTATCGGCTATGTTCAGTGTGTTCAAGCCCAGCAACCATGCTCAACGCCGCCTGTGCGCGTTCATCCGGAACAAAGATCTGCCGATAGAGCGGGCTGGTTTCCAGTAGTTCATCGTGGCTACCCTGAGCCACCAGCTTGCCGTGGTTCAGAACAAGAATCTGGTCGGCGCGCATGATCTGCACCAGGCGATGGGTGATCAGCAGCGTTGTGCGGCCCGTCAGAATGCGGCGCATGGCCCGCTGGATCTGGTCCTCGGTGTTGCTATCGATTGCGCTGGTCGAGTCATCAACAATCAGAATGCGCGGATCGGCCAGGAACGCACGAGCGATGGCAATCCGCTGGCGCTGCCCGCCCGAGAGCGTGACTCCGCGCTCACCAACGATTGTTTCGTAGCCATCGGCAAAACCCATAATGAAATCGTGGGCCTGAGCCTGTTTGGCGGCGGCCTCGATCTGCTCACGGGATGCCGTGCCACGCGCACCAAAGGCAATATTCTCTGCAATTGAGCGCGAGAACAGCACAATATCCTGTTCAATCGTCGCAATCTGTGAGCGTAGGCTATCCAGGCTCCAATCGCGCACATCAGTGCCATCGATGCGTACCTCGCCAGCCAGCGTATCGAACGTCCGTGTGACCAGCCGAGTCAAACTTGTTTTACCAGCGCCAGTCTGCCCGACAATCGCTATTGTCTGGCCTGGTTTGGCATAGAACGAGATATCGCGCAACACCAGGCTGGTCGCATCTGGCGTGCTATCCTCGGCAATATAGCCAAAATCGACATTGCTAAAGGTGATTTCGCCAACAATCGGCCTAGCAATGCCGCTGGCATTCTCGTCCAGTTCAGTCTCGGTTGTGATCAGCCCCAACACGCGCCGAGCGCTAGCAATACTCTGTTGAATAATCGTGAATACATTGAGAAGAAAGCGCATTGGCATGCGCAGGTTGTTGAGCAGCGCCATGTAGGTGATCACCTGCCCGACCGTTAACCGGCCGCCGAGAAACAGGATCAAGGCGTGGCCAAAGGCCAACCCAATTGCCAACCCATAGATCAGCAGCGGCAGCGAACGCGCCTCGGTGCGGCCCTGGCGTACAAATGAATCGCGGTAGGCACGCGCATTCTGGCTGAAGCGCCGCTGCTCCTCTGGTTCCTGAGCAAACCCCTTGACCACCTCGATCCCAGCGACTGCCTCGGTCAATCCGGCATTCATCACCCCGAAACGCTCGCGCAGCGCGGTTGCGACTGGCCGTAACTGGCGGTTATAGCGCCACAGCGCAATCGCCAGCGCAATCAGGAACAGCACTGGAACCAGCAGCAGATCGCGGTCGAATGTCGTGATCGCAATCAGTGGCACCAATAGCGAGAGCACCGACTCGAACACAAAGTTAAAGCCAGGACTGATCAGTTGGCTGGTCTGCTGGACATCATTGGTGACACGCGCCATCAGATCGCCGGTGCGCTGCCGGCCATGAAAGGTCTGGCTTTTGCCAAGCAGACTCAGGTAGACTTCATCGCGTGCATCGCGCTCGATCCGCTGCGAGAGAATGCGAACGATAATCGTGTTGATGATATCAAACCCGGCATAGGCCAGATAGGATGCGGCCACCAGTGCGGCTGCGCCAGTGATCGCAGCGACTCCAAGATTCGCAATCACTGTGTCGAATGCACGCCCAACCAGCACAGCCGAGAGGCTCTGCGCCCCGGCCATTGCCATGGTCGTGAGCATAAAGAAGATCGGCAGCAGCGGATAGCGCCAGATATGCGAGCCAACCCAGCGCCAGGGAGAGCGGTGATCATAGTGGTATTCATCAGCGACGGTAAATTCGCGAGCGCTCATGCCAGCCTTGCTCCGATCAGGGTCATGCACAATAATTATTAAGATAGTGTACCAGAGTTAATAGGTTTGCATGAGGGGAGAGCGATGAATACACCTGGAATCCGTAGGTTAAGGGGGTTTTCCCATCTGCAGGCTGAAGCCTGCGGCAAGGGGATGATAACCCATAGGCGCGTGTATGGAGTGCGCAAGCCATGCTTGCGCTGCGGGAGCGGGGTTGAGTGCAAGGAAATATGCGCGCATAACCGCAGGCTTCAGCCTGCGGTGGGTGGGAATAACAATACCCAATTGAATCATAACGATCCATTAGCCGCCGGGTGTGGCGGGAATCTACACGGCCCATATGAGGGCGGTTCACGAACCGCCCCTGCTGACAGGCCTTGCCATGCACGGTGGGCGGTTCGCGAACCGCCCCTACGGTCATTTGTAATTTATTGATGCTCCAATTCCTGCACCACACGCTGGATCTGCTCATTGGCGTTCGTATCAACAACACCACCGTGATAGCAGATGATTGTGGCAACCTCCAGCCCTGCCATCTTCCGCACCGACTGCCGAGCGGTGGTCATGTCGATTGTTGCACCGACATTTGGGCCGTGAAGCTGACCATCACTGGCAGTCAGCGAATCCCCGGCGATCAACACGTTGCTGCGTTCCACATACAAACTCATGTGCCCTGGCGTATGGCCAGGCGTGAAGATAACGCGCACGCCACCAGCAAGATCCAGGAGATCGTCATCCTGCAACGATTCCTCCACTGGCGTCGGCTGAAACCGTTCGGCAACCGGGCGCAGTTCCGGGCGTTGGGCCAGCGTTTCTGGCCTAGCGAAGCGTGGCAGGGTCGTCCCATCAATAAACGGTGTCTCAGTGGCATGCGCCAGAATACGTGCTCCCGATGCCTTCCACAGGTCGTGGAGTGAGCCAACATGATCGATATCCTGGTGGGTCAGGATGATCTGTTTCAGATCGGTGATCTGTAGGCCAGCTTCGGCAAGCACAGTGGCGATAGCATCGATCTGACCTGGCAAGCCGGTATCCACCAGGGTTGGGCCATTGGTTTCATCAAGCACCAGCGACAGGTTCAAGAACGTCGTCTGACCATCGCGGACGATTGGCACGGGCAGCACATATACCGAATCGCTGATTTTCATTTCGCTTTCCTTGTGCTATGGAAGGCTAGTAGTCCGTCCGAGCTATTCTGAGGGGTCGTACGAACGCGCTATAGCGCGTCCCTGCGGATGGCAACCCATCAAATTTACTCGGACGGAGTACTAGTCAGTTATCAACTCATTCGGCAATCCGATTCGCTGCAAAATAGGGCTGCCATGGTCCACAGCCCTGGATGAAGGGTTGCATCATGGCTCGTTCAGCCTGAATCGTATGATCAAGATCATGGGCCGCCCATTCATGCATCAACTCGCCAAGCGTCACCCGGCCAAACTCACTATGAATGCCACTATGGTCGAGCATATCGCTACGAACAGTAGCCACCGCTAGCAGGCTGGCAGCGCGAAGCCGAATAAAGGTTGCCAGAAGTTCCGCAATCGATTGACTAGATGTTCCCTGCGTGCCCTGCTGCTCGGGATCATAGGCCGGGATATCGCGCTCATGACGCAGCGCCTCCAGGCGAACAGGAAAGATTTGTTCGGTATCGATAATATGTTCAAGGCATTCCAGTGCGGACCACTCGCTTGGTGCTGGGCATAGGCGCAACAGCTCCTCCGGAATCGTCTCAACCATCTGGCTCCAACGTAATGGCGTGGTCGTCAGAATGGCGCGAATACGCGCCAGAGCATCACTCATTGGTCGTTCCTCACATGATCATAGCGATATTCAGTCGCTCTTGTTACAAGCGCTGAATTATAGCGGTTTTTCTTACAATAAGTACTGTACTAGAGTGTGAGTTCTCCGCGAATGATGGCGACTGCATTGCCGCCGATACGCACAGTACTGATGGCGGTTGGTGGCCCGACAACCTCAACCGTTGCTTGGCCAGGGCGGCCCATCCAATGCCCTTGCTCTGCGATCCAGATAGGCGAATCGATCAGCCCATAATGCCAGAGATATGCTGCCATCCCACCAGTTGCTGAGCCAGTGAATGGATCCTCGGCCATATCGGGCGGAGTGCCAAGATGGCGTGCAAACGTCTGCCCGCTGAACGTCGCCCCACCCACACAGAAGAGATGTGGGCTGAAGAAATCTGCCCGTGTGCGCAAATTTATGTATGCATCCGCATTGACACGCGCTCGTCGCAGTGCGGCGTGATCACGTAGTGGGATCATCAGTTGCGGCGTGCCGGTACTAACCGTCTGAATAACTGCGCCAGGCAGCAGATCATCACTATTCAGCCCAAATACTGGCATGAGCTCATCTGGATTATACATCTGCAGAAATCGTGGTGCGAGCTGGCTCATGACCACACGCAATGGTTGATCGAGCGCTTGCTCAATCAGCACATCGATCACGCCGGCCTTGAGTTCCAACCGAATCGTTGTCTGTGCGCCGGTGAGTGTAATCCGCCCTGTGGTTGCCAACCCATACACGGTTGCAATGGTTGGGTGCCCAGCCAGTGGGATCTCCTCGGATGTTGTGAAGTAGCGGGCGCGAACATCGGCAACACTCGAACGCAGGACAAAGGCCGTTTCGGAGAGGTTCATCTCGCGGGCGATTGCCTGCATCGTCGCCTCGTCCAGTGTATCGGCATCGAACACGACTGCGCATGGGTTGCCACCCAGCGCACGGTCGGTAAAGGCATCGATCAGCATATACGGATATGTTGGCATGGCGAGCTCCAGTTCATAAACACTTCATTCGCAGGAAGCATAGCAGCACTGTTGGCATGTTGTCGATTAACAAACGGGCTGCGTGAGGTAGAACAATCTGGCTTCGCAGCGATCGCCATATGCGCTAGAATAGGGTAGCATCTGCGAATGCCCCTCCATCCGCAGGCTGAAGCCTGCGGCAAGGAATTGACGAAATAATCGGGGAGATAACCGCTCGTACCAATGTGGATTGCGCAAGCCATGCTTGCGCTGCGGCAGCATGGCTGCCGCACTCCATACGCACGAACGAGCCATACCCAATTAAATCGTCAAAATCAATCAGCCTGCAAGCAAGGGGGCGATGAACCTTAGCCACAGGCTTCATCCTGCGGGACACGGTGTGATAGTATCGCGCTGGGAGGGGCGGTTCGCCTAGATATGCCAAGGAGGGTAACATGACCTGGAATCGGCTGACAGCAGATGTGTTTTTCTGGCAGGATAGCTGTAATGTCTATGCGCTGGTTGGTTCGCAAGGTACGATCATCATCAATGCCGGAACTGGCCGCTGGTTGGATGCCATCGATCAGTTGCCACAGCCGCCAACTGCGCTGCTCTGCACCCATTATTTCCGTGATCATAGTGCTGGTGCGGCGCGAGCTGCTCGCATGGGTATTCCCGTGTATGTGCCCGCGGGTGAATATGCGATCTTTGCCGATCCAGCCGAGCACTTCCGCCAGCGTGATACCTACATCATCTATGATAACTATTGGGATCTGTTCGCGCCAATCGAGCCGATTCCGCCAACTGGTGTGCTACGCGATTATGAGCATCTTACGCTGGCTGGCCATGATCTGCAGATCATTCCCCTGCCAGGCGTGACGATCACGCAGATTGGTGTGGCGGTTGCGAAACCAGATGGCCCGTTGATCTTCTGCGGCGAGGCCATCCATTCGCCTGGTCGCGTTGCGCGCGTGGCACCGTTTCAGTATAACTATAATGATCTTGGTGGTGCCGTGGCTGCCTATGCATCGGCGGGCGATTTGCGGGCGTTGCATCCTTCTGCGCTCTTGCCCAGCCTCGGAACACCAATGCTTGATGGTAGCGAGGCGTGTGATCGGGCACTTGCACTCCTTCAAGAAAACCTGGCGCTGCTGTGCGCCGGGCGGCCAGATGAAGCGGCAGCTATCCGTAACCTGAACGACGATCCGCTTCAGCAGGTAACAGAGCATGTCTGGATGTCGAAAACTGAGAGCCTGACCTGGTTTGTGATCAGCGAATCTGGCAGGGCATTGGTAATCGACTATGGCTACTATAGCGCGCACGGCATCCTTTCACCTGGCTATAGCAAGCCCTACCGCCGCCGTGCGCTGCTGCATAGCATGGAGTCGCTCAAGCGCCATACTGGTATTGAACGGATCGACGTGGCGCTGATCAGCCATTTTCACGATGATCATGTGTGTGGCGTGCCGGTGCTGCAACGCCTGTTCGGGACGGAATGCTGGGCGGCTGAGCCATTCGCGGCTCTACTGGCAGAACCAGAGGCCCACTGCTTCCCATGCGATTGGCCACAGCCGATCCATATTCATCGCACAATCGCGCTGACCGAGAGCGTCCAGTGGGAAGAGTACACATTCCATTTTGGCGCGATGAATGGACATACCCGCTTTGCGGCGCTGATCGGATTCGAGGCCGATGGCAAGCGCATCGCACACACTGGTGATCAGTACTTCTTCCTGGATACACACGGGAACTGGACGACAGAGCTGACGCGCTGGGACGATAAGCAGATCGCGCAGAACCATGTCTATCGCAATGGTGCGCTGCTCGATGGCTATGCCCAGAGTGCAACATGGCTTGGCACATGGCGGCCAGAGATCATCCTCAGCGGCCACCAGCCGCCAATGTATACCAATGCCGATTTCTTCGATCTGATCGACCGTTGGGCCAGCGAGTATGCCGATCTGCATCGGCAGGTGATGGCGCTCGGCGCAGATGAGGCGCACTTCAACCTGGATAGCTGGGGCGGCTGGATCTGGCCATACCGCAGCCATACCGCTAGCGTGCGCCCAATTGAGGTACTGGTTACACTCCGCAATCCATTGCCATACACGGCAACCCTTGAGGCACGCCTGGTTGGCCCACCGGGATGGCAAGGCAGTTCTGTAGAGGTTCGGGCAGAAGCAAGGGCCGAAGTGAGCGTTCGTCTCAGCATCACGCCCAATGGGCCATGCCGCCGCCAGCCATATGCCGTTGATCTGACCGCCGATGGCCGCCCGTTTGGTCAGGTTGCCGAGGCATTGCTGACCGTTGGAGGCGCAGCGTTCTGACCAGGGCTTGCCATCCCTTTGCCGCAGGCTTCAGCCTGCGGATGGATGAGCAATGCCATATCACCCGGAAAACACCCCTCCCGGCACCGCTGCGTGCTATACTCATGCCAACAGCAAGGAGAAACCATCATGAAGACAGTTGTGGCAGCAGCGTTGGGCGAATGTGTGCATGTGGCCGGCGTCATGAACTTCCTACGCTTGGCCGAGGCGGCTGGTTGGCGAACGGTGTTTCTCGGCCCCGCCACCCCGATTGAGCAGGTGCTTGCTGCTGCGCGCCGCGAACACGCCGATCTGGTGGGAGTCTCCTATCGCCTGACGCCCGAAACTGGATCGCATCTGTTGGGGCGTTTCGCTGAATCGGCTGATGAACTCCGCAGTGCTGGTGTGCGCTTTGCCTTTGCCGGAACACCGCCGCTGGCAATACAGGCCCGCACCCTGGGCTTCTTCGAGCAGATCTTCGATGGCACTGAACCTGCCGAACAGGTGCTGGCCTACCTGAAGGGCCAACCACTCGATCAACTGCGTGCCGAAGACTAC
>JBBQSD010000132.1:0-17127 GCA_038214135.1 Chloroflexales bacterium | reverse complement strand
AGGAACTCCAGGCATCACAATAGGAGGCAATCGTCGCTTCGGCCAGCGGTTTACGGCGGCGGCGTTGGGCTTCGGCCCATTGCGCGGCTGCGTCAGTAATCAGCAGATCTGGTGTATCCGTCATAGAGTTATTTTACCATGGAGAATGGCATGACAACGCCCTAATTATCCTAGAAATCAGTGCTTGCGGCGGGCTCCTATCACAAGAGCACTCACCAGAACGAACCCAATGAGCGCGATACCGCCAAATAGTAGGCCACTACCTGTTCCTCGGTTAGTTGGGGTCGGTAGAGGAGTTGCTGTTGATACTGGTACAGATGTTGCTGTGAAAACAGTGATAGTTGGCACGAGTGTTGCTGTTGATACCGTTGGCTGTATGGTTGGTTGCGGAGGTGTCGTTGGCAGTGGTGTCGGAATAGCGGTAGCCACTGGTGTAGGCACTGCTGCTGCTGGCAGAATGATTGCAGCCGTTGTCATACTCTGCATTTCCGTGAGTATATCGTTGGCTTGTTTTTGGTTCGGATCGAGGGCCAGCGCCGTACTAATAACGGTAAGGAGACGCTGGATTGGTGGTTCGTTGAGATTAGGATCAGGGAGTCGGCCAATACAGGGCGGACCCCGCCGAAGAACAGTGCGCTGATCAAGCAAGAAGCCAGGCCAAGCGTGAATCGCCGTATTGGGCATTGAATAGCCATATGTGCTCACCTATTGTGTGCTAAGATTATGAGCAGCATAGCATAATCGGCTTTTGAATGGCTCAATCCTCCGATGGATACTAAATCAGCCTGTTTGTTGAATCGAGCCTGCATAAACATGTGTAAAATAATGATTGCAGTGTTCATGACTCTATATAGGCACAAGTTCAGCGCTGATGATAGAATGAGGATCGCATTACATAATAAAAGCCTTTGAAGGAGGCAATTGTATGTCGGTTGGCAGTGCATCACAGCAGCGGCTCACATCGACGTTGGGCGACAACCTGATTCTGATCGCTCTTGGAAGCGCGCTGTTCGTTGGCGCGCTGCTTGTGCTGGCATTATTTGATAATGCGATTGCTGGGCAGCGCACTCCCCTCCAGCCTACCCTGGTTACCGCTGATGGCAAGTTCGTGCCGCTTACGAACGTGCAAGTTAATCCGATTGTTGTACCAGCTCCTCTGGCCGTCGATGATCTGCGCGCGGTGGTGGAGCGTGCCAACCAGGCCTTCATTCAGGCGCGCGGGCAGGCCAATATCGCGCCCCTGCAATCGGTTGCTGTTGGTGCTTGGCTGGCACAGGAACAATCATATCTTACAGGAATCCGTTCGCGCGGCCAAACCGAACGCTGGCGCTTGGTACGCCTCGAATATCTGCAGGTTGAGCCACGCAGCGCCACAACTGGTTTTGTTTGCACTCGGGAAACCTGGGAAGTCACGACACTTGGCCCTGGAGGCGCAATCGGCGCAACACGCACATACATATTTCAAGAGGGCTATGATCTTGTGAAAAATGGGGCTACCTGGATGGTGACAAATGTTGATGTGGGGCCGGGGTAATGTTCGGTAGAGACGCGATGCCGTAGAGACGCGCTGCAGCGCGTCTCTACGGCAATAATTTGCCTAACGTACCGTCATCGGCATGACGATATGCACATAGCCATCGGCACCAACGGGCCGGAAGACAGCCGGGTTCTGGGCTGTTTGCGTTTCAATAGCGACCTGTGGAGTTTTGATCGCCCCGATTGCCTCGGAAAGGAACTTCACATTCAGGGCAATCTGGCCACCATCGCCATGAACCATGCCATCGATCGCACCCTTATTATCGCCCACTTCGGCAGCATTGGCGCTGATTGTCAGTTTACCAGGCCCCAATTCGCCACCTGATTCCATTTGAAGCCGGACAATATTGGACGATGCGTTGGCGAAATACGAGGCCAGTTTCACGGCCTTGGCCAGATCCTGAGTTTCCAAAATTGTGCGGGTTTTATAGCTGGATGGAATAACCCGTTCGATATCGGGAAACTTGCCATCGATCAGCCGCGAAACCAGGTCAATCGATTCGGTATGGAACAGCACCTGTGCGCCACCAGGTGTTACGGTCATCTCAATGAGGCCCTCGGCATCGCCAATAATGCGGGCTAATTCCTGGAGCGCACGAGCTGGGATGATCAATTCGACTGGTTCTGTGGCAGGATTGGGCAATTCAATCGCCCGCTGAGCCAACCGAAAGCCATCCGCTGCTGCAAACGTTGCCCGATTACCACGCACCCGAACCAGCACCCCAGTGAGAACCGGGCGAGTATCATCGGTTGCGGCTGCAAAGGCGATCTGCTCAATTGCCTCACGGAGCGCATCTGGCGGAAATGCCGCGACGGGCGCACGATCAGCAACCGTTGGAATCACCGGAAACTCTTCTGCTTCAATGCCCTTGATATTCGTCTCGAAGCGCGCACAGGTCAGATTGATCGTCTGGGTGCGTGTATCAAGGCGCAAATTGACGCGATCATTCGGCAGGCTGCCAACCACATCGCTCAACAGCTTGGCTGGAATAGTGACAGCGCCTTCTTCTTCGATTTTGCCACCGATCCAGCATGTCAGCCCGATTTCAAGGTTGGTAGCAGCAATCTTCAAGCGCCCTGCATCAGTTGCCAACAGAACGTTCGAGAGGACGGGCAGAGTACTCTTGCCGGCAACGGCATGGCTGGCGATCGACAGCCCCTTCTTTAGATTTTCCTGCAGGCAGGATAACTTCATGTCTGCGGCCCTCCCAGGCTACATTATCGTATCTGAACAATCAATGATATTGGGCTTTCGATTATAGCACAGTTGGTCGTTAACTATCTGCTACCACGATTTCGCTATAGCGGAAACAATCTACTAGATGATCATTGACCATGCCAGTTGCTTGCATGAGAGCATAACAGATCGTCGGCCCAACGAAGGTGAATCCGCGCTTGATCAGATCGCGGCTCATGGCACGAGATTCTTCGGTTGCAGCTGGAACATCTGCCTTTGTGTTCCACCGATTCTGAATCGGCTGCCCGCCAACGAACTGCCAGATATAGGCATCGAAGCTGCCGAATTCGGCCTGCACCCACAGAAATGCACGCGCATTGCGAGCGGCTGCGTTGATCTTCAGGCGATTGCGGACGATCCCTGGATCATTGATGAGTGCAGTTATTTTTGCCTCGTCATATTCCGCAATGATCATCGGGTCGAACTGATCAAAGGCGTGCCGGTAGGCCGGGCGCTTTCTCAGGATTGTGATCCAGCTCAAGCCAGCCTGTGCGCCTTCGAGAATGAGAAACTCAAACCAGCGTTGGTCAGCGTGGATGGCAACGCCCCATTCCTGATCATGATAGGTGATATAGTCGGGATCATCCCCACACCACCAACAGCGATTGCGTATTTCTATGCTCATACTGCCATTTTACCGCAAAAAGATGTGGGGATGTAGGCGCGTATAGCTATACGCGCCTACATCCCCACATTCCGATGCTAGAAGCAAGATGAGATCAGCCGATTATTTACAGGGGTATGTGAAGCCACTGACATCCGGCCCTGGGTTATCGGCAGCGTTCTGCTCGGCAAGCGTCCCTTCTGAGCAGGAAACCAGCCCGGCGCTACCAAGCGTATCACCGCCGGTATTCGACTCGGTGATTCGTGGGTCGAATGGATCATACACAATTGGATCAACACCAATTGCCTGGGTTAGCGTGAATGCAGTAATAATCAGGTTGCCACTCTCGGCACCCTTGGCGGTGAACTTATACTCGCCGGTTGGCAGCACTTCATCGGTGCCCAATTCGACATAGAACATGCCGCCGGCATCGACATACTGTGATGGCATGCCACGAACCGCACCATCAGGGAAATTAACCCAGATATCGACTCGCTCATATGGATTGAAGCGCTCGCCCTGAACCTCGAACAGATTGCGCTGCTGCCCAGTCCGGAAACTTGGGTAGGCAACTCGCAATCCCGCCCAACCCTGTGTCTGAATTGGCCGTGCGACCAGTGTGATTGGTGCGATCACGGTATAGCCGCTCTGCTCACCCTTGGCCGTGACTTTATACGTGCCAACTGGGTTATAGCTGGCAAACTCAAATGAGGCAACGAATCGGCCAGCATCATTGGTCAGCAGTTGTGAGGCGACATATGGATCGGTGAACTGCTGGGGCCAACTGAGTACCGCTCCATCCGGGGCTGTCAGCCATACAAACACCCGTTCCTGGGCACGGAAGCCCTCGCCAAGGATATTGACGGCTCCGCCCTGCTGAACGACTAACGCGCCGGTTGTGCGATCCTCAACCCGTAGCACGGCCTGGCCTGCAAACGGTATTGGATCATTGCGTGGAACCACCGCAAATGATGTGATTGCATTATGGGTGTTGGAACGCGCTGCAACCCGATAGCAGCCATATGGGAAATCATTGGTGATACTGAGTGGAGCGAATGTCTGCCCACCAAAGACATCGGTGACTGTCGCGGCATTGATTGGCTGATCGACGACCCCATCAAGGCCATAGTTGACATTGCCAGAAGGGCCAAATGCTGCCCGCTGCGTGAAGACCCGCCCATCCGGAAAGGTGATATCGACAAACACATCGTCTGCGCTCTCAAAATAGAGCAAACCCAACCCGATCTTGCTGTCCTGGTATGCTGCGGGAACGGTGCCACCGAAGCATGGCGCGTTGCCAGACGATGTGTAGATCGTCGCACGCGCTGCAGCGGTAGATCGATGGGCGAATACCCCGATCATAACCGCCAGTACAAGTGTCAAACCGATCGCGAAGCGGCGTAATGCCACACTGCGAGCCATACAGGCCTCCTCGACTCCAATATGCGAATATATCGTCACATACTGATAGTATCGGTAGGCTGTTAGAACGAACAAGCTGCGTAGATTACGGCCACCTGACAGCCATTACTGTTGGGTTGCGTTGTTATGAGCAATCACTGTCCACAGCCTGACGTATTCCTCATATTTGTATCAGATTCAGGGCAGCCTGGTTCAGCATATGCTGAAGATGTGCAAGTGCTTGAGTGCGCCAAGCCTCTTCTTCGCCGGGTGGTTCTTCGCCAATCATCTGCCTGGAGAACTGGAGTGTGGCATGTTCATGCTGGATCTGCTTGGCTACTTCAACAATATGCTGTTCTGTTGATGCCCAGACATTGCGATATATTGTGAGATCGATGGGGTTTGTGGCGGTGGATTCCAGGAGTGTAGCAGCAGATGTCAACTGTTGCTGTATGCCGTTTCGACAGATCGACGCTATCGTATGCACTTCGGCAGCGCGCATCTTGAGTAATACTCGTAGGTGCGTTTCGATTGTATCGGGCAGTGGATCATTTGTGGCAAGAATGATGTACTGATCAGTTTGCCCATGCTGATCCTCAGCGATGTATGGTACCGTCAGGTGTTGGGCCTCGATCTGGCAGGGGCATGCTAAAAGCCGCCCGTGCATTGTCAGGCGGTAGGCCTGTATATTGGCCCATCCCTCCATACGGCGTAGTTGGAAGCGGCCACTTTGGGCAGCCATCAACACAACCCCACGCCCGCTTGGTGTCACTCCACCGGCACCGCCATTAAACACAATACTACTACGCATCGCACGAACCAGCCAGACACCCTCTGAGGCATCGCCAGTAAAGGCAACACCAGCGATTTCTTCACCCTGAAGCAGCACAACTCCCTGTCTCTGTGGCCCAAGGTTCGCATGTAGGTGCAGGAGTTCACCCTCGTGGTTGCGATAGGTGAGCATGCCACTATATGGTTCAGTTCGCCGATTCTGAATCGAAAGAAAGGTTATCCGCTTGTTATGACGGACACTAATATCGATTTCTGGGCCATCCGCCCAGGCATCGCGGATCCCCGTTGGGCCAGCTGGTGGCTGTGCGTCAGGAAGATCGATAGCCATGCTGCGAACTAATGTTACAAATGGTTTAATGTTCCATAGGCGCAAATAGGCACTGCCATCGGTGCGGAAAAAGGTTTCGATATCACCGGCATATAATCCATTGTGCTCGAATGGCCAGCCAGTGCTGAGATCGATTGTGGGGAGTTTCGGTAGTAAGGGAATTTGCCATCCATCGCTACGCACCCATTCATCCAGTGTTCCAATAGCCGTAGCAGGCAGATTGCTTGCAAGAAGGGCAACAATCGGGCCTTCGGGTTGCTGGAGTGGCAGGCAGCACATCGCGAGTTGGGCAATCCACTTTCGCGCTTCTGCAATAAGTGCTGGATGCAATGGTTGCACACGGAATAGGCCATTTGATTCTGGCGTGGCGATAGCAGGGTGCGCCCGTAGCAGATTGATTGGTGGAATGCCAAGCCCAGCAAGATCGATCATTATGGCCAGCTCTGCTGCTGCACACAGCACAACAAACCCAATCAGATCACGAGCCAAAGCGGCCTGGTTCTGAAGCTCGGTAGGGCTCGATGCATGCGTATGCCATACCCAGGCTGGGCGAATGACAATTGCCTCAATACCGAACTGATGTGCGCGTGCGATAAGTTCTGGCCATACCTCACATGGTGTGCGATCATAGGATCCACTCGCACACAAGCGTATGTGAGGGTTTGCGAGACGCTCAACCACAATGATCTCCCGGCAACCAGAGCTACGCTGCTGAGTCTATGCCAGGAGTGGGTGAGCGTCAAGTGCGAGGTAATCAACAATCTACTACAGAGTATCATACGTCAAGAGAACAAGATCACGGTTACTCGTATGCTTGTTCTCTTATTGCTGGCGCTTTCTATTCCTAGAAGAAGCTACCCGCGCCGCAAGGCCAGAACACCGGCCCCGATCAGGAGAATTGGAAACAGCAGCTTACCAAAAAGAGGGCCAAGAACAATACTTGCCAGAACTAACCCACCAATACCAAGCAATAAGATACCAAGTTGGCGATTACGCTCAGCAGGCGCGGGCGCAGATGCTTGTGGATCGCCACCAATATTATTGATTGGGATTTCCGTTTCGTCCGAAATCGGCTGGCCGGTCATCGAATCATAGTGTGGATGGCGCGGATCAACCCGAGCGAAGGCATCGCGGATCTCATCGAATGCCTGTGCAGGGCCAGCCTTCTGGGTACCTTCGATTGGCATGATAATCCATAGGATTGGGTACAGAAACAGACCAACGCCAGTGAATGTTAGGGCCAGAAACGCAAGCCGGACAATCACGGGATCGACGTCAACATAGGCAGCAATTCCGCCAGCAACGCCAGCGATAACTTTTTCGGTGCGGCTTCGGAGCAACCGCTGTGGTGCTTGTGTCATGATGATACCTCTTTGAGTTTATCTATCTTGTTTGGGCGAATGTGGATCATTCCACGTATTCTCTATAGATACAGACGGTATACGGTGCTGATTTGTTGCAAACGAATTGTACTCGTTTGGCTCAACAAGGTGTGCTATAATCATCATGATCTATGCTCTGTTAACAGGAGCTTTTCCTACATGTCAATGCACATCCACACAGGTACGCCTCCCCTGATCAGTGGGGCAATGGCGCGAATTGAGCGCCGATTGCCACATCCTGGCAAAGTACTCGTACGCGTTGGGCAGCGTGTAGAGCCTGAAGATGTAGTTGCGAGTTGTTATATTCCTGGTACCCCGCAGATTGTGAACCTTTCGCGGGCATTGATGATTGCGCCGTCAAAGATCGAGCGCGCGATGCGGCTTGAGTTGGGCAATAAAGTTGCCCAGGGTGAAGTATTGGCTCGTAGCGGTCGTTTTGGCGGTCGCACCTGTTTAGCGCCAGTCAGTGGCGAGATTGCCGCCGTTGACACGGAGACGGGCTATGTCACGATTGTTCCAGATTCAACCCACTATGAATTTCAGGCAAGTGTGCGCGGCATCGTGATGGAAGAAATGCCATTCGAGGGTGTGCGTATTGAAACGCCAGCCGCCCAGGTTTTCGGGGCATTTGGGTTTGGTGAGGAGCGCTCGGGAGTATTACGCCTGTTAGTGACTGATCCATCAGAGCCGATTCTGCCAGAAATGCTTGATGCCCGTAGTGCCTATGCTATCGTGATTGGTGGCAGCAGTATTACTGCTGCTGCGCTTCGGCGGGCCGCACAGGGAAATGTACGCGGCGTGATTGTTGGTGGTATCGATGAGGCCGAACTACGCGCCTTTCTTGGCTGGAGCTCAATGGCAGCCTGGCGGCCTGGTATACGCCCATGGCAGATGCCGGTGGTTGCGCTAGGCCAGGAGCAGGGCCTAACTCTGGTTGTCACCGAGGGATTCGGGATTAACCCGATGTCTGCGCCATTGTTTGATTTGCTCACATCCCATGATCGGCAGGAAGCGTTTATCGAAGGGGCGACGAGCCTGCGCGGGCCGTTGCATCGGCCGCGGGTTGTTGTTCCGCTATCGAGCCGAACGCCTGGATTGCAAGTCGAGGCACCGCGCCCGATATTACGCCCGGAAGCGGTGGTGCGGTTGCTCGATCACGACCACTTGGGCCAGATCGCCAGAGTGCGTTCGATTCCAGCCTTACCACGCCGTTTAGCCTCCCGTGCCCGTGTACAAGCAGTTGATGTGCTTCTTGAGGATGGGACAACTGTAACCGTCCCACGAACAGCTGTTGAGGTATTGAGTTCGTGATACGCCAGCCATCTGCCAATGGTGCCGCAGCTCATATTCTGGTCGTTGATGATGAACAGTATATGTGCGATGTCTGTACTCGTACTCTGCAGCGGGGCGGCTATCATGTGATCGCAACCAGTGATCCAGATGAGGCAGCGCGCGCATTGCGAGCAGGTGGCTTTGATCTGCTGCTCACCGATATCAAGATGCCGACCATGAGTGGACTGGATCTGGCTAATATTGCCATTGAGCGTGATCCAGCGATTGCTGTGATCATTATGACAGGCTTTGCCTCAATGGAGCACCTTCAGCAATCGGTTCAACGTGGTGTCGCAGATTTTCTCTCGAAGCCGTTCGAGCTTGAACATCTGCGCCTGGCGGTTGATCAGGCATTGCATAAGCGCTCTATTCTGCAGGATAACCTGCGGCTGCGGGCGATTGCGCAACTGCTGGTAAGTAGCGAACAGCTAAGTTCAACGCTCGAACTCACGGAACTGACTGGCATTCTTCTGCGGGTTACTCTCGCACAGAGCGGATGTCGGGCCGGATTTCTTGTGCTTGCGGATGGACAGTATCCATCGACACCAGAGGCGACACTTGTTCAGCCGGGTTTGGAACTGGCCCATCATGCTTTTCGTGATCAGCAGGCACGGCCAGCCTATGGCGAAATCTATGCTCATCTTGGTGGCGCGGCACTGAACTATGCGTTTGCGGTTCCGTTACGTGCCCAGGGCGAGGTGAATGGCGTTCTGGTGCTGTGTGATGATGGTGAGCAGGCGTTACGCCCTGGTGTGCAAGAGAGCATTATGCTGCTGGCAAACTATGCTGGTGCTGCACTGCGTAATGCATCACTGTATAGCCAGATCGATGTTGCCTATCAGCGATTGCAGGAACTCGATAAGCTCAAGAGTGAGTTTATTGCGATTGCCTCCCACGAATTGCGTACTCCGCTCTCGATTGTGCTTGGCTATAGTATGATGGTTCATGATCAGACACAGGGCGATAAGCACGAATACATGCAGCGGGTAATGGAAAGCGCCCAACGTATTAAAGAGGTCGTGGACGATATGGTGAGCCTACGCCATCTTGAGACTGGTGAGGCCCCGCCCCTATTAGAGCCAATTATTGTTCAAGATCTTGTGCGGCAGGCACTCGAAAGTATGCAATCATTGATTGCAAGTAATCGCCATGAGCTTGTGGCAAAATTGCCTGATGAACCGTTAATTGTGCAGAGCGATCGTGAGAAGCTACTGCTGATCTTTAATCATTTATTATCGAATGCGATCAAGTTTACTCCACAGGATGGGCAGATTGTGGTTTCCGCAGCTATGCAGAGTGGTGCAGCGATTGCCGCCTATGCGTCGCTTGTTCCACGGAGGCCTGATCCACAGACGAACTGGGTTGTGTTGACGTTTCAGGACAATGGTATTGGTATTCCCGAGCGTGAGCAGCGCCGAATTTTTGATCGCTTTTATCAGGTCGCCGATTCACTCCGCCGTGATCGAGGCGGGATTGGCCTGGGATTGGCGCTGGTTCGTGAACTTGTGACGGCCCTTGGCGGCCTTGTATGGGTCTATAGCCGAGAGGGCGAGGGTAGCGTTTTCGCTGTTGCACTGCCATATGTACCAGCATGATAGCATGCTGAAGCCTGCTTTCTGGATCATTGGGAAAGGCGAATATATCTCATGACCAATCGACTGATGGTGATCCCCGGTGATAGTGAGGATCTACGCGCCCTGCCAAGCCAGATGAGCGGCGGATTTGCGGTGCAGGTACTCGAAAACGCCAATGATGCGCTATGGGAAGTGCGGATGACGCCCCCTGATGTGATTGTTGCCAATGTTGATCTGCCCGGCATGAGTGGGCTGGATCTGGCTGAAATCCTGCCAAATTTTGGTGTTGTGACAAAGGTTGTGCTATGGAGCCATAGCCCGAATCCGCAGGCGGCGCAGCAAGCCACGGGGTTGGGTGTGTACCGGTTTGTTACCGCTCCAATAACTGTTGGTGATCTGCGTACTGTTGTGCAGGAGGCGCTTCACGAAGCACAGGCCGCCGCAGTCGTGGCGGCACAGGTTGAGGCAGCCACTGTGGCTGAGGAGCTTGTAACCGAGGAACCGCCACCGCCGCCTGTTCAGCCAGAGCGAGCCAAGCGGATGCACGATGTTCCGGCACCACCACCAGAGCGCGAGCGAACCCGCCGCGCACACGATGTTGCTCCGGCACCTGTTGCACCCGAGCGAACCCGGCGCATGCACGATGTGGCCCCGGCCCCGCCAGAGCGCGAGCGAACCCGCCGCCCGCATGATGTTTCCCCAGCGCCGACGCTGGCCGAGCGGGCGCGGCGTGCTGCTCAGGAGGCTCCAGCGCCGCCAGAACAATCCACGAAACCATCGCATACACGCCAGGGTGCGTTGGTGTTAACTGCCGATAATCTGAAACCGATCCGTTCGCGGATGGAGTCACTTGAGCGTGAGGTTGGCTCGCAGTGTATTATGCTTGCGGATCGGGCTGGGATGCTGCTGGCAGAGGCTGGTATTACAACTGGCCTGCCAACTATGATCCTGTTGCCATTGCTCTCGACCAGCTTTTCGACGGCTGGCCAGATTTCGCAGATGCTGCGCGAGAAGGAATCATCGGCGCTGTATGTTCACGAAGGCGTTAATTATGATGTCTATTGCTTCGATATCCTTCAGCGCTACATGTTGGTGATTGTGTTCAGCAAATCGGGTGGTTCACAGGCAACCAAGATCGGCTCGGTGTGGGTGTATGCCAAGCGGGCCATCCGCGATATGGAAGATTTGTTGAGCTAGAGACGCACTATCTTGCGTCTGTACGGGCGTCATAAGGTGTGATGGGATGGCGACGCGAAGCATCGCGGCTGTACGGTGGGATGGATCGCGTCCATACAATCGAGCAGCGATCAGGTGTGCTGTTTTCTGCGCTCACCCATCCACATAGCATAGCCAATGATCACGGCTCCGATCAGCGCCAGCACGCTCAGTGCTGCCAATTTGGCGATCTGCGATGCACCAGAGATGCCGACAAGGCCAAAGCTGGCGCTCAGCCCATAATAGAACAGCACAATCTGTCGCCCCGAAAACCCCAGATCGCGCAGCCGCAGATGTAGATGATCGCGCCCGCCCTGCATTGGTGAGCGGCCAGCCAGTGTTCGTGAGATGATCAGCCAGGCTACATCGAGGATTGGCACACCCAACACGAGCAGAACCGTTGCGAGCTTGGCCCCGCCAATGATCGCGCTAACTCCCAGCATGTAGCCCAAAAATTCTGCTCCGCCGCCCATGAAGATTTTGGCTGGGGGGAAATTGAAGATCAGGAATCCGCCACACGCTCCGGCAATTGCGAGTGGCAGTAGTGCAATCGTGAGCTGTGGTGGATCGAGCCGTAGGGCATGCAGTGCTAACATAAGCGCGGCAATCAGCGAAACCCCGGCTGCCAGGCCATCGAGGCCATCAACAAAGTTGACCGTGTTGCTCATCCAGCCGATCCAGAAGATAGTTGCGATGATCGCAAGCCATGGGCTGATTGCGTACAGATCGACCTGGTTGGTAAATGGAAAGTTGAAGGCCGTTAGCAGAATGCCACGCGCCTCGGTCGGTAATCCATTTGCATCCAGATAGCGTGCCTGATCCCACAGGAATGGCCCAACAGCAATCAGTGCCGCAACCACCTGCGTGCCAAACTTGAACGACCAATGTAGCTCCCAGATATCATCGAGCCACATGACTGCAAACATGAGCGAACCGCCAAGCAATACCAGGCCAACTCGTAGCGTCTCAAATGATGAACGCTGCAGGGCGGGATCGAGCGATTCAAGCGCAATGGTCGCAACAAACGCAGCCATGCAGCCGGCATAGATCGCCACTCCACCGATATTGGTGGTTGGTTGGGTGTGTGCCCGCCGACCACCAGGCTTCTGCACCCATCCGCGCCGTATGCCCAGGCGTTGAATTGGCGGAACCATGAGTGCGGTGATGCTGAATGCAAGCAGGAATGTGGCAATCAGCGCAAGCGTTGTCATGAGAGTCATGATCTCACCTGGTCTAGCCCGTGCCAAACTGCCTGTCGCCTGCATCGCCAAGGCCGGGCACAATATAGCCGATCTCATTCAGCCGCTCATCGATCGCCGCCAGATGGATATCGACTTCTGGGTGAGCGTCGCTGAGGGCTTTGACGCCTTCTGGTGCTGCGATCAGCCCAAGGAATTTGATCTGTGCCGCGCCCCATTCTTTTAGCACACTCACCGCCGCCGCCGCTGAACCACCAGTCGCCAGCATTGGATCGAGAATAAGGCATAGATCGACATCGACATGCGGTGGTAACTTATTATAGTAGGTTACTGGCCGCAGCGTCTCGTGATCGCGGTACAGGCCCAGATGCCAGACGTGGGCAGTCGGGATGAGATCGAGAATCGGATCGACCATGCCAAGACCGGCGCGTAGGATTGGCACGAGCCCAATGCGAACCCCGATTTGTCGGCCATCATAGGGTGCCAGCGGTGTCTCGATTTGCCAGGGGTGCAGCGGCAGATCGAGCGTTGCCTCATACAGCAGGAATTGGGATAACTCGTGAACCAGTTCGCGGAACTTCTTTGGTTCGGTTTCCCGGCGGCGCAGCACCGTGAGCTTATGTTGGATCAGTGGATGTTGTGAAACGTATACCTTACCCATGCGAATCGGCCCTCCAGCCTATGCAATGCTGGGGGCGCATTATAACATTAAGACTCGCTCTCGAATTCGTTCCATAGCTCAACAATCCTGCGCGATGGATCATGCCAATAGCGTTCTGCATCAATACCTGCTGGTTGTGGAATATGGATGGTTGCATTGTTCTTGCGTAATCGGGCTGCAAAATCACGTACCGCGCCAGCGGCCAGTTTCTCGTGGCCCTGTGCATGAACGATGCCAAGCGTTCGCAGGCGTGGTGAATTGTCCAGCGGTGGCATCTTCCATACTTCAGGGTGATGATCGGCATAGGCCGCCAGCCAGACACCAGCTGCACCAGCCTGATAGAGCCGATCCAGGGCAGTATTGAAGAATGTTGCCTGCTGCTCATCATCGGCATAGAAGACAGAATGCTGCCGCCCATAGAACGATTCATTGGCCCACAAGCCGCCACGCTGTTCGGTGGTTGGTAGACCAATAGCAGTGACGATAGTTGCTGTTCCAGCAAGGCCCGCAGTTAGCGCATGAACAAAGGCGGCATAGGTGGTGTGGCGGCGGGGTTCACCAGGCAACTCGGGTGGATCGGCGGTTACACCAAGCATGTCGCAGCTAGACAGGATCTGCTCTGGGCGCGGGCCTGCTTTGAGGCTTAACCCGCGAATAGTTGTGACACCAAGGATGTTGGCATCCTGGCGCTGCTGGTGAATTGAATTGGTCATTGTGGTGTACCATGCCTGCACCACTTCGGGCGATGTTGGCCTTCTGGCGCGCTCCAATCCCTCGCCAATCTGCCAAGCCCAGATTGCTGGATGGCTGCCAAAGTAGCCCACAACCTCACCGATCAGATAGCGCTGGGCAGCGAGTATTGGCCGGTAGCTGAATAGATCGCGAGCCTGGTTGGTGCGATAGCGTTGATCGGAAAGAACTGTAGCGCTGCCGATTGCCTGGATGGTGACGGTTGGCCCAACCCCGCCGATGCCGGTCAGTTCATCGATCACACTAGCCCCATTGGCCCAATCCGGGAGCGCCAATAGGCCATCCATGCCAACTGGAAACAGCAGCGGTACCACACGCAGTTTCGCGGACAGTGCGGCATCGAGTGCGAGTTCCAGGGTGCCCATGGCGCGGCTACCAATTCTGCGTTGGCCCGGCTGGAATTCCTCCCATGTCAGGCTCAGGCGAATTGTATCCAACCCAAGGTAGGCAATATGGGCCAGTTCATCACGTAATTCGGCGGGATCAACCGTTTGCCACCACGCAAAGCCAGATCGACGCGGGCGGTAGGTGATGCCGAGGGTGAATGGCTGTGGGGTATGTGTCGTCATATTGGGCAATTCTGACACGGTGACATCGTGAAGGGATGACAAGGTGACAGATGTTCGATAGAAGCTGTACATCCTCGATTAAGCAACATTACCTTGTCACCTTGTCCGGGTCACGGGCTACCAATTCCGCGGACAAAGACATCCGGCCAGGATTTGAAGCGGGTGAAGAAGGGTTCGGGCGGTTGTTTGGTGCCACCTTGTTCAATCACACGATAGACCGTGACATCCATGCCTTTGCGGGCGCGATCTGTCTGTTTCACACTACCAGATGGCAGTGCTGAATCGGTAATATACACTGGTTGAGATGGCGGTGGTATTTCGTTGGTGATCTCTGGGCCAACCACCTGCACGGTTCGAGCTGGGCGCGTGCCATACATATTGATCGACAGGACCTGATCTTGCTCATCAACGGTCGCCTCCATCAGCAGCCATTTACCAGTATCATTGACGAACTTAAAATCCTGCACGCCAGTAAAGATAGTTGCATCCATACCAGGCCCGGCTTGCTCTGGGAAGCTATAGTCATCATACCAACTAATATAGAACGGGTGGGCGTGGCGCTCCGTAATCGGTACACCAGCCCAGAAGGCGGCGCGGAAGACGGTGGTAGAAACCTGGCAGACCCCGCCACCCCATTCGAGTTGGGTGCGATTGCCGATCACGGCATAACCCTGAACAAAACCGTTTTGCTCATCAACCTCACCAAGTTGGGTATTGAACGAAAATTCGGCATCTGGCGGGATCAGCACGCCATTCATGCGATTAGCCCCGGCCTTAATATTCGTGACACGATAGGGCGCTGAGCCAGCAAAGCTGGAACGGCCATCGGCGACAAGTTCAACAATGCCCAAGGCGGGCAGGGTTTCGGCAGTGACCTGTGGGTTGACATTCTCGACCGGTAGTTCGACGGTATGCAGATCCGAACGCAAGGCCACAGCAATCGAATCGGCAGCCTCGCTCTGTTTCAGGCGCAGGCCAATATGGCCTGGTTCGCTGATCTGGACTTTGCCATCCTGAAAGGTGAGGCGTGGCTCAGAACTGCCTGAATCGACCAGTTGGGCCAGTTTTTCGATCTGATGCGCAAGACGCTCTTTGTCGAGTTCGGCTGTAAGTTGGCCAGCTTTGGGCTGAATAACAATCATGCTGGCGATCCGCTCCTGATCCCACGTCCAATCACGGCCACTCTGGCGCAATCGCAACGGGTTCTTGAGCAGTATCCGCGCTTCATCAATTGCTGTGGCGGCGTTGGCATCATCGATGCGTGGCGAGAGCGTGCGGGTTCGCAGTGCAACATCCTGCGGATTAAGGGTCTGAATGGCTCGCAATATATCGATTGAGGTTTGATCAACAAGCAATTGGCGACCCTGAATTGCGCTGGTTGGCAGTACCTTGCCTGCCGCCAGGCTCACTGAAGCATCACGGGGTGCTTGCTCGATCTCGGGAGCCAGGGTAAGCAAATAGCTCTGCAGCTTGATTGTATCGACCTGCACAATTGGGGCAATATCTTGGCCACCCTGCCACAGCCGCCACCAGGCTTCGATGCGCTGGATCGGGTTGCCATAGGCACCGGCTGCGATAGCTTCATCAGTCGTTTGATCAAGATCGACGACAATACCAAGATCATTGAGGCTCGGCTGCCATGTGCGCCCCTCGAACACCAGAGTCAGCGGTTGTTTGCGAAATGTGTTATAGCGCTCGTCCAGCAGTGCGCGGATCTCGGTTCGCCCCATGCCCCCAACCGGTTGGCCCTGAATACTGACACCAGTGGGTGCGTGATCGCCCATCACGAGTGGTAGAACAAAAGAGATTGCGTAGGGAATGGTGAGGATAATAGCCAACACCAGCACCGTTGTGAGGATGAGGCGTACTGGTGAATGGCGCTTCTTGCGCTCTGGTGCAGGGCGACCAGAACCAAAGGAAGGGCCGAGCTCTTCCTCACGATCAAACTCAGTGACTGCCTCGATTGGTTCGGCACCTGGCTTGGGAGCGGCTGACCCACGTCGCCGACGGATCGGGCCATAATCCTGATAATACTTTTGCGACATGGCAGCCTCGTTGACGAGAAAAGCGGCGTAGATATGGCATGGTACGCCCTTGATGTTGTGAACTATTGTAAAGGGTATCACGTCTGCATGGTTGTGTCAAGCAGTGAGCACTGTGTGCGTTCTCCGGGGCTACGCACCCCGCACCTGCGTCCAGGAACCCGTTCGTTTTGACAGGGCTACGCGCCCCGCACCCGCGGTCGGGGTGGCCCGCCACCCCAACGCCCCCGGCCAGGGACATTGTCCCTGGACCCTGAATGAGCCATCGTGGCCTGCCAACGTTCGTTGATCATGCCTCGGCTGCACACGAACCACCACCGTGACCGATTATATCCCCATCGCATCGCACCACAATGCCTGTAGGGGCGAACCTCGTGTTCGCCCGCCATGAAGCGCCCATTGCATAACGGTGGACGCAAACATACCGCGCCACAATGCGTGTAGGGGCGGTTCGTGAACCGCCGCCCCTACGCCCGCGCCCGTCGCCGCTGCCAGATCCAGCGCC
>JBBQSD010000131.1:0-17532 GCA_038214135.1 Chloroflexales bacterium | reverse complement strand
TGGGCGAAGGGGCTCGGGGTGGGCATCAAAGACGGTGAGTGGGTCACTGACGCCAAAGGGCTGAAAGCCTTTCGCCGCGACTACTGCAAAGCGATCCAGACGTTCCACGCTGAGGGCAAGATGGCCCGCACCTGGCCGCTGAGCTTCTTGATTCGGCACACCGCGTTTCACACGCTCGATCACGCCTGGGAAATGGAAGACAAGGATTTGACTACCAAACGAACGTAAGGCCAAATAAACGGTGATTTGATACCAGCATGCCGCCGAACACAGCATGCACCCGATGCTGGGGAGTCTGCGCGGTTTACAGGCATTTTTCTACGCCTTTTCTTTTTTTTACTCGGACGGCGTTTCGTCCGTCCGCCCCAGCGCGGGTAACGCAAACCGTTCGGCGCTTACTGGACAGCAAACAACCTGCAATACTAAGGATCAGACCAATATGAAGCCAAGAATAGAAACATTAACCGAAAAAAACTGGTTGGAACGCGAATGAGCATGTCGCTTTCCAACAATAAAACAAGCGAACTCTGGCGAAGTTTTATGCCCAGACGAAGAGAAATTCAAAACAACCTGACTTCTGAAATGTTTTCAATGCAGGTGTATGACCAACCCGTTGATCTTGGCAATCTTCATCAAGCATTTGAAAAATGGGCAGCCATTGAAGTCGCAGACTTTGACACAATTCCTGATGGAATGGAATCTTTCGTGTTGACAGGCGGACTCTATGCAGTTTTCCACTATCAAGGTTCAAGCACTGATACGAAAATATTTCACTCTATTTTCGGGACGTGGTTGCCAAACGCACCGTACGTATTAGACAACAGACCACATTTTGAACTATTGGGAGCTACATATAAGCATATGGACCCAAATTCTGAAGAAGACATTTAGATACCAATCAAACCGAAAGACAATGCTTCGCGGCAAATAATGGTACGTTTACAAAAGCAATAACAGCGATGATGCTCTGTGGCATACGAACCGTAGAGAGAAATATAAAAGTATTTGAAATCAGAAACCAGTGAGGTTCAGGGTCAGTACGGCCCGCAGGCGGGTAAATGCAGGCGATTGGTGGTACACTGTGTGTGCCCGATTGCCTGATCGGCGGCATGCCAACACTATGCGCCTTCTGCCAACACTTGTCGGCACCGACCAATGGCATTGTGCGGAGGCATATATGGCTTTACCGAACACCTCACCGACGAATACACACAACGCCACTCACACCATCAAACCCATCGTTGCGGATCAACTACGAACACGGGCACGCAACGAATCGGATGCCGTTTTGCAGGAGCTTGGGTCGACACTACGCGGCTTGAGTCCTGCTGAGGCCGAATCCCGCACGCAACGCTATGGGTTGAATGAGATCGCCCGCGAAAAGCATCAATCGTCGCTGATGCGCCTGTGGGATAACATCAAGAATCCACTGGTGATCCTGCTGGCAGCGCTGGGGCTGCTCTCCTATCTCACCGGCGATCTGCGCGCAATGGTGGTCATTTTTGTCATGGTCCTGCTTGGCATCGTGCTGCGCTTCTATCAGGAGATGCGCGCCGATAATGCTGCAGCAAAACTCAAAGCCATGGTCAATACCACGGCCACAGTCATACGCGATAATACCGAATGCGAGGTTGCGCTCAAATTTCTGGTTCCGGGTGACATCATCCGCCTGGCGGCTGGGGATATGGTTCCCGCCGATGTACGGCTGCTTTCTGCCAAGGATCTGTTCCTCGATCAGGCTGCGCTAACAGGCGAATCCCTACCTGTTGAGAAGAAACCAGCTCCAGCTTCCGTAGAGATCCAGAATCCGCTCGATCTGCCGAATCTCTGCTTTCTTGGCTCAAATGTGGAAAGCGGCAGCGCAACCGCTGTTGTTATCGATACTGGCGAACAAACCTACTTCGGGTCACTGGCCGCCAGTATCGTTGGCAAGCGCGAACTCACCAGTTTCGATAAAGGCGTCAACCAGTTTACCTGGCTGATGATCCGCTTCATCGCGGTGATGGTCCCATCGGTGTTCCTGATCAACGGCCTGAGCCGAGGTAACTGGCTGGAAGCATTCCTGTTCGCCATGGCCGTGGCAGTTGGGCTCACCCCCGAAATGCTGCCGATGATCGTGACTGTCAATCTTTCGAATGGTGCGCTGGCAATGGCCCGCAAAAAGGTGATCGTCAAACGCCTGAATGCCATCCAGAACTTTGGCGCAGCAGATGTGCTGTGTACCGACAAGACTGGCACGCTGACGCAGGGCAAGATCATTCTGGAAAAGCACCTGAATGTGCATGGCGATGCGAGTGAACGGGTGCTGCACTATGGCTATATGAACAGCTACTACCAGACTGGCCTAAAAAACATGATGGATGCTGCTGTTCTCGATTATGGTCATCTTGAGGAAGATCTCAAGGTGAAAACGGAATATCACAAAATAGATGAGATCCCCTTCGATTTCCAGCGGCGGCGCATGTCGGTGATCGTGGAGGATACCAAGAACCAGCATCTGCTGATCTGCAAGGGTGCCGTCGAGGAGATCATGCGCTTATCGCCAAGAGTCGAAATCGATGGCAAGATTCTGGATGTCGAGCCAGCCCACGACGCCCACCGCAAACGTCTCGTGCAAGAGTTGAATGCGCAGGGCTTCCGTGTCGTTGCGGTGGCATACAAAACCTTCCCTGGCGATAACGACGAACCGCACTATACCGTACAAGATGAAAGCGATCTGACGCTGCTTGGCTATCTGGCGTTTCTGGATCCACCCAAGGACTCGGCAATTGAGGCCTTGCAGCGCCTGAAATCGCTCAACGTGAATGTCAAAATCCTGACTGGCGATAACGAGATTATCACGGCATACATCTGTGAGAAGGTCGGCATGCCGGTGGATAACATTCTGCTTGGGCCACAGATCGAGGCGATGAGTGAACCAGAGTTGGCCGATGCCGCCAGCGGAACCCGCATCTTCGCCAAATTGGCTCCGGCCCAGAAGGCACGTATCATCCACGCATTACAGAGCAAGGCGCATGTCGTCGCATTCATGGGAGATGGTATCAACGATGCTCCGGCCCTCAAAGCCGCAGATGTGGGCATCTCGGTGGATAGTGCCGTCGACATCGCCAAGGAATCATCCGATATTATTCTGCTGGAACACAGCCTGTTGGTGCTGGAGCAGGGCGTGCTGGAAGGGCGTCGCGTGTTCGGCAATATTATCAAGTATATCAAAATGGCGGCTAGTTCCAATTTCGGCAACATGTTCAGTGTTGTCGGAGCCAGCGCGTTCCTGCCATTCCTGCCAATGCTGCCCATCCAGGTGCTGACGAACAACCTGCTCTATGATTTCTCACAGACGACCATCCCGACTGATCAGGTGGATGCCGAGTGGCTCACCAAGCCGCGCAAGTGGGATATTGGCGAGATCCAGCGTTTTATTCTGTTTCTCGGCCCGATCAGCTCGATCTTTGATTATGCCATGTTCGCTATCATGATATATGTATTCAACGCCTGGAATAACCCGGCGCTGTTCCACACCGGCTGGTTTGTCGAGTCACTCTTCAGCCAGACTCTGATTATTCATATTATCCGCACCAACAAAATCCCGTTCATCCAGAGCCGCGCCAGTTGGCCGTTGATCATCACATCAATCATGATTGTGTCTGTAGGCGCTTGGCTCACAATATCGCCACTGGCCGAAACGCTTGGTTTCGTCGCCCTGCCGCCACTCTACTGGCTCCTGCTTGCCGGTCTGTTGGTCTGTTATGTCGTGCTGACCCAACTGATGAAGACGTGGTTCTACCGAAGGTTTGGGGCCTGAGCGCAGTCAGAAGTCAGAAGTCAGAAGTCAGCTTTTTGGTGCAGGTGAACAGTAGCTGTCAGCCGACAGCCATCAGCTTTTTGGTGCAGGTGAATGTTCTTGCTATGTTTGGCAACGTCTCATGGATCTTTCCATTTTAATCGGGTATTGTTTCCCTACCCGCCGCGGGCTGAAGCCACGCGGCTATGGGTGTTCGTTCCGTTGCCGCAGGCTTCAGCCTGCGGATGGATAAGCAATGCCACATCCCCAAATGATTGATCAAAATCTCTCAACCTACAGACTCCGACCTCATCTCCGCCGCACAACCGACTCACGCATGATCAACTCGGTGGCGCAGGTCGTGAGCATTGGTTGCTGCCCATCGAGCAGACGCAATACTGCCTGTGCAGCAGCCTGGCCAAGTTCCAGCGTTGGCTGACGCACCGTTGTGAGTGGTGGCGTTGTGTAGGCCGATGCAGGTTGATCATCAAACCCAATCAGCGAGACATCATCGGGAACCCGTAGGCCATGCCGATAGAGCGCCAGCCGCGCCCCATAGGCCATTTGGTCATTTGCTGCGAATATGGCCGAGAACATGGTTGCACGGCTGATCAGTGCCTCGATGGCTAGTAACCCCGATTGCTCGGTATAATCGCCGGTAACGATCAATTGTTGATCAACCGTGATTCCGGCTTCACGCAGCGCGCGTTCATAGCCATTACGCCGATCAAGGGCATCCTGATGCAGGCTTAACCCGGCAACATGGGCGATCCGCTGGTGGCCCAACCCGATCAGATAACGGGTTGCCTCATAGGCGGCCTGCTCATCATCAATGCACAGGCAATGGTCTTCCATTCCTGCAATGGATCGCCCGATCACAATCAGTGGTAGTTCCTCAGCAGCATGGCGCAGATCATCACCCGGCATGATGCCGGCAAGAATGATCAATGCATCAACCCGCCGCCCCGATAAGAGATCGAGCGCTGCCAGTTCTTCCTCGGATCGCCAGTTCCCGCTTGTAAACAATGCATGATAACCGCTCTGCATCAGCCCTAGCTCGATACCTCTGAGGATCTCGCCATAGAATGGGCTTGCAATGCTCTGCGTCAAGACCCCAACCGCTTTTGTGCGCCCATGTGCCAGCCCCTGTGCGATGGCACTCGGGCGATAGTTGCGCTGCTTGATCACCGCCATCACAGCATCGCGCTTGTCCGCTGCGACGGGCGCGGTGCCATTTAATACCCGCGAAACCGTGCTGGGCGATACCCCGGCCTCACGAGCAATATCGTGTATGGTGATTGCATTACTCATAATGCCCTATTATATCGTTGATGAAAGCGCTGTCAAGACTGTCATCGGAAATTGCCTGTGCTCGCCTTGATTTGTCGTTGACAAAACGCCATACCCAGGGTATACTCCTGAAACCGATTTCAAGTATGGGCTACCCCTAATCACATTTGACAATCAAACTCGGTCATGGTTTTGGATTGCAGCAGCCATGCTGCCGCTGCGCAAGCTGAGGGATCTTACATGTTCATCGGGTATTGTTTGCGTCCACCATGCCCCACAGGCTGAAGCCTGCGGCTAAGGTGTATCGTCTCTTTGCCGCAGGCTTCAGCCTGCGGATGGATGAGCAATGCCAGATCCCTGATTATTTGCTCAATTTCCATCAACCCGCGTCAATGGGCGATGTACCTATAGCCGCGTAGCTTCTCATTGAAATCGGTTTCAAGTAACGAAAGGAGGTACTTTTCATCGGAACCGAATGATCACTTCGCAATATTCCGCGTTGCATTCGTCAGTGTGGACATCCGAACCAACAACCATTGACCAAAGGAGGTCAGAATGCCATCCCGTCAGCCAGTTCTTGTATTCCTGCTTAGTATCATCGGCATGCTTTCCAGCGTTGGAATGTTCGCGCCCGCTCAGTCGGCGCTTGCTGCGGCTCCGCTCATCGTGGACACGTTTGAGTCGCCGCTTCGTTCGGGCAGTGTTGGTGGTATTCCAATTGGGTTCAATACCTTCCAGGATCCCAATAGCAGTGTTGCCATTTCGACAACAACCGCAGCGCCTGCATCATCGGTGCCAGGTGCCAGCGTTCCCAATACGGTGCTAAAACTGGATTTGAATGTCGTCTCATTTGCAGGCTTTACCCATGGCTTCGAAAGCGCAACGCTTGATCAATGGGTGACACAGGATTGGAGCGCCTACGAAGGGCTCTCGTTCTGGCTGTATGGCAACAACAGCGGCACCACCATGTTTGTGGATGTGCTCGACAACCGCAACAGCCCGGAAAAAACGAACGACGATGCCGAACGCTGGTCGGTGAGCTTCCAGGATAATTTCAGCGGCTGGCAGGAAATTAAATTGCCATTTGCTTCGATGAGCCGCAAAGAGATTGGCAATGGCGCACCAAATGATGGCTTTGGGCTGACGGAGGTGCATGGATGGGCACTGGGCACAATCACGACGCCAAGCGCACAGGCGTATTATGTTGATAATGTGATGGTGTATGGCGTTGCGCCAATCCGCCCGCTGACGGTTGGGTTTAGCGCGATTAGCTACAAGGTTACTGAGGGAACCACCGCCACGATTATTGCCAAGTTGAGCAAGCCCTCAAGTGATCCAGTGACGGTTAATTATAGAACAACCATTGGTGCTGCGATTGCAAACCGCGATTATACGCCGGTTGCGGGAACGCTGACATTCCCACCGAATGTGACACAGCAATCGTTTAGTGTGCCAACGATCAACGATACAAAATACCAGGGTGAGCGTGGCGTTCAGGTCGAACTATCCAGCCCAACGGGCGGCGCTGGATTGGGTTTGCCACCAGTGGCGCGCATCACTATTGCGGATAACGAGAGCTATGATCCAGCATTGCTTGATGATTTTGAAAGCTTCCCATACCTGTGGTCGGCAGATGATGGCATTCGGTTGAACAATTCCGAGATTGCTGCCGGAACAGCATTGGCCTTGCCAGGCCAGGGTGCCTATGAGCAGGTGCTACAGGCCCGCAAGAACAGCAATAGTAGCTATGAGTTTGGTCGCAATTTCGCCATTGGCCAGGATTGGAGCGATGCCTCCGGCCTGAACTTCTGGTACTATGGCCGCAATACTGGCAAGCGCGTTGAAGTGCAACTGAACAATAATCAAGCCAGCACCGGCGATCCAGCGCAATGGAAGCTAGCCTGGAGTGATGAGTTCAGTGGTAAGCGTGGCGCAGCTCCAGATCCGAATGTGTGGGGCCGCGAACTTGGCGATGGCGTTGCAATCGGCAACCCAGGCTGGGGCAACGATGAGCTCGAATACTATACCGACAGCACCGACAATGCCGCGACCGATGGCAAGGGCAATCTTGTCATTACAACCAAAGCCGCCGATGGTTTGCAGCAATGCTACTATGGGCCATGCAAATACACATCGGCTCGCCTACTAACCAAGAATCGCTTTGAGATCGCCTATGGTCGCGTTGAGGCACGCATCAAGGTTCCGCGTGGCGCTGGCCTGTGGCCGGCTTTCTGGATGCTTGGCAGCGACATCGATCAGGTAAACTGGCCGCAAACCGGTGAAATCGACATCATGGAGAATGTTGGGCGTCTGCCGAATCGCGTGTTTGGCACCCTGCACGGCCCCGGCTATTCTGGTGGTCAGAGCTATGGGCGCAGCTATGATTTCAACAAGCCAGTTGCAGATGATTTCCACACCTTTGCGGTCGAATGGCAACCAAACAAGATCGTCTGGTATGTCGATGGCATCCAGTATCATCAAGCCACCCCAACCGATGCCTTCCTACAGGGCAAACAGTGGGTCTACAACCATTCCTTCTTCATGCTGCTGAATGTCGCTGTTGGTGGCAATTTCGGCGGTGCCGTCGGTGCCGATACGGTCTTCCCGCAGGCAATGACTGTTGATTATGTGCGGCTGTACCAGGCCAAGCCGCAGCCAGCGAAATTCACGACCTCCTTCCGTGATGATTTCAGCGGATGGAAGCTGATCAAGCTGCCGTTCAGCAGCTTTAGCGGCGAAGATCGCCAGAGCCTGAATCTTGCAGCAGTTCAGAGCATCAATATCGAGGCACCAGCCGAACTGCGCGGGCCGATCCTGCTCGACCAGATCCGGTTAACATGCGCCGATAGCATGACAGTTTCAAGTACTGCCGATAGCGGCGTGGGATCGCTGCGCAAAGCGTTGGGCAGTGTCTGCGTTGGCGGAACAGTACGCTTTGCACCAGCGCTCGCCAACCAGACGATCAGCCTGAGCAGTGCGCTGACAATTGCCAAGAATGTCACAATCGATGGCGCAGGCGCACCTGGTTTGACAATCAGTGGTGGTGGCATCGTTCGTGTGCTTGAAACCAATGCCGGAACGACGGCAACGGTTCGCAATCTAAAGCTGGCCAATGGCTATGGCTACCAGTTGGCGGGTGGCGTGCTGAATAATGGCAGCCTGACACTTGATCATGTGGTGCTTACGGATAATATCATGGCCACTAATGCCGGCGATTTCTGGCAGGGTGGTGGCGGGATCTATAATGGCGATGGCTCGACCCTAAACCTGATTGATAGCACAGTATCGAACAATACCGCCCGCTGGTCGGGTGGTGGCATCTATTCCTTCTTCAACACCACAACCACAATCGTTCGCAGCACAATCAGTGGCAACATATCGAATGATGTTGGTGGTGGCATTCGTTCGCTCGGCAATGTCACGATCACCAATAGCACGATCAGTGGTAACAATTCAACGGGCTGGCATGGTGGTGCAATCTTCCATACCGATGGCAATCTGACGATCACAAGCTCCACGATTGCCAATAATATCGCACCGGATTATGCACCATCGGCGATCTTTATTGGGGAGTACAATCCGGCTCTGGTGCCTGTGTTCACGCTCACCAATACGATCATCAGCGGCAATCACTGGTATGCCTGTGAGCGCTTCGCATCAGGCAACCCCGTCATCGTCAACTCGGGTGGCAATAACCTGGTTCAGGATGGCAGCTGTAACCCAGCAGCCAGCGATATCATCAATGGCGATGCCAAGATTGGCGCGCTTGCCAATAATGGCGGCCCGACATTGACGCACGCATTGTTGGCTGGTAGCTCGGCAATTGATGCGGCGAGCAGTGGCCCAGCTACCGACCAGCGCGGCATCAGCCGGCCACAGGGTGCTGGCCCTGATATTGGTGCATACGAAGCGCCATAGGCATCCGCAGTGGGGGCGGTTCACGAACCGCCCTTACCCTTGTTCGAGGGCATAGCGAATAAATGCATTCGTAACATCGCTCTGGCCTGCCAGCAGGCTGATTGCGCCTGGTTGCCGTTGGTGCCAGGTTTGGCGCACAAGCCATGCGCGCTCGATCAGATCCAGCCATGGGTTGGTGAGTGCTGTTCGCGCCCATTCGACGCTGGTGCGCTTCGAGCCAACCGCACCCGTCTCAATCGTATACAGAATACGGCAGAGCGTCAAAATAATATAGCTATGATACCCATCGGCCTCAACCCAATTCGCGTTGGTGAGGAGCCTGGGTGCCCAGCCATGCACGATACTTCGCGCCGCCTGGCGTAGATCGGTTGGCGATACAGCATCGATCAATATGTGGGGTGGCGGCCCAAACACAACAATACCCCATTCGCGCAGAATTCTGAAGCTCCTGGGTTTTACGCCCTGCCCGATAATCTGCGAAATCTGCGAAATCTGCGGATACATCCCAGACGCTGCCTGCCGTTTAGCACTATGGCCAGTCTGTCAATATCGGGCGGCTATCGCGTGCTCGGCCAAGATGTACCAGCAATAATGAATGATCCTGTGCTTGGATACCGCCCAGTGCCCATTCCAATTCGAGCGCTCCCGCCAGAAAACGGGCGCGATCCATCGTTGCTTGGGAGATTGGATATGTGTTGTGCATCTGGCGCACAAACGACTCACCATATGTGTTGATCAGGCCAGCCCAATCGGCGGCAGCATCATCAACACATGCCGTTCCATAATCGATCACACCACTCAGATGGCCAGCCAATGGATCATGCAAAATATGATAGGAGGCCAAATCGCGGTGAATGAACACAGGGGTGAACCCATCAAGATCGACCAGTCCATCAAGAATAGGGGCGAATAAGTCAGTAATCCAGGCTTTTTGGTCGGCCCAGAGTAATGGATACACATCCCGTTCTAGTTCGGCAAGCCGCTGTTGATAGACCATTCGCCGACTGTCGGATGGTGCTGTTGTTTGCCTGGGTGGGATCGGCACATCGCCGATTGGGATGCCATGCAGTTGTTGCAGAAAGATCGCTAATTCATGGGCAAACCGCTCATAGAGCAGTGGATCAGCACGCAACAGGGTATGCCGGTATAGCGGAAGGCCTGGTACGAAACGGTAGCGCACATAGCTTGCTGTGCGATGCTCGATTTGGGGAACCGAAATGGTGACAGCACGGCCAATGCGCTCTAAAATCTGCGCTTCATAGGCCAGCAGCAACTGGGCATGCTCATTCTTCGCAAACCGAAAGACGATCTCATTGTTAATGACCACGACATCATTCATCAAGCCATCGCGGTTCATGCGAACAGATACAATATCGAGCATCGGGAAATCGTTCGTAATCGATGCGACATAGCCTGCCAACACATCTTGCTGCAATGAAGCGATAGGGTTATTCTGGTTCGTCATGTGCATCCATTTGCTATGAGCTTGAATGATATCTGTTATTCTACACCAGATACTAGCGGATACTATTTCTGTAATCACTTCTGCCTGTGCCGCACCCAGCGATACTCTGGCGTTCGTATGAGCAACAACACCGCAGCAGCAACTGTTAACGCCCCATTGATCACGAGCGCATTTGACACGCCCAGCACAACTGCCAGCGCGCCCATTTCCAGGTGCCCAATCGGTGCCGAGCCAATGCTCAATATCCATAGCCCGACTGCACGCCCACGCTGTTCGGGTGGCACCGCTAGTTGGATCAGCGTTTGCTGCAACACATCGAAGGCTGCCGCACAAAAACCAGTGACGAGCAGCAATATGGTAGCGATGGCGAGATCGCGGGTGAATGCAAACCCCACAATAGCCATGCCATATAACAGATAGATTGCTCCGAGGAGTGGCTGGCGCGCAATACGCTCGGGCACCATTGAGAGCAGTGCTACCGCAATGGCACCGCCGACCGAAAGCGCGGCAGTGAGCGTCCCAAGCCCGGCCGGGCCGACAGCAAGCACTTGCTGGGCAAATAGTGGGATTGCGCTGTTGTGCGAGAAGGCGAATACCTCGCAGATCAACCCGATCCCGATCAGCGTGCGCACAACAGGCAGATCGATGATCATGCGAATTGAATCCATCAACGCCTGCTGAAATGGTGGCGGGTCAGCCAACCTTCGGTGCTCCTGTGGCACACGCAGCGTGACAATAAACAGCGCCATGATGCCATAGAGCAGCGCTGCAACGATATAGCTTGGTGCAACCCCGATCTGTGCGATCAATAGCCCGGCGATCAGCGCACCAAGCGCACCTGAGAGTCGGCCTGCCAGCGCGTTCAGTGCAAGTGCCCGCTGCGCGGCATCCTTATGTACAATATCCAGCACTAATGCCTGGCGCGCAGGCGTGTCGAACACCATCACACAACCGGCGATAAAGGAGAATATCACTATCTGCCAGACGTGCATCGTTATCGTCGCGGCCAACCAGCCGAAGGCTGCTGTCAGCAGTGCAGAAACCAATGCAACCACAACGAGTTGTCGGGGGCGATCCACACGATCCGCGATTGTCCCTGCGGCCAGCCCGAATAGCAGCGATGGCAGCATGCGTGCGGCGAAGATCAGCCCGATCTCAAGGGCATTGGCACCAAGTTGCAGCGCCAGCCAGGCCGTCAGGGTGCGTTCAATTCCATGCCCTGTTGTTGAGAGTACACCAGAGAGCCACAGCCGAAGGAAAGCCGGTGAACGAAAGAGTGTCAGCATGAGGTGATGGTCATGATCTGCTCCACAATGCATACAGGGCAAGCTATCGATTGGCGGCGTTTGCAGATTATTCCTTGATGTTCATCATCCTGAGAACTGTCTGACGGATGGCTTCCTCAGTCAGGCCCATGGTGCGACTGTCGTGCAGTACAGGACGGTCACATCCAGATCGTGTACCCCTTGGTTGCCAGGATCGCATACAGGGCAAGTGGGCCATGGCCCTTACTCAGCAGAAATCGGTCGCGCCCCTCCCACTTCGGGTTGTGTGGATTATAGCGCAGCACCTGATCATACAGAACCCAGAGGACATTCAGTGTCGATATCGCACTGCCATCATGTTTCTCGTCGCCGGTTGCGCGCCGCGAGCTAAAGCCAACGAGTCGAGCCAATACTAGCATAGGCGGCTGCTCCTGCCAATCCGGCAGGGCTACGCCAAAGTCCCTTTGCCGCAGGCTGAAGCCTGCGGATGGAGAGGCATCGATCGTTCTTCCCGATTTAATCATAAGCTGCGGGCTATTGCTCACGAAGTCCGCCTGCGCGGGCTAAGGCCATCGGCCTGCGGCGTAGAGTCATACAAGAAAATTCGTCACACCCCATGCAGCGAAAGCCCTTGACACGTCCCATTCCGTATGCGATGCTCACTCCTAACACTGCCTGCTGTTGAGTGAGAATGCGCTGATGACCGATATTCCTGCCGCTGCCGCCAAGTTTGTTGCCAAGTGGGAGCAGAACGCCCAGAAGGAAAGCGCTGCCGCAAAAGAACACTTTGTTGATCTATGCCAGCTGCTTGGGCTACCAACTCCGAACGATCCTGGCTCCGGCTCCGACCGCTATTGCTTCGAGAAGTCGCTGACCAAGGTTGGTGGAAGTGCTGGCTTTGCGGATGTGTGGAAGAAGGACGCCTTTGCTTGGGAATATAAGGGCAAGGGCAAGTACCCCGACCTGCGTTCCGCCTATCAGCAGCTATTATTGTATAGAGAAGACCTTGGCAACCCGCCGATTCTGGTTGCCTGTGATATTGCCACCTACGATGTGCATATCGCCTATACCGGCTATCCCACGCGTGTCGAACGGTTCACCAATGCGGATCTTCAGAATGTCGCCACCCGTGATCTGCTACGTTTGGTGTTCACCAATCCGGAACGGCTACGGCCCGTTGAGCAGACCTCAACGATTACGGAGAAGGCAGCTGGACGCTTTGCGGAGGTGGCTCGCTTCCTGGAGCGCCGGGGCTATACGCCGATTGAGATTGCCCATTTCTTCATGAAGCTGCTGTTTGCCCTGTTTGCCGAGGATATCCAGCTCCTGCCGGCGGAATTGATGACGCGCAGCATCCGCCAGGCGATCACCAATCCCGCCGAATTTCCTGAGCGGGCGCAAGGGCTGTTCCGCGCCATGCGTTCTGGTGGGTACTTCGGCCTGGATCGTGTGCCGCAGTTCAATGGTTGGCTGTTCAACGATGACTCGGCACTCTCGCTCACCCCTGACGAGTTGCAATATCTGGCCGATGCCGCCCGGCTGGATTGGAGCGCGGTTGAGCCAGCCATCTTCGGGACGTTGTTCGAGCGCAGCCTCGACCCTTCCAAACGGGCGCAGCTTGGTGCGCACTATACATCACGGGCCGATATTCTGCTGATTGTTGAGCCGGTGCTGATGGCACCGCTGCGCCGCGATTGGATGGCGGTGCAGGAAGGCATTCAAGCGCTCCAGGTGCAGTGGCAGGCTCCAAGCACGAGCGTGAACAATCGCACACGGCTGCGCGGCATAGCGGAAGGCATGCTGCTGGCATTCGTGGATCGGCTCGCGCAGGTACGGGTGCTCGACCCTGCCTGCGGCAGTGGCAACTTTCTGTATGTGGCGCTGGCCGAACTGAAGAACCTGGAGAAGGAAGCCTGGGCCTATGCTGGTGGCCTGGGACTTCGGCAGCCCGAACTGGCGGTTTCACCAGCCCAGTTGTTTGGAATCGAAAAGAACCCCTTTGCGGCAGAATTGGCGCAGGTGGTGGTTTGGATTGGGTACTTGCAGTGGCTGCGCAACAATGGCTTTTTGGAGGGAGCACCAAAGGAACCGATCCTCCAGACGCTCTATAACATTGAATGCCGCGATGCCATCCTGACTGTTGATCTCAATGGGAATCCGGCTGAACCAGCATGGCCCGCCGCTGATGTGATTATTGGCAATCCGCCGTTTTTGGGTGGCAGCAAGTTACGACGCGAGCTGGGGAATAGCTATACTGAAGCTTTGTGGAGTCTATTTGATCAACGCCTTCCAAGGACTACTGACTTAGTAACCTATTGGTTTGAAAGAGCTCGACAGCTTATCGAGCAAAAAAAGATTCAACGTGTGGGCCTCTTGGCAACTAATTCTATTCGACAGCCACATAGTCGCCAAATATTGTCACGCATCAAAGAAACAGGCGATATTTTTATGGCTTGGAGTGACCGTCCTTGGGTGCTTGATGGTGCAGCTGTTCGTGTATCAATGATTGGGTTTGACAATAGTACCGAATCGCAGAAAATCCTTGATGGAAATATCGTTTCAACAATCAATCCAGATTTATCTGGCAGCCAGGATATGACTTCTGCTAAACGATTAGCTCAGAATAGTGGAATTGCATTTGTAGGAAGTGAAAAGGGTGGCGCTTTCGATATAACTCCAGAAGTGGCACGTCAACTGCTTGAAGCTACAGGCAATCCTCATGGTCGTTCGAACAGCGACGTCGTAAAACCTTGGATGAATGGCTTGGATGTTACACGTAGGCCAAGAGGATTATGGATTATTGATTTCGGCATTGGTACATCTGAAGAAGATGCTGCATTATATGAAGCACCTTTCCAATATATTAAGCAATTCGTATTCCCTGAACGCTCCAGCAATCGACGAGCAATACATGCCGAGCGATGGTGGCAGCATAGAGAAGCTAGTTATGCAATGCGAGCAGCCATTCAAAACCTTTCGAGATATATGGTCACGGCTCGTGTGGCAAAGCATCGATTGTTTATGTGGGTCTATCCACCAACACTTCCTGATAATAATCTGGCCATTGTTGCTCGCGATGACGATTACTTCTTTGGGGTCCTCCATTCCAAACTGCACGAGTTGTGGTCATTACGTCTTGGTACGTCACTTGAGGATCGGCCTCGCTATACTCCAACCACGACCTTCGAAACCTTCCCCTTCCCCTGGCCGCCCGGCAAAGAGAACCACAGCGATCCCTTGGTGCAGGCTATGGCTGAAGCAGCCCGTGTATTGGTGGCGCTGCGCGATAACTGGCTGGCTGGCAATGGCCCACCCGACATGCCGTTAGAGAAGCGCACACTGACCAACCTGTACAATCGACGCCCCGACTGGCTGGATCTGGCGCACAAGCAGCTCGATGCTGCGGTGTTTGCCGCCTATGGGTGGCCTGCGGATCTAAGCGACGATGACATCTTGGAGCGCCTGCTGAAACTCAATCTGGAGCGTATGGCAGCACAGGGAGCTATTCCGCCGACTGAGACGGATGCGGCAGATGATGAGGTTCCTGGGGAGGAAGCGTGATGTCTTCTGAACGCAATACCAACACAGAAGGCGGCGATTATGCCGAAGGGAATATCGACAAGCGCCAGGGCGTGTTCGTTGAGGGTGGCCTTGTTTACGGCCCGCTGGTGGGCGAGAACAAAGGCACCATCAACTACTATTCGTCGCTCTCATCGGCCCTCACTCCGCAACAGCAGCGCAACCGCAACGCAATGCTTCAAAAGGTGAAGATCATCTGGATTGATGGTCTCCTCAAAAATTCGCTTGCCGAGGCGGTGCGCATTGAGCTCGGGTTGGAAACTCGTCCTGATGCGGTCGATTTGTGCTGAATGCGCTCGTTCAGGAGCTGAGCCATCCATCCTATAACCTTCCTGCTGGCACACCGATGATCACCGTGTTTGAGCAGATGGGTGGTGCGCTGCTTATACTTGGTGCGCCTGGTGCGGGAAAGACGACGTTGCTCCTTGAACTCGCCCGCGATCTGATTGCGCGTGCTGAACAGCGGAGTGCCTGTGCCGAGCGGATCTTCCTTCGCAAAGTCGGCGGTGGGTATATCTTCGTGCATCGCCTGCTGATGGAACACTCCGCGTCCCGCTACCAAGGAAAGCCAGGGCAGGAGTGATAAGGTCAGCATCTGGAGTGGCTAAACAGCCGACAGTGGTTTCGCGAGGCCAAACAACCTAACCTCCCAATCATATGGATCATGATGAATCTCACGTTTTTAGTTGCATGTATGCGTCCTTCTTTGTTTGAATGTGGGTTGTTTAGGCACTCAGAGTCACCTGACACCCACATGTCAGGGTGAGCCGCTGCGGGAGCGGCTGTGTGGAGATGCTCTGACCAGGCCGATGATGGGTGAAGGTGCCCGTCTCAGGATTGACCAGCAGGACATCCCGAACGCCATTGGCCAGATACGTCAGGGCCAGCAGGTCATCTTTGGCCTGATAGCCGGGGCTGATAATCTCGATGACCGCCGCTGGCACCGCTGCATAGGCGGTCGTCTGGCACGGGATCGGGTCGCAAAAGATGGCGATGTCCGGACGAACGAGCGAGGTATCAGGCAGTCGCACATAAATATCTGGCAAATGATAGCAGCCCCAGCTCCCCGACGCATCGCTCACAGGGAGGATTGATTGCTCAATCTCACGCGAGATGTGTTGGTGTAAGACACTTGGCGAGACTTCCCAGAGCGGGATTTGGCTTGGCCCGAGCATGGACAAGCGCAGAAAGCCCTGCTCGAGTACCTGGTTTAGATCGGTATCGGTCAGCATCGCATGCCTCCTTCGTCTATGTCGTTATTGAAGTTTTCGTCTGCTGCATAACGCAACGTGGAGCTACTTCCGCTATGACCTCCAGTGTCATTCTGGCCTCCTTGATGCAACCAACGAGATCGTGTTCGCTGCTGTATTATAGCAGTAGGTAGTCCATCCATCCTTGTATGCGGGGTTGGGGCGTAGCGCATACGCCCAGGTGTGTCATCTGCGAAATCTGCGTCATCTGCGGATACTGTCCGGCCCTCGGCCTACTTCAGCGGTACTGTACTCGCCGCATCAATCGCCTGAATGATCTGCTTATAGCCAGTGCAACGGCACAAATTGCCACTGATCGCTGTCTCGATCTGTGCGATTGTTGGCTGCGGGTGTTCTTCCAATAGTTGGGCAGCCGCCATCAGAAATCCTGGCGTGCAGAACCCGCACTGGACTGCGCCATGCTGAATGAATGCCTGCTGAACCGGGTGCAACTGTTCGCCCTGAGCTAATCCCTCAATCGTGGTGATAGTGCCGCCATGTGCCTGTGCTGCTGGTGTCAGGCAGGACATCACCGCACGGCCATTCAGCCAGATGGTACATGCGCCACATTCGCCCTCGCCGCAGCCCTCTTTTGTGCCAGAAAGCCTGGCCACATCGCGCAACGCATCGAGCAGAGTGAGCGTATGGGCCTGTGTGAGCGTCTGCGAAACGCCATTGATTATTGCCTGAATGGTTGTGATTGGTATTGAAGGCTCGCTGTGCGCCGCTCCCCACCGGTGGGCGCGGGGTTGGGGGAGAGGGGGATGAGCACCGGCCTGAGAAAACTCCCCACCTATGGGGGAGGGATTGGGGGAATGCGCCACTTCCAACAGAACCTGTTGCGCATCCCAGCCATCGGCCTGCCGATTAGCCGCAATCCGTTGAAGCCCCTGTGTAACCAGCGCGGCCACAGCGCGGCGGCGATAGGCCGCGCTCGCACGGATATCATCGATTGGGTTGGTTGCTGCAACTGCCAACTGCCCA
>JBBQSD010000130.1:0-17712 GCA_038214135.1 Chloroflexales bacterium | reverse complement strand
GCAGCGCAGCAACGCGCTTTGCTATCGAACACGGCCTGACGACGATAAACTTGAACGGTTGAAATAAGTATTCAGGAGTCAGCATTCAGCATGCTGCGCGCCATTCTGAACAAAGGAACAACGATTTTTGCTCGCTTGTTCTATCGTCGCTTTGTTCTCTCGCCGCCTTGTTCGTTTGTTTGGCCCTCATCCCTAGCCCCTCTTCCAATGGGCTAGGGGCTAGGGGTGAGGGCAATAGGTGATTGGAAGCATTTGTATGGCAACTTCGCCCATATTCGAACCAGACGCATCGTCGCATATACTCAAACAGGCTGTTCCTGTAACTCAATCAATGGTATCTGAAGAGGCACCGCTTCAAGCAGTTTCGCAGTCTGTTTCGCCTGGAACGATGCGTGCCATGCAGGCATCACATATTACAACACTGCAGCGTTCGATTGGGAATCGGGCCGTTCAGCGTTTGTTGGGTGCGCTGCCAGTGCTGCAACGAACAATGATTCAACGCAATGATTGGCGTTTTCCCCAGCAGGGTGCAAGTAAACAAGCCGACTCTACCCTGCAAACTGGAGAGAAGGATCCAACCGCTGGAACTGCTGGTGCTGCACCAATTCTGCCGATCTTGAAACATATCAAGGCGCTATTTGCCAATTCAGCCACGATACACGCCTATTTGAAAATGCTTGATCTGGAAATCGGCCAGGCCGTTGAAGCTACTCCCGATCTTAAATTGGAAAAGGTGCTCAGCAATGCCGAAGGTGTTGGCGGATTTCCACCAACCACGGATGTTCTGAGCCAGATTTTGCAGCCTGCCGATTTTAATCAGCAGTTGCGCTCGGGACGATTGTTCCATGATCCGAATGTAAGCCCGTTACATGGTGCCCAGACCCACCGCATCCAATGGTATTGCATCATAAAAAATTGGCAAGCCAACCCGGCTGCCTATAAAACGGAAGATGGCACTGCGCTGAATCCGCAGGAAATCTTTCGCATGCTAGGAACCAAGGACGCGCTGCACAAGGGTAATGCTCAGAATTCGGGTTATTGGCGGCAATTGCTCGATGAATCGAATGAGGCACTTGGTGCCAGTGGTAGTCAGCCGGAGGTTTTCACGACCTATGTGATCGATCATCAGGCCGAGTTCGTTAACCTTATGACAACCCTTGATTATAAGTTGCGTCTGGCCTTTGAACCATTTAAGGATAAGGATAAGTTTGACAGTCCACAGGCGAAAGAATTTAAGATAAAATATGTAAAAGATATGACGACCCAGTGTGTCGCGATGGCTGCCTCGACCAAGAATATCGACCCTAATCAAAAAGTGCTGCTTTCAGCATTCGAAAAAGATGCGATTAAAGGGCCACAGGATTATGAGAAGCGCCGAGACAAGGACCAGAAACAAAAGGATCCAACCAAACGAGAATTTCCAGAGAATCAGATCACAAAGCTTGCTGATCTGCTTGGCCAGAAATTGAAACAACAAGTACCTGCAAACCCACCAGCCAATATGAACGATAATAATCTACCAGCTGTTGAGCCAATCGGGCTGGTTCCCGATCCCGTTGTTGTAAAACAGATTGTGGAGCAGGTATTAACAAACAAGTAGCTGTCGGATTGCGATGTCGGGCTGCGCGTGGTATCCTGATGGCATGGATTGCGTGCTGAGGACCCAATGACAATCGCATCGCCGGCCTCGATAACGGATCGCACACGGCGCGATTATTGCGCTGCCTGTGGGAATGCACTGGCTGGAACCTATTTTGCCCTACCGGATCGCCAGGAACGCTACTGTTCCGATTGTATTGCAACTCGCCCGCGCTGCGATACCTGCTCGGCACCAGTTGGCAACCAGCATTGGACGTTACATGATCACCGGATTCAGTGTACGACATGCCATGCCACGGCGATCTATGATCCCGCTGAGGCGGAACAGCTGTTCCGCGAAACAGTCGGTGCTATTATTGCCCAACTGCATCTTGAACTCCGCATCGGTGTGTCGTTTCGCCTCGTTGATGTCCCGACCATGGCCGATATTCGTTCCCAGGCGAGTGATGGCCATGCCCCCGATGAGCGTGTGCTGGGCCTGTACCAGCGCCGTGGCGATTCCCGTGCGATCTTTATGCTATATGGCTTGCCGCGCCTGCTGTTCCGTACCGTGATTGCCCATGAGTATGGCCACGCATGGCAGAACGAACACGCAGTACACCTGACCGACGAAGCCATGCGTGAGGGCTTTGCCGAATGGGTTGCCTATCGCCACCTGTGCTACCTCGGCTGTACCAAGGCTGCTCGCCACCTCTTGACCTCGAACCATCCCTATCGCCCATTTCTGGAACAGGTCATTGAAATTGAACGCCAGTTCGGCCCGCTTGGCGTACTCGATCATGTGCGCCGAGCTGGAGCATAACCTGCTTGACATAGTGAAAAGGTGATAACGTGACATGGTGAATGGGCTTGATTAGCTTCGTACAGCTTCGATAGAGCATATTCACCATGTCACCCCTTCACCACGTTACTGTGTCACCATGTCAAAAGGGTCAGGTCATCTTGTCAGGGTACTTCGGCGTTTTACTTGATTTCTGCGACAGGAAGTATGTCAGTGCAGCGATCACAAGTGCAACGGCAACCCCATAGCCCAGCAGATCGCGCTGTCCATCCCACGAGACGATTTGGCCAAGAAACAGAACCGCGAGTGCGACAATAATCACGCCGACCAGCTTGTCCTTCAGGTCATCCAGCGTGTGAAACTCCAACCACTTCGGCAGCGGCAGATTATCCTGAATGAACAATTCATATAACCCGACAGCAATGACATAGAAGACGGTACTGAGCAGAAAGAGATCGATCAGTTCGATTACTTCCAACAGCAGTTGCTTGCCTTTGATTTCCCTAATATTGCCGAAGACACTGGCTACCACGGTAAAGGTTTCGTATGCGCCATAGGTGAGCAATGATGTGGCTCCCAGGAATGACCCAAGCACGGCGATAATAATCAGGAAGCGGCTTGATGAGATGATTCGCGCAAACATTCATCATCCTTTTGCTTATGCACTTGTTCGATATCTATCATGCTACCATAGGAATAGTATGGCTTACGTAAGGTTTTTGGAACTGTGTCGCAAGCCTCTTTTCTTTGAGTGTTTGGCGGCAGGGCGCTGCATCCGGTTTATCACCCTCATCCCCTAACCCCTTCTCCGATTGCCAGGGAGAAGGGGAGCAATGAACCTGTTGAGAACGGTTTACGCCCTCTCCCCGTGTGGGAGAGGGGTTGGGGTGAGGGGAATTTGCGTGAGCACTATAGGAATGGCCCGCACCTTGACGGACGACCAGCTTTCGGCTAGGATCGGGGTAGTTCATTCACATGAGGAATACGCGATGACGACTGTCAACCAGGCAATCTTTCGCGCCTACGATATCCGTGGCGTGGTTGGTCGCGATTTGTCCGAAGATGTTTACCATATTCTTGGTTGTGCTGCCGGCACCTATTTTCGTAATCGCCAAGCTCGGCGGATTGTTGTCGCTCGCGATGCCCGCTTAACATCGCCTGCCTTTGCAGCAGCCCTGATTGCTGGCCTGCGCAGCAGTGGTTGTGATGTGATCGACCTTGGAATGGTTCCGACGCCGGTCATGTATTTTGCCGTCTCCTACTTGCAGGCCGATGGTGGCGCGGTTGTGACTGCCAGCCATAATCCGCCTGAATATAATGGCCTGAAACTACGCCAGGCCGATCCAACATTCGGTGGTGAACCACTCGATGGTGCCGCAATCCAGGAGGTCGGTCGGATTGCGCTATCTGGCCAATATGCGGAAGGCCAGGGCGGCTACGAGCAGATCGACATCAGCCAGGCGTATGTCAATGATGTTGCTCACAATCTCAAATTGAGCAAGCCAATCAAGATTGTTCTCGATGGCGGCAATGGCGTTGCTGGGCCAATTGGTCAGCGGGCGTTCGAGGCGATTGGCTGCGAGGTTGTGCCGCTGTATCTCGAACCGGATGGGCACTTTCCCAATCACCATCCCGATCCCCTGAAAGAGGAGAATCTCGCCGATCTCAAGAAGATCGTGATCGCCACTGGTGCGGCGCTCGGCATCAGCCTCGATGGCGATGGCGACCGGCTTGGGATCGTGGATAGCACCGCAACCATGATCTTTGCGGATCGCTATATGGTGCTGTTGGCACGCCACTTGCTCCAACACAAGCCTGGCGCACCAGTGATCTATGATGTGAAGTGTAGTTTGGTGCTGGAAGAGGCAGTTCGCTCCTTTGGCGGCACGCCTTTCATGTGGAAAACCGGCTATACCAACGGTTCGGCCAAGATGCGTGAGATCGGGGCTGTGCTAGCTGGCGAGTTGAGCGGGCATATCTTTGGCAGTGTTCAGCACCATCATTATGATGATGGCACCTTTGCTGGGTGTATGTTGCTTAAAGCGCTTGAGCAGAGCGGCCAGACGATTGAAGAGGCGCTGGTTCCCTATCCACCGTTGCCATCACTGGATGAAGGGCGCTTGCCATTTGATGAGAACCGCAAGTTCGCGGCGGTTGCGTACATCCGCGATCAATTTGCGCCGCACTATCCAGTCAACGAAATTGATGGTGTCCGTGTCGATTTCGGCGATGGCTGGGGCCTTATTCGCGCATCGAATACCGAGTCGGTGATCACAACTCGCTTTGAGGCACGAACCTGGGAGCGCGCACATGCCATCCGCGACCTGATGCTCGCCAAGCTCCACGAGTTTGAGCAACGTTAAGGCAGCACATATGGGTCATCGCCCACAGCTCCAATACCATCGTTGGGAAGGTGTCTACACTGCTGATGTCACCCTGAATGGTGTTCGTCAGCGGGTGGCCTCCTTGGTCGCCCAGATGACAGGCCATGGATGGACGTGTATTGTCGCAGCCGATACGCGTTTCATGGCCAGCCAGATCGCCATTGATGTGTACCAGACACTGAGTGCATCTGGTGTGACAACCCTGTTTTGCCCGATGCCAGCGCCCTTGCCGGCGATCGAGCGGGCGATTGAGCAGCGTCGCGCCGATTGTGCGATCATCGTTTCGGCAGGCAATCGCCCATTCTGGTATTGTGGCTTGATCGCCCTGACACCAGCGCTCGATCAGCCGCCATTTGCACTGCCATTGCCGCCTGCCGATCAGGTACGGCCCTTTCCGCCCGCTAGTGATCCACCCGAACACAGCCATATCGATGTGCGCGCGCTCTATCTGGAGGCATTGCGAACATCAGCCGATATTGATTTTATCCGCCGGACATCCCAAACTCTGTTTGTTGATCCAATGAATGGAACCACCAGCGGCTATATTCCGGCAGTGCTTGGCGAGGGTGGCCAGACGAAAGCGATTGAGATAAATCGCGAGATCGACCCACTGTTCACCCGCCAGACGCCGCATCCCCTTGAAGCCAACCTTGCTCGCCTTCGTAAACTGGTGCGTGAAAGCGATTCGCATCTTGGCATGGCCCTTTCTGCCGATGGGCGCGCACTTGGGGTAGTCGATAATCAGGGAGATCTACTCACGCCGATTGATCTCGCGCTGGTGATTGGTCAGCATCTGAGCCGCCAATATCGCCAGCGTGGGTTTGTGGTTGTGCCACCTGGTGGCGAAGGGTTGGCTGGCGGTGTGCGGGCCTGGGAGGAAAACTTTGGCCTGAAGATCGAGCAGATCGAAGGAGCCACAGTGCGGGTGGCAGAACTTGTTGAGCGAGAGCGTAGTAACCTCGTGGTTGGCATTACCGCAACGGGTGAGGTGACGCTTGGCCGCTCGGTTGGCATCCCGGATGCGCTGGTTGCGGCATTGGTTCTGATTGAAGCTGTTGCCCGTTCTGGCCTGAAGCTGCGACCGCTCTTGAATAGTTTGCGCGGAAAGTGATCGAATTGGTATGCGAATGGCCGTCAAGCGCCTTTCCTATCTGAAAAACCTATCGCGCCCGTTACTTGTGATCATTCTTGGTGCAGCGCTGCTTTCACTCGGTGTGGTCTCCCTGTTTCTGCCGCTCATTCGAAGTGCAACGACACCCGATTTTGTACATACGCTCTTGCTTCAGTTTCTACCGCTGTGGGGCCGTGGGCTGATCTTCTTGCTGGCTGGTGTTGTGCTGCTGCTGTTCGGGATCTGGCGATTGAGCGAGGTAGTCGTCATTTCGCTTGATGTCAAGCCGACCAGCAATGATCTGGTGCTTGGCTATGAACGCGCACTCACGCCACCCCGAATTACGGTTATTTCTGGTGGTGCCGGGATGCTGATCCTGGCCAGTTTGGGCCAGCGCGCCTCCTCATTGATCTGTATCACACCAGTTCAAGATCCCGTTGAATACTACTATCGCGCATCGAGCCTGCTGCATTTTGAACAGGTTGTGTTTGTTGCGCCAACCCCACAGCCGGTGCAGGTCGAAGTGACCCTTGATGATGGGCAGCGTTTCAATATCAAGCGCAATATTTCGCATACCGATCATCTGGCATTACGCCATGTCGAGCGGATCGAATTAGTTGGAGCGCCAACAGCAGTCACGGGGCTGACGCTCGAATCGATTAGGCGTGCCGATGTGATTGTGCTTGGGCCGGGCAGCCTGTTTGAGAGCGTGTTGCCATCGTTGTTACTGAGCGATGTTTCCGCGGCAATGCGTGCGAGTAAGGCACGGAAGATCTATATCTGTAGCCTGATGACTGAACCAGGGCTGACGACCGGGTTTGCGGTGGCCGATCATATTCGCCAATTCGAACGATTTGCCGGGTTTGTCCCCGATTATGTACTCGTCAATGCACAGCGGATCGATCCAGATGTGCGCCAGATCTATGCAGCTGCCAATCAGAGCCCGGTGTTTCTCTCCCCAGAAGAATATGAGGAGACAATCGTCAGCGCCACGGATCGCGAGACAACCCACGATTTGATTGTTGAGGGCGCAATTGTGATCGAAGCCGATCTGGCCTCATCGGTCGTGCAATTGACAGCTTCACTCGATACGCCAGGCGAAAGCCGCACAGTCCGGGTGCTTCGTCACGACCCAGATAAACTGGCGGCGGCGATTACCGAAATTCTACGGCGGGGCTGAAACGAGTATTCAGAAGTTAGGAGTCAGGAGTCAGAATACCCTGCGAGGAACCAAGAACCAAAGGAACAAGCGAACAAGCGAACCAATGAACACGTAGGGGCGTGGTGTTCGCCCGAGAACCAATGAACACGTAGGGGCGTGGTGTTCGCCCGAGAACCAATGAACACGTAGGGGCGAACCTGGTGTTCGCCCGAGGAAATGCCACGAACATCTATTGATCGCAGCCGTGGCATGATGCGCAGACATTTGCAAGCTTCTCCAACGCGGGTGCAGGGCGCGTAGCCCTATAGTACGAAACCATCTGAAAGATAATTACCAGAACGATGACCACAGACACAATCATACTATTCGAAGATGAGGGCTACAAACGCTTTCTGCCGCTCGTCTATTCGCGGCCCGTATTTGAGCTGCGCTGCGGAATCTACACATTACGCGAACGAGTTACTGCACTGCTTGGTGAGCGCCCCGCGACGATCTGCCGACCACATCTTGCCACTGTTCATGGTGCTGGCCGCTGGCCGTTGGGGTTGCTCAGCCGCAGCACGCCGGTCACATTGATCAATGGGCGCGCCCTCGATCTCGATTGGCTGCCAGATCTCTTGGCTGGCCCTGTTGATACGGTGTATATGGCAGGCTCAGAACAGAACCCGAGCGCCGCTCCGCTGCTGTTGGGTGCTCGCCTCTCGCCATCATTGGCCAGCGCGGTGCTGTTGTATTTGTTAAACCAGGAGATCACGCTGGCACTGGCCGAGTTACGCCGTTTCAGCCAAGTACACGAAATTCAAGCGCGTATGCTGATGTTTCCTTGGGATATTATTGTTGAAAATGGTGTTCAGATCACCAACGACCTTATTCTCCATCAGCAACGTCATGGCTGGCCGAGTGCCGCTGATCAGCCACCGGTTGGCACTGGCCTGAATCTGACATGCCCCGAGCGTATTTTCATCCATCCTGAGGCACGCCTAGAAGGCCCGCTTGTAATCGATGCCCGCGATGGCCCGGTGATTATCGATGCTGCACGGATCGAGCCATTCTCATTCATCCAAGGGCCAGCCGCGATTGGGGCTGGCTCATTGATCTCGAGTGCGCGGATACGCGGCGAAACCTCGATCGGGCCGGTCTGCCGGATTGGTGGCGAGGTGGAAGCCAGTGTTGTGCAGGGGTATAGCAATAAACACCACGATGGCTTCCTGGGCCATTCCTACCTTGGCGAATGGGTCAATATTGGCGCAATGACCACCAACAGTGATCTGAAGAATACCTATGGAACGATAAAAGTTGGTGTTGAGGATCATGGCCAGGTCGATAGTGGCGTGCTGAAACTGGGCTGCTTCCTGGCCGATCACGTCAAGCTCGGCATTGGGCTGCACCTCAATGGTGGCTCGGTGATTGGAACTGGCTCGAATATTTTCGGGGTGCATTTTGCCCCAAAAACTGTACCGCCATTCACCTGGGGTGGCGAGGTGTTTCGTGAATACCGAATCGATGGCATGGTCGATGTGACCCGCAAAGTCATGGGGCGGCGCAAATTGGTTCTCACGCTCGAACAGGAGGCATTACTGCGCGAGATCTTTGCGATGACGCGCGGCCATCGGGCAGAAATGCGTATGCCAGCACAGCTTGCGGGTGAGCGTGGCGATGAGGGTTTGCAACGGGCAGAGCGAGAGGCAGTACACGCCTTTGATCCAATTGAGATGCGCAACGAATAGGGTCATCCTAAATTGATCCATGCTGTCACAGATTGGGCGGAGGCCCACATGCTAGAGGTTCAATCGGCGCAGATCGCCTATGATGATGCGCTTGTCAGCCGATTGATCGAAAAGTAGAAGAGTAGAAGAGTATGGGGTGCGACGGATTCTTCTGCGATGAACTACCATGCCCAACCATCGCGTAGGGGCGAACCTCGTGTTCGCCCACATGGAGCATCACAACGCCATCATCGTGGGCAGACACATCGGTCTGCCCCTACGCGATGACCGACATGGATCGTGGTGCAGAACATTCCGTCACACCCAAGAGTATGTGTGCTCTTTACAAACACAGAGGCAGTGGTATACTTATTATTAACAACTCGATCAATCCAACGATGTAAGCTATTGTGGGCGTTGAGGCCCGTCTCATATGAGGCGGGCTTTTGTTGTTATCGGAAGGGAGAAGGCAATGTTCCAACGTGAGAAAGCGGAAACGTACACCTGTCCAACCTGTGGTTGTGAACTAAAGGTGGAAAATGGCGAGCTACGTTGCGACGAACATGGCATTTTCTTTGCCTATGGCCCGCAACTCGTTGTTCGTGCCCCTGAGAAGACGGAACAAACACCGCGTGTTGTTCTGCCGTGGGAAAATACATCCGCTGCATGGATATAGGCTGCGAGCGGTTCTCATCCCCTCAGCCCCTTCTCCCATTGCCAGGCAGAAGGGGAGCGATTGGCCGCTTGAGTACCTTCCACGCCCCTCTCCCACACCGGGAGAGGGGATCACCAGCCGCTGCCGCCGCTGGATCCACCACCACCCCAACTCCCGCCACCACTTGAGCCACCACCGCCCCAACTCCCGCCACCGCTCGATCCACCGCCACCGCCACTCGACCCACCACCACCCCAGCTCCCGCCACCACCATGACCGCCACCGTGACCGCCACCACTCAGGATAGAGCCAATGATAGCACCCTGGACGACATCGCCAAGGCGATCACGCTCCTGGCGTTGGCGTTCAGCAATGGCTGAGCGATAGATTGATTCGGCCTGGCTTGCACTCGAACGGGCAGATTCGGCCTGCCGAACAGCGCTTGTCTTATCACGTTCGGTATGAACGGTGCCAATGCTATTGAGATCGCGGCGTGCTTGTTCAAGCAGTTGATCGGCCTGGTTCACGGAACGCCCAAGACCGCGTGCGTTACGGGCTGCGTCACTAGCACCCTCAATCGCACGCTGTGCCTGACGGATTGCTTCCGCAACCTGCCGACGCAGTTCTTCGGCCTGTTGAAAGGCGACATACAGCTGCTGATATACCTGGCCAGCACGCTCCTGGAGTGTCCCATAGATCGTTACAGCATCACGCAGCGCCGCCACTCGCGCCTCTTCTTCACGCTGCCCTGCCTGTTGCGCTGTGTTAGCAGCCGCCTGGAGATCCTTCTGCAGCGTATTGAGCCGCGTGATACTTTCGGCTGGCAGATCATCACGGTGCAGGCTGGCAAACTGGGTTGCCTTTTGCACCTCGCCGATGGCTACCTGTTGGGAGCGCTGGAGTTGATCGCGGAGCTTTGTGACCACCTCAAGTTCACTACGAGCAGCTGCCAATGCTTCATCGGCCAATCGGTTGGCTTCCTGGGCGGCTTTGACGACCACCAGCCAGTTGGGGCGCTGCTGGGCCAGTTCCGTTTCGGCTTGTTTGATCTGCTTGACTGCCTCGGCCAGGGTTTGCTCGGGAGCTTTTGCAACATCGGCATCGTTGGCACGGATGAATGCCCAACCCTGTTCAATATCCTTCTGGGCAGTGGCGACTTCATCGCGGGCTGCGGCGCGAGCGGCCTCCAGATCCTTGAGCCGCTGAATGATCGTGTCGATCAGGGTTCGCGCAGATGCGAGGCGTTCGGCTGCGATGCTAAGATGCTGTTGGGCGGCAATAAACTGCTGTGCTTCCATGGTATTGCCAGCATCAGCGGCATCAATGCGTTTGCCTGCTTCGGTATGAGCTGCTTCTGCCTCGCTGCCATTGCCACGAATATCGCTCCAGGTACCCTCGGCATATTCATCGACGGCATCGAACGCCCGCCGCCCCTCTGCGATATAGGCCGCAACAGCGGCGTGTTCCTGGCGCAAGATCGGGATGCGCCGCGCATTGGCTTCGAACAGTGCTGGCAGCCCGCCACCCTGAGCCACGCCCTCTGCCCGTGCTGCCTCGGCCTGATCGAGCAGTGGCGTTGCTGCTTGAACGCCATCGTGTTCGAGCGTTCGGGCTGCCTGTGCCAGAACGCCCTCGGATGTGTTGAAGGCATTCAGGCCAGCATCAATACGGAAGCCCTGTGCCGCTGCCTTCTCCGCCGCTGCGCGGCCAGTAGAAATGCCTTCACGAATAGCGGCGAAGCGTTCAAGCGTGTGGTTGAGTTCCTGTGCCCCGGCTGACGCCACCCTGGCTGCCTGAATGGCATCAGCGGCGCGGTGCTCGGCCAAAAGCGCCTCGGCTCGTCCAATCAGCGCCGCCACAGGGCGGGTGATCAGCTCTGGCTGGGTTTCGGAACCCAGCACGCCAAGTCGCTCGGCGGCGTCAGCCAGGATTTTTTTTGCGCTATCGATCTCGCCTGGTGCAGCCTGGGCGAGCTTATCGAGTTCGGCGCGGCGCGCTTCGGCTTGCATGGCCAGATCGCGAGCTTTGCCAACTTCCTCGGCGATCTGCGCGTAGGATACAGCGCCAGCCTTATACTGCTCCTCGGTTGGCGTTTTGACACTGATGATCGCATCCTCAGCGGACTTAAAATCGATCTGAGCCTGCATAAACTGCTGCTCAGCCGCCTGCTGTAGGGTGGTTAAGTTGGCGACCTCCGCAGCCGGATAGGAAAGTTTATCGTACTGGGCTTTTTCCTGTGAATCCTTCATCAGTTGCGCGGTATCGGCGATTGCTGCACCAGCCTTGAGGCGCGCATCCTCCCTGGCCTTCCGCGCACTATCAAGCGCCTGGCTAGCAGCACGGCGTTTGCTGACCGCCTGCCAACCAACTGGAATGCCGATCAGCGCCAGTAATCCAACCAACCAGGCTGGCCAGGCAATCCCACCAGAACTGGACTCAGGCGTCGCCGCTGGTGTTGTGCTAGAAGCTGGAACACGCTGGTCGATTGCACGGTTGAGTGCTGATAGTGTTTTCGTAAACGCATCGGGAATATCGCCAGATGCAAGGCTAGTGTTAAGGGTGTTCTGCTGGATCGATGCTGCGGTATTGGCTGCACCAAGCGCAGAAACCCACTTATCACCATAGCGTATCTCACTATAGCGATCCTGGAATGAGACGAAAATGGCAATCAGATTCGGGTTGACCGTATCGCCATTGCGTAGCCCATCATCCTGCAACAGCGAGAGGAACTCGGTGCCTTTACCACTATCGACAGCATAGACAGCAACATACGCGCCTTTATCGAGCAGTGGTTGGGCCGCAGATTGGATGGCAGCCTTATTTAGACGGTTGCCATCATCGCGATAGTAGAAGCGCCCGCTCTGGGCGAGTGCTGGTGTGCTGGCCAGCACAAGCATGAACAGAACGGTGGTGAGTCGAAGAATAGTACGCACGGTAGCCCTCCAGGTGAACGGTTCGAGGCTAGCCCTTCACATCCAACAGCTCAACCTCGAAAATAAGGATGGCATTGGGTGGGATGACATTGCCAGCGCCACGGGCGCCATAACCCAACTCGGGTGGGATCGTCAGTTTGATCTTATCGCCAACCTTCATGGTGGCCACACCCTGATCCCAGCCCTTGATGACCTGGCCCTTCCCAAGGGTAAATGAGAATGGCTGGCCGCGGTCAAGCGAGCTATCGAATTTCTTGCCAGTGGTTAGCCAACCCGTGTAGTGGACACTGACGACATTTCCGGCTTTGGCTTCCGTACCGGTGCCATTGGCGATCTTCTCGATCTGAAGTCCTGTGGTCATTATGTGCTCCTTATTTCCACGATTAAAGAACAAGAGAACAAGAGAACATTCAACACCAGCACTTGTTCACTTGCTCAACTGAACAAAAGAACAAACATCTGTGGCTCTTTTGTTCGTGCATCTAAATTGTCACGCCCAACACATCGGCAACGGTGAAGATATCCTTATCGCCACGACCAGAAAGATTGATCAATATCATCTGATCCGGGCGCATCGTCGGAGCCAGCTTAATCGCCTCGGCGATAGCATGGGCGCTTTCGAGTGCAGGAATAATGCCTTCCAGCTTTGATAGCGCCTGAAACGCAGCCAGGGCTTCTTCATCGTTCACCGAGGTATAGAATGCTCGCTCGGTATCGTGAAGCATAGCATGTTCCGGGCCAACGGCGGCATAATCAAGTCCAGCCGAGATGCTGTGGGTCAGGCCGATCTGGCCATCGCCATCCTGCAGTACATAGGTATACGCGCCCTGCAACACGCCTGGCCTACCGCCAGAAAAGCGTGCTGCATGTTCGCCAAGGGCCGCACCACGCCCACCAGCCTCCACGCCACGCAGGTCAACCCCTTCGTCATCCAGGAAGCTGCTAAAAATCCCGATGGCATTCGATCCGCCGCCAACACATGCCAGCACAACATCGGGCAGGCGGCCAGTTGCCTCAAGGATCTGCGCGCGCGCCTCGCGGCCAATGATGCTCTGGAAATCGCGAACCATAGTTGGGTAGGGGTGCGGGCCAAGCGCAGAACCAAGCAGGTAGTATGAATCCGGGTTGGTGACCCAATCGCGCATGGCCTCATTGATTGCGTCCTTGAGCGTCCGCGAACCGCTGCTCACACCGCGAACCTCTGCGCCAAGCAGGCGCATGCGGAAGACATTCGGCTTCTGGCGCTCAATGTCGTCCACACCCATATACACAACACAATCCATGCCAAGCATCGCACACACGGTGGCAGTGGCGACACCATGCTGGCCAGCACCTGTCTCGGCGATCACGCGAGTCTTGCCCATACGTTTGGCCAACAATCCCTGGCCAAGGGCATTATTGATCTTATGGGCACCGGTATGGGCCAGATCCTCACGCTTGAGGTAGATCTGTGCGCCACCGAGATCCATGCTCAATCGCGCGGCATAGGTGACTGGCGTTGGGCGGCCAACAAAGGTTCGTTGCAGATGATCATAGGCAGCCCAGAACTGTGGATCGCCCTTGATCGCTTCATAGGCTTCTGTCAGCGCTCGTACCGAGGGAGCCAGCGTTTCGGGAATAAAGCTGCCACCATAGGCACCAAAGCGGCCAGGCCGGTCAGCAGTTGTTGGAGAAGTCATCGGTTGGATCGCCTTCTAGCAATGCTGCCCGGCACCGAGCAGCAGATAGTTATGAGAATATACGAGCAATTGGGCAGGCAAAACCAGGCAGCAATGGCGTCGTCAGCGTGTCGTTGGCGAACAGGGTTGCCGTGAGCCGCAGCAGCGCCTGTTCACGGCGATAGATCTCGACCTGCTGGATACGCCAATCAACCACCCAGTATTCCTGGACACCGCGAACCTCATACAGTTTGCGTTTTGTCTCACGGTCGCGCTGTTCGTTCTGCAACCCTGGCGAGAGCACCTCAACGACAAGCTCTGGTGCGCCGGTCAGGTGCCCAGCCTCGTCAAGTAGTGCAGCGAAGCGCGCTATACTGACCCATGCAACATCGGGAATGACATTATCGGTATCGCTAAAGATGACACCCGGCGCAAGGCTGACTCGACCCTGACCATTTGATAGCGACCATTGTCGCAGTTCTTGATAGATGTTGCCAGCAATGGCTTGGTGTTCCCAATGTGGCCAGCGAGTTATGATCAATTCTCCATCGATGATCTCATAGCGGGTGCCATCATCTGGTAGCAATTCAAGATCAGCACTTGTGAAGATTGTTCGCTGCATGGGAGCCTCCTTTCCGGTTTGCTCCTCTATTCTACCATTGCGGCGGGATGGCCTTGGTGATTCCGAAATATTCGGCGTGCTGGGCGAGTGCCGCAACAACATGCGTATCCCAGTATTCCCAGGTATGCCCGCCTGGATGCTCGCTATACTGATGCGCCAGACCGATCTCTTCCAGGTATGTGTGGAAATCCCGATTACCCTGGATGAGAAAATCCTCGGTGCCACAATCGAAGGTGATTTTAGGCGCATTGCTTTGGTCGAGTTGTTTGGCCCAATGGTAGCAACTCAGATCGATCTTGAGCTGCGCCTGTGATTCTGGCGAGCGCTCTGGTGCATCCCAGACGAACGGCCACTGCGGTGCATCCGGATTGGGAATCGCACTCGAATGCGCCCAGACAGAACGGAACAGATCGGGGTATTTCAGGCCCAAGCGCAGCGTGCCAAAGCCACCCATCGATAGCCCGCCAATCGCCCATGGCCCTTCGCGAACAGGCAGGGTTGCCCGAACATGGGCGACAAGATCCTGCACGACATAATCTTCCCAGTTGTTTGGCGCACCCAGGTTGGCCCACCAGCCATTCAGCGTCGTTGGTAGGATGACGATCATCGGGTACAGTTCGGCGTGGCCCCACAACCGCGATTTATACAACCAGGAGGTTTGGTCATCGCTATAGCCGTGCAGTTGCACAAGAACCGGATATGGCCCTGGCCCGACGATCTCTGGATCGGGGATAAGTGCAATATAGGTTGCGTCGCGCTGGAGTGCTTTCGAGCCAAATTGAATGGTTGCGACTGTCATGAGGCCTCCAACAGGCCGAGTGCGTTCAGCAGAAACGCATACTCGAAGGCGATATCCCTAAGGTAATCATAGCGGCCAGATGGCCCGGCATGGCCACCGACCATCTCGGTTTTGAGCAAAACAACGTTCTGATCCGTCTTGAGTGCGCGTAGTTTGGCAACCCATTTGGCTGGTTCCCAGTACTGGACTCGTGGATCATACAGGCCGGCGGTTGCGAGGATGTTGGGGTAGGCCGTGCTGGTTATATTTTCGTATGGTGAGAAGGAGCGTAGGCATTCGTACTGCTCGCGGATTCCTGGATCGCCCCATTCCTCATATTCCGCCACCACCAGTGGAATGCTTGGATCGAGTGATGTATTGATCACATCAACAAATGGCACGCCAGCGATCACGGCCTGGAACAGATCGGGCCGCATGGTGACAACGGCTCCCATCAGCAGGCCGCCAGCACTGCGCCCCTTGATCACCAGCCGATCTGAGCGTGTGTAGCCAAGCGCAATCAAATGTTCCGCACAGGCAATAAAATCGGTGAAGGTATTGGGCTTCTTGAGCAGCTTGCCATCTTCGTACCATGCGCGGCCAAGCTCACCGCCGCCACGGATATGGGCGATTGCATAGGTAAAGCCCCGTTCCAACAAGGGGATTCGTTTGAAATCGAACGCTGGATCGATCGTTGCGCCATAGGCACCATAGCCATATAACAAGAGTGGCTGGCTGCCATCGAAGGGCAGATTAATTGGGCGAACAATCGAGATCGGCACCTGAACGCCATCCGCAGCCTGCGCGAAGATTCGTTCGCAGCGATAACGGGTTGGATCATAGCCAGGGATATCCTGCTGTTTAACGACAGTCCACACCCGGTTGACCATATCATAATCGACGGTGTTTGGTGGCGTGACTGGTGAGGAATAGGTGAAGCGAATGTGTGTTGTTGTATCATTGGCATTGAAGTGTGGCCCATCGGTTGTGACGCTATACACCGGCTCAGGGAAACTAATCCGATGCTGCTCATGTGTTGCGAGATCAATGATGCGGATCTGCTCCAGACCACTCTCCCGCTCAATAAGAACCAGATGGTTGGCAAACAGCTCGATCCAATCGATACAGATCTGATCGTGATGCGGCACAACCTCTTCGGCTGGCGCGCTTGGCCATTCAACAGGAATACGCACGATCTTGAAATTAAGCGCATCCTCATTTGTTTGAATATACAGATAATTGCCGTTATGCTGCGTATAGTATTGGATTCCATGGCGGCGAGCGGCGATCAGTTGCAATGCGGCACCCGGTTGATCGGCGGACAGAAGATATTCTTCCGAGGTTGTGTTGCTTTTGCTGGCAATCACAAGGAATGCAGCACTACGGGTTTTGCGTAGCTGTAGATTGAAGGCCGAATCGTGTTCCTCGAAGAGTAGTGCATCCTCGCAAGCATCGCTGCCGAGTTGGTGGCGGAAGAGCCGATTGGTGCGCCAGGAATCATCTGGAATCCCATAGAAGAGCGTCTGGTTATCGTTTGCCCATTCGAGATCATAGGAAACATTGGGGATCGGGCCATCAACAATCTGTCCGGTCGCAAGATCTTTCACAAACAGATTGAAGCGTTCGCTGCCATTCGTATCGGTGGTATAGGCCAGCAGTCGCTGGTTCGGGCTGATTTTGAACATGCCAAGGCGAAAGTAGCTCTGGCCATCGGCAAGGCTATTCTGATCCAGCAGCAACTGCTCATCGCCATTCTGGGAGATGCGATAATGCAGCTTATACTGTTTGCCGGCCTCGGTGCGTTCGGTATAGTGAAAGCCCCCATGCGGCGCTGGAGCGGAGCTATCGGTTTCCCGAATATAGCCAACGAGTTCGGTATACAGCAGCTGTTGCAGTGGCTCAGTCGGGCGAAGATACGCCATCGTATAGCGATTCTCGGCTTCAAGATGTGCTATAACATCTGGGTTGGCACGCTCTCGCATCCAGTAATAGTCATCGATCAGCGCTTCGCCAAAGATGGTGGTGTGGTGTGGCACGGGAGCAGCAATCGGCGGGGTTGGTGGATTCGACATCTGTACCCTCATCGGCGAGTGAAGTGGCAACCCAACCATTATAGCAAAAAAGTAATGGCAAAAAAGCAGGATTGTCCATTGGTGCCATTATTCGGTACAATATCTTTGCTTGATTTGGTGATTATCGATTGTCGATTGCCGACTGCGTTTTGGCGCAATAGCCCGTGCAATGTTCATCAATAATTTTGCGCTTCGCTAGGGATTGACAGACTGATGAGGATATATGCATCGGTACCTTATTTGGATAGTAT
>JBBQSD010000129.1:0-17749 GCA_038214135.1 Chloroflexales bacterium | reverse complement strand
AACCCCTGTTCCTCAATATACGCCACAACCGGATCGGGTGTGAGGTAGCGAATTGGCTGCCTAGCAGCGCTGCGTTGGCGCAGATCACTGCTCGATATTTCTAATCGTGGCCCCTCGATCAGATCAAGCTGTTGCTCAAGTAATGGCAGGGCCGCATGAACCGGATCGAGGTTGGGCGTGTGCCCTGGCCGCGCAACACCCACAATGCGGGCCAGTTCAACAATGCGGGCAGCGGATCGCCAGCGATGCAGTTCTGCCAGTGCATCAATACCAAGAATAAAATGAAACAGGCCAGGTTGTTCGGCTGCGAGTTGTTCGAGTGTTGTGGTGGTATACGATGGGCCAGGGCGCTTGATTTCAATCGCTGAGGGAATGAATGCCGGATTGCCAGCACAGGCCAGTTGCACCATCCTATAGCGCTGCTCGGGGCTTGCGCCATGCAAACCGCCTTTGAATGGTTGATGTCCAGCGGGAATAAACAGGATCTGTTCTAGCCGAAGAGCAACCCGTGCTTCTTCGGCGATGGCGAGATGACCAATATGGATTGGGTCGAAGGTGCCACCCAGAATGCCAATACGTGGGGTCGTCATTGGGCAATACTACTTACTGGGCCAGCAATAAACCAGGGAGCAGCGGTATTTCGGCATCACAACAATGTGAAGGAACAAACGAACATGGGGTTCTTGTTCCCTTTTTGGTTACACCAGAACAAATGAACACTAGCTGCTAAGTTCCCTGTTCACTTGTTTGCATGGAGTATGCAGAATCAGGCTATTAGCGCTCACGGGCACGATCAGCGACGATTTCGACTACGGCTTGATGCGCGTGAGCGCTGGGTTTGGCGCGGATCCTGTTCAAGTGATCTGAGTTGGTCATCATAATCGTAGCTGTTGCGATCCGCACGCATCTGGCGCGTCTCACGAACCGGCTGCGCGAGCAACTGGTTCTGCAACGCAAGCTCACGAGTTCGTGATTCAACCTCAAGTTGCTGATCGTTTTGGTCGAATTCCGTGTTCGATAGGCTATCGCTGATATAATCCAGGACACCCCGAATATCCTCGTTATCGTCGAGCATCCCATCGAATGGCATCGCCACACCACTCACGGTTTTGACAGTCTCGCCAACTTCACGCAGCGTTTTGTCTACGCTTGAAACCAGGCCATTCATCGCGCCAGCCAATTCCTGGCGCTCAAGAATCGAGAGATTCGCAAAGCCTTTGAGCGATAATTGCTGGGCACGCAGGAGCGTCGCCCGTAGAATCGCAATATCGGCCTGCGTCTGGAGCTCATAGCGCTTCACGAGGTGCGCCTGCCGAACTTGTTCAACGAGTTCATCCGATGAAACGGGAGTCCACAAGAGCGCCGGTATAATAATGAAGCCAATCATGCCGATCAACATCTGCTGGCTGACGAGATTTGCATCGGCGACAACTGGTTGAGCTGCCCACCAGGATGTCTGGATCCAATAGCTATAGTACAGCAGATACAATGCACAGATGATCACAACGGTATAGCCAATGGTGCGCATGTTCACTTTTTGGAGCAGCATGCCCGCTGGCGACCATGGGATGAGGAACGAGACCAAGCTCGGTGGCGCAAGCACCAGAATAGCGGTATAGGCCGCAGCAACAATCCGATTATCGGTCAGTGCTGATTGAACGCCCCACCAATAGGCTGCCGAGCCGCCCATGGCGACGATCGCAAGCAGTGCTAATAGTGATTTGGATGTTATCTGCATTGGTGCGCGGCGGCGTTGTCCACGCATTGGATCAAAAGAGCGGCTGCTCACAAGCACTCCTTACCGTGTTATGGGTTGCCACTATGGCTCCGGGACAATTGATTCGTTGAGATAGACAAAGGCTTCGACGCTGGTTTTGTAACCAGCATTGGTCATACGTTCGAGCACCGCATCAGAGATCGAGGTCAATCCAAAGTCGCCATTGATCCGATAGGGAACCTCTAATGACATGGTATTGGTGGGCCGAAATGTAAACTGCGCCTGGGCTGGAAAGACCCCGCGTAGGGTACCGATTTCGAGCACTTGCCCGGTTATGGGATCGTACCAGAGCAATGCCGTCGCCATGCGAGCCTCGTAGAGTTTGGGTGGGTTGAGAACACTGCGCTGTTGTTGCTGAGTTCGCCAACGCTGTTCGCTTCCTTCGAGCGATGGTGTTACGGGAATAATGATTACTGCTGGTGTAGCTGTACTCACTGGTGTTGGAATTGATGTTGGCACTGCTACCGTTGGCTGGATTGTTTCGGTCGGAGGGAGTGCGTCGGTTGGTGACACAGTAGTTGGACGTGGTGCAAAGATACGATTGGCAGTGGCCGACGGTATGGTTGTTTGCGTGCCTGATGGCTGATCTATCGTTTGAGTGACGCTTGCAGCATTGGGACTGTTGGTGGTGAGAATTGTTGGCGTACGACGAGGTACCGATAGAGGCCGTGGTCCGGCACAGCCCCATATGGCTAAGGACACTAACATCATCAACATCCAACGTCGCACCGCTCATTTTCCAGTAACTCAAGTTCACGAACATGTGTTCTGGTATTATAGCACATGCTTAAAAGGAAAGAAACCCACAAAAACATTACAATTAGGATATGCTAAGCGACCCAGCCTTGCTTCAAGGAAATAGCCTACCACAAACATTCCAATTTACAACCAAGTAAGCATCTCATGATTACATAACTGAATGATGTATTATATCGACGCAAAATAGTTACAAAAAAGTTAATCGGCGCAATAATCTGCTATGCTATGTAGGATTTGGCATGATACTTGACACTATATTTTACGACGCGTGTATGTAGTTGTCAAGTTTGCTCTCACTGCAAGCGGCTTGGTACAATAGATGCGACCAAATATTGTGAAGGATGATACCAGAATGACCAACATGCCTATTCCGATAGCGCTGATTGATTACTGCGAAACGCGCCTCTCAACCTACCTGGAAGAGCTACGGCAGTTGTGTGCAATCGAGTGCCCGACAAGTAATAAACCGGGTGTTGACGAGGCGGGAGCCTGGGTGCAGAACTGGGCGGCCAGGCGTGGCTGGGAAGTTCGAGTATGGCCTGATGAAGCTGCTGGTGATGGATTAAGCGTGACGATCCATGGATCTGGGCAATTGCGCGTGCTGCTAGCAGCGCACCTCGATACCGTCTACCCTGTTGGTGTTGCAGCAGAACGACCTGTGCGAACGGTGAATGGAAAATTGATCGGGCCTGGAACCTGTGATAACAAGAGTGGCCTGCTCTCGGCACTGTATGCGATGGCTGCACTTGAGGATCTTGGCCTGCTTACGCATTTTGGTGCAATCACGCTTGCCTGTGGTGGGGATGAGGAAACGGATATGCGCGCCTCGACAACGCTGCTGACGACGCTGGCTGCCGAGGCGGATCTGGCGTTGGTATTGGAGGCTGGCCGCGAAAATGGCGATATTGTTGGGGCGCGCAAGGGTGGTGGATTGTTTGTTCTGGAAACGTATGGACGGGCGGCTCATGCTGGGGTTGAACCAGAGAAAGGCGCCCATGCGATTCTTGCAATTGCCCACCAGATTGTGGCATTGCAGGCGCTCAATGGCATACGCCCAGGCGTAACGGTCAATGTCGGGGTGCTGAGTGGTGGCAGTGTGCCGAATGCGGTGCCGGATACGGCCCGCGCCGAGATCGATGCCCGCGTTGTGCGCCCCGATGATGTTGCGGTGGTGACGGCGGCAATCACCGAGATTGCGGAACGCAGTGTGGTACCGGGTGTGACGGCGCTGCTCAGTGGGAGTTTCCGCATGGGGCCGATGGCAAAAACACCGGCTATTGCCGCTCTGGCCGAGCTGGCGGCGGCATGTGCTGTGGAACTGGGTTTTACCGTGAAGGATGCTGCCACGGGCGGGATTTCGTATGCTAATCTGTTGGCCGAACTGGGTTTACCGGTACTCGATGGGCTAGGACCAATTGGCGGTTTGGATCATAGCTCGAGTGAATATATTGAGATTGCCAGTATTGTACCGCGAACGGCATTGCTGGCCTTGCTGATGCTGCGTATTCAGGAGTCAGGAGTCAGGAGTCAGAATGTGGAGCCGAGAACCAAGAACCAACCCTGAACAAAGGAACAATAAAATAACCGAGAATCGATGTAGGGTGCAGACCCATGTGTCTGCCCACCAAGAACCAAGAACCCAGATCGCCTGACCAGGTAATTAGATCTGAGAACAAGAGAACAAACACTGCTTGATTACAGCCGAGGCATAACGAACTGGCGTTGGTGAGCCATCGGCATTCATTGTGGGTTCAGGGCACAGCTATACAGAGCGAATTAGCGCACACTAATTTCGCCCAGGTTGACGGCCTGTTGCCCGGCGATCAACTGTAGTGTGCCATTGCTTGGGTCGTAGGCGATGAGCAGCAGTCGGTAGCTTCCGGATGGGGTGGCCGGATCGAGGCGTAGTGGCACATCCTGGCGAATCCGCTCGCCAATACTCCAGGATTGGGATGGTTGCCATTCACCGCCAGCCGGGCCATCCCACTGAGCGACTTTGCGGTCATTCGGGCCGATCACCTGGATTGAGATGGCAAGTGGCTGGATGTCTTTACCATCAGAGTGCCAAAAAATCTGGGCCGTCAGTTGGTCGCCGGGAGCGAATGGTGCATCGGCTGGCGCTCCGGGGAAGGCTGGTTGGCGGGCTAGAATAACCTGCTCTATTACGGCTGGTTGCCCATCCAATGCGAGGGCTGCTGTGAGTAATGCGCGTTGGTTGGCGGTTGTGTGGGCCGGTACTCCAGCGCTGGCCGCCTCCGTGCTTACCGCTACTGCTTCAAACGCGGTGATCTTCCCGTTGGCCAATTGCATTGTGAACAGGGGTGCTCGTGCGATGATCTCTTCGCCACTATAGAGTGCCAGAACGCCAAAATAGCTGCCATCCGGTGCATCTGGACGTAGATCGACCTGGAGAAGTGCTGTTGGCTTGCCATCAACAATTGCCTCAAGCGCGCCACGAGCCGGAACATAGTTTAATTGCCATCGGCTGCCGATCGGCAGGGCCGCCAGGGTACGAACCAGCCGTTTTGGGCTTTGGAAGGTATCCTCGATCACCGTGATTTCGGCGCGGAGTGCGTGGTTGCCAGGGTTGGCATGCTGCACGCCGATTGTGAGTTGTTCGCCATTGCGGGTAGTATTGGCACTCCATGCGATGCGCTCCATGTGGGGTTGGAGAGTTGGGCTGGTAAAAACGCCCGCTGTTTGGGCAGTCGCTGATATGAGCGCCAATTGGCCATTGGCACTAAGCTGCACACTGACAGGGGCTTGGATGGTCAACAGCAGCGAGCTGATACCCGGCGGAATTGGGATTGCCTCGGAGATACTACCGCTACGGATAGTCAACTGGCGCGCTTCCAGGGCCGCAAGGGTCAGGGTGAGAGTTCGTAGGCTGGGCTGGCCCGATGGCTCGCCGTTGCCAAATCGCAGATCGTCGCCAACTAGCAGTTGCAATGGCGTTTCGGGGTGTATTTCGGTTGTTGGCCCGGCTCGCCGCCAGATGGCCATTGCGGCTGGTGAGAATGGGTTAGTTGGCGGCTCATCGATATGCAGGCGGCTGCGTCCAAGCAGAATGGCGCGTTGTGGATCGAGCCTATAGAGCGCGGCTGCTTTGCTGCGCCAGATTTCGGTGGCTGCCAGATCGAGCGGCCAGGCTGGTTCATCGGCCTGGAGCAGTGCATAGGCCGGTGTGCCGCCCACCGGCCAGCGGTTTAGCCCGAAATAGGCGGTGGAGATGCGTCCCCATAGTTCGCGGCCATACAGGATCGATGCAATCAGGCCATTGTTTGGGCCAACGAAGCGCTCATCGGCACTGATCAGCACAGTCGCTCCAGACGGAATCTGGGCAACTGGTGTTTCCAACGCAACCAGATCGCGCCCGAACAGTGCTGGCGAGCTTCCGTGATCGGCCAGCGTGATTGCCTGTGCCCATAGCGTTGCGGCTAGAGGTAATGCGATTAATACTACCAGAATTGGCCTGCGAACAGATGCTGGGAGGCGGGTGGCGAGCTGTTGCCAGCCAAACAAGAGCACGCCCCAGAGCGCCATGCCAGCATAGGCGCTGCTCTTCATATAGGCATATTCGTATGGCCGCCCATAGCGCAGCCAGGCCAGGTAGGCGGCAAAGGGTAGCAGTACCAACAGCCAGCGCCTGCTTGCCAGCGTGCTACATGCGGCGATTGCCATAATAGTCACTGCCGCAAGTGCAGCCCAGACAAGCAATTGAGGTGGTTGATCGCCGCCCGGTTCGAGGCGGAATGTGGTGAGGCCCAGAATATCGGTCAGCGAGATGAATCGATCCGGCCCAACGGCCTGCGCCACCAGCGAATATTGGAAGGCAAACCCCTTGAAATAGTCGCTGATCGTTGGTGCCGCAAACACAAGCGTGATCAGCCCAAGAGCAATGCTTGCCAGTAACAGGCGCAGCATGCTCGGCCAGCGGTTTTGTGCGGATTTCGTGGCTTGATCTGGATTGGTTGCTGGCCAGATCGCCTCGATAGCGCGGGCTAGCCCAAGCCCAACTGCCATTGGCCCAAAGATCGTTAGGACTGGATAATAGGCCACCGGCAGGGCTGCCAGTGCGATTCCGGCAGTGAGCGCGACGGGCCAGGCCGTGATGCCGCGCTCGCTGAGTTGCTCAACCGCTGCCAGGCCAAGCGTTAGCCCCAGGCCAATCAGCGGCCAGGATGCGATTTGCATGCCAAAATTGAAGAAGGCGACCCACAGCATCAGCGAACCTGCTGCAGTAAGAGTTGCCGCCAGCAGCCCGGAGATCCGATCCAGGCCCATGCATGCGCGCAGCCAGATATAGATTGCTAGCACGCCAAACGCCCGTAGTAGCGCCATCACTGGCGCATAGGTATCGAGTGCCGTCTGGTTGCTCAGAATCATGGTGAAGCCGTGTAGCACCGAGAAGCCGAGCGTCAGCGCGATCCGCGGTGGGTTACGAACAAGATCGCGGAGTGGGTTGGCTGGTGCGCTGCCGATCTGGGCCAGCGGGAAATCGGTGAGATACTGGGCCATTGGCAGATAGGTTTCGGGATCCCATCCACGCCCAATCACCGTTGGGTAGCCATATTGCAGCAATGGCCAGATACCAGCAAGCAACGCGAGTGCAAAGACAACCACAATCCCGCTGTGTTCACGCAGTGCGGTAATATGCGGCGGGCCAGTACGCCGCCAGGCCAGGGTATTCAGGGCCGTTGCGGCGAGCAGCAACACACCAAGCGACCAGCGCAGGTTGAGGATCGTACTCACGCCAATATAGCCGGCCCACATCGCAATCGCATAGCCAAGCAATGGTGCCAGCAGTGGCGCATAGGGGCGCAGGGTAGCTGGCAGCCCGAGGCGAGCAGGCCCCCAGCCAACAAACATGCATAATGCGAGCGTACAGATGGTGCTGAACAGAATCTGGAGTGCGACAATGAGCATTATTAAACCCTGTAGGGGCGGTTCGTGAACCGCCGCGATTATAGCATAGCACCAGGGCAGCGCTGGTTCTGGTATGATAGTATTCAATAAATGGGACAGATGGCGAAGTAGAGTTGAGGATAGTCATGGCCAAGATTGGGCGCAACGATCCCTGCCCGTGTGGCAGCGGCAAGAAGTATAAGCAGTGCCATTTACCGATTGAGGAAGCGCATCGCTCTGAATCGTTGCGCCTGCGCCGGGCAGTCGATACCCTACTGCCGAAGGTGATTGATGCGACGCGAACTATGCCAGATGCCGTCGCGCAGGCCTTCCCGCGCTATTGGCAGGAAAAGTATACCCCCGATCAACTCAATGAGCTTGATGATCTTGAAGATCGTGGTGCGGATCGCTTCCTGACCTGGTTTGCATTCGATTATCGTTTGGAAGATGGCCGCACGCTTGTCGAGCGCCTGGCTGCCGATCCAGCTGAACTTGAGTTAACCGAGCAGGAAGCGGCATTGCTGCCAGAATGGGGCCCAACGCGCCTGCGTGCCTATGCCGTTGAGGGCATTGATAAGGGCCAGAGTGTGCAGGTGCGCGAGATGCTGGAGGATACCCGCTATGAGATCGAGGACCATGCCGCATCGCGGCGGGTGCTTGTCGGCGAGATCCTGGTTGGGCATTTGCTTCCCGCCGCTGGGCACTTCTATATTGGTGGTGCAGCGGCGCATCTCACCGAGGATACCCGCGAGAAACTGGATGAATTCCTGAAGCTGCACCTTGAGGCATATACTCGTGATCATCCAGGTGCTGGGCCGATTGATCTGATCCATGAGCGCTCCGAAGTGCTCAATCATTTTGTTATGCAACTACCTGTCGAAGCCCCCGATCCAACGATCCTCGACAAAATCCTGTTGCAGACGAAGGTTGCCCTGCAATTAGCTGGTGAGTCGATTGGCTTAGTTGATAAGCCAGAGGAGAAGCCGGAAGATAAACCAGATGAGAAATCGGAGCCGGTGGAATGAATGATGGGTACCATCCATGATCAAGCATCTTCGAAGAATGATTGTTCTGGTGTTGCTTGTGTGCCTCTCGCCAAACAGCGTGCAGGCCACGAACAATAGCGCAATTGCGCCAGGCGAGCTTGTGCTGAAGCTCCAGCCAGAGATACAGATCAGTGCCAGTGCCCACGTTACCGGCCCTCATGCCGAACGAATTGATGCACTGCTTGCTCAGGGTGGTGCCACAGCGGCTCATGCACTTGCAACCAATATCTATCGCATTCGTCTGCGCGAGCAGGTAGATCCGGTAGCGCTTGCCAAAGCCTTGCACGAAGTACCAGGCGTTATTTTTGCGGAACCCAATGCCCTGCGCACGATCAGCCGCACACCAGATGACCCAGTGGTGGGGCAGCAGTGGGCGCTACGGAATATTCAGGCCTTTGCTGCCTGGGATATCACCACCGGCAGCACTATCACGATTGCAATCCTCGATACCGGCGTTTCTGCATCGCACCCGGATCTGAAGGATCGTGTGCTTCCTGGCTACGATTTCTATAATAACCGGGCCGATGCCAGTGATGATGAAGGCCACGGCACCTATTCCGCTGGCGTTGCAGCCGCCAAGGGCGATAATGGCATCGGGATCGCTGGCGTCTGTTGGTCGTGCCAGATCCTGCCCGTCAAGGTGCTGGGCAGCCGTGGCCAGGGTGATGATGCAACAATTGCCGAGGGCATCCGCTGGGCTGCCGATCAAGGGGCGCGGATTATCAGCATGAGCCTAGCCGGAACAGGCGATACCCAGGTATTGCGTGATGCCGTGGCCTATGCACATTCACGTGGCGCTGTGATGATTGCGGCATCTGGTAATGGCCAGGCGCGCGGCAATCGGCCTTCCTATCCAGCAGCATACCCGCAGGTACTGGCCGTTTCTGCAACAGATGGCGCGGATGCTGTGACTGGTTTTTCGACAACTGGCGATTTCGTTGATCTATCGGCTCCGGGTGTCGGTGTCTGGAGTACTGTGTGGAGCACCCAGGGCGACTCGTATGGGGCCAGTAATGGTACCAGCGCTGCCTGTCCATACGTAGCCGGTGCCGCTGCGCTGGTTCTTTCCATTCGGCCAGATCTGAGTGCCGATCAGGTCATGAGCGTCCTCACCCGCAGTGCCGATGATCGCGGCTCGCCTGGCAAAGATCCACAGAACGGCTATGGGCGGCTGAATCTTCTGCGCGCCGTGCAACTGGCCAGTGATCCAAATCTGTCGTTTGACGCGCCTGCATCGCCGCCTGCGCCTGCACCGCCACCAAGCCAATCGGCCTTTACGCCGGTTGGGCCAGAAACGGCGACAGCGGGTGTGCGGTTCTTTGCCGAAACCGGCCATACCATGCGCGGAGAATTCCGTATCTTTTGGGAGCGACATGGTGGGCTAGCGATCTTTGGCTTCCCAATCAGCGAAACGTTTACCGAGCGTGGAGAGGATGGCCGCGACTATTCCGTGCAGTATTTTCAGCGGCATCGCTTCGAGCTGCATCCCGAAAACAAACCACCCTATAATGTTCTGTTGAGCCGATTGGGCACCACAACGCTGGCCGAAACAGGCCGCGATTGGCAGAGTTTTGCTAAAACTGGCCAGCGATCAGGATGCCGTTTCTTCCCCGAAACCGGCCAGAGTATCTGTGGTGCATTCCTGCGCTATTGGCAGGCCAATGGATTAGAATTTGATGGCAAGCGCGGGAAGAGCGCATCGGAAAGCCTGGCATTATTTGGTTTGCCGATCTCGCCACCGCAATCGGAGACGTTAAGCGATGGCCGGACATATGTTGTTCAATGGTTTGAACGAGCGCGTTTCGAGGATCATGGCAGCGATGGGATTTTGCTTGGCCTGCTCTCTTCCGATCTGGCGAAACGGCGCGGGTATATCCCCTAATTACACATACTTCCCGATCAACAATTGCAGCTGTTCCTTTTTTGCTGCTGGAATCAGCTGGCGATCGGTCATGATCGCGGTTGCCAATGCGCTATGGGCCGGGCTCACGAACCCAGCACCAATCATCGCAACCACCCGCCGAACAACATCCTGCGATAGTGCGGCATTGGCGTGTAGAACACTCACAACCATGTCCACAGTGACTGAATCGTGGCTTGGATGCCAACAATCATAATCTGTGACCATCGCTAGGGTTGCGTAGGCGATTTCGGCCTCACGGGCCAGCTTCGCCTCTGGCAGTGCCGTCATGCCAACCAACCCATGGCCATTACGGCGGTGTTCCTCACTCTCCGCAAGCGTCGAGAATTGTGGGCCTTCCATCACAACCAGCGAACCGCCAGAATGAACGGTCGCGCCAGCTTCCTGTGCAGCTTCATACAATTTCGCGCTCAAGATCGGGCAGAATGGCTTATCGAAGGCAATATGGGCAACAATTCCCTCATTAAAATAGGTCCATGGCCGCACACCCTTGGTCTTGTCGAATAATTGATCGGGCACAACGATGTTCCCTGGCGCATATTCTTCACGCAAACTGCCAACCGCACTGACCGAGATAATATACTGGACGCCCAGTTGCTTAAATCCATGAATATTGGCGCGGCTTGGAACCTCACTCGGGTTCAGGCGATGGCCAACGCCATGGCGCGGCAGAAACGCAACCCGCCGGCCAGATAGCGTGCCAATTGTGTAGGCATCGCTTGGATCACCATATGGTGTGCTCAGCACCACACGTTCGATCTCACCGAGGCCCTGCATGGCATACAGGCCACTTCCGCCAATCACACCAATGGTGATATTCGACATTCAGGGTTCTCCTATTTGTTTGTCGTCGTCTAGATTAGGAGTACGAGCTATTGTGACCAGGTGATTTGGTGATGGGGTGACATGGTGACAGCTGCTCGATCAAAGCTGTACTAGGCTAATCAAGCACATTCACCATGTCACGTTTTCACCATGTCAGGTCTTTCACCCCGCCACCGTATCGCTCGTATGGGTTCGTGATGCCAATGCCAGGCTGATCGTTTTGTACACTAGTTTGGCAACTAGGAAATCGCTGGCATGCTGGCCTGGAATCGGTGCCAATTCAACACAATCGATTGCGGCAACCCTGGCTTCACGGGTAATAATCCGAATGATGTCGAGCGTCTGAACCCATGTCATCCCGCCCGGTTCTGGTGTGCCGGTTGCTGGAACAATCGATGGATCCATCCCATCGACATCAATCGTCAGAAAGATGGTGCGGCCACGAACCAGCCCGGCCAATGCCCGCTGAAACTGCCCGGCGTGGACATCTTCGGCAAAGAAGACGCGCAGGTGTGAGCGTTCGCTGCGAATCAGGTTCATTTCTTCGCGGCAGATCGAACGAATACCAAGCTGAACAACCGTCGCGCCCATATCGAGCACCCGCTTGGCGACGCAGGCATGGCTGTAGGGGCTGCCTTCATATTCATCACGAAGATCGCTATGGGCATCGAGCTGAACCATCACAAAATCGCCATGAACCGCATGCAGCGCACGGGCCATTCCAGCCGAGATCGAATGCTCGCCACCCAGGCCAACCAACAGTTTCCCGGTGCGCAGATGCTCCTCTGCACAGGCGGCAATCGCATCAATCATTGCCTCTGGGCCGCTATTGACGGGTGCAAGCGCTGGGAGTGTGTGAATGCCATAGGTTGCTGCTGGCTCGCTATCCAGTTCGCGATCATAGAGTTCGACCTGCCGTGAGGCTTCGATAATTGCCTCTGGGCCATTGCGGGTACCCTGGCCATAACTGACGGTTGCCTCATAGGGGATCGGCAATATCAGCGCGGCGCTGCGATCATAGGTGGAATATTCCTCGGGCAGGCCAAGAAAATTATGTAGCGCCAGTGTTTCATATGTTGACATCGGCGTTCCTTATGTATCGTATCATTCATTCCTGTTCACTAATATTGTATACTATTCGAGCAATTGTAGCGTAAAGATCCTATCTTGCTGCTAGAGAACTTCATAATCGCTTCACAGTCATCGCATACGATACATACATCATCATCGGATGCACCGATGCAGAGGAGAGAGTAATGGAACCGCAGAACGATCACAATCACAATCACCACAATGGCCGCCCTGGTCGCCGTAACAAAATAGCCTGGATCGCCCTGGCCGTTGGTTTGCTGGCACTTGGATTTGCCATTGGCAGCCGTTCCGGCGCAGGTATGGGATGGCAGGGCCAACGCGGGCAGATGATGGGCTGGCAGCAGGCAGGCCCAGGCCCAGCACAGTGGCAGCAGGGCCAAATGCCGAATATGCCACAGCCACCGCAAGCAGCACAGCCACCACAGAACCAGGTTGGCCCACGTGGCCCGATGATGGGCTGGCAGGAGGGTTCGCGTGGCCGGATGATGCACCAGCGCGGGCCTGGCGGGTTCTTCGGCCTAATCTTTGGGATCATTAGTGGGTTGTTCAAGCTAGCCTTCTGGGGCATCGCCCTGTTCCTGATCGTCAAGGTGCTGCGTGATCGACGCAACGGCCCTGGCGGCAAGGGCGGCGATCAGACGGCATCGCGGCCTGGCCCGGAACAGCCACCATATACCGGGCACACCACCAATTTGTAGTGTTCCTTCAGCTTGTATGGGCGTAGCAATACGCCTGCCCCCCTATTTGGGCGTAGCAATACGCCCAAATATTGTGTTATTGGAAGAGAGTTATGCCAAACCGCACCATTCTTGTTGTTGATGACGAACCAGGGATTGTGCAGATCGCCCGTGATTACCTGGAACGAGCTGGGTACCGGATCGTGACCGCCGCCGATGGCCCAACCGCCATCCGCATCGCACGTTCCGAAGGCCCGAGCCTGTTGGTACTCGATTTGATGCTGCCAGGCATGGATGGCCTTGATGTCACCCGCGCTATTCGCAGCGACCCAGCAACACGCAGTATTCCAATTATCATGCTCACGGCCCGTGTCGAGGAAACCGACCGGCTGATTGGGTTGGAATTAGGGGCTGATGATTATATCACCAAGCCCTTTAGTCCACGTGAGTTGGTTGCACGGGTACGTGCCGTTCTGCGCCGCACGGAAGGCCCACGCGATGAGGGCGGTATCCTGCGCGCTGGAATGCTCCAGATCGATCTTCAACGCCGTGCCGTTCGACTTGGCGATGCACTGATCGAGTTGACGGCAACTGAATTTGATCTGCTCGCTATTCTGGCCCGTGAACCAGGGCGGCCATTTACTCGCGCCCAACTACTAGAATTAGTCTATGATATTAGCTATACTGGTTTTGATCGAACGATTGATGCCCATATAAAAAATTTGCGTCGTAAAATCGAACCTGATCCCCATAATCCCCGCTATATCCAGACGATCTATGGAGTTGGGTATAAATTTGTCGAAGTGGCCAATGATGAATAAGCTATCATGAAACGATTGCGCCTATTCTGGTTGATGGTGATCGCCTTCTTTCTGGCGATCACACTCGCTATGTGTGGAATGGTGAGTTTTGTTGGCCTGACTTTTGCCGGAACATTCCCTTCTGGATCATTTCGTGAAGGGTTGCGCGAATCGGCTGATTCCTATGCAGCCATTCTTGGCGATTATTATGTTGCCAATAGCAATTCGTGGCAGGGTGTCGAGCGGCGTATTGATGCACCACCATTTGGCGGATCGAACCGGTTCTTTTCCTTCACAATCCTCGATTCACAGGGGCAGCTGCTGATTGGCCCGCCGGTACCAACACCACCAACACCACCAGAATCAGGTAAGCATTCGCGCTCTGGTTTACCTGTTGAGCGTGCATCGATCCTCGTCCATGGGCGTGAGGTCGGCATATTGGTTGTACGCCCCGATTTCAACATGCAATCAGAGGCACTTGGCCAACCAACAGTGCAGCGCTCGCCCTCGTTTCTGTGGGGAATCTGGCGCAGTTTCTTGATTGCTGGTTTCGTGCTTGGTGGTCTCCTGCTTGCCCTGGCTGTCATCTTTGCGCGCCGTCTGACTCGGCCATTACGCAATCTGACGGCTGCATCGGAAGCATTGGCAGCTGGCAAGCTTGATGTTCGTGTACCAGGCGCAACCATCCGTGAACTCGATGAACTATCGGGTGCGTTTAATCGCATGGCTGGTGCTTTATCCGCTGCCGATACGCAACGCCGCCAGATGACAGCCGATATCGCGCATGAATTACGCACCCCACTCTCGATTATTCGCGGGCGGCTTGAGGGAGTGCAGGATGGCGTGTATGAAGCATCGCCAGAACAGGTCGTGGGGTTACTCAACGAAACAGCGCTGCTCGAACGCCTTGTTGAAGATTTGCGCCTGTTGGCGCTGGCCGAAGCAGGGCAATTACCACTCTATCGCGAACCAACCGACCCACGCGAACTGATTGAGGGTGTTGTTGCTGCCTTTGCCGATCAAGCAACTCGTCAGGGTATTGGCCTTCAAATCAATGCAACTGGTGATCTTCCAGAAATTGACGTTGACCCACAGCGTATTGCACAAGTACTAACAAATCTCGTGAGCAATGCTCTGCGGCACACGCCCGATGGTGGCATGGTTGTGTTATCTGTTGCGCCAATCAAGGAATTACCGCCATCGCCAGCATCGAAGGCGAAGGCATCCAATCTCGCTTCCAAGAATAGTACTAGTACGCGCTCGGTTCTGGCCGATACACCATCTGGTGTACTCTTCACAGTGGCAGATACAGGGCCTGGCATTGCTGCTGAAGATCTGCCGAAAGTCTTTGATCGCTTCTGGCGTTCGGATCGTTCGCGTACTCGTGGTAGTGGTGGTGCAGGGCTAGGGTTGGCAATTGCTCGGCAGATCGTCGAAGCGCACGACGGCTCGATTAGTGTCGTCAGTGAGCCAGGGCAAGGGGCGCAATTCAGGATCATGCTGCCCGTCACATCAGGCTCTGAGGCTCGTGATGCTGCACTACGACTGAATGAACAACGTGTGCATCTGCGGGCCACCGAACTGCGTCGCTAGTGCAAATCTGGTTTTAGCCAGGCCTTTAGCCCGTTACAAAGCAATGCGCGATAGCGCAACATCTACGCTTTAGCGTACTAGTGGTATCATACACGCTATAAGAAGCTGCCAACGGCAGATCTGAAGGAGCGTGGTGATGGAAGCATTGGTATGGCTAGCACCGCATGTATTGGTGCTGCGCGAGGAACCGGAGCCGCAACCAGGCCCTGGCGAGGTTCTCGTTGCAGTGAGTGCAGCTGGAATATGTGGCTCGGAGCTGAGCGGCTATATTGGCCAGAGCAGCATTCGCGTTCCGCCACTGATTATGGGCCACGAGGCAGCTGGGCGTATCGCAACCGATTCCGATCTGTTGCTTGGCGATGGCAGCCTGGCACGCGCCGGCACACGGATCACCTTTAACCCCTTGGCTGGCTGTGGCACATGTGATCGCTGCCGCGCTGGGCGTGAGAACATCTGCCGCACCCGCACACTGATTGGTGCCCATCGCCCTGGTGCCTTCGCACCATTTGTGGCAGTGCCTGCTACGCACTGCTTTGCGCTCCCCACACATCTAAGTGAGACGGCCGGTTCGCTGACTGAGCCGCTTGCCTGTGCTGTTCGCGCCGTTGGGCATGCACAGGTTACAGCAGATGAGCCAGTACTTATTATTGGTGCCGGGCCAATTGGGCTGTGCAGCCTGATTGCAGCGCGCGCCGTCGGTGCAAAGAATATCATTATCAGCGATATTCAGCCCCGTCGTTTAGAACTGGCCATACGCTGGGGTGCCAAAGCAACGATCAATGCCCGCGAAGAAGATATTGTTGCGGCGGTTCAGCGGATTGCACCGGGTGGCGTTGCCGCAGTGATTGATGCCGTTGGCACCGATGGAACGCGACAACAGGCCATTCAATCGGTTGTTCCTGGTGGGCGAGTCGTGTTCATTGGGCTGCACGATGAGCATACCGCCTTAGCGGCCAATTATCTGGTGCGCCAGGAGATCGTGATCTGTGGCAGCTTCGCCTATACGCCAACCGAATTTAGCCAAGCGCTGGCGCTGCTCAGTGCAGGAGCGCTCACCCCATCCGATGATTGGCTCGAAGAACGGCCTCTTTCCGCGGGGCCAGCATCGTTTGAGGAATTATTGGCCGGAAGCGCAGCGGCGGCCAAGATCGTGCTGCGACTACCCTAAATCTGACTAGGTGATCAGGTGACCAGGTGAATATGCTTGATTGGTTCTATACCGCTTCGATCAAGGATCTGTCACCGTGTCACCCCGCACCACGTCACCGTGTCAGAAAGAGTCACCTGGCATGAAAAAAGGAGCTTGTGATGTCCAATCAACATGGATGGATTGTGCAGATTAACGTCAACCCACGCGGCGGTGTTCCTAAGCATGCTATTCCAAGCACAACACTGGGGGTAAACGGAGTTGCGGGCGATAAACAGCACGACAAGCGCCATCATGGCGGACCAACTCGGGCCGTCTCATTATATGCGCTGGAGCGGATCGAGGCCTTGCAGGCCGAAGGCCACCCAATCATACCAGGGAGCACCGGCGAGAACCTGACAATTGCTGGCATTGATTGGGATGCCCTCCAGATCGGTGATTGCCTCAAAATCGGGGCAGCCATTGAAATCGAGATCACAGCATATGCAGCACCCTGCGAGAATATCAAGGGCTCATTCACGGATGAGAGTTTTACGCGAATATCGCAGAAACTGCATCCAGGCTGGAGCCGATTGTATGCGCGAGTCGTTCATGCAGGGCCAGTCCATCAGGGCGATCCGATTATCGTCCATGGATGAGCTACCTGTTCGCAGAAACCGTTCATATGCATTCTTTTTTGCAGAAACCGTTCATCTGATGATATACCAATGCCTTTTTGTGCGGAAACCGGACGGACGGTTTCCGCACCTTCTGAGCGGCCAGGCGCTACGGCACCCAGAGGGTACCCGGCCCGTAATGGATGTTTGTGATTTGCATAATGCCCGTTGGTCATGCCTCGGCTGCACATAGGCAAACACCGTGGTAAATTGCACGTCATGGACACCGATAGACAATGCATGTAGGGGCGAACCTCGTGTTCGCCCGCAGCGATGGGCCATGGACACCGATAGACAATGCACGTAGGAGCGAACCTTGTGTTCGCCCGCAGCGATGGGCCCTGGACACCGATAGACAATGCACGTAGGGGCGAACCTTGTGTTCGCCCGCAGCGATGGGCCATGGACACCGATAGACAACGCACGTAGGGGCGAACCTTGTGTTCGCCCGCAGCGATGTGCCATGGACACCGATAGACAATGCAAGTAGGGGCGAAGCTTGACATCGCAAGATCAGATTTTGATATGACAACCATGGACAACGAGCGAAC
>JBBQSD010000128.1:0-18077 GCA_038214135.1 Chloroflexales bacterium | reverse complement strand
GTTTCGATCAACAACCCTTCCTGCTCCAGATCGGCCAGGATGTTTTTGCGGGCTGCAAAGCGTTCCTGCCCTGCATAGGGGCCAGCTTCCTCATTCAGCGTCGCATCGCGGTTCATGATGTTGATCATCGGCAGATTCTGGCGCTGTGCAACCAGATAATCGTTTGGATCATGGGCTGGCGTGATCTTGACAGCACCCGTGCCAAATGCTGGATCAGCATACTCATCGGCAACAATTGGAATGGCTCGCCCAATCGCTGGCAGCACAACAAAACGGCCAATCAGATGCTTATATCGCGAATCTTCTGGGTTCACGGCAACCGCAACATCGCCCATAATCGTCTCTGGGCGGGTCGTCGCCACTGTAATGTATTCGCTGGTTTCGGCAGCCCATGTGCCAGAACCCCAAACACCAAAACCTGCGTGCTCGGTGCTACGCTGCGGTTCTTGGTGCTCGGCTCCTGGTTCTTCTGGCAACACGGGATAGCGAATGTGCCAGATATTAACCTGGCGCTCCTCGTATTCCACCTCAAGATCAGAAACTGCTGTTTGGAGTTTGGGCGACCAGTTGACCAGCCGTTTGCCACGGTAGATCAGGCCATCATCATATAATTTTTTGAAGGCAGCCCGCACCGCTCGTGAAAGCCCTGGATCGAGGGTGAAGCGTTCGCGGCTCCAATCGCACGATGCCCCTAATCGGCGTAGTTGGCTGGTGATTTCACCGCCATATTTCTCTTTCCATTCCCATGTCCGGCGCGTAAATTCTTCACGGCCAACGGTTTTGCGGCTCGTACCCTCACGTTCAAGTAGGCGTTCCACCTGCATCTGTGTCGCAATTCCGGCGTGATCGGTGCCAGGCAGCCAGAGAGTTGCTTCGCCACGCATGCGATGCCATCGCGCAATCACATCTTCAAGCGTCACAAACATGGCATGGCCCATATGCAATTCGCCGGTTACATTCGGCGGTGGCATGGACATCGTAAAGGGTTTTTTGGTTGGGTCGGCAGCCGGTGTAAAGAACCCACTCTGCTCCCACCAATCATATAAGCGCTGCTCAACCTGCTGCGGCTCATAGGCCTTGGCCATCTCAGCAGGGCGTTGCGTATTCGGCGTTGTCATATGGCACACCCTCAATCGGCATAGTTTACCCAAATTATACCCGATCTTGTTGCGATGCAGCATGGCCAGCAGAGTGGCGCTATAATGAGCAAAGAGCATAGAGGTTCTTATAGCGAGAACAACGAAACATCAGACTCTTGCTCCTGGTCATTGGTTATATTAGAATATATGTTTGCATATATACGAAACCGTGTTATAATCTCCCCAGGAGGCATGCGATGAGCGCAATTGAAACGACTGAGCCGGTGCAGGCGACTGCGGGTGAACCAGAGCCACTGCGGATGACCTATGAGCAATGGCTTGCTTGGGAGTATTCGAGCGGGCTGACCGAATGGGTCGATGGGGAGGTTATCATCATGAGTCCGCCGAGTATTGCACATCAGCGTGTACTGCAATTATTCGCGTTTATACTGGCAATGCTGCAACAGGTTCTAGGAAATGGTCAACTCGTCGTCGCACCAGTAGCCATGCGTTTGAATTCGAGCGGGCCAGTTCGTGAGCCAGATCTGTTGTATGTTATGGAAGAACACCTTGATCGCTTCTCGGCCCGCCAGCTTGATGGCCCAGCCGATCTCGTCGTGGAAGTCATCTCCGACGATAGCGTAGCGCGGGATCGAGTCGATAAGTTCTATGAATACCAGGCTGGTGGTGTGTGCGAATATTGGATCATCGATCCCCGTGAACAGACGCGACGGGTTGATCTGTATGCACTCGATCAGGATGGGCGCTATCAGCCGGTGCCGCCAGAAGTTGGCGGAATCTATCGTTCGAAGGTACTGCCAGGCTTCTGGTTGCGTGAATCCTGGCTTTGGCAGGAAACTCCAAACACATTGGCATATGCTACAGAAGTGGTTGGCGTCGAGCGGATGCTTGCGGCAATCCAACAAAATGGCATTCAGGAAGCATCATAACAGTGTGAGGGCAATCTCATGATCATCGAAGTCTGCGTCGATTCGGTTGAGTCGGCGATTGCGGCGCAAAACGGCGGGGCAGATCGGGTCGAATTGTGCGACAATCTGATCGAGGGTGGCACAACGCCAAGTGATGGAGCGATTGCGGTCGCACGCGAGCGCCTATCGATCAAACTGCATGTGATCATTCGCCCGCGTGGTGGCGATTTTTGTTATTCTGAGCTTGAATTCGAGATCATGAAACGCGATATTCTGCGCTGCAAGGAATTACAGGCCGATGGCGTGGTGATTGGCATCCTCACGCCAGATGGTGATATTGATATTCCCCGTTCACGCGAACTGGTTGAATTAGCCCGCCCGCTGCAAGTCACGTTTCATCGTGCCTTTGATATGGCCCGCGATGCCTATCAAGCGCTCGAAGATGTGATCGCCATCGGTGCGGATCGGCTGCTGACCTCAGGGCAGGAGCCATCGGTGATCGAAGGGCTGGATCTGATCAGCGAGCTTGTGCAGCGGGCTGGTGATCGGATTGGGATCATGCCTGGCTGTGGAACCGAGCGCAACATGAAGAAGGCTGTCGTACTCAGTGGCGCACACGAATTTCATGTAACAGGTTTTGGGACGGTTGAGAGTCCGATGCGCTATCGCAACCCGCGCATCTATATGGGTGGTGCGCTCTACCCACCCGAATATGCCCGCCAGGTCACTGATGCCGCCAAGATCCGCGAATTGCGCCAGCATGCCCAGTAGGCATATTGATTGAGCGATAATCGCACAACAATTAGTTCTGCGTTACTCTGGGGAGCCTCCCAGTTGCGCGAAAGCAGCCCGACAGCACGCCTTGATGCCGAATTACTGCTGGCACATGCATTGGGTTGGTCGCGTGCTTGGCTGCTCGCCGAGGGCCGTGCGCTGCTCGAATCCGTACAGATCGAGCGATTTCGGGAACTGATTGGGCGGCGTGCCGATCTTGAAGCAGTTGCCTACCTGATTGGGCAGCGCGAATTCTATGGCCTGGAGTTCGTCGTCAATCGATCTGTACTCATCCCGCGCCCAGAAACAGAACTGCTGGTGGAGTTGGCGCTGATGCGAGCGCGGCAGTTGCCAAATGGCTGCACAATTGGCGATATATGCACCGGAAGTGGCTGTATTGCCGTCGCACTGGCCTATCATCTTCCTGCTGCGTGGATCATTGCCACTGATCTCTCGCTAGAGGCACTGGCGGTGGCTGCGATCAATATTACACGCTATGATTTGGCGGAGCGCATCTCCTTGCGTCAGGGTGATCTGCTGGCAGCGCTGGATGAACCTGTTGATCTGCTGGTCAGCAATCCGCCATATACCATCCTTTCCACAATTGAGGAAGGCGTTCGGCGTTATGAACCCTGGCTAGCACTCGATGGTGGCCCAGATGGGTTGGGTGTCTATCGGCGCTTGCTCACCCAAGCACCAGCCTATCTGCGACCACATGGAGCATTGCTGCTCGAAATTGGTCATGATCAGGGGCTGGCGGTATCCGAATTGGCGCGTGCCGAATTTCCAGTTGCACAAATAGCAGTCCACAAGGATCTGGCAGGGCTTGATCGGGTGGTAACGGTTGATCTTCCGAGAGCTACTGAGTACTCCGTAAAGGAAGTTCTTGGGTATTCCGCTCTTGGTTCAGTATTCTGACTCCTGACTTCTGAATGCTCGGTTCTTGGTTCTTGGCGAAAAGAGAGAAAATGCACTATAAACTCCTGGCACTCGATCTTGATGGAACCGTTGTTGGCCCCGATCTGATCATTCCAGAATCCGTGCGCGCTGGAGTTGCCCATCTCCAGGAACGCGGCGTGCATGTGACCATCGCAACTGGGCGGATGTATGGCGCAACATTACCGTTTGCACGCCATCTTGGCATTAGCGATCCGGTGATCTGCTATCAGGGTGCGCTGCTGCGGCATCCACAATCAGGTGAAATCTATGCCCACATTGCCATGCCAGGTGAGCCGGCAGCTGAGGCCGCTGCGGTATTACTTGAGCACGATATTTTTACGATTGCATATATCGATGAGAAGTTGTGTATCGCAGCTCAACGCCCGGAACTCGATCTGTATCTGAGCTATCATCCAGAGCCAGTCGAAGTGGTGATTGAACCGAACCTCCCAGAACTGATTGCCGCCCATTCGCCCACCAAGGTTCTGTTCGTTGCTCAACCAGATATCGTTGGCCGGGTACTGGCTGAGTTAGCGCCGCGCTTTGCCGGGCGGCTCGATACAACCCGTTCACACGAATTATTTGGGGAACTCACTGCGGTTGGGGTGAGCAAGGGCGCAATGTTGGCGAGGCTCGCCGAGCAGTTGGGTATCGCTCGTGAGGAAGTCGTTGCTATCGGTGATCAGGAGAATGACCTGTCGATGATCGGCTGGGCAGGGCTTGGGCTGGCCATGGGCAATGCCATTCCGGCAGTGCGTGCTATTGCAGCCGATGTGCTTCCGACTGTTCAGGAAGCTGGGGTGGCATACGCGATTGCACGTTACTTCTGACGCTCCTGTGCTATAATAACGCGCGCCGCGAGAAAGATGAAACGGCCAGAGTCTGATACATCAGACCCTGGCCGTCTATCCAGAGCAATAATGCTCCATCGTTCGTTAACGCGTCTTGTAGAGCGAGCGTAGGCACTTGGTACAGACCTTGATCTGAACAGGGGTGCCCTCAATGTGTAGCGTTGTCTTCTGGATGTTCGGCTTGAATGTACGGTTTGTCTTGGGGGCACGGCGCACCCAGCTGGATCCAGATGCAGTAAAGCGAATGTTGCGCCCGAATGTTACATGCTTGTCGCAGATCTCACACTTAGCCATTTGTATCCTCCCCGGGCTGTCCGGGCGTTCGCAGTTCGATTGACACACTAATAGTGCATATTACCATACCCACTGCTGTAAGGCAACTTGATATGAACACACCTCCACATGGCGATATTCGAATTGGGCCGCGTGCTATTGCATCAGTGGTGAAACGCGCTATCGCTGCTGTTGATGGGTGTGCTGGCCTTGTGCCTAGCCCAAAGGCACTGGTGGTTCGTGAAACAGGATCTGGCCTTATGGTCGAGATCGAAACGCTGATCATCTATGGTGCGCCAATTGAGGCAACTGCTCGGCTGTTGAGTATGCGTGTTCGTGCAGCACTTGAGCAGGCTATTGGTCAGCCAATTGCCGATGTGCGCGTGTATGTCCAAGGTCTGCGCCACCCTTGATCTGTAATGCTTAATGAATGAACATATAACTATGGATCGATCTGCTCCAACTGATGTTGATACACTACCTGAATCGTGGGATGGCACGCAACTGCTGGCTGCGCTGACAGAAGCCTCACACTGGCTTGATCGAAATGCCGATGCCCTGAATGCGCTGAATGTCTTCCCTGTACCAGATGGCGATACGGGAACAAATATGTCGCTGACACTCAGCGGCGTCGTTCGCGATGTCGTTCCCGATCCATCGGCAGCGGTTGTTGCCGAGCGAGTAACCTATTGGGCGCTGATGCATGGCCGTGGCAATTCCGGCATCATCCTGTCGCAGATATTGCGTGGGCTTGGCCTGGCCCTGGTTGGGCATCAGCATTGTGGGCCGACAGAACTGGTAGCGGCACTCGCACAGGCCAGCACAACCGCCTATAAGGCTATTCTGCGCCCGGTTGAAGGAACCATGCTGACTGTCATTCGTGAAGCGAGCCATGCCGCCGCTCATGCCTTCAACGTTGGGCACACCTCACTGGATGCCGTTTTGGAAGGAGCAGTGCGCGGGGCGCGTGCGGCAGTTGCTCGGACGCCTGCGCTGCTGAAAACCCTCCGCGATGCTGGCGTTGTCGATGCGGGTGGGCAAGGGCTCTTGATTCTGCTGGAAGGCCTGTTACACTACGCCCGCAACACACCGATACCTGCACGCACTGGCTCGCTTCCCGTAGTTCGGAATATCCCATCGGCGAGTGTGCATCGCACCGAGAGTTATGGCTACTGCACAAATTTCGTGATCAATAGTGCTGGCCTGGTTGTCGAGACGGTACGGGAGACACTCAGCGGGCTAGGCGATTCGCTGGTGGTGATTGGTGATGAGCGCCTGGTTCGCGTGCATGTCCATACGCTGCGTCCTGGTGATGTTCTCAATACTGCACTAGCGATGGGAACGCTTGATCGGGTTGAAATCACAAATATGGACCAGCAGGTGGCCGAGCATGGCCACGCAACCCAGGAGCGGGCGGTTGGCGATGCTGGTATTGGTTCATCACTGGCTGTTGATCAGGCATCAGAACATTCAGCAGGTTATTCGACGGATCATTCGGCAGGGGTAGAACTAGCGATTGGAGTGATTGCAGTCGTTGCTGGGGGAGGGTTTGCAAGCATCTTTCGTGGCCTAAACGCGCTGATTGTTGATGGTGGGCCGGGTGCCAACCCTAGTGCAGGGGATTTCCTGGCCGCAATTGATCATCTGCCCCAGCAACAGATTGTGCTCCTCCCAAATGATCCCGATGTTGTTGCTGCTGCACAACTGGCCAGCCAATATAGTGATCGCAGCGTTATTGTTGTTGAGACGAGATCGGCTGCGCAGGGAATTGCCGCACTGTTACGCCTAAATCCAGATGCTGCCCTGAATGAAAACTCCACAGCAATGCTTCAGGCAGCCAGTGAAGTTCGGACACTGGCAGTAACGATTGCGGCGCGGGATGCCGTCGTCGATGGCATCACCGTCCAGGCTGGCCAGTCGATTGGGCTGCTTGATGGCCGATTGGTTGTAGCAGGAGCAGAGGAGCCTGCAATTGTGTTTGAGCTCTTGACGCATGCGGCAATTGAACAGGCCAGCTTGCTCACGATCTACTATGGCGGCACGCTTCAACAAGCTGATGCTGAACATCTAGCGGTACAGATCGGGATGCGCTACAATGAGCTTGAAATAGAGGTTCACGAAGGCGGGCAACCGCTGTACAATTACATCATCTCGGTGGAGTAAATGCTCCGCCCCAGGAGCTTCGTAGAATGCCCAGCATCAAAATTGTCACCGATAGTTCATGCGATATCCCAGCCCAGGTCGCACAGGATCTTGGGATTGAAGTCGTGCCGATGCATATTCAGATCGGCGACCAGACGTTTCGTGCCGGATCGGACATCACCTCAGAGCAATTTTTCCCGCTGTTACAGGATAATCGTACGAAGGTGACGATTACTGCACCGCCACTTGTGGCATTCGAGCAACTGTATCGGCGGCTGGCACTCGAATATGAGTATGTCTTCTCCATCCATATGTCCAGTCGCTTATCGAATACCTATCATACCGCCCAGCAGGCGCGTGTGCGCCTGCCCGCGAGCGCCACTCGAACTGAAATTCTGGATAGTAAGCTGCTTTCGATGGGCCTCGGCCTCGTGGCCATTCACGCGGCCCGTGCGGTGCGGGCTGGCGCTGGTCCAGCCGAGACAGCCCAGTTGATCAACCTGCTGATCCAGCATTGCCATATGGTCTTCTTCGTTGATACCATCGAATATCTTGAACAGGGCGGGCGGCTTTCATTAGCAACCTCGGTGCTTGGCTCGATGCAGCGGATCAAGCCATTGATGCTGATGGACGAGGGCGAAATTGTTCCATATGAGCGAACCCGAACCCGCGCCAAGGCAATTGAGGGATTGTATACATTTATTGAGGATTTCCCACGGGTTCGTGAGGTGGTTGCACTGTATGCAACAACACCTGAGGATGTTGAGAAGTTACTGGAAAAGGTTGATCCAATCTTTCCGCGTGGGCGCGTGCAGATCGAGCAATTTGGGCCAAGCATTGGCGCGTATCTCGGCCCTGGTGCTATGGGTGTGGCCGTCTTCGAGGGAATCGAGTAGCGCACGTTGCGCTGTTCAATTTTGGACAACTACTACAACGAACAAGCAAACATTGAATAATGCACGACTTGTTCGTTTGTTCCTTTGCTGCTGAACAAGAGAACAAGAGTCTCAGATAGACTTGTTCTCTCTATAAGGGCTGATTTCTATGATCAAGGTTGTTGTCGATAGCACTGCCGATCTGCCAATTGATCTGCGCGAACAGTATGGCATCCAGGTTGTTCCCGTGTTGATGATGCGCGGCCGTGAGACATTGCGCGACGAAATCGATATCTCGCGTGATGAGTTCTATGATTGGCTGGCAACAACCGATACGCTGCCAAGTACCGCAGCACCATCTGTTGGTATGTTTGCCGAGCAATTTCGTACATTGGTGACGGAAAACGGCAGTAAAAACGTCATTTCAATCAGCCTGGCCGGGAAGCTCAGTGGAACCTATAATGCTGCACGCCAGGCAGCCGATATGGTCGAGGCGGAATTGCCTGGCTCACGCATTATCTGTGTCGATAGCCACAATATTGGCATGACATTAACCTTTCTGGCCGTTGCTGCGGCCAAGGCAGCCCAGGAAGGTCAATCGCTTGCCACAATTGTGACAATGCTGGAAGGGATGCGCCAGCGGCTACGATTGCAGGTCGGGCTCGATACACTGCGCTATCTGGAAATGGGCGGGCGGATCAGCCGCTTGCGTGCATTGGTCGGGACGGCTCTGAATGTGAAGCCGATCCTCGAAGTACGCGATGGCGAGGTGCGGCCAGTCGAACAGGTACGGACATGGAAACGTGTTCCTGGTCGTCTGGTTGAACTTGCCCGTGCGCGGGGTGCCTATGCCGAACTGAGCGTCCAGTACACATCGAGTCGGAGTGAGGCAGAACAGCTTGCCGACATGTGTGCAGAGGTTGGCTTGATGGAGCGCGAGCGGATCAGAGTGGTGCAGATCGGTGCTGTGCTTGGCACCCATGTTGGCCCGAATGCACTCACAATTACAGCAATGACACAGGCGTGACAGGTGAGACAGGTGTGATGGAAGGCCGAGATCAAATTATTCAGCTTGGGAAGATCCTGCGCGCAGAGCAGGAGCGCGGCTGCGATGATGGCGCAGTGGCAGATGGGATCGAGCGCTTTCTGACAAACTGGCGGCTTAATGGCAATGGGGCGCTCCAGTACTCTGCCGTTCAGGATGCGCTGGAATCGCTGGCTGGCTATGGTGTGCTGGATGTTGAAACACGCCGCGAACGTCTTACAGTCGTGATCGAGGGGCTGCGGAGCCTCTTTCGGGCGAATGAGGCAGGTGCCGCAGCGACTACTCCCACCCGCCCGCCTACACCAGCGCTTGTGAAGCCGTTGCCATCGCTCAAGCCCACTCCAGCCAAACCTGCCAAACCTGCACCACCGATCACGCTTGATTCGCCACTTGAACAGCTCCCAAACATTGGCAAGGTCACGGCACAATCATTCCGCCGATTGGGTGTTCGCACCGTTCGCGATCTGCTGTATCACTTCCCGCATCGCTATGATGACTATACATCCCAGAAACAGATCGCCGAATTGGAGATCGGCGCAACTGAGACGGTGATTGCTGCGGTTGTGGATGTTCGCAGTTTTGGGACGCGCAGCGGCATGCAGGCGCTCGAAGTACTGGTCGGCGATCAGAGTGGTAATCTCAAGGTAGTGTTCTTTCGCCAACCCTGGCTGGCCAAGCAACTACCAATAGGCATGCAGATTGTGCTGAGTGGCAAGGTTGATTCCTACCTGGGTTTGCGGCAGATGACGGGGCCGGATTGGCAGCCCTATACTGAGGATGAGCTGATTCATGCAGGGCGGCTGGTGCCAGTTCATTCGCTCACCAAAGGGCTGGCGGAACGGAACGCACGGGCGCTGATCAAACAAGTTGTTGATCGAGCGGCGCAATTGCTCGAAGATCATCTTCCGGCAGTCGTTCGTGAGCGCGCTGGTTTGATGGGGCTTTCTGAGGCAATCGCACAGATCCACTTTCCAAATGACCAGGCCCAGCTTGAGCTGGCCCGGCGGCGGCTTGCATTTGATGAATTTCTGCTGATCCAGCTTGGTGTCTTGCAGCGCAAGGTGCTCTGGCAGGCAGAGCGTGGCTTTGCGATGACGTTTAATGAGACGGTTCACGAGGATCTACTGGAGAAGCTGCCCTTCGAAATGACTGGCGCACAGGTGCGGGCGCTCGAAGAAATCTTCCGCGATATGGGCCGCCCTGTGCCAATGGCGCGCCTGTTGCAGGGTGATGTTGGTAGTGGCAAGACGGTTGTGGCAGCAGCGGCGGCGATGCAGTCAATTGCGAGTGGGTTTCAGGTGGCGCTCATGGCCCCCACCGAAATCCTGGCCGAACAACACTATAAGGGCCTCAAGCGAACCCTGGCGAAAGTTCGCGTTCCGCGCGAATGGGCAACCCGTGAATTGATCGAACGGCAGGCAGTCGATGATAGTGTTGCCGATACTATCAATGAAACTGGCGATAGTGATGTCATCTATGACGTGATGGCCGCGCCGCCACGCCGCCGAAGCACTGCGCCATCCGATTGGCAGGTGCAGATCGATCCAGCCCAGGCCGAGCGTATGCGTGAAATCCAACTGTTGCTGGGGATGACGCCCGAGGATGATCTGGATGGTCAGGGAGTGCGGGCAGCGCTACTGACGGGCAGCCTTGGTGCGAAAGAGAAGCGCCGGGTGCTGGAGGCGATTGCAAATGGCGATGTCGATCTTGTGATTGGAACGCATGCCCTGATTACCGAGAGTGTACGCTATGCCCAGCTTGGCCTGGTGATTGTCGATGAACAGCATCGTTTTGGCGTCGAACAGCGCCAGCGCCTGAAGGATAAAGGGTTCAATCCACACATGCTGGTGATGACAGCCACGCCAATTCCGCGAACCCTGACGCTGACGATCTATGGCGATCTGGATACATCGGTGCTGGATGAGTTGCCGCCAGGTCGCCAGGATATTAAGACGCGCTGGATTACATCGACCGAGCGCGATAAAGCCTATAAGCATCTGCGGCGCGAGATCGCCAAGGGCCGCCAGGCATTTGTTGTCTGCCCGCTTGTTGATGAGAGCGAGAAGGTCGATCTGCCATCGGCAGAGGAAATGTATGTCAAACTGGGCAGCGAAGTCTTCCCCGATTTGCGTGTCGCCCTTATTCATGGCAAAATGCCGCCGCGCGAGAAGGATGCAGTGATGATTGCCTTTCGCAACCATGAGTATGATATCCTGGTTGCGACGGCAGTGATCGAGGTTGGTATTGATATACCAAATGCGACGACCATGCTGATCGAAGGGGCCGAGCGCTTTGGGTTGGCGCAGTTGCACCAGTTTCGTGGGCGCGTTGGCCGTGGTATTCATCAGAGTTATTGTATTCTGGTGAGCGATAAAGAGAATGAGTTAACCAAACAACGGCTTGAGGCAATGGTCGATATTCGCGATGGCTTTAAGCTGGCCGAGATTGATCTGCAATTGCGTGGGCCGGGCGAATTCTTTGGAACGCGCCAGAGCGGTACACCCGATCTCAAAGTGGCGCAACTCGCGGATACGCGATTGCTACATGCTGCCAATCTCGAAGCCCAGAAGATCCTTCTAGAAGATCCACGCCTGGAAAAGCCCGAACATGCACTGCTCAAATCGAAGGTTGCATTATTCTGGGCCGAATCAACACAGGCAGGGTAATACCCTGCATTGTTTGACGCTCCTGAAGGCTCGTGGTACCATCGTTTCGTAATTGGTCTAGCCTGGAGGCCGTATGAGTCAGCCCGCACGCGTGCTGGTGGTCGATGATGAGAAGAACATCCGCCTGACGCTGAGTACGTTGATTCAACGCGCAGGGTATGATGTGACCAGTGCTGAGGGCGGGGCAGAAGCAATCGGTCTGCTTTCTACTCAGCGCTATGATCTGTTACTTGTTGATCTGAAGATGCCTGAGATTGATGGGATGCAGGTGGTTGCGGCTGCCCGTCAGCAGGATGCAGATCTTGCGATCATCGTGTTGACTGGACATGGATCGCTTGATACTGCCGTCGAGGGTATTCAGTTTAATATTTTCGATTATCTGCTGAAGACAACCGAACCATCGCAGGTGGTTGAGCGGGTGCGTGCTGGCCTTGCGGCACACGCCGATGCCCAGCGCCGCAAAAATCTGCTGGATACTGTTGACATGGCCGTTCGTGAATTGCGTGGAGGGCGTCCGCTGGATGGTTCTGGAACCGGCACGACCGAACGGGTCGTTATTGTTGGCCCACTCCAGCTCGATACCTGGCGGCAACTAGCTTCGCTGAATAATAAAACGTTGCCCTTAACGCCAACGGAGTTTCGGGTGTTACTCTGCTTGGCCGAGCATGTTGGAACAATGATGGGCTATGCACAACTGGTGAAGTGTGCCCAGGGCTATGAGGCCAGCGAACTTGAGGCCGGCGAATTGATCAAGCCGCATATTCACCACCTACGCCAGAAGCTTGAGCCAGATCCAAGCCAGCCCCGCTATATTCTGAATGTGCGCGGCAAGGGTTATCTACTCTCGGTCGTTGGCGAATAGCACATACTTAACCTTTGCTCCCCATAAAAATATTACTTGGTGCGGCGAGGCGAAGCCTTGCTGCACCAAGTAAACACAACTAACTGCCAATAATATGCGTGCGAATGCGGTGTAACGGGAATGTACCCACCTCGGTTCGTGTACGTGTTGGGTAGGCAGCCTCATCTGGTTTATCCGATAGCCCAAACAGTAGTGCGCCTCGTTTGGCCCACACCTGCGCCAACTCCCAGATCTCACCGGTAATGACGATCTCTTGCGTGAGCAGTGTATCGGCAGCACCATCCGGCAGTTTGCCCATCAATGCAACTGTTTCGGCATACTCACGCTGGCGGAAGACCTTGAATGGCGTTGGATCGCCACCGAGCACCAGCCGAACGATTTCATCATGAAATGGTGCCAACAACGGTGCCGAGCCAAGCACCCGGTCGCCAACAATATCGAGCACATCGCGGAATGCGTGCCCTTCCGCAAGTAATCGGCCCAGCTCTTCGAGCCCGAGCACAGAACCGCCAACCATCACACACAGATAGGCCACATTATCCTGGTTATCCTCGGTGAGCGGATGGTAGCAGCTTTGGTCCAGTTCATGGTAGATCGCCTCAAACGATGCCTGGTTAAAATCTGCGCCAAGTACATCCGCAACAGCCGTTCGGAGCGCCCGCAGCCGTGCCTGATCAATCAGGCGATGGTTGCGGCCCTTGGCTCCAATCAGTGTTTTATCAATATCCAGCACAACAACGGTGCCAGTATCGATCAGGAATTCCTCTGCTTCCAGTGCCGCATGGAATGCATGCAACGACTGCCAGGCGTTCGCATAGGTTGCGCCACGCTCATAGCGTACCTCTGGCGCAGCTTCCGTCACTTCGTCGCAGATGAATGCACGACCACGCCAATTGGTTGTAGCACAAATCGTATCGAATGCCCCCCCATCGCTGCGCCGTGTATCACCAACCAGGATCAACCGTTTGATCTCTGCACCAGGGGCAGTATGCTTGCGCGCCGCTCGTAGAATTTCCGCAACAACCAGCGCATAGGCTGGCTCACCCTTGCGTGGCAGCCGGCCAGGCCGAATGTCGGATAACCCTGGCAATCGTGGATCAGCTGGACGTAAACTACGATAGACAACCATATCATCTAACAGATCCGACATGGCTCCGCGGCCGTATATGCGCATCTCAATCCTCAAATCTGCTGTGCTTCAATGTTCATGCATTTTAGAACATAGCCTTCGCTCGCGTTTTTGGCTATCAGTCTATCGGCTATACGTTAGATCAGGCTCGCTAAGCGCCGCACACCCTCATCGATCTGTTGCGGAGTGACAGCACAGAATGGCAGCCGCACAAAGCGCTCGCCATCAGGGGCCTCACCAAGATCAGGCTCGGCAAAGAACGGCTGCCCTGGCGTCAGAATCAGGCCAATCTGCTTGGCTCGTTCAATCAGTCCATTGATGTTCGCATCTTTTGGCAGAGTGACACTCACAAAGAACCCACCATCTGGTTCGGAGGATTCAACCCCCTTGAGATGGGTACGAACTGCCGTGAGCATGGCCTCCCATCGCGGACGATACAGTGCTTTGAGCTGATCGATATTTGGTTGAAGCCAGCCACGCTTGATATATTCGGCAACCGCCGCCTGGGTTGGCAGCACTGGTGAAAGATAGGTGTACTCGCCCTGTTTTGTGATTGCCGCAACCAGCGCACTTGGGCCAACCAGATAGCCAACCCGCATGCCGGGGCTCAGTAGCTTGCTGAACGATGTCAGGGTTAACACTCGGGTTGGGCTGATCTCGCGCAGCATTGGCACATCATCGCCACGATAGCGCAGCTTACGATATGGCACATCTTCGAGCACCCAGAAGCCATACTGCTCGGCCAATTCAACAACCCGGCGGCGCTTCGCCAATGATGTCGTCACACCAGCGGGATTCTGAAAATCGGGGATGATATACAGAAAGGCGGGGACGTTTCGTTTCACTGCTGCCTCAAGCCGCTCGATATCGATCCCATCGGGTTGAAGTGGAATGCCAATGACTTTAGCCCCACGGCGTTGGAATACAGTAATTGCCCGATCATAACTCGGCTGTTCGGTCAATACTGTTGCGCCAGGCCGCACAAGCTCGGCGGCAATCAGATCCTGCAACTGCAACGAGCCATTGGCAACCAGCACCTCGCTATCACTGATGCCATATTCAGCTGCAAGCAGCCTGCGTAATGGCGGGTAGCCGGGTTGCTGCCCATACTGCAACACAATCGCTGGATCTGCGGCGAGCGCATCGGCGAAACACTCGGCCAATTGCTCGGTTGGAAAGGCCTCGGGTGGGGGTACACCGCGGGTGAAAATAATCGATTCCGTAGACATGCTGGGTTCCTTTTCTTTAGCTCTCAGCTTTCAGCTTTTAGCCATCAGGAGCGCAAACGACGCATACCCTTGAATCCGCAGGCTTTAGCCTGCGGGGCATGGTGTGAGCAAACTTCAGACAAGCGTTTACCCTTCATATACAATCCTGCCATCGCAGATCGTCATATGCACACGCGCCTGCGATAGTTCGCTGGCGGGATGTGCCATCATATCTCGATCAAGCAGCGCCAGATCGGCGAGCATACCGATGCGGAGCATGCCCTTGTGCTGTTCCTGAAATTCGGCGTAGGCTGCGTTGCGCGTATAGGCAACCAGGGTTTCTTCCAGCGAAATGGATTGTGCAGGAGCTTCTGCGGCCCAGGCGCTGCGGGTGATGGCTGCGTGGATACCAATCCATGGGTTCTGCGTGACAACCGGCCAATCGCTGCCGAACGCTAATATCGCACCAGCATCGCGGATCTGCCGCCAGGCGAAGCTGCGCTGCCAGCGCTGCCGCCCAACCCGTTCGCACCATACAGTACCATAATCTGGTGGAATTGGCGCATGGTAGGGCTGCATGGAGGCGATCACGCCAAGTTCGGCAAAGCGTGCCAGATCGGCAGGATGGATGAGTTCAATATGTTCAACACGGTGGCGGCTATCACGGGTTCCATTGGCAGCCCGCGCTGCCGCATAGCCATCCAGGGTGCGCCGCACCGCCAGATCGCCAATTGCGTGAACAAAGATCTGCATGCCAAGCCGATCGGCTTCGGTTGCCAGCCGATTGAACTGCTCCGGGGTGAAATTCGCATCGCCATAACATTCTGGCCGATCCGCATATGGTTCGAGTAGCAACCCGGTGTAGCCCTCGATCACCCCATCCATAAAGAATTTGACTGCACCGGCGCGCACGAGTGGGCCATTACACGCATCCCGCATCGCAACTGCCTCAGCGATCTGGGTGAGTTCAGTTGCAGGCGTGATATCATAGGGAACATACACGCGCAGCGTCAGCTCACCAGCCGGTTCAGCTGCCTGGTAGATCGCCAGCTTGTGTATATCGCCATCCATGTTATGAACACTGGTGATGCCAAGCCGCGCTGCCTGGGCCAGCCCAAGCCGCAGGAGTTCGCGTTTTCGGGCCGCATCTGGTTTGGGAACCAGCGCACGCAATGGCCCAAACGCACCTGGTTCACGCAATTCGCCCAGTGCGAGGCCATCCGCACCGATCACGATCTCACTATTCGGGCCACAATCGTAGCCATGCAGTGCGCCGCTCAGTTCAAGCGCAGGCGTGTTCGCCCAGGCCGTGTGTCCATCAAACGCAGTCAGCAGCACTGGTTGTATTGGCTCAATCGCATCGAGATCATGGCGGGTCAGCTCGCGCCCAGCAGGCCCGGTTCCATAGCGTAACCCATAGCCAGCCAGCCAGGAATCGTTTGGATGCAGTGCAGCGTATTCATGAATCGCTGCGGCCAATTGCTGAATATTGGCAACATCGCCAAGCTGAATGCCATCCAAGCGCAATGATCCAAGCATCAGGTGGTAATGGCTGTCGATCAATCCTGGCAGCATTGTTGCGCCAGCAGCATCGATCACACGAGTGTGCGAGCCACGCAGGGTGGCTGCATCCCGATCTGTACCAACAAACAGAATATGCTTTCCAGCGATTGCCACGGCTTCTGCTGTTGGCATAGCGGGGTTCATGGTCAGAACATTAGCATGAGTAATAATAAAATCGGCAGCGTTGGGCATGTTATCCTCTCAGGTGATCAAGGCAATTGCACAATCATCGCCTCGATCATTCCAGACGAGGAATAGGGCGTATTGGGATCATCGCAGCTTGTTGCGAGCCACGTTTCCAATCGCTGCGCTGCCTGTGCATGAACAGAATCGGGCAGACTCCAACAACTACTGAAGATGCGGTCGCGGTAGCTAGCCACGACCTCGCTGGCTGTTGTCGGTTGCTGCTGGTATTCAACAAGTGTCACCAGCTCGATTGTTGCACCGATGCCACGCAGATACTCAGCAAAACGCGCATCCAGCCCACGTACTGCCTGGCTGCGGCGCTGCTCCGCTGGCACACCAAGCTCATCCAGGATAGTCGCCCACATCGGCCAGACCTGATCGGGCGGTGTTGGCGAATCGTTGGCGCGGTTTCTGTCATTCGCTAACGCAATCTGCGCACCTGGCTTGAGCACCCGCCGAGCTTCATCAAGCACGATCTTCCAATCATCGACAAGATGCAGAATATGCACCATAATCGCTGCATCGAATATATGTGTTGCTAACGGCAGATGCATAATATCGCCCTGGCAGAGCTGTAAGCGTACTGGGCCACTGCTGCCGATTGCAGAGAGCTTGCGGCGCAGTGCCTGCATCATGCCAAGCGAGAGATCGACGCCAGTATACCGATAGCCAGCCCGCACGAATGGTAGCGCAATTCGCCCAGTGCCGATGCCTGGTTCGATGATCGATGCCTGTGGCGCAAGATGCAATTGTTTGATCAATGCATCACGCAATTGTTCATCCACTCCAGGCGGGTACCCCCGCGTTGCATCATAATACTCGGCGGCGCGATCAAAGTTCACACCTGGCATAATCACGCTCCTTCTACAACTGCTCGTGGGTTACGCTTGGGTAAGCAAAACGGCACTTTATTCGCAGTAACAGATCAAAGGTGCCTCAAATCTGCGTCATCTGCGTCATCTGCGGATACATCCGGGACATACTGCTCACTCAGTTGCTACGAAACAATTCCCTCTGCAACGAGCAATTCTGCATTTAACAGTGCTCCGCCAGCGGCTCCGCGGATCGTATTATGCGAGAGTACCACCATTCGCAGATCAAGCAGCGGGCATGGCCGAATTCGCCCAACCGATGCGCTCATGCCGCGCCCAGCATCACGATCCCGGCGTGGCTGTGGCCGATCACCTTCGGAACGGACAATTACCGGGAACTCTGGTGCGCTTGGCAGGTCGCGAACGATCTCAGGGGCACGAAACGCTGTCAATGCGTCAATCGCATCGATTGGATCGGGGCGATGAGTAAACTTTATCGATAGTAGCGCCGTGTGCCCATCCACAACCGGAACGCGGGTGACCTGTGCCGAAATGATTGTTGAAGCAGGGATGATTCGCCCATCGCTAAGGCTGCCAAGCAACTTGAGCGGTTCACTCTCGATCTTGGCTTCTTCGCTGCCATCGCCAATATTCGGGATAATATTATCGACAATATCGAGCGATGCGACGCCGGGGTAGCCTGCGCCAGAAATGGCCTGAAGCGTGGCCACATGCATCTTCTCG
>JBBQSD010000127.1:0-18351 GCA_038214135.1 Chloroflexales bacterium | reverse complement strand
TGGAAGAATGGTGAATCGAATGGCAGTGGCTCAACCGGGTCGGTGACATCCAGTAACGCGTTGATCCGGCCCTTTTGTAATTCGTTCAGTAACGCGTCGTGATCAATCAGCCGCCCACGAGCGGTATTCACAAACAGCGCGCCATCCTGCATCGCGGCAAATTCAGCGGCTCCCAACATGCCAATGGTTTCCGGCGTCACCGGCGCATGCAGGCTCACAATTGCACTACGCCGCAACAATTCATGCAGCCCAACCAGTTCGGCCCCATAGGAAGCAGCGACTGCTGGCGGGCAATAGGGATCGTAGAGCAGCAACGTGGCATCAAGCGCGGCCAACAGCTTGAGTACCCGCCGACCAATCGCACTGGCACCAATCACACCAATCGTGCTCCCGACTACCTCGTGTTGGCTTGCCAGCGGTAAGAGCGCTTGCCCTGCACGCATGCGTGTTGCTGCGGCAAAGGCGTTGCGCCGCGCCATGATAATCGCGCCAAGGGCGAATTCGGCAACCGCCTCGGCCAACGAATCATTGGCATGCGTCACCAGTAGGCCACGCTCAATCGCCGCAACCGGGAGTAGCTGCTTGACCGTTCCGGCAGTATGGGCAATCAGTCGTACCGCAACATCATCCTGGTTCCATTGTTTGAGCGATTCTAAGGGCGGCGTTCCCCATCCGGTGATCAGCACACGCACACGCCTGAGCGCATCGGCAACCAGATCCGCTGGTGGATTACCTGGCCCTTCCCAGCGCTCGATTATGGCAAATGGTTGCAGGCGTGCCAGCTGATCTTCTAACTCAAGTTCTTGCACCAATGTGGGTGCTATTGCAACATAGATTGTTGGTAGCTGCATGGGTTCCATTCCTTGTAGGCAGGCGTATACAATACGCGCTGAGATCTATGTCGTATCAGGGTGAGAGTATGCGATATGCCCGACCGGTATTGCCATATCAGAGTGGGCGTATGTGATATCAGCAACAGTATATGCGATATCAGGGGCGGGATCTGCGCTATGTCCCTACGCCTTGGGTGCGCTGCCTGAACCAATACCATTCTTGGGATGCTGCCCGCAGCAATGCGCGACAGAGAAACACGATTGGCGACTCGCCACCGAACGCTCCAGTAATCGCATACAACGCCCGCGCACCAACCCAGCGCTCGCGGGTGAGTGCATACACTGGTTCCCATGAATCTGGCTGAAGTTTGGCTTTGAAGGAATCGAGCCCATCAAAATTATAGAAACGCTGCCCATGAATCCGCATCCAGTGCAGAACAGCCCGTACCCATAGTGGATGTGTGCTCTCGGCACCATCGGCATGCCGCGAGAGTGGCGCAAGCCCGAGGGTGACATAGGTCGATCCATCTGCGGCAAGATTCTGCATGGCATTATCCACCAGCAGTTCCGCGAGGCCATTGGGTGCATTGGCACCCCGCACGATCTGCTCAATCAACCAGCCATTACGCTGCGGGATCGGCGTTGCTATCAGGAACCCGGCCACTCTACGATCTCGCAGCGCCACAAATACCCGCCGATCCTGCAAACGCGCAAGTGTCTCTGGCTCAACCAGAAAGTGCAACGATGGCAGGCCACGCGTAGCTAGCCATTCTGCAAGGCACTGGCGCAGCTCCGGGTGATTCGTGGCAGTATCGCTGGGCCATTCCATAACCCGAATGCCCTTGTTACGGGCGCGGGCGATCTGAGCACGCAGAGAAGCCTTGCGAGCAATAATTGCAGGCCAGTGATTGGGATCCCAGATCGGCTGTGCGCCAAGCAATAGCTGGGATGCGCGGCCAGTTGCAGCAACAATTGCAGCGATCCGGTTCTGAGTACCAAAATAACAGACTCGTTGGCGATCCGCATTGGCAGCAGACTCGAACTGTGCAACCGTCGCCACAAGATCATCTTCAGCACTAATCGGCGCACCAGCAACCACCCGATAGCCACCCGCCAACACATATCCAACCACCGCATGCCGATCATGCGAAAACCATAGGGTGATCCCAGGGTTCAGGATTTGGTAGGCCATGGTATTCCAGCCATACCGCAGAACAAGCTCGCGGGCCTCATACCATGCGAGGCTAGGTGGTGTAGTCGTGGCGCAATCTCCCAATATCTGGCCCCACAATCGCCATGCAGCATACCACGCGCTGCTGATACTGAACTCGCCTGCCACCTGTAGGGCAACCATCATGTTATGTAAGCACAGACCAGACACGCTGACGCAGTGCCTCCCATTCGGTGCGAATTCCTGCCTCGCGCTCGGTTGCGCCATAGGCATGGCGATGCTCATCGAACACATGGATGGTCTCGATGCTATTGACGACGCGATGGGCCTCGACACGGCGGCGAAACAAGGCCAGATCATCTGGCTCATAGGCCGCCAGCAGCAATTCATGAGCCTGCACCTGTTCCGTATAGCTACACCAGAAGGCAATATCGGCTGCCGGATCAAGGCCCTGTGCCCATTCCCAATCAATAATTGTCACGGCATGCGTATGATCGACAAGCAGATTATCGGCGGCACAATCCCCTTTACACAAGCGTGGGCCAGCCGTGTACGCGGTTGCCAATAGTGCATAGATCTGTTCGATCAACGGAATTGTGCTCGGCTCACCACCAGCAAGCGCAACGGCACGAGCGATCCGTTTGGCCTTGTTCTGCACCCAGGCACTGAACGACGGATAGACCGGATAGGGGCGCGGCGGCAGATCGCCAAATGCATCAACCTCCACTGCATGCAGCAAACGCAGTTGGCGGCCTAGATCGCGAATAGCATCCTGTGCCTGTGGCGACTCAGTCTGGTCGTGATCAAACGACACACCAGCGACAAATGTCTCCACACTCCACAGATACGGCCCTTGCTCGGTCGGTATCTGATCATGGGCGATGGTGACAGGTGTGCGAACCCCGGCTGCATAGGCACGCGCCTGAGCCATAATTGCCCGTTGGAATGAGATCGCTGGCGCTGGTTCGATCCGAGCCACCCAATGCTGTTCAGCGCTACGAACAAGATATGTCCGCCGATTGGTTCCACTCGTGAATGGGCTGAACTGGGCTTTCACACCAAGCGCTCGTTCAATGGCGATAGTTACTTCGTGTGGTGGGGCCATAGGGATCCTTTCAATGCCACTACGCGTGGCGAGCGTTTTTGATGCTTGCAGCCTGTTTTTGCGGGCCAATTGCCACTACGCGTGGCGCGTTTTGTTATTGCCACTGCGCGTGGCAGGCGGCAAGAAACCGTTCCCGCCCAGAGGGTACCCGACCCGCAAGAGATGTGATTGGCTTCCTAACGCCCGTTGGTCATGCCTCGGCTGCGGCCAATGAGCCATTGTGTTATATTCTATGGTTCTTGGTTCTCGATTCTTGGTTTGGGTGCCCTCTGGACAATCCTTGGCTCAATATTCTGACTCCTGACTCCTGACTCCTGACTCCTGACTCCTGAATACTCGTTAACTATTCGTCCAGCTTGGCTTGCGCTTCTCCAGAAAGGCACACATCCCCTCCTGGGCATCGGCAAGCGCGGCATTGGCGGTCATCACACCACTAGTATAGGTATACGCCTCATGGATTGGCATGTCGAGCTGGCGATAGAATGCCTGTTTGCCAATCCCCACCACCAGCGGACTTGCCGCCGCGATCTGTTCGGCCAGGGTGCGCGTTGCAATGGCAAGTTCGGCAGCAGGCACAACCCGGTTCACTAATCCAGCTGTGCGCGCCTCGCCCGCCCCCATAAACTCGCCAGTCAGCAGCATCTCCATAGCCCGTTTGCGCCCGATTGCGCGGCTTAATGCCACCATTGGTGTTGAACAGAACAGCCCAATCTTCACGCCAGGGGTGGCGAAACGCGCCTCTTCGGCAGCAACGACAAGATCACAGGTGGCAACCAATTGGCATCCGGCAGCAGTCGCGATACCCTGAACCTGGGCGATCACCGGCTGCGGAATCGCCAGGATTGTCTCCATCAATTCGCTACACACCGCAAACTCATGCTGGTAGAACGCCTCCGATTGACCAATCATCTCGCTCAGATCATGGCCTGCACTAAACACCGGGCCATTACCACGCAAGATAACAACAGCAATCGTTCGATTCGCACCAATCGCGCTAAAACAGGCTGTTAGTTCCTGCATGTGTGCGATTGAGAGCGCATTACGCTTCTCGGGCCGATTCATCGTGATGTAGGCGATTTGGCCATCTTGCTCAAACAGGATGTGTTCGTAGATCTGTTGTTCGCTTGTTGTCATGAGTACCTCTTTTAGCAATTATCGTCTGAACCATGTGACATTGGCTGTCGTGATCATAGAGTATAGTATAATCGCACAAAAGTTCTAATGGTTTTGGGTGCGACGTATTCTTTTGGAATGGTCAGGTGCGGACGCATGTGTTCGCCAACCAGTGCGGAACAGCGCGTCGGCCCATACGCGTGGACGCAGCGCAGGCTGCCGCAATCCAAAACCATGACCGAGTTTGATTGTCGAAGTTCATTAGAGGGCGAACAATGACTGTATTACGTGCGAAGTGGTCTACCTATATGGATCGGCAACATCGCAATCCATCTGGTATGATCGGCCAGGTTATTGCTGAACGTATGCGTTGGCAGCCCGCACCAGAGACGGATTGGAGCGTTAACCTACTCCACCTTCAACCCACAGATCGGGTTCTCGAAATCGGGTTTGGTGCTGGGCGCGGGCTTGAACTCGTATTGGCACAGGCACACCAGCAAGGCGTTACTGGCATGGATCTCTCACCAACGATCATACGAGCAGCAGCGCGGCGTTATCGAATAGCCATCGAACACGGCAAACTCATCCTCGTGCACGGCAATATTGCCAACCTGCCATTTGGAGAACAGCAATTCGATAAACTGTTGAGCATCCACACATTCTATTTTTGGCCTGATCCATCTGCCGTCTGCACACAACTCATTCACATACTGGCGCATGGCGGTCGGCTTGTGAGCACATGTGCGACTGCGCGCAGGCTTGCAAACGGAGCATAGGATTTTTGGGATGTTCACCACCTGGCCGAAGCGCTTGTCAAGGAATTCGATCAGCATCCCATTATTACAGCCTCACTTCTGTATGGCCCAGACTCACGAGCATATAATATAGCATTCCTATTTGAGTTGTAAAGGCGCGTAGCGCAAAGCGGGGCTTGGGGCCGGGTACCCTCTGGGTGTCCCGAAAGAAATCTCCCCGCCCCTTTTTTACAAATCCGGTAGGATTGCTATAATGTCGCTATCGTGATCGATAAGGCACGCTGAGTTGCACTACATAGCCAGGCATTATCGTGATATGGCATTGACATCTGCACCAAAAAGCTGATAGCTGAATGCTAACTTCTTCGTTCTCAATTCTGGCTTCTGACTTCTGACTCCTGAATACTATCAGTTAATCCGCTTCTCGCGGCCAGTCCATTCCTTCTCGCGCAGAACGAATTTCTGCACCTTGCCCGTCGATGTTTTCGGCAGTTCCATGAACTCAACCGCAACAGGACATTTGTAGTGGGCGATCTGCTCGCGACAGAAGGCAATGATTTCCTGCTCAGTCGCTGTGTGGCCGATTTTGAGCGCGACAAACGCTTTGGGCCGTTCACCCCATGTATCGTCGGGAATAGCAACGACAGCACACTCAAGAACTGCCGGGTGGCTCGCAACCGTCTGCTCAACCTCAATCGTGGAAATGTTTTCGCCGCCAGATATGATAATATCCTTCTTGCGGTCGCGCAGCTCGATATAGCCATCGGCGTGCCACACACCCAGATCGCCAGAATGGAACCATCCGCCGCGAAAGGCCTCGGCGGTTGCTTCGGGCTGGTTATAGTAGCCCAGCATCACAATATTTCCGCGCATCACCACTTCACCCATCGTCTCGCCATCGTGTGGAACATCGCACATATCGGAATCGACGACGCGCACAAGATCGGAGGCAATATTGCCCTGACCCTGGCGTGCATTCAGGCGGGCCTGCTGATCGAGCGGCAGATCATCCCATTCGCGATGCCAGGCACAGATCGTGACCGGCCCATAGGTTTCGGTTAGGCCATACACATGGATCGGATGCAGATTGCGCTCGCGCAGCGCGGCCAAGAGTGTTGGCGATGGTGGTGCCGCTGCAACCATTACGGTTACCGGGCGTTCAAGCCGATGCGCCTGGGGCGCATTGATCAGCGCCAGCTGTACTGTTGGCGCACCACAATAATGAGTGATGCCCTCGCTATCGAACAGGTGCCACACCCGCGCAGGCTCAAACTTGCGCAAGCACACGCTGGTTGCCCCAATTGCGACAATGCCCCATGGGAAGCACCAGCCATTACAATGAAACATCGGCAGTGTCCATAGATACACCGAATTGGGCGTCAGGGCCGGTTCGGCAACCTGCGCGAGTGCGTTGAGATAGGCACCCCGATAGGTATACATGACACCCTTGGGCTGGCCGGTTGTGCCAGAGGTATAGTTGATCGAGATCACCTCTTCCTCATCCTCCAGCCAACTCTCGACCGGCACAGGGCTGCCATTGGCAAGATACTGCTCATATGGATCATCGCTGTCGCCAGTATCGGTGATCCGTACAATACGCATATCGGTGAGATCAAGAGGCGCAATCAGATGTTCAAGCTCGGCATCGACAAACAGAAACCGTGCGCCAGCGTGATCAAGAATATGACCAATCTCGTGGGTATTCAGGCGGGTATTGATCGCAACCAGAATACCGCCAGCTGCCGGTACGCCATAATGAGCTTCCAGAAGTGGCGGAATATTCAGGCACAAAAACGCGACCCGATCATTTTTCTCAAGGCCATTGGCACGCAATTGCGATGCAAGCCGATCCACACGTTCTTCAAACGCACGATAGGAATAGCGCCGTTCGCCATGCACAACAGCAATCTTTTCTGGGTAGATCACAGCGCTGCGACGCAAAAAACTGATCGGGTTCAGATCGGTACGATAGACTTTTTCAGACTGGTACATCAAATCCTCCAAATATCGTACAACCAAGCAATCTACCAAGCAATCTATACTTCGCCCTGAACGCGCTTGGCCATAAGAATATCCGGCTTCCCAGGGCCATTTGCATCCGGCACAACGCCAACAATCACAAACCCACATTTCTGATAGAACGTGTAGGGATGCTCACGCAAATTGCGAATTGTGGCCACATGCTGCCATATATCGGGGTACAGATTGATGCCACTTAGCGTCGTCGTGTCGTCCTCGTCATCGCTGCCAAGCAAGATCGTTATGCCATTTCGTTTGTGAACCTGGGCCTCAAAATCGCGAACCAGCGCTCTTCCAACACCATGCCGTTGGGCATCTGGCCGAACGACGAGCGGGTGCAATTCCCAGACGTGGCCATCATATTGGGAGTTACCGCCGATCCAGCCAAGCACAGTTCCATCGCTGGCTAATGCAGCCCGACAGATCTTGCCTGGTTCAAGGGCTTTGTGTACCTCGATCAGTGCCTGCTCAAGATCGGGCCATGCATGAAGAAAACCAGTAACAAGCAGAGCAGCCGCTTGCTGGAGTGCCAACGTATCATTGGGTTGCAGATCGGTGATATGCATCATCATAGACCAATAGAGACCAATGGTTGAGATTGATGTGCAAAAGTATAGCATATATAAATGTAGGGGTGAACCTTGTGTTCGCTCACGGGTGCGACGGATTCTTCTGCAATGAACCACCATGCCCAACCATCACGTAGGGGCGAACCGCGTGTTCGCCCACATGGAGCCGTGCAACACCATCATCGCGGGCCGACACGTGGGTCGGCCCATACGCATGGACGCAGCGCAGGCCGCCGCAAAAGTTTACGTCACACCCTTCGCTCACCATGGATGGTTGGCCGGGTCATATGTCATTCCAAAACACACACCAGATTGAGCGGTGCTACAATACGGCAACATCCCAACATAGTTGGAATAGTTTATCGCAGTGGGCCAGGAGGCAATGGTGCCGCACACACTACGCATTGGCGCACGGATTGGTTCAGCCGATCCATTCTGGGTGCAGACCCGCGAAGCCGTTCAGCAGCGGGCACAACAGCTTGCAATTGATCTTGTATCGATCGATATCAACGTCTCCTCAGCGCTTTCTGTTGAGGAGGAGATCGCCTTTGTGGAGGAGTTACAGGCCCAAGAACTGAATGCGCTGGTGTGTACATACCTCCCGGATCGGCTGGTATCTCGCGTGCTCGATAACGGCATCCCGATCATTCATCTGACTGAGGCTACGCAGCGGCACCCACTGTTTATTGCAGTATCCGGGTATTATGAGATCGCCCAGATTGTCGCACGCTATTTGGCCGAGCAATTGCATGGGCGTGGCCGAATCCTGGTGGTTGGCGGGCTGATGTCACGCGAAGGCGAGGATGGCAGGAGCCGCATTGCTGGCTTCTGTGCTGCGCTTGGCGATTACCCGGATCTAACAATTGACCATATTCCCAGTGCATGGCGCTATGAACGCGCCTTCCCACAGATCGAAGCGGCCATGATCCAACTCGGCCAGTCATTCGATGCAATCTTTGGCCTCTCCGATTCGGTTGCGCTGGCCGCCCGTGATGCTGGGTTGGCGCTTGGCCTGGTACACCGGCGCACCCTGATCGTTGGGATCAATGGCGATCCATTGGCGCTCTCGGCGATTGCCGATGGTAGCCTGGCGGCGACGGTGGATACACCAGCGGCTGAATTCGGCACGCAGGCTATCGATCTTGCCCAGCGGGCCGCCCTTCAACAGCCACTGCCAAGCCATTTCGGCTATCAGCCACGGCTTGTTACGGCCAAGAATGTTTCGGAAGTGGCAATGCAGAAGCTGATCGCGATTGCCGAACTACCCAGCCGCCTGGTTGGGGTCAATCGTGAGCAGGAGCGTGATCGGCTGATTCAGCTCGAAACCAGCCTGGAGATCAATAGGCGGATTGGTTCAATTCTGAATCGGCAGCGCTTGAACCACGAGATCGCCGAACTGATCCGCACGAACTATGGCTATGATACCGTGCGGATCTTGCTCTGGTCGGAAGCCGAACAGATGCTGACCAGCGATGAATTGCACGATACCAACATTCCATTGGCTGATTCCGGGCTACTCGGCCAGGCACTCATCCGCGATGAAGCGATCTTTGTGCCAGACAGCCAGCATAGCCATCGTTTCCCACCCGATCCGGCCTGGCCTACAACACGTTCACGGGTTGTGGTGCCCATCCGCCTTGGCGGTACGATCCTGGGTCTGCTCGATCTGCATAGCCGGCGCACATTGCAGATCAGCCACCAATCGCTGGTTGGGTTGCAGGTGCTGGCCGATCAGCTTGGCATTGCAATGCGGAACGCCGAATTGTATAGCGATGCGCTCAAGGCGTTGGCTGTCGCCGAGAAGGCCGATCAGCTCAAAACCCGGTTGCTCGCCAATGTCAGCCACGAGCTACGCACCCCACTAAACATCATTCTTGGCTATAGCCAATCGGCAATGGCCAACCCCAATCCCTATAACACGGCGCTGCCACCAGGGCTGTTACATGATCTCACGCATATCTATCGCAGTAGCGAACATCTAATTCGGTTGATCAACGATCTGCTGGATCTCTCGCGGGCCGAGATCGATGAGCTTGAGCTATTTCCGGAGACGATCACCACGCGCCCCTTTCTGGAGGATGTCTTCCAAAGCATCGTGACTGGCCTAGCGTTTTCAAACAATGTCGCCTGCCACCTCGATCTTCCCACACACCTGCCACTGATCCAGGCCGATCCAGTACGGCTGCGACAGATTCTCTTTAATTTGTTGAGCAATGCCTGCAAATTCACCGAGAATGGCTCGGTCACGCTGGGAGCAGATGTCACACCGCCACATCTGCATATCTGGGTGGCCGATACTGGTGTGGGCATTCCAGCAGCGCTACAGGAACAGATCTTCGAGCCATTCGTCACCGATAAGCGCAATGATCGCCGCCATGGCGGCGTGGGACTCGGGCTGACGATTGCGCGGCGGCTGGTGGCACTGCATCGCGGCATGCTCACGCTCGAAAGCCAGATCGATCAGGGCAGTATCTTTCATGTCTCTATTCCGCTGCCAAACCTTGGTAGCCAATCGGCGGCGCTGCTCCCGATTGATGGATCTGATCGATCTGATCGATCAACGTTGTTGCTGATCTCAGCGCATCGTGAGCCAACCGCCGCAATTGCCCAACTGAGCACACACATGGGTCTGGAAATCTATCGCGCACAGCCAGCCGATGATCTGCAATCTGTGCTGTCAGTCATTCAACCAGCCGCATTGGCCTGGGATCTGGCACATACCGATTCGACCGATTGGAATATGATCCAGCAGATCTGTAGTTCGCCACAGATCGGCCAACTGCCGTTGATCATCTATGGCCATGAGGATCGAGAACTTGCCAATCGGCCGCTTGGCATCACTGGTATCCTGAACAAGCCCTTAAACCGTGCAACCCTACTTGATGTGATTGGATCGCTGCACCAACCCACCGATAACGCCCCAATCCTGATCGTTGATGACGATGCCGACACCCGTGATCTGTATGCCAGCATGGTGGCGCAGGCAATGCCGGGCTGTTGCGTTCACACCGCTGCGGGCGGTGCTGTGGCGCTGGATCTGCTGGCGCAGGAGATCCCCAGCCTGGTCATTCTTGATCTGATGATGCCAGATGTTGATGGATTTGCTGTGCTGGAGGATATGCGAACGCACGAACGGCTGCGCCAGGTGCCGGTGATCATCCTCAGCGGGCGGCAGTTGGGCTTCGATGATATCAAGCGCCTTGATCACGCCATGGTTACGTTTCAGAGCAAACAGATGCTCTCGGTGGATGAGCTATCGGCCACGCTGCGCACGGTGGTGGCTGGTGGCGGGCAGCTTACACAATCAACCAGCCTGCTCGTCAAACGGATGATCGCCTATCTCCAGCAGCAGCACACCCGCGATCTTACGCGCCAGGAGATCGCGGATGCCATTGGGATCAGTAAGAACTATATGACCCAGATCTTCCATCAAGAGTTGGGAATCTCGCTCTGGGATTACCTGAATCGCTATCGTGTGATGCGTGCGAAAGATCTACTGCTCAGCACCGATGAGAGCATCAGCATGATCGCCGCACGGGTTGGCTTCAATGATCCAAGCTATTTTGGTCGCGTGTTTCGTAAGCAGGTCGGCTGCACACCACAGGCCTATCGCGATCATCGGGTGCCGTAGGTGCCGTTCGGGCAGCATGGCTGCCGCACTCCAGGCGCGCAAAACCCATACCCAATTACAGGGTAAAGATTCATCAGCCTACGGTCTGCGGAGCGTGATTGAAAGCTAAAATAGCGTGCTTTTGTCCGATGACTCCGTACTATTCTCCGAGACAACCACACCTCCATGGCGTATGCTCGTATGCACAGCCAGCTCTTCAAGTGGATAGCAGTGATGCATACAGCAGATCAATCTATATTGATTGTTGAATCCGATGATCCAACTCGTGAACTCTATATGCGCGAGTTCAATCGGGATTATCGAGCATTTGCATGTTCTAGCGAGCATGAAGTGCTAGATCTGCTCCGTACACAGCATATCGATGCGATTGTTCTGGAGCCATCACAGCCAAACGGCCTGGGATGGCAGCTCTTATCTGCGATTCAGGCAGCAACTGCAAGCCAGCATGTGCCGGTAATTGTGTGCAGTACCCTCGATCAACGCCTGCGCGGAACAGAACTGGGTGTTAGTGCATATCTGGTGAAGCCAGTATTGCCGAAAACACTGGTAGAGACGGTACGTCGGCTGTTAAATAGCCACATATAAGGGATGCGCTCATGGTGGATGCCACCACTATTCTTGAGATCAAGAACCTCAAAACCTATTTCACACTTGAGGGCAAGACGATCAAAGCCGTGGATGGCGTGAGCCTATCCCTGAAGCGCAACGAGACGCTCGGGCTGGTTGGCGAGAGCGGCTGCGGTAAAAGCATCACTGCTATGTCGATCATGCGGCTGATCAAATCACCACCAGGCAAGATTGTCGATGGGCAAATTCTGTTGTACCAGGGCCAGAATGGCAGCAGCAAGGTTACTGATATTGCGGCGCTGAACCCACAGAGTTCGCAGATGCGCGATATTCGCGGCGGCGAGATTGCGATGGTGTTCCAGGAGCCGATGACATCGCTCAATCCACTGTATAGCGTTGGCACGCAGATCGCCGAGACAGTTCAACTGCACCAGCATGTCGGCAATCAGGAGGCATTGGGCCGCGCACTAGAGCTGCGTGAGAAGGTGCAGATCAGCGATGCGGCGCGGCGGTTGAATGAATATCCGCACCAACTAAGCGGCGGCATGCGCCAGCGTGTGATGATCGCCCTAGCACTCTCGTGCAACCCGGCCATTCTGCTAGCCGATGGCCTGCGTGATGCAGTAGACCCGTATTCGACTGTATAGGAGTCAGGAGTCAGGAGTCAGAATCCTTCAATGCTACACTTTGTCGAGATTTGCTACATAGTTAGGCATCGAATATTCTGAATTCCGACTCCTGACTCCTGAATACATATGGAAAACATCATTCTCGAAGTCAACAATCTGAAGCAGCACTTCCCGATTCGCCAGGGCTTCATGCAACGGCTGGTCGGCCATGTCAAGGCGGTCGATGGCGTCAGCTTCTCGCTGCGTGAGCAGGAGGTGTTGGGGCTGGTGGGCGAAAGCGGCTGTGGCAAAACGACGACTGGCCGCTCGATTCTGCGCCTATATGAACCAACCGATGGCGAGGTCTGGTTTCGCACCGAGGATGGCGAGCGCATCAACGTGGCCAAGATCAGCCAGCAGGAGATGAAGCCACTGCGCCGCGAGATGCGTATGATCTTCCAAGATCCATTCAGCTCACTGGATCCACGCATGACCGTGCGCGATCTGATCGCTGAACCGTTGGTGATCCATAAGATCACCAGTGGACGCGAGCTTGATGATCTGGTCGCCACGCATATGCAAACAGTTGGACTCGATCCAAACTACATGCAGCGCTATCCGCACCAGTTCTCGGGCGGGCAGCGCCAGCGTATTGGCCTAGCACGCACATTGGCATTGAATCCACGCCTGATCATCGCCGACGAACCCGTTTCGGCTTTGGATGTTTCGGTGCAGGCGCAGGTGCTGAATCTGCTGCAGGAGCTACGCGAACGCCTAGGCCTGACGATGCTGTTCATCGCGCATGATCTCTCGGTGGTGGAACACGCCTGCGATAGGATCGCGGTGATGTATGTTGGCAAAATTGTCGAACTGGCTGAATCTGAGACGCTGTTGAAACACCCGTTGCATCCCTATACCGAGGCGCTGATCTCATCTATTCCACCAGCCGATCCAGATATTAAACAGAAGCGGATCATGCTATCGGGTGAGATTCCCAGCCCAGCCAACCCACCATCTGGCTGTGTGTTTCACACCCGCTGCCGCTATGCCAAAGATATCTGCAAGGTCGAACCACCATCGCTGGTGCTTGTCGAACCAGAGCATTATGCGAGCTGCCATTTCGCAAAGGAATTGCATCTGCAGGGGATCGAGGTCGTATCGTGAGCAGATCGAGCCGCTATCTCGCGTTGCTCAGCTACCTGCTGAGCCTGCCGGGTGCATTGTTTGTGCTGATGGCGCGGCGCGATGATCCATTTGCAGTGTTTCATGCACGGCAATCACTCTGCTTGGCAATCGTCACCATCGCCACACCGCTAATTTGGGCCATAGCCGCCTGGATATTGGCCTGGATGCCACTGATCGGCGGCATGCTTGGCGTCGTTCTGTTTGCATTGGTTATTGCTGCCTATGTAGGGGTTTTGATCGGCTGGATTGCGGGTATCATCAGTAGCCTCAAGGGCGAGGTTCAACCAATTCCATTCTTTGGTGCATGGGCCGCATCCTGGGGTAGCGCATCGGCTAGTAACCAAGCTGAAATCACGACTGAACCAATTGAAAGGACAACAACGTTCGATGCCTAAGATTACCTTTATTGGTGCCGGTAGCGTTGTATTCACACGCAACCTATGCAGCGATATTCTGCTGACTCCGGCGCTCCAGAATAGTACCATCACTCTGATGGATATCGACGCCACCCGCTTGTCGCAGGCACGCGATCTCGTACAATCGCTGATCGATGGGCGCAAACTGAACGCCAAAGTCGAAGCAACCACCGACCAACGCGAGGCTGTGCGTGGTGCCGATTATGTGATAACGACCTTCCAGCAGGGCGGGCTTGAGGCCTATGCGCTGGATATCGAAATCCCGCAGCGCTATGGCGTCGAACAGTGTGTCGGCGATACCCTCGGCCCTGGTGGGGTCTTCCGCTCGCTACGCACAATTCCAGTGCTGATTGGCCTCGGGCGCGATCTGGATGAACTCGCCCCGAATGCACTTCTACTAAATTATGTCAACCCAATGGCAGCTAACTGCTGGGCCTTCGACAGAGCCACCGGGCGGCCACATGTCGGGCTGTGCCATAGTGTTCAGGGCACCAGCGAGATGCTGGCGAACTGGATCGATGTACCATATGATGATGTTGTCTTCCATTGCGCTGGAATCAATCATCAGGCATTCTTCCTGAGCTTTCGGCGTGGCAGCGAGGATCTGTACCCACGGATCTGGAAGGCCATCGAGCGATCCGAGATCTATGCCCAGGAGCCAGTACGGATCGAGATGATGAAATATTTTGGCCGCTTTGTGACGGAATCGAGCGGCCATGCCAGCGAATATGTGCCCTACTTCCGCAAGAGTGCCCAGATGATAAATGAGGATCTGGTGCCACGCTTCAGCGATCATGTCAACCATTGGTTTGATTATGGCCGCACTGGTGGGTATCTGCGCCATTGCATCGAACGGCTGGCCTACTCACAGCAGGATTATGAGGCGCTGATCAGCGGAACCAAGACGCCGCCAACCGTGCGAACGCACGAGTATGGATCGGCGATCATGGAGGCAATCGAAACCAACCAACCGACACGGATCAATGGCAATGTGCCAAACCGCGATCTCATTCCAAACCTGCCAATTGGCTGCTGTGTCGAAGTTCCCTGTTTGGTTGATGGCAATGGCATCCAGCCGACTCGTGTCGATAATTACCCACCACAGTTGGCAGCACTGAACCGTACGAACATCAATGTGCAGGAGTTGATCGTCCATGCCGCGTTGACCGGCGATGTTGAGGCGATCCATCATGCGGTGATGCTCGATCCACTGACCGCCGCTGTCTGCACGCTGCCACAGATCCACGCAATGGTTGGCGAACTGTTCGAGGCGCAACGGCGCTGGCTGCCACAGTTTTAAGCACCTTCACCCCTCTCCCCAACCCCGCCCCTCCAATGGGAAGGGCGCGAAGGGTTCGCAATGCAGCAATTCCCCCTCTCCCCGGCGTGGGAGAGGGGTGAGGGGCGCGGGGATGGCATGTCCCATAAAAACGCTATCCTATGCTTGCTGATCATCCTGATTGCCTGTGGCCTGGCAGGTTGGGCGATAGTTCGGCGTGCCACCTTAACATTCGTCGCTCCTGGAGCCACTGACATTCGTGTGCGCGATGTCGCACCAGGCGAGCGTACGATCACCTATCAGATGCCAAACCCAAGCGATGGCTGGCAAACAGTGATTGCCCGCCGACTCAGTGTTAGCGGGTGGACGCTAGCAACCGATTATTACCAATGGGGCGACACCGAAAAATACAAGACGATCTATGTACGCAATTCGCAGATCTGGCTGCTACACATGTGCGAGCGTGCCGAGTTGCTTGGTGATCGCAGCAATGCTGTGATCAATCTGCGCTATCGGGTTGCCTGTCAGTAGCCTTTGTTCCAAAAGCGCCGTAACCAGCGCTCGTGTATCGTTACTCCGCACAACCAGAATGATCTCAATAGTAAACGAGCGTTTCCCCAGCGTAGCCACTTCGTATCACCCAGCGCTGCACTCGCGCTGTATAGTGTAGATGCAAGAGGTTCCGCCCAACATTATCGTTCCATCCTCCCCTGCATCTCTGCCTGCCTCTTGCCCTCACCCAACAACACACCTATGCAGTCTACTCTACCGCTGCATGCAGAAAGATGGATTTAATCTATGACAATGAAATATAGGCAAGCACTCTGTTGGCTCGTTCCGCTGATCGGTATCCTTGCGCTGCTTGCTGCCAGTGCTGGGTTATTCTGGTCGAGCGATGGTCCGCCATATCAATTCACCTCAAGCCGTGGCGAAAGTGTCACGCTCATGGGCAGTGGCCTGTATCGCTATGATACGGTGAGCATTGCGGCTCAGGAGCAGGCAACTGATGTGATAACGCTCCTACTGGGCCTACCGCTCCTCATCGTGTCCGCCTGGTTAGCTCTGCGCGGCTCGTTGCGCGGGCTGCTGTTGCTCACCGGCACGCTCGGCTATATGCTCTACACCTATATGTCCATGACCTTTTTAACAGCGTACAACCAGCTTTTTCTGGTGTATGTCGCGCTCTTCTCACTAAGCCTGTTTGCCTTTATTCTGGCGATGCTCTCGTTCAACCTGGCCGAGTTGCCACAGCACTTCTCCACACATCTCCCGAGGCGTAGCATCGCTGGAGTTCTGTTTCTGGCAGGAACATTTCTGCTGTTGGCCTGGCTAGGGCGGATTGTGCCAGCGCTTCTCCAAGGGCAGACACCAGCACTAGAGAATCTCACAACGCTCGGTATTCAGGCAATGGATCTCGGCCTGATTGTGCCACTCAGCTTCCTGGCAGGCATCCTGCTGCTGCGCCGCAATCCATGGGGCTATCTGCTTGCATCAGTGGCTGTGATGAAAATACTAACACTCGGTGCGGCAGTCAGCACCATGGGCTTCAACATGCTGCGTGTTGGGGTGGCGACAAGTGGTGTTGAGCTGTTGATCTTTCCAGCCCTGACCCTAGCGAATCTCGTGTTGGCGATTCTGTTGCTCAAAAACGTCCAGGCCGTAGAGACGCAAAATGTTGCGTCTTTACATCCGCTATAATGTTGCGTCTCTGCGGCCGTACATCACGCACCGACGGCTTCAGCAAAGCGGCGCATGCCCTCTTCAATCTGCTGCATACTGGTCGCATACGAAAGCCGGATGAAGCCTGGTGCGCCAAATGCCGATCCCGGAACAACGCCGATCTGGGCTTTTTCGAGCAGAAATGCCGCGAGTTCATCATCATCGTGGCAGATCACCCCACCGGCTAGTTCGCGCCCAAAGAGGCCACGAACATCGGGGAAGGCATAAAAGGCACCATCCGGCAAGCCAATCGCCACACCGGGGATGTCGTGTAACAGGCTCACAATCCTGTCGCGCCGCTCACGAAATGCAGCGACCATACCAGCAACCTCACTTGTCAGATCGATACTGCCATCATAGGCTGGTAATGCCGCAGCCTGCGTCACCGAGGATGTGTGGCTAGTAGAATGGCTTTGAATACCCTTGATGCCTTCCATGATTGCGCTCGGCCCAGCAATATACCCAAAGCGCCAGCCGGTCATCGCATATGATTTGGAAGCGCCATTGACCACCAGGGTTCGGTTGGCGAATTCTGGGACGACCCGCAGCCAGCGCGCATATGGCCCATATGTAATTGCATCATAGATCTCATCGCTGATCACAATCACATCGCTATCGATCAACACATCGGCCAACGCCCGTAATTCAGTAGCACTATAGACAGCGCCGGTTGGGTTGGAGGGCGAATTCAACATAAAGATTTTGGTGCGTGGGGTCAGCGCAGCGCGCAACTGATCGGGCGTGATCTTGAAGCCCAGTTCTGGCCCAGCACTAACGATCACCGGCGTTGCGCCAGCCAGTTGGGCCTGGTCCACATAGCTGACCCAATAGGGCGCTGGAATGATCACCTCATCGCCTGCATCACAGATCGCCAGGAAGGCCAGGAACAAACCTTCTTTCGCGCCGGTTGTGGCCGAAACCTGGGCAGCGCTGTAGTGGATGCCTGTATCGGCGCTGACACGTTTAGCGAGTGCATTGCGTAGTTCGGCTGGGCCACCAACCGCCGTATACTTGGTCTGGTTGTGTTCAATTGCCGCGATCCCGGCAGCCTTGAGCGCCGCTGGCGTCGGGAAATCCGGCTCGCCCTGGCCAAACGAGATCACATTGATCCCCTGAGCGCGCATGTTCGCAATCTTCGCCCCAAGCCCAACCGTCGCCGATGGGCTGAGCTTCTCTAGGCGTGAACTAAGCTTGATTGGCATCGTGGTTCCTTTCAGCACGCCGCGGGCTGAAGCCACGCGGCTATGGGTTCGTTTTCCCCTTGCCGCAGGCAGCGTCCCCTTGCCGCAGGCAGCGTCCCCTTGCCGCAGGCAGCGTCCCCTTGCCGCAGGCAGCGTCACCTTGCCGCAGGCGGGGTCCCCTTGCCGCAGGCGGGGTCGCC
>JBBQSD010000126.1:0-18482 GCA_038214135.1 Chloroflexales bacterium | reverse complement strand
TTCGGCATCGAGCGAACCGACAGTGTTCGTGAGCCCCCACAGATAGATGATCCCGCTCCATTCTGCCCCAGATTCAACAATATGGCGGATCTCGGCAGCGTGCAGTGGGTTGGCCTGTACATGGTTAGGCTTCAGTTCGGCATACACAGCCCCTGGTGTGACGAACATGCACCGAGCGCCGCGTTGTTCCAGGGCTTTCCCAAGCGCTGCACCGACACTCATGTCATCAGCGAAAATCAACCAGCGGCCATGCATGCTCGCTTCAGATGGCGTTTCAGGGAGGTTTTGTTGCCGCCAGATAATTTCATATTGCCAGTTGGCGATTTCTGCATCGGTGTGGCCAACCAAATGGCTGAGGGCTGCTCGTGTGGCCCGTTTGAGCCGCACGCGCTCCAGCACAGCAATTGTCTGTCCGTCCTCATCGAAAACCTGCACGCGCGCTACACGCGTCTCGGCTGATGCGGCACTTTCGTCGATGGTGACATAACTCCAGGCCGTTTGGCCAAGTCGGCCATAGATGTGGATGCCTTCGAGCTGGATTGGCAGATACAGTGTTTCTTCATCATCGGTAGGCAGGGCGACCACAATGGTCTGCAAACAGGCATCGAGCAAGGCTGGATGCATTTGGTATGGCACGCTCGTTCCCGCTGGCAATCGTAGGTGTGCAAGCGCCGCGCCGGAACCATGCCAGAGCTGATCAATCGCCTGAAAATCGCCACGATACTGCATGCCAATATGCTCCGTGGCTGCATAGAAGCCATCGATTGGCTGTTCTATTGGGCAGTTCGCCCTGGCATCCTCAAATGTCTGAGTCTCGTCGGCTGATGCATGGTCGCGCTGTAATCGGCCAGTAACGTGTGTTCGCCAAGTGTCGCTGCCTGTGCTAGCGCTGACGACCCGGAACGTGCTTGGCGATTCATGCAGGGCCAGGCTGATCTGCAACGTGCGGGTTTCGTTATCGCCAAGCGCTAGTGCCTGATCGATCACCAGTTCATCGATGGTATATGATCCAGGGCCGTATGTCGCCTCAGCCGCCTCAAGTGCCAGTTCAAGGTAGCCAGTCGCAGGAAAAACGGGCGTGCCATGGACGCGATGCTCATGCAAGATCTGCGGCCAGTCGGCGCTCAGTTCGGCCTCGTAGATCGCCTCCGAGAGTCCTGGCATGCGCACCCGCCGCCCAAGCAGTGGATGGGCTGTGTTGGAGTTCTGAACGAACTGGCGGCGGTTCGGCTGGCGGAACCAGTAGTGCTCGCGCTGGAATGGGTAGCTCGGCAGTGCCATGTGCTGAAGCGGGCGCGGGCCACTCACCGCAGCCCAGTTCACGACGCGCCCATGTGTGTACAATTCGGCCAGGCTGCCCAACATCTGCCGCCATTCGTCCTGGCCTTCGCGCAACGATGGCAGCAGGAGCGCAGCACCGGCTGGCAAACAACGGCTGGCCATTCCGGCCAGAACTGGTGCCGGGCCAAGTTCGAGAAACATGGCGATGCCCTGGCCATGCAGGGTGGCGATGCCATCGGCGAAACGAACCGCAGCACGTAGATGTCTGCGCCAGTAGGCAGCATCAGGGGCCGCGCCATGCGCCCAGAACTGGCCAGTCAGGTTGGAGATCAATGGAATGCGTGGTGCGGCATACTGTACCTGGCTGGCCTCGCGCTCGAACGCATCCAGGATTGGATCCATCAGCGGCGAATGGAATGCATGCGAGACACTGAGTCGGCGTGTGCGGCGGCCCTCTGCCGCAACCAGAGCGACAAGTTCATCGACTGCTTTCGCCTCGCCGGAGATCACGCAACTTTCTGGTTCATTGATTGCAGCAATATCAACCCGGCCAGTATATGGCGCGATCAACTGGCGCGCACGCTGTTCATCGATTGCTAAAGCCGCCATGGCCCCACCATGTGGCAGCGATTGCATCAGTCGGCCACGGGCTGCAATCAGGCGCAGCCCATCTTCCAAACTGAACACGCCAGCAAGACATGCCGCAACATACTCACCAACCGAGTGGCCAAGCAGGGCTGCTGGTTCGATACCCCAGGATTGCCAGAGCTGGGCCAGCGCATACTCAATCGCAAATAGCGCCGGTTGGGTATAGACTGTCTGGTCGATCAGCGTTTGAGCATCCTCAGCGCCCTGCCCAAAGATGACATCGAGCAATGGCCGATCAAGAGCTGATCGCAGCAGCTGATCACAGGTATCGAGTGCCACTCGAAAGACCGGTTCTTCGTGGTACAGTTGGCGACCCATCCCAACATACTGTGCGCCCTGGCCGGTGAACAGAAACGCAACCTGTGGGCGCGTGGTACGCTCAACAACTGCGCGTGTGGCTCCAGTTGGTAGCTCACCAGCGGCCAGTGCAACAAGTTGCGTATGCATCTGCTCGGGGTTGCCAGCAACAACAGCTATTCTGTGGGAGGCGTGCGTGCGCCCCGTATTTGCAGCAGCGCAGATCTCGGCCAATGCTGCGCCTGGTTTGACCAGCATTTCGGCATAGCGCTGGGCGAGTTCGCGTAGCGCTGGCTCACTCTTGGCCGAGAGTGCCAGCAGGCTGGACGAGTGCGCAACCACGACGGCTGGCTCGCGCGTTGGTGGCGCTTCCAGGATGATATGGGCGTTGGTGCCGCCAAAGCCAAATGAACTGACTCCGGCGCGGGCCGGGCGATCCAGGGCTGGCCAGGGGGTATGCGTATTTACGACCTGCACGCCCAGTTGTTTGAATGGGATATGTGGATTTGGCGTTACATAATGCAGGCTGCGCGGAATAGCGCCATGGCGCAATGCCAGAGCGACCTTAACTAATCCGGCGAGTCCTGCACCGGCCTCAAGATGGCCGATATTGGCCTTGACTGAACCAACCAGCAGTGGGCGGTCGACTGGGCGGGTTGCGCCGAACACCGCGCCAAGCGCATTGATCTCGATTGGATCGCCAAGCGCGGTACCAGTGCCATGCGCCTCAATATAATCAATCTGGTGCGGTTCGATGCCAGCAGCGCGCAGGGCCTCGCGGAGCATGGCCTGCTGGGCAACGCCATTTGGCACCGTCAGGCCACTACTATAGCCATCCTGATTGAGTGCACCACCCCGAATCACGGCATAGATCGGGTCGCCATCTGCGATTGCGCGCCTGAGCGGCTTGAGCACCGTCATCACCACGCCCTCACCACGGGCATAGCCATCGGCGCGAGCATCGCCAAATTTGCAACTGCCATCGGGGGCCAGGAATTTAGCGACACTGATTGAGGTTGCTGGTGTAAGAATCAGGTTTGAACCGCCAACAATCGCTAGGCTAGATTCACCACTACGCAGGCTCTGCACGGCTTGTAGCACGGCAACCAGCGACGATGAGCAGGCGGTGTCGATCGCCATGCTTGGGCCACGCAGATCGAGGGTGTACGAAAGGCGGTTGGCGGTGATGCACAGCGCATTGCCCGAGGCAGTGTATGCATCAATCAGGGCTGGGTCAGCAATCTGATCAGGCACTTGCAGCCGTTGGTAGTCGTTGAGTCCAATCCCAATGAACACGCCAGTCTGGCTGCCGATCAGGCTATCGGGTGGCAGGCCAGCATCCTCAAGCGCTTCCCAGGCCACTTCTAGCACCATGCGCTGCTGTGGGTCCATTGCAGCTGCTTCGCGCGGCGAGATCCCGAAGAAGTGGGGATCGAACATGCCAACATCACGGATGAAACCGCCGCGCGCCGTCGGGATTTTGCCAACCGCATTGGGATCTGCGTCGAGGAATGCCTTGGCATCCCAGCGGTCGCCCGAAACCTCACTCAGCGCATCGACACCATCGTGCAGCAGTTGCCAGAAGGCCGTTGGGCTGTTGGCCCCACCAGGCAAGCGGCAGCCAATGCCAATAATTGCGATGGACTCGCTGCGGGCCTTCTCAAGTTCATCGACACGGGCGCGCATCTTCTTAAGCGCCAGCAACGCACGCTTGAGTTGCTCAAGATCCTCGGCATGCTGTGGAGTCATGTTCATGGTGCCTATAGCCTTTTGCCACTGCGAGCAGGCCAAGCCTGCCCTGGCGCGGCATTACATATCGATAGACTCAAGTTCATCATCGATCAGGGCCTTCAGATCCTCACGCGAAAGCTGCCCGAGTGCTTGCAAATCACTATCGCTATCGCTCATCGGCGTGGGTGGTTCCACAGTTGGTGGCGGGAAGATTCGATCATGCAGATAGTGTGCGAGGCTGGTTGCGGTTGGGTAATCGAAGGCCAGTGTTGAGGGTAGGTTCAGCATCAGAATGGCCTGAAGCCGGTTCTTTAGCTCAATCGCCATCAGTGAGTCCATGCCCATCTGGAAGAAGCCCCGTTGTGGTGCGACATCATCGGTTCCTGCGAAGCCCAGCACACCCGCTACCTGTTCGCGCGCAAGCTGCTCGATCACCTCGATCCGTGCTGTTGGTGCGTGTTCTTGCAACTCACGCCGCAGATCACGGCCTGGTTGAATCTGATCGGCAGCATCTCGTTGATCTATGATCAGTTCACGGAATAGATGTGGCGTATGGCCTGCTGGGAACTGGCCGCTGAACGTCGGCCAATCGATTGCCATTGCGGCAACCTGTGCGTTCGAGCCGGCCATCAGGCGCTCCAGCGCAGCCAGGCCAGCCTGCACTGGCATGGCAATCAACCCACGCCGATTCAGATGCTGGCTGCGACCATGCTGTACCGCCAGGCCGACCTCGCCCCACATGCCCCAGTTGATGCTTAGTGCTGGTAAGCCACTCGCCCGCCGCGTATGGGCCAGGGCATCCAGGTAGGCATTGGCGGCGGCATAAGAGGCCTGGCTTGGCGTACCGAGCAGCGCCGTCGCGGAGGAGAACAGCACAAAGAAATCGAGATCGATACTCGCCGTCAGTGTGTGCAGATGCCAAGCCCCTGCGATCTTGGGCTTCATCACGTATTCGAACGAGGCGAACGACTGCTTGAGCAGCATTGCGTCATCGAGTATACCAGCGGCATGGATCAGCCCGCGCAATGGTGGCATGCGCTGTGCGATTTCTGCGAGAATGGCTGCCGCAGCTTCTGGCTGCCCGATATCACCGCGAACAATCCGTATCTGTGCGCCAGATTCCTCAAGTTCTGCGATCAGGCCCTGGGCTGTTATGGATGGGGCCGAACGACCGACCAACGCGAGATGACGGGCACCACGTTCAACCAGCCAGCGCGCTAGTTCTAGCCCAAGCCCGCCCATGCCGCCGGTGATCAGGTAGGTGGCATTGGGGTGTAGCACAAGTGGCTGGCTCGCCGTTGGAGTGCTGCGGGTGAGCCGTGCGACATAACGGCCAGTGCCGCGTAATGCAATCTGTTCCTGGGCCGTGCTGGTACTCAGTTCGCCAAGCAGCGCGGATGGCTCATCTGGCGATCTATGGGGATCGAGATCGATCAGCCCACCCCATAGCTCGGGGTGTTCGACACTCAGCACACGCCCGAGGCCCCACAGCGGTGCCTGTGCGGCAACGGCTGGCTCGCCAGCAATTGCCTGGGCACCACGGGTCACGAACCAGATCTGTGGCGTGCTGGGCAGCGTTGCAGCAGCCATGGCCTGGGCCAGATGCAGCGCACCGCCATAGACCAATGTCTGTGCTGTTTGCGGCGGGCTTTCCACATCGGAGGCTGCCCGTAATGCCCACAGATAGATTGCACCTCGTAGCGGAGCTGTGCCCGTAAGCGTTTCACGCAACAATCGCTGTAGATCCTCTGGTCGCTGTGGGTTCATCTGAATGTAGGTATCATTCTGGCGGATATAGCTGTTCCCAGGCACAACCAGTATCGCCTGCTGCCCTGTGCTTGTCAGGCGTTGTGCAAGTTGTTCGCCAAGCCCTTCGGCATCAGTAAAGATCAGCCAGCTTCCGCCTTCAGTAATTGCGGGCAATGCAGGAAGCGGCTGTGGACGCCACGAAACCTGATAGAACCAATCATCAGCACGCCGCAGTGCCAATTCGGGCAGCGGCTGAGTACTATGGGTGGTGATCTCAATTATTGGCATCGAGCGGGTTGGCGTGGCATTGATCCAGAAGCGCCGACGTTGCCAGGGATAGGATGGCAGGTCAACAAACCGTCCTGGTGTTGGGTAGAGGCCGCGCCAATCGGGCATATGGCCATGGGCATACAGTGTGCCAAGCGATTCGAGCATTGTTATTCGACCAGCCCGGTTGCGGAGCATCGACGGGAGCGTCTGCCCTGTTGCGCCTGCTGCGTGCATACTGTCATCGATTGCTGTGAGCAAGATTGGATGCGGGCTCAGTTCGATAAAGGTGTTGCGTCCATCATGCAATAACTTGGCAATCGCAGCAGCGAATAGCACCGGCTGACGCAGGTTCTGTACCCAGTACGCGGCATCGAGTAACGCAGGCCGGCCGGACTCAAATACTGTGCCCGTCGCCGTCGAGTAGATCGGCATGGTTGGCGCTTGTGGGCGCAGATCCCGCAGCGCAGCCAGCAGATCCGGGCATAGTAGATCGACCTGTGGGCTGTGCGATGCGACATCGACCTTGACGGGCCGACAGAAGATATTGCGGGATTGGAGTTGTGTGAGTACTGCGTCAAGTGCCGCTGGATCGCCAGAGAGCACACAGGAGCGTGGGCTGTTGTTGCCGCCAACGGCCAGCCGATCTGTGTAACCGGCAATCGCGGCCTCAGCTTCATCAAGCGATAGCCCAACTACCGCCATCGCTCCTTGCCCGCTGATCCGCCGCAACAGGCGGCTGCGTCGGCAGATCACGCGGACGGCATCCTCCAAACTCAGAGCGCCAGCAACATAGGCCGCTCCAACCTCACCCAGGCTGTGACCAACCACCGCATCTGGTAGCACACCATAGCTGCGCCAGAGTGCCGCAAGGCCAACCTGGATGGCAAACAGGGTTGGCTGAATGATGTCGATCTGATCAAGCTGCGCACCAGCGGTTGTGGTCAGTTGCTCGATCAGTGACCAGCCTGCTTCGGCACGGATGGCAGCATCACAGCGCTCCAATTCGGATCGAAAGAGTGGCTCATCGGTGAGCAACTGGCGGGCCATTCCATCCCATTGTGAACCCTGGCCGGAGAACACAAACACGATTCCGCCCAATTCGTTTGGTGCATCATCAGGCTTGGCGTTGGCAAAGGTCGTCAGGCGATCAGCCAATTCGGCAGGTGAGCGACCAACCACTGCCATTCTCTGGTCGTGGTGGCTGCGGCGCATTGCTGCGTGGAAGCATAGATCATACGCCATTGGAGCATTGGCCTGGCGCAGTAGCTTGGCGATATTGTGGGCCTGTGCGCGCAGTGCCGCCGAGCTACGTGCCGAAAGTGGCAACAACAAAGTCTGGCCAGCGGGTGCTGCTGCGTAGGGCGCTTCGGGTTGGCGCGGGGCTTCACCAACAATCACATGGGCATTCGTGCCAGACCAACCAAACGAACTGACGCCAGCATAGCGTGGTGTCTCGCTGCTCTTCCAGGTATGCACATCGGTTGGGATGATCAGCGGTGTACCAGCGAGTGTCATCAATGGGTTGAGCATACGGAAGTGAACCAATGGCGGGATCTGCTGATGGCGCAATGAAAGCACCGTCTTGATCAGGCCAATTACGCCAGCAGCACCCTCCAGATGGCCGATATTGGTTTTTGCCGAGCCAAGCAGCACCAACTGATTGGGTGAACGTGGCCCGCTCAATACCGCCGCGAGCGCTTCAACCTCGATTGGATCGCCAAGTGCAGTGCCGGTGCCGTGGGCTTCGACATAACTAATCTGCTGTGGTTCAACGCCAGCGTTGGCCAGAGCGGCTCGAATCACTGTCTGCTGCGAGAGGCCGTTTGGCGCGGTGAGGCCATTTGTGTGGCCATCCTGATTGACAGCCGAGCCAGCGATCACCGCCAGCACCCTATCGCCATCGGCCTGTGCATCGGAGAGCCGCTTGAGCATCACCATCCCACAGCCCTCGCCACGCACGAAGCCATCGGCAGCGGCATCGAAGGTCTTGCAGCGGCCATCGGCAGCCATCATGTGCATGCGTGAGGCGGCAATCGAGAAGGTTGGCTCCAGAATGATATTCACGCCACCGGCCAAGGCCATGCGGCATTCACGCCCACGCAGGCTCTGCACAGCCAGATGCACCGCTACAAGTGATGATGAGCAGGCGGTATCGAGCGCCATGCTTGGCCCCTGGAGATCGAAGAGATACGAGAGCCGACCAGCCACAACACTGTGCGATGTGCCAGTGCCGCTATAGGTATCGATGGCGGCAGGATCGGTAGCCTGGAGCATGTAATAATCGGTGCTATGGCTGTGAACACCAACGAAGACGCCGGTTTTACTGCCAGCCAATTGCTCTGTCGTCTGTCCAGCATTTTCAAACGTCTCATAGGCCACTTCCAGCAACAGGCGCTGCTGCGGGTCCATGGCGGTGGCCTCGCGTGGCGAGATGCCAAAAAATGCTGGGTCGAACTGATCAATCGCTGACAAAAAACCACCCCAGCGTGTTGCAATCTTGCCAATCGCCTCGGGATCAGGGTTGTAGAAGGCATCGCCATCCCAGCGGTCGGATGGCACCTCACTGATTGCATCAACGCCATTATGCAGCAATTGCCAGAAGGACTCTGGGTTTGCGGCACCAGGAACGCGGCAGCCCATGCCGATGATCGCTATCGGCTCGCTGCGGGCGCGCTCGGCGGCATCGAGGCGGCCACGCAGTTCTTTGATCGCGCCAAGTGCGCGCTTCAACTGAGCCAGGGTATCGCTTTGCTCTGGTTGGGTCATACTCAGCTATCCATCCTTCAGCAGTTCATCGAGTGCAGCGAGCTCGGCGTCAAGCAGCGATGCTACCTCATCCTGGGTGAGATCGGCCAGTTCATCAATCGGCGCGGCTATTTCGGCAGGAGCGCTCGTAAGCGGGATTGCTGGGGCATCAAGCGCGATCTGCATGCGCCCTGCCAGATATTCGGCCAGTAGCGTAATTGTTGGGTAGTTCCAGGCGAGCGTGGCCGAGAGGCTCAGTCTCAGGCTCTGTTCAAGGCGATTCTTGAACTCAATCGCCATTAGTGAATCCAGGCCCATGGCCTTCAGCGGCTTACCAGCATCAATGCGCGCTGGTGGCAGGCGTAGCACCTGGGCTAACTGCTCGCGCAGATGCGCTTCGAACAGCGCGCGCCGCCGCTTGCCTGGTTCGATTGCCGTAAGCGCTGCACTAATCTGCACATCACGCTCAACTGAGGCCGGGCTATCCTGTTCTAGCCCGCAAAGCAACGCCGCTGTTGTAGCCGATGGGTAGGCTGTACGCCATTTCTGGGCAGCGAATGGCATCACCGCGACATTCGTGCTGGTGCTGGACATCAGGCGTTCGAGTGTTGCCAGGGCGCTCAATGGCGTGAGGCTGCCAAGCCCGCGATCGGCCAGGCGTGCGCCCCGATTGGAATTGACTGCTGCCAGGCCAATTGCTGACCACGGACCCCAGGCGATGCTCAGGGCTGGCAGGCCAGCGGCACGCCGCGCCTGCGCCAGTGAATCCAGGAAGGCATTGCCAGCAGCATAGTTCGCCTGGCCAGGCAGGCCGAGTAGCGCTGCCACGGATGAGAATAGCACAAAATGATCGAGTTGTCTGCCCATCGTCAGCCGATGCAGGTTCCAAGCACCGGCGAGTTTGGGTGCTAATGCGGCGTGGAGTTGCGTGGTGCTGAGTTGTGCCACGGTCGCGTCATCGAGCAGGCCAGCAGCATGGATCACGCCACGCAACGGTGGCATGTGTATATCGATGGTAGCCAGAGCCTTGGCAACATCCTGTTCGTGGGCTACATCGCCGCGCAGGACGACGAGCTGCACACCATCATGTTCCATCCGCGCAATTGCGCTTGCTGCCGCTGTGGATGGCGCGCTACGGCCCATGAGCGCCACATGGCGAGCACCGCGCATCGCCAGTCGCTCTGCAACCGCCAACCCAAGCGCACCAAGCCCGCCAGTGATCAGGTAGCTGGCATCCGAGCGAACGAGACTGTCTGCGGTACGCGCTGCAACCTGCTGATCGCGCATCACAACAACGATCTTGCCAATATGCTGCGCCTGGGCCATGGTGCGAAAGGCATCAGTTGCTGCACCAATCGGATAGGCTGTGGTTGGGATGGGCCGCAGCTCGCCGGTTGTGATCAGCGCCATTACTTCCTGGAAGATTTCGGCAACCTCCTGCTGGCTCTCCGCGATCATGCTGGCCAGATCGATGGCGAAGAAGGACAGATTGCGCCTGAATGGCTCAAGCCCGATCAGGCTATTCTCATAGATATCGCGCTTGCCGATCTCCAGAAAGCGACCGCGTGGTGCCAGGCAGGCCAGGCTGCGTGGAATGGCCGCGCCAGCAAGTGAGTTGAGCACAAGATCAACACCGCGCCCGTTTGTTGCTGCCATGATCTCATCGGCAAAATCGAGTGTACGCGAGTCGAACACGTGTTGAACACCAAGTTCGCGCAGCAATGCACGTTTCTCTGGGCTGCCAGCGGTGGCGAAGATCTCGGCTCCGGCCCGTTGGGCAAGCTGCACGGCTGCCATGCCAACACCACCCGCCGCCGCGTGAATCAGCACGCGTTCGCCTCGGCGCATACGGCCCAATGTATGCAACGCATAGTAGGCAGTCAGGAACACAATCGGTACGCCAGCGGCCTGTTCCAGGCCAAGCTGTGTTGGCTGATGGGCCGCCAGAATCGCCGGTAGCGTGAGATGGCTGGCCATGCAACTCGCTCGTGTGAACGATGGGGTCAGGGCCACAACCTGATCACCCGGTGTGAAATCAGCGACACCCTGCCCCACGGCAACAACGGTGCCAGCACACTCGCCACCCAGGGCCACATCTGGGCTTGGCTCGAGTCCAGGGTAGATTCCGAGCGCTTTCATCACATCAATGAAGTTTAGCCCGGCTGCGCCAATCTCGATCTCGATCTCGCCAGGGCCGGGTACACGCCGCATACTCTCCTGCGCCACCAGGCTATCGAGCATCCCCGGCGTTGCAGCAACAAGCCGATAGATTGGATTGACGCTTAACGTTGGCTCGCTTGGTGGGGCAATTGTGTGCTGTGCTAGCCGTGCCACCAGGCGCTGATTGCCACGCAATGCCACCTGCTCCACGGCTCCATCGGCCAATAGTTCAGCGGCCAGTGCCGCAACCTGGCCTGGTTCGATATCGATCAGCGTTGGGCGTAGTTCGGCGTGCTCATTGGCAAGCGTGCGCCCGAGTCCCCATAGCAGCGCACCAAACGGCGCAACAGAATCGCCTGGCATGGCAGCCTGCGCTCCAGCGCTGATCAGCCACAGGCGGGCTTCTATACCAGCGCCAATCAGAGCCTGGGTGAGCAGTAGCGCACTGCCAACCCCAAGCTTTTCGGCAGCGTTTATATCATCGGTGGGCAGTGTGGCGCTCCATGCATGCACAACATGTAGCGGGCCACTGCTGGCCGCGCTGGCTGCAGCAACAAGCCGCCGATAGCCGGTGGAATCAGTTGGGTCGATTGCATAGCATTGCTGGCCGAGGTTGGCATAGGCTGTGCCTGGTGTAACGAGCATGACGTGTGAACCCTGCGCCATCAGCAATCGTGCAAGCGCTTCACCAAGCCCATCGGATGCCAGCACAAGCCAATTGATTGACGCATTTGCCCGAGTGGCCGGACGCTCTTGTTGCTCCCAGCGAACTTCATACAGCCACTGATCACGCATGGTGCTCGTGTTGTCGGCCAGGCGATGCAGCGCCATGCCCTCACAGCGAACCAGCACACGCCCATTATTATCGCGCAGGGTGACATCATAGATCGCCTCGTCATCGGTATGGCGGCTATCGTGGCGGATTGCGTGGCCCTGCACAGCGCTTCCCGCTGCCGGGCGATCATATAAGCATAGCCTCTCCACCCCAATTGGCATATAGGTAGCGCCAGCCGTTGCTGCTGGTAGCGCCGCAACCGCCAGTTGCAATGCGCCGTCGAGCAGGGCGATCCGCTCGGCATAGCGTGCAAGCGGCCCGCCAGATGCTGGAGCGCGCAATCTGCCAAATACCTCGCCATCAGTACGCCAGAGCTGCTCGACGACCTGAAAGGCTGGGCCATATTCCAGGCCGCGCGCCCGCATCTCGGTATAGTGCTCTTCGGCGCTTTGTTCATTGGTACAACGAGCCAGAATCTGTTCAACTGGCTCACCAGTTTGTACAATCTCGGTGGCAGAACGGCGTATGATCCCGGCGGCATGCAGCGTCCAATCCGTCGCGCTATCCTGTGCTGGTCGGCTGAACAGCTGCAAACTCTGGCTGCCAGATTGATGCGGCGCGAGTGCTAGTTGTACCAGACGAGCGCTATCGTCGGGCAAACCCAGTGCTTCTGTGAAATGGAATTGCTCAAGTTCGACTGCCTCGCCATCAACCTTTGTGGCCAGCGCAAGCTCCAGGAACCCGGCTGCTGGCAGGACCGCAGCACCGCGCACGCGATGATCGCCAAGAAACGCAATATCCTGCAGATTAAGCAGGTTCTCCCAGGCATGGTTCTGCGGCTGCGCGGCCAGAACAATTGGCGTGCCAAGCAATGGATGTCCTGGTCGGCGGCTCATGCCCGTGGCGGCTGGCTCATACCAGAAGCGTTCGCGCTGCCATGGGTAGCGCGGTAGCTGCACAACCTGTGCGCCCTGTGGGTGTAATGCTGCCCAATCGACCACGCAGCCAAGTGTATACAGCTGCCCAAGTGATCCAAGCAGCGTCACCGTCTCATCGCTATCACGCCGCAGTGATGGCACGACATGGCCGTGCCTGTTGCCGTGGTGCAGGGTGCTCTCGATTGATGGGAGCAAGATTGGGTGCGGGCTAAGTTCAAGAAACACGCTGTTGCCATCATCAAGCAGTTGCTGGACGGCATTGGCGAACAGGACTGGTTGGCATAGATTGCGCTCCCAATAGCGTGCATCGCAATCTGCCCCGTTTTCATATCGGGCCGTCACTGTGGATAAGAATGGCGTGCTTGCCGCCTGTGGGTGCAATTTGGCCAATGCCAGCAGCAGATCATCGCGCAGTGGATCGACTTGAGGGCTATGTGAGGCAACATCGACTTTCACCCGCCGACAGAAGACATCGCGCTGCTGGAGCTGTTCGATTACTGTATCAAGGGCAGCTGGATCGCCAGACAGCACGGTTGAGGTTGGGCTGTTACTCACCGCAATTGCCAGCCGATCCTCATAGCCAATGATCGCAGATTGTGCCTGTTCGATAGTCAGCTCGACAGCGGCCATGGCACCCTGGCCGCTGATCCGGCGCAGGAGGCGGCTGCGGCGGCAGATTACGGCGGCGGCATCCTCCAGGCTGAGAATACCAGCCACATGCGCCGCCGCCACTTCACCCATACTATGGCCAACGACGGCAGCAGGCGCTATGCCCCAGGCACGCCACTGTGCTGCTAATGCAACCTGAATGGCAAACAGAGTTGGCTGGATGACATCGATCTCGTTAAGGCGCGAGCTTGCCTGATCGGCTGCTAGTTGTTCAAGCAGCGACCATCCAGCTTCGGCGTGGATGGCGGCATCGCAACGGGCAATTGCATCACGAAAGACTGGCTCGTTGGCAAGTAATCTGCGGGCCATCCCGAACCATTGCGAGCCCTGGCCTGGGAACACGAACACGACATTTGGTGCATCGGTTGCCTGGCCAATTCGTAGCCCAGGATGCGGCTCGCCAAGCCGGAACGACTCCAGCCCGGCAACAAGCCCAGCAGTATCGAGTGCGACGATGGCAAGCCGCTGTTCGTGATGGCTGCGCCGTGCCGCAGCGGTGTAGCAGATATCGTGTGCGCTTGGAGTGCCCGTCTGTGCAAGCAGTTCGGCATAGGAGTGGGCCAGTGCGTTCAGCGCAACCGGGCTGTGGGCCGATATCGGCAGCAGGAGTGGTTGGCGCTCGTGTCTTGGCGGGTTGGGTACCACGATAGGAGCGGCCTGCAACACAATATGTGCGTTGGTGCCGGTTACACCAAACGAGTTCACGCCGGCACGCGCAATTGCGCCCTCAGGCCATGCGGTTTGCACCTGCGCGATCCTCAGTGGAAGCTCGGCCCAGGGAATGTTTGGGTTTGGCGTCTCGAAGTGCAGGCTGGCTGGGATGCTGCGATGCTTCAGGCTGAGTGCTGCCTTAATCAGGCCAGCCATGCCCGAGGCCGCCTCGGTATGACCAATATTGGTTTTCACCGAGCCAACAATACAGGGGCTATCAGCAGGGCGGCCATCGCCAAGCACGGTTCCGAGCGCCTGCAATTCCACAGGGTCGCCGACGGCGGTGCCGGTGCCGTGGGCCTCGACATACTGGATGGTGCTGGGCGAGACTCCGGCCTGCTGATACGCATCGCGCAGCATCATCGTCTGGCCTTGGCCGCTCGGCGCCACCAGCAGGCCACTGCTATGACCATCATTATTTGTCGCGCTGCCGAGAATTACAGCGTAGATCGGATCCCCGTCGGCTTGGGCCTGGTCGAGCGGCTTCAGTAAGATCGCCGCTGCGCCCTCGCTGCGCACATAGCCGTTGGCGCTGGCATCGCCAAATTTGCAGCGTGCATCAGGGGAGAGCATTCGCGAACGGGAGTAGCCGATGCTGATCTGCGGCATAAGGATAAGGTTGACAGCCCCCGCCAGCGCTTGGGTTGTCTCGCCACTCCACAGGCTTTGGCAGGCCAGATGGATGGCAACCAGTGATGAAGAGCAGGCAGTATCGACAGTCAGGCTTGGCCCGTGCATATCAAGCATATAGGATAGGCGTCCCGACGCAGAATAGCGCCCGCCGCCTGTCGTCACATACAGATCAATATTGTCGGATGCCGCATACATCTTGTCTTCATACTCATTGGTCCACATCCCAATGTACACGCCAGTGTTGCTGCCGGCCACGCGCTGAGCCGAGAGCCCAGCATCCTCAAGTGCCTCCCAGGCGACTTCGAGCAGCAGGCGCTGCTGTGGGTCCATAGCGGATGCCTCACGGGGCGAGATGCCAAAAAAGGCTGCATCGAAGCGATCAATCTCATTGAGGAAGCCGCCCTCTCGGGTGATGATCTTGCCGGGATCGGCGGGCGTCGGGCTGTAGTACTGCTCGAGATCGAAGCGCCCTGCTGGCATAGGCCCAATGGCATCGACCTTATCCGTCAGCAGTTTCCAGAACTCTGCGGGCGAATCAACGCCACCGGGGAAGCGGCAGCCGATCCCAATGATTGCAATCGGTGTGCGCTCGCGACGCGGCTGTGAGGTGGACCCAACCATCATCGGCTCCTTATCATATGGGCCACTGATCAGCGCTTGTGCTATTCTTGAGTGTACTAAGTAGTTCAGCAAGCAGAACATCGCGCTGGTTCTGCAGGTAGAAGTGTTCTCCAGCGAACTGACGCGCCCGAAATGCCCCTGTTGTTTGTGCCCGCCAGTTCTGTAGGTCGTGCAGGCTGGCACGCTGATCCGAAAAGCCAGCAAAGGCCGTCAGCGCGCAGTGTAGTGGCGCTTCGTGTGCATACTGGTAGGTCTCAATTACCTCAAGGTCGGCCCGCAGTGTTGGCAGAAAAATCTGGAGTAATTCGGGATCATCCAGAATCACTTGAGGAATACCATTATAGCGGGCAACAATCTCGCGTAGAAACTCGGCATCGTCTAGTGCATGGATCATGCGATCTGGGTCGTGCTGATTGGGCGCACGCCTGCCCGAGACAAACAGATGAACTGGTTCTTGCGCGCCTGTGCGGCGCAGCCAGCGTGCAACTTCAAAGGCTAGCAGGGCACCCATGCTATGGCCAAAGAACGCATATGGTTGATCGACCATCGGCAGTAGCGCCTGGCCGATCTCTGTAACAATCTCGGGCATCCGCCGCATGAGTGGCTCACGCAGCCGTGCTTCACGGCCTGGCAGTTGGATCAGCTGAAGTTCAAATATTTCAGGGAGCGTTCGCATCCACGGGCGATACTGGGCAGGCCCGCCACCGGCAGATGGAAAGCAGAACAGGCGCAGACGAGGGTGAGCGTGTGGGCTGTGCTTTGGGCTGATCAGCCAGCGTGCGCTAGGATGAGATATGGGTGTCTGCATGTTCTTCCTCTATATCAGCGGCGCAACCTCCTGCGCCTGTACGAATTACGATATCCGTGATGGAGACACGCTTCATTGGCCGTGTACTGCACATGCATTCACAAGCCCAAATAGGCGTTGATAGGCAGCCTGTGCAGCGGCGATCTGGCCTTCGGCGGCGGCTAATAGCTCTGGGCGCAGCCCCTCGGCTGCCTCCCAGGCGTGGTCAATCGCCTGTGCCAATTGCTCACGCACCTGCGGGTTTTCTAGTTCGATCACGGTGCAGCCGGGACCGAAGAGATCGGCGAGGCCAAGAAACTTATAGCGATAATAGGCCGATTTCGCCAAACAAACCGCCGGGATACCCTGTGATAGCGCGAATACGGCTGCGTGATAGCTACCGGTGACGACCAAGCGGCAGCGGGCGGCCTGTGCGATCACATCGAGTGGATCGGCGATCTGCTCGGCGGCTGCATAGTCGGCAGCGTCACCAACGAGTTCGCGGATTGATCCAAGATCACTACGCGTCGATAGGCTGCGGCTCTCAAGGCTGCCAGTATCAATTGGCACCGGCACTAGCGGAGCCGTATGGCGGCGCGCTGCATCGAGTAATGTTTCACGCAGCAGTGCTGCCATTGCCAGATCGACATCGGCATAGGATGCGATGCGGATGTTGACACCAATGCCATTCCCAATGCTCGCTTGTCGTTGATCATAGGCAAGGCCAACGGCTTCATCGCCGATTGTTGTGATGCGCTGCTCTGGTACGCCGAGTTCACGCAGAATCGGCAGCCCAAAACGGCGCTCACGCAACGCAATCAGATCGATCATCGGGAGAACGCGGCGGGCAACGGCGCGTAGTGCCGGCCGCTCAAGCGGGCCGATCCCATGTCCGAGCAATGCAACTGGCTTGCCGAGCCGCGCCGCGATTTCAAGTGTATCCATCACCAGCAGCGCCAGGATCTCAAAGCTGTCCGTCAGGTAGCCACCACCGGTTGCAACAACCAGATCAGCCTGCAGAAACAGCTCGACATCGCTATGCAGCTTCGCATTCCACAGTGCCGTCTGGCGTGCCAGCCATGGCAGCGATGTTCGCACGAAGCGTTCACCGGCATTGAATGGGACCAGGGCAATCGCGGGAACCTGATCATGCAGCCGTTTGCGAAACGATTGCTTATACCAGCTTGGCGCGGCATGAAATGCCAATGGCGTTGCACTGGGGCACAATCTGGCCAGCCGCTCGGGCGCACGCGTAATCACCTGGATCGTCGCAGTAGGCCACTGCTGGTGCATACGTGCGACTGCGACCTGGAGCATGGCGATGTCGCCCTGATTCGCGAGATCATAGCCACTATTTTCGACCAGAATGTGCATAGTTCCTCATTTCTGTCTGGGTTATTGCCTACCCGAAATCTTTCGGTAGAGCTTGCGCACCCGACGCGCTAAAAGCCGCAATTGGCTTGGCCGCTTCATTGCAGTTCGCACCGCTCGCTCAAGCGCAGGGTTAGTGCCCTGCTGTTTTACCGCTTTGTGGTTCTGCTTCCAAAGAGCCAGGATCGTATTATCGCCAAGGCGCAGAGCCGCGACACGCCGTAGATCAAGTGGAATTGCAAATGTTTGGCAGCGCCCGAGCGCGCCAAGCGACTCGAGAGCAACCATTGTTCGTAAACATTTCTCGCAACGCCCACAGTTATACGCACCATCCAGATTGCGCCAGCAGACCCGCAGCGTCTTGAGGGCCACAGCATTCTGGGCGATCAGGGCAGTTTTGGCAACCCTGGTAGCCTCACAGCCATCATGGATGATCTCAAGCGTTTCGGCACTCCAGAGTGGATCGAGTAGTGGGTGCGAACCCCAGGGAACAATATCTGCATAGGTGTCGGAGGCCGGAACATATAGTGTCCCAAGGCTGCCACGCAGCAGTAATCCGACGCTCACCAGGGCTGCACCATGGTAGAGTTCCCATTGGGCATAGCGGTCAGCAAACTCGCGCAGATTGGTTTGCACCTCGATCAGTGGAAGCCCCAATTCACGGGCAGCCGTACGGATGGACTCCGTCACTTGTGATCGTAGTTGCTGGTTCTCAATTGGCACATCAAAGCCAACAATGAAGATCAGGTGCGTAATTGTTTTGGTATGCTTCACAAGGCTGTAGAATGAATCGACACCACCCGAGAAGAATACACCAACGCCTGTTGCGGCAGTATCTCGCGCTGGTGCGATGACCGAGTGTGGCTGAATGTCGACTCGTGTATTGCGCTCATCCCAGTTTGTCAGAATATCCTGGATCGTCGGGAGCGCAGCCATAACCCGAGCCGAAACTGGTGCTTCTACCTCAATTGCCCAATGTTTGCGTAGGGCGGGCAGCAGAACGGCTGCAATAGCGGGGGTGGCATCGAATGCGGCCTGCGCGCCGATAATATCATAGCGCAGATCAAACGGGCCATCTGGCGAACTGATCGGAAAG
>JBBQSD010000125.1:0-18791 GCA_038214135.1 Chloroflexales bacterium | reverse complement strand
GAACGGCTTCATGTGCATGATCCACAATGACCATACGTGAACAGCAAAACGATGCATCTGTTGCACCTTTCCAGATGAGCAATCAACCCAGCACCTACTAAGCGCATCCCACTGCGCTATCTGGCCAGTTGCCGTACGATAATGCCCGGTATTACGATCCTAACCTCGGGCGGTTCATTTCGGCGGATAGTATCGTGCCGGGTGCTGGGGCCCTGGCCATGGATGGTGGTGGCTCTAGTCAAGGGCCAGGTGATCCGCAGCAGCTGAACCGATATAGCTATATGCTGAATAATCCAATCAGGAATACCGATCCGAGTGGGCATACGGTCGCTGATGGTCGAGACGATGCGAAAGGCATGGGTGGTTCAACAGGAACCGGGGGTGGTCCAGGTGGGCGCGGCGGGTCAAAGGTACTCAGGGCACGGAACCGATCCCGCCCGAACCACTCCCCGATATGTGTGGCCAGACCATGGAAGCGGAGGGGTCGATTCATCCGACGGCTACTGGAGTAGGTACAACGGGAATTCCTTCAGAAAGAAAAATAAATCCTCAAGCTGTACGTTTTAGTCAGGATAGCATCAATTACCGATTTAAAGATGGTCGAACAGTCGATGAATTGGCTAATGGTCTCAGAAATGGGAGCACTGAGCCTGATACTGTTCCAGCTATTCGTTTGGTAGAGAAGGCGGGTACCCTCTGTGGCCGGATGCGGATGCCTGCTGCGTCCTCCGTCCATTGCCTATCGTGTTGTCCACGCGGCGCAATTGGCCACGGTGGTTGCCCATCCGCAGCCCTGGCATGATCATCGGGCGGTGGTGGGCCACAAACATCCCTTGCGGGTCGGGTACCCTTGAACGGTTCCCAAAGCATTAATTCCGATGAATAGCGCGCACGAATGTGCGCCCATATTGAATAACCGAACCGAGCATAGTGATCAGGGCAATCAGAAATAGCGGGCGGCTGGCGCGTGGGCGGCCAAGCAGTTCGAATAGGAGGGCAGCTCCGAAGGCAACTGTGGTTGCTTTGCCGAGTGGCTGTGCCATTTCGATATTAGTGTGGCGGCGATAGATCACAGCGCTACCGAGTAGGATGGCGGCATCGCGGGCGATGATCAGGCCAACAATCCAGCGCGGCAAGCGGCCAGCACGAGCAAATGCCAGGGCAGCACCATTGAGCAACAGTTTGTCGGTGATTGGATCGAGGATTTTGCCAATGTTCGAGACCTCGCCACGGCTGCGGGCGATTGGGCCGTCAATGATATCGCTGAATAATGCGGCTGCCAGGGTAATGCCAGCGCGGCGATGATGTTCACGTGAGCGCATATCACGCAGAATGACTGGCACAAGAATCAGGCGCATGATCGTCAGCAGGTTGGCTGGGTAAAGCAATTCGCGGATATGAAATGGTTGCGATTGCGTCACGTGTGTTTGCTGCTCCGCCGACGCAGGCGCGTACGAATACCAGATCGGGCACGCTGGCGCAGAAATGGATCGGTGACTTTCAGGCGGCGGCGGGTTGCAATACTGCTGCCATTCAGCATACCGCCAACAAACTGCTTCAGATCGCCAAGTGATGCCACTTTGTCGGCCATAACCAATACCCACCCCTCGCGGGTTGTTGGTGCAGGGCCAAGCGGGTACATGTGGCTCACAATCGCCCGGCACACCAATTCTGGCTCACCCTGGGATGCTGCCCAGCGTGCAGCAACCGCACCATGGGTTGTTACTGTTCCATAGCGCGAATCAATATCGTGGATGAGGGCTGCGCGCACACAAATGCGCTGATCGGCACGCAGCAGGCGTGCGATCATAAATGAATATTTTACCGTGCGTAGCAGATGATCATGTTTGGGGATGTTGTGGTGAATATGGTCGCGGGTTTCCACAACCTTCGGGTGATCCAACAGATCAGCGATGTAATGAAGCATTGCTCTAACTCTTGGTGATTGATATGGTCGATTCACGATCTCTTGTCTATTCTACGATCAGATCAGCACCAGTATTATACACACATGCCAAAACGTTTGTGGAGCAATTCTTTGTCGAATAGATATTGTTTGTGTTAGATTGCCATGATACACCGTGATAGGCCAATGCGTAGGGGCAGATCAACGTGTCTGCCCGCAATGATGCACAATGCAGCGCACACCTTGGTGCGCCTCTACGCATTGGATAAACATGGCCCATCTGGGTGGGCGGTTCACGAACCGCCCCTACGGCTCGTCGGCGAACAGGACGGTACTGAGGTAGCGCTCGCCATTCGATGCACTGATGAAGACGATCAGCTTGCCTGCATTCTCGGGCCTGCGCCCAACCTCAAGTGCGGCCCAGGCAGCTGCACCAGAACTGATGCCAACCAACAATCCCTCTTCTTTCGCAAGGCGGCGGGCAGTCTCAAATGAGTTATCATTCGAGACCTGAATGACCTCATCGTAGGAATGGGTGTTCAGCACATCCGGCACAAACCCTGCACCAATACCCTGAATCTTATGTGGGCCAGGCTTGCCACCCGAAAGCACTGGCGATGCCTCTGGCTCAATGGCAATCGCCTTGAATGATGGCTTACGAGCCTTGAGGATCTCCGAAACGCCGGTGATTGTGCCACCGGTGCCAACACCAGCGATCAGAATATCGATCTGGCCATCTGTGTCGTTCCACAACTCCTCGGCGGTCGTCCTGCGATGGATTTCGGGGTTGGCTGGGTTCTTGAACTGCTGTGGAACCCAGGCGTTTGGCAGTTCGGCGGCAATCGCCTCTGCATGGGCAATTGCGCCACGCATACCCTCGGCACCCGGTGTCAGTACAAGATCCGCGCCATAGCCACGCAACAATTTGCGCCGCTCAAGGCTCATGGTCTCGGGCATGGTCAGGATGATCTTGTAGCCCTTGGCCGCAGCGACAAATGCCAGCCCAATCCCTGTGTTGCCACTTGTTGGCTCGACGATCACCGTTTTGCCTGGCGTGATAATGCCATCGCGCTCAGCTGCCTCGATCATTGCCAATCCGATGCGATCCTTCACGCTACCCGCCGGATTGAACCATTCCAGCTTCGCCACAATAGTCGCATGGGTGTCGTTGATCTTGTTCAACCTGACCAATGGCGTCCGCCCGACGAGATCAGTGATATTGTTGTAAATGTGGCCCATTGTGCCGCTCCCTCATTCTTAGGTTTGTTGATAGATCTATGTAATAATTATAGACCCGAATAATACCACGTCAAGCTGGTAGTTCGTCAGAGTCCAGGTGATGGGCTACAATTAGGCAGGGACGCGATATATCGTGTTCGTACACCATAGCACATGTGCCTCGTTGGAGTACCAGTTAGCTCGTTCCCTCATCCTGCTCGTCATCTGCCTGTTGTGGCTCGATACTCGGCGATTGGGAGCGAGTAACACCAGCGAGATCGCGATCCACAGCAAACCAGAGCTCTTCGGGCAAGGTGAAATGAACAAACGACTGGTTGACCATCGCATACCAGTAGTCATACTCTGTGGAGTTTTCGGCCTGGTAGGTGATCACCATGAGCCAGTGATCGACATACAGTAGCCATTGCCGCCATTTGCGGATCGTGTCGCCATCGCGAAAGGTGAAAACGCGTTCAAATTTTATCAGATTGTTGAGCACATCATCGGTGCTCTGTTCGATTGTGCATTCGGTAAGTTGGGCCAACCCCTGTTCGACACCCTGGCGTAGGACATGCAGATCCTCTGCGACAACATGTTCCTTGAGATCCGTCACCCACACCGAAAACCAGGTTTGGGGATTTTCGGCCTCGGGCGAATAGAGTACCCCCTCACGTTTCTCGGCCAAATTGAACTTGTGCCAATTGCTTGGGTAGCGGAATGCAAAGCGGCCCTTCGGATCACGATAGGTGTCAACACCAATAAATCGCGGGGCCGGACGTTCGGATGTCGAGGTCATGGTCTGATTCCTTTACTGTGTTTCTATTCAGAGATATAAAGAACAAGAGAACATTTCACACGATGCTCCTTGTTGCTTGTTCGTTTGCCACTGAACAAAAGAACAAGAGGCTGATGTTACATTGTTCTCTCTTAAACGGCTTCACCAAGTTTGACGGCCTCGAAGATGCGCATGCGCCGCAGCAACATGAGCGTAGCAATGACGGTGACAACCAACATTCCAGCTGCGACGGCATAGATCAACCCGATCTGGCCCCAGGCGATCTGAACCAGGAATGGTGGCGTATCGGGGAACTGGCCTGTACGAATCTGGAGGAATGGCACGAACATACGGCTTGTCAGAATGCCAAATCCGGTTCCAAGCACCGTCCCAATGCCAATGACTAATGTCTGCTCACAGACGAGCAGCAGCGCAACCTGGCGCGTACCAAGGCCAATTGCTCGCAATACGCCAAGTTCCACCATGCGCCGTTGGAATGAATAGATCGTATAGGTCAGGAACCCGATCACGGTGATCAGCGCTGTTGCGATGAAGCCAACCGAGAGCAACCCAAACAGGCCCTGTCGCTCTGGCCGTAGTGTGTCGATCTGGAGCAGGCGTGCTGGGGTGGCGGTGAGCATCAACAATCCATAGCCAAACGAGGCTCCTTCAACCTGGCGAATATCGGCGTTGGGGGCCAGATCCATCCAGATTTCATAGGCGTACGGGCCACCCTGCTGATCGAAGCTATAATCGAGATTCCCGATGATAAAGGGCTTCTCCTCGGGAAACAGCGTTGGGAAATAATCGACAAACCCAACGACGGTAAATGGCACTTTCTGGCTTGCACCGCGATCACTCAATTCAACCGTGACGCTATCACCCTCACGCAACCCGCTCTGTTCGGCAAACTTCCGTGAGACCAACACGGCCTGTGGTGATTCGGCCAGGCGGTTCATTAAGGAACCAAGCGCTTCCTTGGCATAATCGGCGCGCCATGAGTCGCTCAGCACCGTCGCCAGTAGCTCACGATCAATGCCATAGAACAGCCCAGGCTTGCCAGAACCCTGGCCCACCAGCACATCGCCCTTGCTGACGGCCACCCGTGCTGCGGTAGTAACGCCGGGTATCGTTGCATAATCCTCAATTGGCACATAGAAATAATCCTGGCTGAGGCTCTGGGTCACTTCCTGCACCGGGCCGCTCGAACTTGATTGGTTGATCAGCGCTAATGGAATATCGCGTAAATCACCCCCAGAAACCACCGCAACACCAGGAGAAACGAAGCGAGCATCGGCACCTGCGCGATAATGGGCACGATCCTGGCTGTGCTGATCGAGGGTACGCGCCATAGAGGCCGTGAACGTCGCCAGGCCAAGGGTGAGCATAATCAGCAGCACGGGGCCACCATAGGCACGCGGCGTGCGCGAAAGGAAGCGCAGGGCTGTCACAATCGCCACACCAGGCAGACGCGCAAACAGCCAGGCCAGTAACCCAAGTATGCGTGGAAGAAACCTGAGCGAAACCAGGGATAGTGCAAACAAGAGCAATGCCGGCGCGAGTAACAGCAACGGATTGCGGAATGGGTCATCGGTGGAGATCGACACACCAGGCACGCCGATCATGCCATTCGTTCGCAATTGTTGGTAGCCATACAAGGCTGGCACGAGCAACAAGAAATCGATAAACAGCCGTTGCCAGAGCGGCGCTCGCAGATCACGGGCACGTTCGGCCTTGAATGAGACAATTGTGCGTCCTGCTGCGCCAAACGCGGGAAACAGCATCGCGGGAAACAGCAGCGCTGCGGCAATGGCACCATGTTGCCAACTGGCTGGCAATAATTCAGGCGTTGGGCCAGGCAACGGTACAAATTGCAGGAACGATTGCGTCCATACAATCGCCTGAGCGATCAGGACGCCAAGCGGTAGGCCAGCCAGGAGCGCAGTAATACTCAGAACCAGTGCCTCACCACAGACAAGTAGCAGAATCTGGCCGCGTGATGAACCACGGCTGCGTAGAACGGCGACCTCTTGTTGTTGGCGTTCGACGACAAACCCGGCAACCTGGACCACAAAATACCCGATCAGTGAGAGCAATGGCACACTAAACAGTGCCAGGGTGACAATCAGCAGGCGCACCTGTTCCTTATGCTGCTCAAGCGCCTCAGTTGGAGAACGATCCAGCAATGATCCAGGCAGGATCTGCTGAAGATCGGCTGTTAATGTCTTGATTCGATCAACCAACCCAGCAACATTACCGCTGCGGACGCTTTCGCCATTGATCGCACTATACCAGGAGGCATAGGCGACCCAATTGGTCTGCGGTGCCGAGACGATACCGGCAAAAATTGGCTCATCGACAATAAACTGATCGCTAAACGTGCCAGGCGACTGAAACCAGTAGGTGCTTTCTGGATCGATTGGCCGCCAGATTCCTGCAACCCGGATCGGCAGCGCGATCTGTGGCCCGCTACCCGAACCCTGCATGCGATAGAGATCGCCAACCAGAATCGTATTTTTCGATGCTGTCGTTTCGGCAACCAGCACCTCAACCGGGCCATTGCCATCCCAGGCTTTTGGCCATTCGCCCTGAACGATACGCGCCTGTTCTCGCAGGCCACTCAGGAAGGCGAGCCGGGCATACAGGATTTCTTTGCCCTGGCCATCCGGGAACACAACACCCAGCTTTTCGGTTCCAGCATAGCGTACATCGCGTGAGGTTGGCAGGCCGAGTGATTGCGAGGTTTGCGCGGCCAGTTTATCGGCAGCCACATAGCGATCCCAGGCTACTGGTTTATCGCGTGCGCCACCATAGCGATAGATGATCGAAAAAGGCGAGAGTGTATCGGCCTGCTCGCGCTGGCTATCGGAAAGAAACGTCAACAGAATGCGATAGCCAGCCGATTCAGCATAGACAGGAATACTAACAACAACGCCAACCGCGAGGGTAACGCCAACCCAGACAGTCAGCATCAGGCCGAGATGGCTGATCAGACGCCGCCCGACGACCACCGGCAATGCCAGCCGCCCCAAAAATGCTTCGAGCGGGTTGCTGCGCGATGGAATCGATGGTTGTGTACCTTTGTTGAGCATATTCAATTCACACAACGATAAAGGCATCTAGGGCATCGGGAACGTGCCAATCATCGTTCATCTATTGTGCGCCGCAGAACACGGAAGCGCTCATGGGCGAGTGCAGCAGTGACGGGAACCATTGTGTGTGTTTCAGCGAGTGTCTCAAGCCAATCAAACAACTTCTCAAGCGTTTGGGTATGTTTCTCACTGTCGCTGTAATAATCAATCCGGGTTGATGTCGTGATACACAGTACACGGAAGGCAACATCCTCGCGCTGCATACGTGCAAGATGGCGTTCGATCGTTGGCTGTAATAGCGCATCGACATTGCCAGCCTCGATCTGCAGTGCGTGTGGCATACCGCGGGCAAGCTCTTCTGCTGGATTCGTTGTGACCGGAATCTCCAGGAATGGCATCGTCCCAGCCCGTAAGCGATCCTCTGGGTTGATATAGTGTGGATCTGCAATCGCACCATCCCATACCGCCTCACGCGAGGCGATGCGGCGGCCTGGTTCCGATAGCGATCCCTGGCGAAAGCCCAGTTCGAACAACTGGCGAAAGGTTACGTTGGAAGCCGAAAAGAAGCCACTGCGGAATGAGCGTGGGCGCAGGCCAAGGGTACTGGTGATCTTCTCGGCGGAATACTCAATCAGCGAGCGTTGGTCTTCCACTGAATACTGGCCAAGGTAGCGTGAAAAACGGCCATCACCGATTTCGGGTGGATGCAGAAATAGGCCAACTTCCGCACCACGCCGAACGACATCATCGAAGAGTGGGGCTTGCTCATCCACACATGCCGATGCCGCAAACAGGGTTGGTGGATAGCCAGCTCGAACCGTACGAACACAGAACCCCTCAATCGCACGGGCGCTGTGCTCCCATGTGCGTGGTGAATCGGGGTTTGCTCGTACACCGGGTGGCGGACAATTGATCGTGAATAAGACGTGTAGATGCGGCTTCTCTGCCATGAACCTTCCGTTTCCATTCATTTGTTATTGTACCCGAGGCCGCCCTAATCGGCAAACATTTGACAAAACTATCGCTCTCGCCTATATTCTGCCTACGTTACCTATTAAGAAATTGTAGAATCAGAGACCAACGCTGGTCGATCTGCATGGGGGCATCACGATGATGGTGTGCTGCCTCGTTTTTGTATACCCCGGCTGGCTGCTGCGGAGGCATTCGTGAGCGACGATCTAGCCCTACCTCCCAATACGGTCGCGACAGGTGGCCCCAACCGGTTGCGGGCGTATCGGCGCTGGCTGCCATCACTGGCGATCATTGCCACGCTTGCCGCGATCTGGGAGCTTTCCAAGATCGTTTTTGCCATCCCTGATACAAAACTGCCACATTTAATCTCGATTTTCACCGAGTTCGGCGAGCGCACCCAGGGCGGGAACGGGCCGTTATGGATTGAGCTCATGGTCAAGAATGCTGGAGCCACCTTCACGGTTGCGGTGCTTGGTTTTGTAATCGGTGGCGTGCTTGGCTGCTTACTGGCGCTTGTTTTCGCTCGTTCAGAACTGCTTGCCCGTGGCTGCCTGCCGTATGTGGTTGGCTCGCAACTGGTTCCACTGCTGGCGATTGCGCCAATGATCGTGATTGGCATTGGGCGAGCTGGTGCGCCGGATTGGCTGGCGAAATCGCTGATTGCGGCCTACTTGACCTTCTTTCCAGTGACGGTTGGCATGTTACGCGGCTTGCGTTCTGTGCCTGCCGATGCACTCGCACTCATGCGCTCGTATGCGGCAACGCCCTGGCAGGTATTCTGGAAGCTGCGCCTGCCAGCGGCACTGCCATTCCTGTTCACGGCACTCAAGATCGCCTCGACCGCCAGTGTGATTGGGGCAATTGTTGGTGAACTACCGAGCGGTTCGCCAATTGGAATTGGGCCGGTGATCGTCAATGCGGCGCAATATTATAGCTCACGACCGCAGAATCTATGGGCAGCCGTGTTCGTCTCCTGCCTGGTTGGCCTGTTTTTCTATGCACTTGTTTCGCTAACTGAACGGCTGATAGTTCGTCGACGGGTTTCATGAGGGTGATGCATGACTGAGCCATTGATTGCCATCGATGGGTTGAATAAGATCTATCAGAGTGCAGCCGGGCAGGTGACAGCCCTGGCGAATGTGAATCTGACGATCCAGCCTGGTGAGTTCGTTTCGCTGATCGGCCCATCCGGGTGTGGCAAGAGTACGCTGATGCGCCTAATTGGCGATCTGACGCAGCCATCGAGTGGTGCGATTCGGATCAAGGGCAAGACGCCAGAACAGGCCCGCCGGGATCGCGATTATGGGATTGTATTCCAGGCACCAGTTTTGTATGATTGGCGCACTGTTGAGCGCAATGTCGAGCTTCCGCTGGAAGTAATGGGGGTTACTCGCACAGAACGAACCCGCCGAGCTTCCGAGATGCTTGGCCTGGTTGGACTGAATGATTTCGTCAAAGCCTACCCCTGGCAACTTTCTGGCGGCATGCAACAACGAGTCTCGATTGCCCGCGCACTGGTGTTTTCGCCATCGATCCTACTGATGGATGAACCATTTGGGGCGCTGGATGAGATCACCCGCGAACGAATGCAGCAGGAATTGCTGACGATCTGGGCACGAACGAATGCAACCGTGATCTTTGTGACCCATTCGATTCCAGAAGCTGTGTTTCTCTCTGATCGTGTTGTCGTTATGTCACCTCGCCCTGGGCGGATTGAGGCAATTGTGTCGGTTAATCTGCCACGCCCACGCGATATCACAACCCGTGAGATGCCACGCTTCTTTGAGTTAGCGACAGAGGTGCGTGAACGGTTGCGGCATTGATATAGCCGATAGCCGAGAACCCGAGAACCAAGAACCAGCCTCACCCCTGGCCCCTAGAGGGGAGGCGCAGCAGGAGCGAAGGAACCAGCCACAATCACGTATCGTTCGCAGCCGTGGCATGACCAACAGATGTTGAAGGGCCACCGACATTCTTTAAACAAGAACAAAACAAGTGACCAAGCGACCAAGCATCGATTGATCGCAGCCATGGCATGACCGATAGGGGTTGGGTGGCTAAGGTCATTCATTCAGGGTCCAAAGCAAATGTCCCTGGTCGGGGGTGTTGGGGTGGCGAGCCACCCCGACCGCAGGTTTGGGGCGCGCAGCCTCAAGGCAAATCTAATTAGGATTGCTCTATGCAAATGATCAATAGCACTAATGTATTCCAGCGTCGGTTGCTTGCCTGGCTTCCAGCAATTGCCGTGTTTGTGTTTGCCATTGGCCTGTGGGAGGGCTTGGTGCGAGCGCTCAAGATCGGGGTGTTTCTGCTGCCGCCGCCGAGTGCGATTGTGCTGCAACTGGCCAGCGATGCTGGATTTCTGTTCTCGATTGGGCTATATACTTTTCAATCGGCATTATATGGCTTTCTGATTGGTGTTGTGTTGGGGATCGGCATCGCAATCCTGTCCGTTCGCTGGACGTGGCTGGCCGATGGGTTACTACCGTTTGCAGTGGCATCGAATGCCGTGCCGATTATTGCACTCGCACCACTGGTTGGCGTGTGGCTTGGATCGACAACCCAATCCTCCAAGATTGCGATTGTGGCGATTATGGTCTTCTTTCCAACGCTGATCAATACATTTCGTGGATTGATTTCGCCTGATTCAGCGGCCTTTGAATTGATGCAATCGTATGCGGCGACATCAACGCAGATCTTTATGAAATTGCGCGTCCCGGCTGCACTGCCATATCTGTTCAATGCACTCAAGATTGGTGCAACGCTCAGCATGATCGGTGCGGTCGTCAGCGAATATTTTGGTGGCCCACGGCGCGCACTGGGCGTGTATATTCTGGCACAGGCCAGCGTTGGGCGCTATATTGATGCCTGGGCTGCCATTCTGGTTGCCTGTGTGTTGGGCATCGCCTTCTATCTTGTGATCGTCGTGGCGGAACGAATGGCCATGCCCTGGCACCTTTCCAATCGGGAATTATGAAAGGAGGGAGCACGATTTCCAGAACGTGAAACTGCCGACACTTTATGTCAATTGTTATACTTATAAGGAGACAGATTCCCATGCGAACCAACAGACTCTATGGGTTCATTGTAACCCTGATGTTACTGGCGATGGCATTGGTAGCTTGTGGCGGAACAACCCCGGCCGCCGCTCCAACCACTGCCCCGGCTGCCGCTGCACCAACTGCGGCTCCTGCTGCTGAACCAACCGCCGCTCCTGCTGCAACCGGCACTCCCGATAAAGTCACCCTTCAGCTGAAGTGGGTTGCCCAGGCGCAGTTTGCTGGCTACTATGCAGCACTGGAGAAGGGCTTCTATAAAGAAGAGGGCCTTGATGTCACCGTGCGGCCAGGCGGCCCAGATATTGTTCCAGCCCAGGTTGTGGCCGGTGGCCAGGCGCAGTTTGGCATCGACTGGCTGCCAAGCACGCTCGCTAACCGCGAACAGGGCGTCCCGCTTGTCAATATCGGCCAGATCTACCAGTATAGCGGCATGCGCACGATCTCCTGGAAGGAGAGCAATATCAATGGCCCTGCCGATCTGAAAGGCAAGAAGGTCGCCGTCTGGTTTGGTGGCAATGAGCTGCAACTGCTGGCCACGCTGGCAAAATACAATATCGACAAGGACAAGGACATCGAGCTGGTCAAGCAGCCATTCGACATGAACCTGTTGTTGAACAAGGAAGTCGTGGCGGCTTCGGCAATGACCTATAACGAATACTACCAGGTGTTGGCCGCTGGCCACAAGCCCGAGGAACTCAACATCATCGATTTCAACAAAGAGGGCACTGCAATGATGGAAGATGGCATCTTTACCACCGAGGAATTCCTCAAGGATGCCAAGAACCAGGATATCGCCGCTCGTTTCCTGCGTGCATCGATCAAGGGCTGGGCCTACTGCCGCGATAATGTCGATGATTGTGTGGCGATTGTGCTCAAGCAGGATGCCACTGGTGTGATGAAAAAGGATGCCCAGGCATGGCAGATGAATGAAGTTAATAAACTCGTCTGGGGCGATCCAATCAACAAGGACACCAAGGTTGGCTTGATGGATCCAGAGGCATTCAAGCGCACCGCCGATATTGCACAGGAGTATGGCGTGATCAAGGCCGCCCCAAGTGCGGGAGCCTATACCCAGGACATTTTCAACAAGGCCATGGCGAAATAACTCGCAGGAGCCAGAAGTCAGGAGCCAGGAGTCAGCAGGGATTGGAAGCTGTGGTATGATCATAGCATTCCATTATTCTGCTGGTTTATCTGGCTCCTGATTTTTGTTTTGGTAGGGGTATTTGCTCGGAATCCGCAGGCTGAAGTCTGCGGCTAATTACCTTTATTCGTTTAATCGAAACACGTAGCATATTTTTGACTCCGTACGGACGCGATACATCGCGTCCCTGCCGATTGCACCACTGGAGGCCGACTATGGAATTTGGGATCACCCTGAAACTCGATATGGGGCCAGATCGCGCCGTTGCGCTGACCCGCCAGGCTGAACAGGCCGGGTTTAGCTATGGATGGGTGTTCGACTCGCATGTGCTATGGCTTGATCCATACCCGATTCTGACGCTGATGGCCAATAACACAACCCGCATGCGCCTTGGGACGTGCGTTACCAACCCGGCAACCCGTGATCCGAGTGTGACGGCCAGTACCTTAGCGACGCTGAATCTCATATCTGGTGGCCGCATGGATCTGGGAATCGGGCGTGGCGATAGCGCTCGGCGCGTGCTGGGCAAGAAGCCGACTACGCTGGCAACGCTGGAACAGGCAGTGCATATTATTCGCGATATGGCCGAGGGCCGTGATGCCAACTATGATGGCGAACGGATTCGGATGCCCTGGGTGGCAGAAGGCGGCAAGCTACCGATCTGGATCGCTGGGTATGGCCCGAAAGCCCTGAACTTGACCGGCAGAGTCGCAGATGGCGTGATTCTCCAGTTTGCCGACCCCGACCTGATCAAATGGTGTGTTGGTTTTGTACACGAGGGTGCGCGCCAGGCTGGCCGCGATCCAAAAGCAATCAAGATCATGGCGGCTGCACCGGTGTGGGTTTCTGATGATCTGGCGAAATGCCGCGAGCAGGTGCGCTGGTTCCCAGCCCTGGTTTCGAACCATGTTGTTGATCTGATTAGCCGCTATGGAACCGACCAACTGCCACCCGCACTGACCCGCTATGTCCAGGATCGGGAGGGCTACAATTACCTACACCACGCCGAGGTCGGTAGTACTAATAGCCAGTTTGTGACCGATGATATTGTTGATCGCTTCTGCATTGTTGGCCCAGTTGAAGAACACAAACGCCGACTCCAGGAACTGGCCGATGCTGGTGTCGATCAGTTTAATATTTATCTTATGAGTGGCGACGAAGAGGGTTGCCTGGATGTGTATGGCAAACAGATATTGCCAGAGTTTGCTACGGTGGCATCGTAATAGGAGCAACATATGACAACAGTGATCAAAGGTGGCACGGTCGTCACAGCCGGCGACACATTTCAGGCCGATGTGCTGATCGATGGCGAACAGATTGTCGCGGTTGGGCGAGATCTGGTTGGCGATACATCTATCGATGCAACGGGTAAGCTGGTTATTCCTGGCGGAATCGATGTGCATACGCATCTCGATATGCCATTCGGTGGCACAAACTCATCTGATACATTTTTCACCGGGCATAGGGCGGCGGCATTTGGCGGAACAACCATGCATATCGATTTTGCGATCCAGCCAAAGGGCGCGACACTACGCGAAACCCTGGACATCTGGCATGGCAAGGCCAATGGTAAGGCCGCAATCGATTATGGCTTCCATCTCGCAATTACCGATCTGCCCGATAGCGTGATGGCAGAGATTCCCAGTTGCCTCGATCTGGGCGTCAGCAGCCTGAAGCTGTTTATGGCCTACAAGGGCGCACTTCAGGTTGATGACACGACTCTGTTTCGGGCGATGCAAATGGCGGCCAAGCATGGCCTTTTGATCATGGTGCATGCCGAAAATGGCGATGCGATTGATATTCTGATCAAGGAGGCGATTGCGGAGGGCAATCTCTCGCCAAAATACCATGCGTTAACCCGCCCGCCCGAGCTAGAGGCCGAAGCAACTGAGCGGGCTATTCGGCTGGCCGAGGTAGCTGGCGCACCATTGTATGTTGTACATCTGACCAACAACGGTGCGCTTTCGGCATTGCGTGGCGCACGGGCACGTGGCCATTTCAATATCATGGCCGAAACCTGCGTGCAGTACTTCTTCTTCACAAAGGATGATCTGGCGCGTGAGGGCTTCGAAGGGGCCAAGTGGGTCTGCTCGCCGCCATTCCGCGAGGCCAGCGATCAGGTGGCACTATGGGGTGGCATCGCCGATGGTTCGCTGTCGGTTGTTTCAACCGACCACTGCCCGTTCTGGTATGAGGGTGGCAGGGATGGCCGCAACCCGGGCAAGGAGCTTGGCAAAGCCAGCTTTGCTGCGATTCCGAATGGCTGCCCTGGTATTGAAGATCGCATGATGATTATGTATACCCACGGCGTCCGCACCGGCAGAATCTCGCTGAACCGCTGGATTGAGTTGTGCTGCACCAACCCGGCCAAGCTGTTCGGGTGCTACCCACAGAAGGGTGCCATCACGCCAGGTGCCGATGCCGATATTGTGATCTGGGACCCGAACAAGCAGGTGACGATCTCGGCGGCTACACAGCACCAGAACACCGATTATAACCTGTATGAGGGCTGGGATGTCACTGGTGCGCCAAGCATTGTGCTATCACGCGGGCGCGTGCTGGTGCAGGATGGCGAATGGAAGGGCGAGCAGGGCGCTGGCAAGTTCGTTGCACGGCGGGCATTTGGGAAGTAATTCCCCGGTGCAGGGGCGGTTCGCGAACCGCCCCTGCACCATCTCATTTATTTGGCCATTATCCAATCAATCGCCTTGCTAGCCAGTTTATCAAAGGCAATAACCGATAGTTCGATATGTTCCTCACTGGTATCTTCGATCTTGTTGTGCGAGATACCGCGCAGGCTCTGCACAAACATCATAATTGTTGGAACCCCAGCGCGGCAGATCTCGGCGGCATCGTGCAATGGGCCGCTTGGCAGCCGATGCACCTGCCCTGCAGTCTCGCGGATCGACTGATCACACAATTCGATCAGATCGAGATTGAATGGGATCGGCACAATCTGCCAGATTTGCTTCCAGGCAACCTCACATTTTTCTTCCGCAGCAAACCGTTGGCTGGCCTCCTGCGCTTCACGAAGCATATTCGCAAGCCCATTCGCATTCATATGGCGCTGGTCCAGTGTGATCGTACACTCGCCAACCACCGCAGTCACAATCCCTGGTTTGGTGATACAACTGCCAACAGTGCAGACTCCGCCATTGCGTTTTGCAATATCACGGATCTCAAGCCCGAGCTTCGCAGCGGCGGCAAACGCATCGCGGCGCTTATCCATTGGCGTCGAGCCAGCATGGGCAGCCTGGCCAGTGAAGGTAATCGCATTGCGCTCAACGCCATAGGTGCCGATGACCACGCCCAATGGCAGGCCCATACTTTCCAGCACTGGCCCTTGTTCAATATGCAGCTCTAAATAGGCAGCGGCATTGCGGAGTTGCTGGCCTGCCTCACGGGCTTTGAGCAGATCGATGCCATAGGCGGCGGTTGCCTCACGCAGTGTGATACCATTGCGATCCTTTAATTCGGCCAACTCTTCGGGATCCATATAGCCCGAAACCGCGCTAGAACCAAACAGGCTGCGCCCAAAGCGTGCGCCCTCTTCATCGGCCCAATCGACCAGGCGAATCGTAATCGGCGGCGTGCCTTCGGCAGCGATCCGGCGCATGATCTCCAACCCGGCCAGCACATTCAAGCAGCCATCCAGCCAGCCACCATTCGGAACCGAATCGATATGTCCACCGATCCATAGTTCCTTCTTGGAAGTACCACGCAACGTTGCCCACACATTGCCAGCCTGGTCGGTTTCGACCTCCACCGGCAACTCGGCCAGTTTGGTACGCACCCACGCCCGTGCCGTGGCCCACGTCTCGGTAAAGGCTACCCGCTGCGCCCCGTTTTCGTCACCGGTCAGCGCACGCAACTCCTTCAGTTCGGCGATAGTCCGCTTCGGTTGGAGCAGGCTTGTGTTTGTCATTGTATGCCTCGCATATTGTGCCGCTGCGCGGCTGGCTTTTGCAGGAGCCGAAAGCTGATGGCTCCTTCTGACTCCTGACTCCTGAATACTCGTCTCACACCAATTTCAACGGCAATTGCCGCAATCGCTTGCCGGTGAGCGCGAAGACTGCATTCGCAACCGCTGCCGCAACTGGGCCAATCGCTGGCTCACCCATTCCGTGTGGGACATCGCCATTGCTCAGAACAGCAACTTCGATCTGCGGAATATCCTTCATGGTAATCAATGGATAACCATCGAAATTACTGGCGCTGATCTGGCCATCCTTGACAGTAAGCTCCTCGATCAACGTTGAACTGAGGCCCATCACAATCGAGCCTTCGGTCTGGGCTTTGATGCCATCTGGGTTGATTGCCAACCCTGGATCAACTGCCGACCAGAAGTTCAACACACGGATAGCATTCCCCTCGACGGCAACTTCCGCAACATGGGCGACCATTGTTCCTGCATCTGTACACACGGCCAACCCGCGCCCGCGTCCTGCTGCTGCCGGGCTATTCCAATTGCTGAGTTCGGCAACCTTTTCCAGCACTGCTTTGTAACGCGGCCCGCGCTCGCCATCTGGCAATTGAGCTAAGCGAAACTGGAGTGGATCGATGTTGGCGCTATGGGCCAGTTCATCGATAAAACTCTCAACTGCGAAATTATTGGGCAGCAACCCCAGCCCACGCCACCAGCCGGTTGGGATCGGCAGTTCATTGCTCCACGCCACGGTTTTGATATTCGGAATAGTATACGGAACCATCGCTCCACGCCATGCGCCGAAATCGCCACCCATAAAGACCGAGAGATAGCGCGGCAAGAAATCACTGGATATATGGCCGCTGGAGAGTTGATGCTCAATCGCCTTAATCCTGCCGCCCTCAACAATACCCTTCAGAATATGATGTGTTGGCGGTCGGAAATAGCCATGGCGCATATCCTCGGTGCGTGACCACCCAACATGTACGGGTCGCCCGGATGCCTTTGCTAGCCGCGCCGCTTCGACAGCAACATCGACGCCGAATTTGCGCCCAAACCCGCCACCAAGAAAGGTCGGAATCACCTCAACCTGCTCTGGCTTCAGGCCAATGGCGTTCGCAACATCTGTGCGAACAAAACTAGGGAATTGGGTCGAGACCCACACCCGTGCGCTATCGGCCTGCACCTCGGCCAGAGCCGCCTGCGCCTCCAGGTGGGCATGGACGGCGATTGGCGTGCGGAACTCTGCTGTCAGTATCGCACCACGCAACTGCCCATCCGCATCGCCCTGCTCCTGGATTGTGACACCGCTACCCTGCCCAACGGTGATGCGAGCCTCGATATCAGCCTGTTGCCAGACCTGGCCCTCATTCCACTCCAGTTGCATCGCCGCAAGCCCTGCATAGGCTTGCAGACGTGTTTCCGCAACCACGCCAGCAAAATTGCCGTCATTAACGACCGTCACAACCCCTGGTTGGGCCTGGGCATCACCAGCATTGGCACTCTTGAGTGTTGCTCCAATCGTCGGCGGGCGGGCAATCGCACCATAGAGCATGTTTGGCAGACGCGCATCATAGCCATAGATTGCCTGTCCAGTCAGTTTCGCCAGGAAATCCACGCGCGGGATTGGTTTGCCAATATAGCGAAATTGATCGGGCGATTTGAGTGCTGGTGCTTCTTTGGGAACATCCCATTTCGCAACGCCCTGCACAATCTGGCCATAGGTTAGCTGTTTGGTTGGATCAGATTTCAGCGCAACCACACCATCAATAATCTGCAGATCGGTTGGGTTGACGCCCAGCTTGCGGGCGGCTTCGGCGCGCAACATCTCACGCATTGTTGCCGATGCCTCACGCAATGGTTTGTACAGCGACGATACCGACATACTGCCGCTGGTTCCATTGGCATCCTGCGGCCCAATATTCGTCGTTGCCTGCTTAACGGTCAGTTGATCCCAACTAATTTCCAGTTCTTCTGCGGCGATCTGGGCGAGTGCTGTATGAATCCCCTGGCCCATCTCAACCTTGGTCGCATAGAATGTGACCTGATTATCTGGGGTAATCTCAAACCATGCATCAGGCCCACCAGCAACACTGGCCGGCTGAGAAGCGCCGGAATCGAGCACTGCGGCAATCTGCAATCGTGCTTTTGGTGCCAGTGTGACGCCAAGCACTAATCCGGCTCCGGAAACTCCAACTCCGATCAGGAACCCGCGGCGGCTCATGCGCCAACGCCGTTTGGGTGCTGTCATACTACGCCCTCCTGATCAGCAGCAAGCAATTCGGCAGCCTGCGCCACAGCCGTACGAATACGAACATAACACCCACAACGACAATAATTCTTGGTCATCGCCTCAACGATCTGATCCGCAGACGGGGCCGGTGTCGCCGCCAAAAATGCCGCCGCTGTCATCATCTGGCCACTCATGCACCAGCTACACTGTGGTACCTGGGCGTTGAGAAAGGCCTGTTGAACCGGATGCAGCATCAGGCTGCCATCTGGCAAGAGTTGCGCCAGGCCCTCGATTGTTCGAATCGGTTGCCCAGCAACAGCGGCAAGTGACGTCAGGCAGGAACGAACAGCCTTGCCATCAAGATGGATGGTACAGGCACCACAGAATCCAGCAGCACAGCCGACTTTCGTACCCGTGAGGCCCAGTTCATCGCGAAGAACCCATAACAAAGGCCGCGCTGGGCTTTC
>JBBQSD010000124.1:0-18922 GCA_038214135.1 Chloroflexales bacterium | reverse complement strand
CCAGCGCCGGAGCGCAGTGCTGCGCCGCAACTATCCACACCTGAACCACTGATCACACAACTGGCCGTACCATCAACCGTTAACCTAAACGACGAAGGGGGAATTACACCGATCATCGGTACACGGGTAGTGCCAACCAGTGGCAATCCGACTGGCGAGGATACGATCCGTCCTTCCATGCTCATCCCGGTGCAGGAGGCCGCAGCAACCGCCAACATCTACCAATCCTACCCCGACTACGGATTAATTGTTCAATATCAAACCCAAATCGCCGATCCGAATATCAGCGAGGCGTATCGTGCGGCGCTGCGCCAAGCGCTCGATTCGGAAATGCGTGCAGCGGAACATCGGGCCACTGAGATTGCGCTCGCACCACGCACGCCCATTCTGCCCACCCTCCAACCAACCCCGCCGGGTGGCATCTATCCAACCCCGGAAGTGGCACGCGGGATCATGGAGTTCGATCCAGGAACCGCAAAGATGTCGGTTGATTACCCAAGCACCCAATGCACCAACATGTGGCAGGATGTGATTGGTGATTACGTGACCCAAATATATGCTTGTTATCAAGCAGCGGATCCCGGACAAGCCTTCCTTACGATGTCTGGCGTGCCATTCATACCAGATAAACCACATGGCCCCCATCCTTCTTCAGGCCATCCCACCCCACGTCGGGTCGGCCCGGTACGGATCATCGACTCGCAGGGCTATCGGCTAACCGTGCAAGCCGATGATGGAACCCGGTTTTTCTTCGACGTGGAGACGCTCCAGTATAGTACATCGATGACTGGAACGGTCACGCCGATTGCCACAGCCATCCCTACGCCTGTTGAAACAACTGCACCTGCGGTTGTTGCGACACCTGCACCTGCGCCATAAGCGGTCAGCCGTCAGTCATCAGCGCGGGCGGACACGCAGGCACGCCATGCTCTCTCATGTGTATCGGCGGATACAACGGTTCGCTAGAGCGAGTACTTGCCTACCCAACACCTGCGATTTACCCACTCCTAGCAGCATACGAGCAGCGCTGCCTTGCACAATAGCTGCATGGAGGCAAGAACGATGCCTCGGCCACCGACGTGCTTTCCGGCAAATCGGTGCCCACTTGATGCCCCTCATCCCATCCCCTCTCCCAAACGAGGAGAGGGGTGTAAAGGGTTTGCAATGGGTCATTTGCTTCCTTTCTCCCTGGCAATGGGAGAAGGGGGGCTGGGGGATGAGGGCAGAAAGCATTCATCACGGGCGGGCCGAGGTTCCATCCGGTAGACGCGCCAGGGTCCATTCATCCAGGAAATCGGTGCAGGGATATTTGGCGGCCAGCTGTTCATCGATATCGATCCCCAGGCCTGGTTTGTCGTTCGGGTACATATAGCCACCACGGATCTCGGGGCAGCCAGGGAAGACCTCGCGCACACTATCGGGGAAATCGTAGCATTCCTGTACACCGAAGTTGGGGCTGCTGAGATCGAGGTGCAGATTGGCGGCATGGCCGACTGGTGAGACATCGCCGGGGCCGTGCCAGGCAGTGCGAACACCATACAGCTCACAGAATGCGGCCATCTTGCGCGCCGGGGTGATCCCACCGATTGCGCTGATATGGGCACGGGTGAAATCGATCAGTTGCTCGGCAACCAGCGGAATCCATTCGCGCACATTCACAAACAGCTCACCCATCGCAATCGGGGTAACGGTATGGTGGCGCAGGGTGCGGAACCATTCGACCTGCTCTGGCGGCAGTGGATCTTCCAGAAAGAACAGCCGATAGGGTTCGAGCGCTTTGGCCAGTTGAATGACCTGTGATGGTTGCAGGCGTTCGTGGACATCGTGGAGCAGTTCGACATCCGGCCCAACCTGCTGGCGCACCTTTTCGAACACGGTAGGAACGGCACGGGCATAGCGCACCGGATCATAGTATGCGCCTGGCAGTGCACCATCGGGGGCTGGCCGGCGCTCGCCACGGCCACCATAGCCGCCGATCTGGCAGCGCACATATTGGTAGCCCTGTTCGACATAGCGCTGCACATCATCGGCAACCGCTTCGGGGCTGGTGCCATCCGCGTGGCGATAGAGTGCGGCAGCCTCGCGACACTTGCCGCCAAACAGCTGGTAGAGTGGCAGGTTGGCCAGCTTGCCCTTGATATCCCACAGCGCCATATCAACGCCGGAGATCGCGTTGTTCATGATCGGGCCATTGCGCCAGTACGCATTGACCATGCTTGTCTGAAAGATATCCTCGATCCGTTGAGCGTCCTTGCCCAACAAGAACGGGCGCAGGTGGGTATCGATTGTGGTGGCGACGGCGGCATAACGCTGGGTAAAGGTCGCACAGCCCAGGCCATACAACCCTGGTTCGGATGTCTCGATCTTAACCACAACCAGGCGAATTCCGGCTGGTGCTGTTAGAATCGTGCGGACGTTGGTGATTGTGATTGGCATCATTGCCTCGTTTCTCAGATTGGTTGACACGATCTGATTATAGCGCCAGTTATACTCGTCAGCACTGAGGGATGGACACTATCCGCAGCGGAGCGGATAGGCTGATATGGCACATGATCAATGCATGATCCATCCCAAATTGCCGCTTGGCAATCATTACCGTATCTTTGAGCCAAGGATCTGGCGGATGGAATCAGAATGCAAGATGCTTCACGTCGTTCAGCATGACAGACCACATGCGGACTTTAGTCGTACTGCACGAGCATCCCTGGTACATGCGTACGGAAGCGGTAGAGTGATGTTCGCGCAGTAACATACAGCGTCTGCCGATCAGCATCACCCCAGGCCAGATTAGCAGGCCGTTCTGGTGTGACAATTACCCCCAAATGCTCGCCCTCTGGTGTGAACACCCATACTCCGGTTGCACCAGCAACATACAGATTCCCCTGAGTGTCGATCTTCATTCCATCCGGTGATCCAGGCTGCGGGTGATCCAGATCAGCAACAATCCGCGAGTTCGCCAGCGTTCCGTTGGGCAGCATATCGAAGGCACGCACATGGCGGCGAGCAGAATCATCGATATACAGGATCGACTCATCGGGTGAGAAGGCTAGCCCATTTGGGCGCTCAAAATCATCGGCAACGAGTTCAAGGGTTCCATTGGTTAGCACCCGATAGACGCCATTGCAGGGCTGTTCGATATCGGCGGGATTGGTTGGCTCGCCAGGGTTCTTGCCATATGGCGGATCGGTAAAGTACACGGTGCCATCCGATTTGACCACTAGATCATTTGGTCGGTTGAGGCGCTTGCCATTATAAAATTCGGCAATGCTTACAATTGTTCCATCGGCGAGTGTACGCGAGACGCGGCGGTTGCCGTGTTCGCATGCCACCAGGCCACCCTGTCTGTCGAAGGTTAATCCATTTGAGTTACCGCTGCCATCGCGCCACACCGAGAGTGTACCATCGGGAGACCATTTGTAGATCTTGGCGGCAGGGATATCGGAAAACAGCAGAAATCCTTCTGGATGCCATACCGGCCCTTCAAGAAACTGAAAGCCACCAGCGACCTTCTCTGGGTCGCCCGATTCAACGATTGATTTGAGTTTCATGGCATGTTCCTTTTATCTATTTAGGAGTCAGCACTCAGAATAGATCTGCGTTTGTCGTTTAGGCTACGCGCCCGGCGGTCAGGGCGGTTCCGTCCGGGGGTACCAGCCCCAAAAGGTACCCCGGCCACGACCCACGGTCGGGGCCTTGCCCCGAACCCCGAATATAGCTCGGTAGCATCCCATGGACTGTTGATCATGCCTCGGCTGCGATCAATGTATGTTTATGGATCTTGTACGCTTGTTCCCTCATCCCTGCTGCGCCGCCCCTCTCCCAATGGGAGAGGGGCCGGGGGTGAGGGCATTCTGACTCCTGAATACTCGTTCAGCTCCACTTCAGATTGGGAATCACCTGTTCCCCAAACGCCTTGATGAACTGTTCCTGGTTGCGGCCAACATTATGGACATGGATTTCGTTGAAGCCCAGATCGATGAAGCGTTGCAGATTCTCGCGGTGTTCTTCTATATGCGGTGAGATGATCATTCGGTTCTTGAAGTTCTCGGGCCGCACGAGCTTGGCGATTTCGGCGAAATCCTCGGGCGAGCGAATATCCTGTTTGGGGAAGGGCATGCCACCATTTGGCCATTCGGTCAATGCACTCTGTAACGCTTCTTCATAGGTATCGGCCCAGGAGAGATGCACCTGCAACATCTTCGGCATCGTGCTGGCGTCCTTCCCGGCTTTGCGGGCACCATCCTCGAATTTGCCAAGCAGCATCTTCAGTTTATCCAGGCTGGCGCTTGGGGTAATGATGCCATCGCACTCGCGGCCCGTCCATTCAGCCGTGATCGGCCCGGCAGTTGCTACCAGAATCGGTGCCGCCACTTCGGGCAGGGTCCATAATCGCACGCGCTCCATGCTGAAATATTTGCCATCATCGTGCTTGGCGACTTTGCCACTGAACAGCTTTTTGATGATGCCAATTGCCTCCTGCATCATCTGCAGCCGAATGTGTGGTTCTGGCCAGACTCCGCCAACAACATGTTCATTGAGCGCCTCGCCACTGCCGAGCCCAAGCCAGAAGCGCCCTGGTGTCATGGCGGCTTGCGTTGCGGCGGCCTGAGCGACAACGGCCGGGTGGTAGCGGAATGATGGGCATGTGACGCCCGGCCCGAAGGATACTTTCTCGGTTGTGGCACCCAATGCCGCCATCCAGCTGAACACGAAGGCATTATGGCCCTGGGCTGGCACCCAGGGTTGGAAGTGATCGGCGGCCATGATACCACCAAACCCGTTCTGCTCTGCCAACTGGCTGTAGCGCAGCAAATCGGTTGGGTGGAATTGTTCCAGTGCTGCGGCGTATCCAATAATTCCCATGAGGTTACTCCTTCTCGATTCTTCGTTCTTGGGCTATACGCCCGGATTATGCCACTGCGCGTGGCGGGCGGCAAGAAACCGTTCAATTCTCAATCGTGCCACTGCGCGCGGCGGGCGGCAAGAAACCGTTCCCGCCCAGAGGGCACCCGGTTTTGGGTGCCAGACCCAAAGGATACCCCGGCAACCTTCCTGCGGCCAGGCGCTGCGGCACCCAGAGGGTACCCGACGCGCAAGCCATGTCAGTTGCTTCCCATTGTTTGGTGGTCATGCCGCGGCTGTGATCGAGAAATCATTGTGGTATATGTTTAGTCCTTGTTCTGGGTTTGTTCCGTGGTTCTCGGGCGGACACAAGGTTCGCCCCTACACGGGTTCTCGGTTCTTGGTTGGTATTGGGCGGACACACAGGTCCGCACCCTCCACGGGTTCTTGGTATTCTGACTCCTGACTCCTGACTCCTGAATGCTTGGTTCCATCACACACAGGCTGCTCGTTCAAGGATGCCAAGCTGGCGAACAAACCGTTGTGCTGCTGTTTCGCCAGGAGTCTCAAGCAACCAGATCAAATCCTCGGGTCGATCAATATCACGCTCCAATCCGCTTGATCGAACCAGATGTGGCGTAAGCCGCTGCTCGTGTGCCGCACGAACATGTCGTTCCAGGCTGCGCCCGCCAAACAAAAACGGTAACGGATGCGGCGCAACACAGGCAAGCGCATTCGTGCCACCATCGCGGGCAGGCGCAAGCGTGATATCCGTTGCGCTTGCCAGCCCTTCCGCCATACGCCCTAGTTCTTCTGGGGTTGCTAATGGCAGATCGGCGTGTAGCACAAGTAATGCCTGCGCACCCGCTTGTGTATACTGCGTGGCCGCCTGGATCAACGCACCATTCAGATCGTCTGCATGGTCGATCAGCCTATCGGCACCCATACGATGGGCCATCCGTAGAACGGTGGTATCACGGCTTACTACCCCAAACCGGGCGATCACCGGTGTTGCCTGTAACAGCCGCAGAACATCTTCAAGCATCGCGAGCGCCAATGCTCGCCGTTCGCCCTGATCGAGCATTTCGCTGAGGCGACTTTTTGCGAGCGCCAGCGATTTCACTGGAACGATGGCATGAAGCATGTGGTTTGTGGCTCCTTTATGCGAGTATTCAGGAGTCAGGAGTCAGGAGCCAGAATAACCTTAGTATATTCATCGCGGCTTACGATTGGACAGTATCCGCAGACGCCGCACATGATACGCACGTTTGCTCACTGGTTGATGTATATGCATGATTTCGCACGTCCAGACATTACCCATGAGCAGTATAAGGTTGGTGGTAAAACTTCTGACTTCTGACAACTATTGCACCATATTCGCGGCTGCTTCAATGGCGGCCTGCGCCAGCGCACGTTTTTCCGGCAACCCGCGCATGATTGTGTCGGTGATTGTGACATCGATGCCGAGCGCTCGAATGGCTTCTGCCAGATGTGCATCGGCATGGTCGATCACCAGTGCATCGATGATCCCCTGGTAACAATGCGCCACCCCAAGTGCCGAGACCTCATAGCCATTCGCGCGTAGCAACGGCCCAGCCGGCCCCTTGATCGCTGCACCGCCAACAATCGGGCTGACGGCCACAACCGGTGCGTTGGTTGCCTCAAGCGCTGCCCGGATGCCTGGAATGGCCAGGATGGTGCCAACGCTCACAATCGGGTTACTTGGGGCGATCAGGATCGCCTGTGCATCACGAATAGATTCCAGAACGCCTGGGGCAGGACTGGACACATCGGCACCCTCGAAGTGAACCCCCAGAACCTCATCCTGCGCGCGATGCCGAACGAAATATTCCTCAAAATGGATCGTGCCATCTGGTGTTTTGATATATGTTTCTACTGGCTCATTACTCATTGGCAGCAGCCGAACAGCAACACCCAATGCTCGCCCAAATTGCTCGGCAACTTCACTGAGCGTATGTCCAGTACGTAAGAGCTCAGTGCGGCGGATGTGCATGGCCAGATCACGATCACCGAGTTTGAACCAGGTTGGGCCGCCAAGTTTGCCCAGCCATGTCATACACTCGGTTGTGTCATTGGCAATCCCCCAACCCTGCTCACGGTCGATCACGCCAGCCAGTGTACACATAACAATATCGAGATCAGGGCAGATCCGCAACCCATGCATGGTTGTGTCATCGCCAGTATTGACAATCGCCGTCACATCATCTGGCGCAACAACCTGAACGACTCCTTCGAGGAAGCGTGCTGCTCCGACACCGCCCGCAAGTACAACAATCATGGAAATATCCTATCCTTTGAACATATAACCCGCAATTGGTATTGAACCCATTCCTAGCAGCATACGGCGGCGTTGCCGATGCACGCTGGTTGAACAAGCGAACAGATCCTGGCATCAGCCACAAACATTCTTTATTATAAACTTCTAACTTGTGGCTCCAAGAACATCATCCGGATTGACACCGAGTGCGCGCAGCCGCTCGGCCAGCAGATCGGCGCGAGTACGCTCCTGTTCTGCACGGGTATATTCCCGTTCTGCACGGGTATGTTCGGCCTCGCGGCGACGTTCTAGCTCGATATAATCCAGGAACTCGCTGCCATCTGGGCGAATGATATGCAGTGTCTGCTGATCGAGGGTGAAGCGCACATTCAGGCGTGGGCTGGCCCACCCTTCGATCTCTTCGACTGGAAGGAGCCGATTGTTGGCGCGCACCCAACCCGCCAGATCATTCTTATCTGGATCATACAGGTAATATTCATCGACGCCATACATATCGTAGAATGCGAGTTTGCGGCTCATTTCGCGTAGTGTGTTGCCCGGCGAGAGCACTTCGAACACAACCTGTGGCGCGATGTCATCTTCTAGCCATTGCATGTAGGCACCACGGTCGCCTTTTGGCCGCCCAAACACGACCATGGCATCCGCTGCGCGGCGAAGGCCCGGTTCGCCTTCGACAGGGTACCAGAGCAGATCAGCGGCCACAAACACATCTGCACGATCCATGAACAGCGTATCCAGGCCACCCTTGATCGTCACAATCCAGCGGAATTGCTTGGTATTATCGGCCATGGGTTCTCCATCGCTGGTTGGGTATACGATTGTTGCTGTCTGGAGATCAATTGCCATGTTGCACCTCTACATCCTAAAAAATATCGGGCATCCATGGGCGTGGCCCACCGAACACACTCCCAAGCACTGCCAATGATGCATCTGAGCCGTGGATGTGACCGAATCGGCGTAGTTCCTGCGGGTGCATAAAGCTGGTATACAGTGCTGCCAGTTCGCGAATGCCGATGATAATCTGCCCTGCGCCGCCGCGAGTTACGGATGCTCTGCCATTGGCGATTTCAATAGTAAAGTTCTGGTTATTATCGGAAAGCAATCGATCAAGTACCTGGAGTTCGAGTGTTGCATTCAGCCCATGTGGATAGCCACGCGCTTCGAATGCCCCAGCCACATCGACGATCCGCACCATCCAATCGTAGCTGCTCTGGATGGAAACCCGCGATTTCGAGCCGCCGGTCAGGTTTTCGCTCAACAGATAGACAAGTGAGTCGAGTGGGCCGCCATTCCACAGCGCCAGATCAACCATGGACTGATAGCTGGACAGTAGCGCTAGGAAGCGCCGACCGGCGGCTGGTGTGAGTGCCACCAGATCCCTGATGCGGATTGGATCTTGACGGCTGCCCTGGGAATAGACAATGTAGCCCTCGATTGTGTTGCCTCGGCGCACCAGATAGCGAAAGACGGGGTTCACTTTTGGTTCGAGGCGTAGTTGCCACAGCCATTCCGGGCGTTCGAGGTTGCCACATTCGCGTGCAGCCTGTTCGGCATAGATCATCCGAATCGCGGGATAATCAGCCGCTTCAAATGGTTCAAGCGTCAGTGCATCATCGAGATTACGCACCTGAATCAGTGAGAGCGGCATTTCATAGGTGAGCCGATATCCAGCCCGCTCATAGCCCGCCCCGCGATAGTATGTTAGTGTTGCTGGAAAGAGTACCGCCAGAGGCACATGGTTGGCTTGCAGTTCTTCAAGTGAGGAGCGCAGCATGAACGCTCCTATTCCTGTTCCGCGCACCCCTGGAGCGATGCCAACCGCTGTCACGGCGGCGATCGGAACGGCCCGCCCACCATACCACTGGCCCATCGGAAGCGTTCCAAGCCCACCAACGATCTGCCCATCGCGGCGCACAGCGCGCATGTTGTGGGCACCAACCGTGTCGCGCATGAAATCGAGCATTGTGCTATTCGGAAAATGGAGTGCCGGGCCAAGCACGGCATCAAGGGCTTCTAATGCCGATGGTTCAATTGGATCGAAACTCAACGCCATACAACCAGCTCCTCGATTGGTTTATGCGGGCGGCGGTTTGGATCGGCGGCTGCATAGCCAACTGGAATCAGCGCGTGCGGTATTATAGTTTGCTCAAGATCAAGCGCCGCCTGAACAACCTCCGGACAGAACAATGGCGCACACATCCAGCCAGCATCGAGCCCAAACGCATAGGCAGTGAGTAACATATTCTGTATGGCACAGCCGAGGCTTTGGATCGCCATAATTTCCTCTGCACGCTGGCGCTCGGCATCTGGGTACTGATCCAGTTCTTGCAGATACAAGCAGGGAATGATCAGAACAGGTGCAGTGCGAATACGCATGCGCGAGATGCGCAGGCGCTCCTCCACCCGCGCCTGATCCTGGCCATCCAATGCTAGTTGGCGCTGCCATTCCTCGCCCATTGCTTCGGCAAGATGCGCCTTGGATTCAGCCTCGCGCAGCACCACAAAACGCCATGGTTGGCGGCCATGCGGCGATGGTGCCCAACGGGCGGCTTCCAATATCTCGATCAGTGCCTCGCCTGGCACGCGACGATCCAGAAAACGCCGCACGGAACGCCGACCATTGATAATATTCGCAATCGGTTGATGCTGGCGTGTTAGTGGTCTTTCTGTCATGGGTTCCTATTAATCCCCTCACCCCGGCGTGCGCGCCACCCCTCTCCCACAGGTGGAGAGGACAATAGACCTCGTTAGTAAGCTTTTTGCTCCCCTCGCCCGTTCTGGGAGAGGAGCTGGGGGTGAGGGCAAACGTGCAGCGATGAAGAGCGCAGAATCTATCGGCTACCGAAACAGATCTTTTTCTGGTGCGCGCAATAATGCACGATACCCACCTGCCGCCGGCGTATAGGGAAAGCCACGTACGATTGCAACAGGCACGCCATCGATCTTGCCCATCACCAGTTCGGCAGCCGAGGCTAGTTCATCGGCGACGGCGATTTTGCTGACCTGCAGCTCATAGCCATGTGGGTCGGTCACACCGGCATAATCGGTCAGTGCTGCCATTCCAGCCACGCCGACGGCAATATTGACCTGGCCTTCGCGCCATGCCCGCCCAAAGGTATCCGAGATAATCACGGCCAGTTCGACCCCGAGTTGCTCACTGATTGTGGTGCGTATGGTGGCGGCTGAACCATCGGGATCAATGGGCAGGAGTGTGACCATGCGCCCGCCATCGACATTGGACTCATCGACGCCAGAGTTGGCGCAGATGAAGCCATGATGGGTTTCGGTCACAAGCACGCCGCGATCCATACGGATCACGCGCTTGGCTTCGCGCAGCACAACCTCGTAGTAGGCGGCGTCTTTTGGCCCCTGTGCCGCTGCCATGTGGGCCATATGCGATGGCTCAACGGTTGCTGGATCGATGATGCGACCCTCCGCCTTTGAGACGACTTTCTGTGTGACGACCAGCACATCGCCATCGGCGAGTGCGAAACCCTGGCTTGTAAGTGCAGCCACTATCAATGCTGCAAGATCATCGCCTGCCTGAACTTCGCCAATCCCGCGTAGCGGAATAACCCGCACTTCGGCCTGCATATCTTCTCCTGAATGTCGGTTCCGCCTTGATATTGTACCACGGAGGGCAGCGGCAATGGTATAATCTGCATATGGTAATGCGCCTCACATTTCTCGGCACCGGTACCTCGATGGGCGTCCCAATGATTGCCTGCCGCTGTTCGGTATGCCGCTCGAACGATCCCCATAATCGCCGCCTGCGAACCTCGGCGCTGCTTGAGGTATCCGGGCTGACGCTGCTGTTTGATGCTGGGCCAGATCTGCGCGAGCAGGCATTACGTGCCGATCTCAGCCGTGTCGATGCCGTGCTGCTGACCCACGGCCATGCCGATCATATTGCTGGAATCGATGACCTGCGCCCGCTCAATTTTGCCATGCGTGCCCCAATCCCATTGTATGGCACAGCTGTGACGCTCACATGCGTTCGGGATCGATTTGCCTATGCTTTCATCAATGGTTCGGAGGGTTCAACCCGCCCGGCCCTTGATCTGATCGAAATCTGGAATGGCACACCCTTCACTATTGGCGGCGTCGAAATTCTGCCGCTCGTGGTTCACCACGGAACCTGGGCGATCACCGGTTTTCGGATTGGCAAGCTGGGCTATATTACTGATGCGAGTGCCCTCGATCAGGCAACCCGTGATCAGTTGCATGGCCTGGATGTGTTGGTGCTGAATGCACTGCGCCATACTCCGCATCCAACCCATTTTATGCTGACTGAGGCATTGGCTGTGATCAATGAACTGCAGCCACAGCGCGCCCTGCTGGTGCATATGGGTCACGAGCTTGACCATCAGGCGACCAATGCAGAACTGCCAGATCATGTGCGCCTTGCCTATGATGGCCAGGTTGTTGACATTTCGGGCGAGCAATAACATGCGGGTCGCAATTGATGCGCGCCTGAATGCCTATCGGATTGGCGGTATTCCGCAGTATACCCGCCGATTGACCGAGGCATTGGCGGCGATTGCGCCAGAGACGACGATTCTGACGCTTCAGCATTACGAGCAGCATGCGCCATTGGTCACTGCACCAAATGTCAAGCGCCTGGCCTGTTTCACGCCACCGCATCATCGCTGGGAACGGTTTGCACTCCCGATTGAGTTGCTGCGTGCCAGAGCCGATGTTGCCCACTTCCCGGATTTTATTGCACCAACCCTGCGCCCCTGCCGTGCCATCACAACTATTCATGATCTGGCGTTCTTGCATTTCCCAGAAATCCTTGATGATGCAGCTCGCACCTTCTATGGCCGGGTTCGTGAGAGCGTGCAGCATTCCGATGCCGTGATTACGGTATCCGAAGCAACCCGCCGCGATATTGTTGAACGATTGCAGGTGGCCCCCGAAACAATTGATGTGGTCTATGAAGCAGCCGGGCCAGCATTTGCGCCACTTGAGGTGCCAGCACATGAGATTCGGATGTTTGGCAACGAGCAGATAAGTGCTGGAAGCTTTGCACTGTTTGTCAGCACCATCGAGCCGCGCAAGAACCTTGCAACGCTGCTGCGTGCGCTGCGAATCTGCCGTGATCGCCAGCCAGATCGCAATTATCGGCTGGTTGTGGTTGGTGCCCGTGGCTGGCGCGATGAAGGCATCTTTGCAACCCTGCAAGAGCTACGGCTGGCAGATGCCATCCAGTTTGTTGGCAAGGTCAGCGATTCCGAATTGTGCTGGCTGTATAACGCATGCCGTATGTATATCAACCCCTCCTTGTACGAAGGCTTTGGATTGCCACTTCTCGAAGCCATGGCCTGTGGTGCAGCCTGCATAGCATCGCAAACCTCCAGCCTACCCGAAATCGGTGGCAATGCGGCCATCTATATTCCACCATTGGCGGTTGAGCAGTGGGCCGATTCGATTGTGGCACTCTGGGAGGATGCAGATCGCCGTGCTGAATTGGGCCGCCTTGGTAGTACACGCGCCCGGCAATTCTCGTGGGAGCGTGCCGCTCGTGAGACCATAGCGATCTATCGGCGGGTATGTAACCAATAGCAGTCGGCCATCAGCTTTCAGCCTTAGTATTCAGGAGTCAGGAGTCAGGAGTCAGAATACCAAGAACCCGTGGAGGGTGCGAACCTTGTGTTCGCCCAAGAACAAAGGAACAAGAACCGAGACCCGTAGGGGCGAACCTTGTGTTCGCCCAATACCAACCAAGAACCAAGAACCCGTGTAGGGTGCGAACCTGTGTGTTCGCCCGAGAACAAAGGAACAAGAACCGAGAACCCGTGGAGGGTGCGGACCTGTGTGTTCGCCCGAAAAGCCGTAGGGGCGAACCTTGTGTTCGCCCGAAAAGCCGTAGGGGCGGACCTGTGTGTCCGCCCGAAAAGCCGTAGGGGCGGACTGTGTGTCCGCCCGAAAAGAACCAACATCGATTGATTGCAGCTGAGGCATGATTGTAGGGCGTTGGCAAGCCATCCACCTCACATGCGGGTTCAGCACAGCCCATCGTGCATTAACGTGGTGTTCGGTGCGGGTGAACACGCGCCGCGTGGCAATGTGAGGACAATGGCAGAGATGCAGGCGGCTTGGTGTCGCCCCTACGTTCGTTGGATGCGATGTTACTATTGCCTTGCCACGATGGTTGCCCATCCGCAGCCAAGGCATGACCCATGGGCGTTGGCGAGCCATCCACATCACATGCGGCTCGGGTACCCTCTGCGTGCCGCAGCGCCGGCACCTTCCTGCGGGCAGTGGCGTGATTGAGAAATGAACGGTTCCTGCGAAAAGCGCCCGCCACGCAGCCCGAAACCTTCAATCTGAAGCATATTCTGACTCCTGACTCCTGAATACAAGCTGAAAGCCAAACCACTATGGGACTGCGTATATATCTGCTTGGCCCGCTGCGTGTCGAGCGCGATGGCACCCTGCTGCCCGAACGGGCCTGGCGCTCGCGCCAGGAGCGCCGGTTGTTGGTCGCATTGATCAGCACACGCACGGTGCCTATTCCGGCTGTACGCCTGATCGAGTGGTTCTGGCCGACGACCGACGCAGAGACAGCGTCGGTGACACTGCGTAGCGCAATCAGTAGCCTACGCCGAACACTATCCCCCAATGCCAGCCGTGCATCGAACCAGTATATCCAAACCCGATCCGGCGGGTATCGTTGGAACCATTCCGCCGATGCGTGGATTGATCTGGAAGTATTCTATGCCTGTAGCGAACCAACCGATCAACCGCGCGCTGAGGCCGATCTGGAACAGGCAATCGCGCTCTATCGCGGTGATCTGTATGAAGATGAGCCAGATGCTCGCTGGTTGTTTGCTGCGCGTGGTCAGGTACGTGAGCGCTTCCTGCGTGCTGCTGCCGAATTGGCCGAGCGCCAGATCAGCCGTGCTGCATTCCGTGAGGCCGTGCGAACCGCCCAGCATGGCCTAGCCTTTGACCCACTGTGTGAACCGCTGTGCCGTTCGTTGATGCAAGCACAGACACTGCTTGGCGATGTTGCCGCAGCATTGCAAAGCTATGAACGCTTTCGGCTTGCACTTGATTATGAACTGGGTGCATCGCCATCACCATTGACCCAGACACTGCATGCGGCAATTCTGCGCGGGGAGATCGAACCAGCGACACACAAGCGCACCGATAGCGAAACGCGCGGGTATACGATTCGGAGTGCGAAACCACGCTATTTACATGCACATGTGGCTGATCCACCCATTCGCGGTAGAGATAACGAACTGGCGCAGTTACGGGCATGGCTGGCAGCACTCGAACGGCGCGATGGTGGGGTTGTTGCACTGGTTGGCGAAGCGGGAATCGGCAAAAGCCGCATTCTAGCCGAAATGGCGCACGAGGCGCATCAGCGTGGCATTCAACCAATTCTGCTGCGCTGTACCCCAATTGAGCGTGGAATGCCATTTGCCGCACTGATCGAAGCACTGCGCCCGCTGATTCGTGCAGCACCGGATGGTTTACTGCGGCGTTTGCCACGGGCTGCACTGGCGCAACTCGGCGAACTTATTCCAGCGCTGGCGGAGCGGGTACACAACCTGCCCTCTCTGGCACCGCTGCCGCCAGCCGAGAGCCGTAGCCGCCTGGTGGAAGGGATCGTGGAGCTGGCACTGGCGCTTTCGCGGCTGGCACCACTGCTGATCTGTTGCGATGATGCCCAATGGGCCGATGATGCCTCGCTGGCAGCGCTTGGGCGGCTGGCCCAGCATGCGCCACGGCGAGCATTATTGATTGTATTGGCCTATCGAGCCGAAGAATTGGCCGAAAGCCCGGCGCTGCATGCTCTGCTGCGTGAACTTGGGCGCGAGATGCTGTTGCGCCCGTTGGTGCTTGGGCCACTCGATGATCAGGCTGCCATTGAGATGCTGGTTGGTACAGAGCACGAGCGCACAGAGCGGCTGGAACTATTGGCACGCAGGCTGGCAGCCACGAGTTCGGGCAATCCATTGCTGCTGCATGTTGCAGCACAGAGCCTGCTGGATGGCTATGGCGTTCGTTCCTTGGCAGCGCTGCCAGCACAGCTTGATCTGCATGCACCGCTGCCCGATCCCTGGCGTGCGCCGCCGATCCGCGATCTGATTGGCGCACGCCTTGATCGCTTGCCAGAAGCAGCGCGCTTGCTGCTTGAACAGCTTGCCATCCTGGGCCGCTCTGTATCGCTTGATCTGATCGAACAGCTTGGCGATGATGCGGCGCTTGAACATGCCCAATTGCTGTTGGATCGCCATTTCCTGCACGATGTTGGCGGCGAACGGCTCGATTTTGCCCACGATACCGTACGGGCCACCATTATTGCGTTGCTTGGCTCACCACGCCGCCGCCTGTTACACCGCCAGGCCGCTCAGTCTTTGATTACATTACATAGGGAAGTGCCAGAGCGCGCCGCAGAAATCGCTAGGCACCTCATTCAGGCAGGGCGTGGCTTTGAGGCCCAAGTATTCTGCTATGCAACAATCGCTGGCGATCAACTGCGCCAGGCACATGGGTACCTTGAAGCATTGCACTGGTATGATACTGCCTTGGCGGCTGCAACACAGCTTGGCGCTCAGGCACAAGTGGAATTGATTGAACGTGCGAATGTTGGGCGGGCTGAGGCATTGGCAGCGCTAGAGCGATGATGGAATTCAGGAGTCAGGAGTCAGAAGACGGTCTACAGCGCAACGACACATGTACCAATAGCATGTCATACTGTTTGCGTAATCTGCGTAATCTGCGTAATCTGCGGATAGTGTTCGATCCTAGGCCGCGATGAATATATACAGAAATGGAGCATCGTATGCGCTACACAAAGCTGGGACGTTCAAACCTGACGGTGAGTAAGATCTGTTTGGGGACGATGCATTTCGGCCCATATGCATCCGAGCAGGATTCGTTTCGCATCCTGGATCGCGCGCTGGAAATGGGCATTAACTTCATTGATACTGCGAATGTCTATGGTGGCTCTGCGGATCGTGGCCGTTCGGAGATTATTATTGGCAACTGGTTTGCACAGCGCCCTGGAAGCCGCGATCGGGTCGTTCTGGCAACCAAGGTCTATAACAGTATGGGCGATGGCGTACGTCCAAACGAAGAACGTGGTATCTCTGCCTACAAGATTCGTAAGCACCTGGGCGATTCGCTGCGCCGTTTACAAACCGATCATATCGATCTATATCAGGTGCATCACTTCGATAGGCAGGTGGCTGCGGAAGAATTCTGGGGAACGTTCGAGCGTGTAGTCGCCAATGGCGATGTGCTGTATCTTGGATCAAGCAACTTCCCTGGCTGGGGGCTGGCCAAGTTCCAGATGCTGGCCTGGCAGCGCAACTTTATGGGCCTTGTCTCAGAACAGACCCAATATAACCTGCTGAACCGTATCCCTGAGCTAGAAGTGTTGCCAGCGGCGCACCATTTTGGGATTGGTGTGATGGCCTATATGCCACTGGCAGGCGGGCTGCTGACGGGCAAGATCCAATCGGCTGAGGGATCGCGCACACGAGCGCTTGAGTCCGAATATGGAATCCAGCTTGGCCCAGAGAATACACAATTCCGCGATTTCTCGGCGCTCTGCCGCGAGCTTGGCGAGCAGGAGCATATTGTTGCAACTGCCTGGACGTTGAATAATCCAGCGGTTTCCACGGCAATCGTTGGTATCCGCACCGTCGAGCAACTCGATGGTATCGAACGGGCGGCTGCGCTCGATCTGAGTTCTGAGGTGCTGACGCGCCTGGATCGGATCTTCAATATCAACCGTGGAAGGCCATTGCGCGCTGGTGCTGCACCGGAAGCCTACGCCTGGTGATGATTCTATAGCGACGTGCAAACCTGATAACCATATGGCGTGCGCACGCATGGCTGCCATAGTCCAAGAGGGTTTCGTGTCATCCTGCGCAAAGCGAAGGATCTATGGTACTGATGTGATTTCGAGATCCTTCGCTGCGCCTGCGGCTTCACTCAGGATGACATGTGCCATACATCGAGGGTTCGTGTCACCCTGAGTAGCACGAAGTCAAAATGGTTCGAGCTTCTTTCATCGAAACCAACATACTATGATCGACCAGTCATTCTGACTTCTGACTCCTGAATTCTGCATTGTTATGGCATATTCTTGCCACGAGCGCTCACATACAGGGTGTACCATTCTTCGCGGGTCATCAGTTGTGATTGCCGCTCAGCATCCTGGCATGCAATAATGCGCTCAGGGTTGATTGTTCCGATCACTGGCTGAATCAGTGCCGGATGGCGCATCAACCAGCCCAGCACAATTGACTCTGGCGTCGTTTCCTTGGCCGTTGCCAGCTGCGAAACCAGTTCTGCGGTCTTTTGAATATGCGCTGGCTCATTCGCAACATCTCGGCCAGAGAAGCGCCCCTGTGCCAATGGCCCCCAAGCCTGGATTTGAATACGCTCGATCTGGCAGTATTCGATCAACCCTTCGGAAAAATTGACCTGAACACCAGCCGTTTGATTGACATGCACCCCTTGATCGAGCCAATCCAGGCGAGCCAGGCTCATTTCGAGCTGATTGACCGCAATCTGATCGGGGAGCGCCTGTTGGAGGAAGCGGATCTGGCCGGGGCTCATATTCGAAACACCAATAGCACGCACCTTCCCAGCAGCTTTTAGTATGCCGAATGCCTCGGCTACCTCATCCGGCTCCATCAATGCATCTGGCCGATGCAACAGCAGAATATCTAGATACTCAATGCCCAACCGTTGGAGAATACTATCAACCGCTGCAAGAATATGGCTCTTGGAGAAATCAAAGCGCCCTGGGCCAGCCTGATCGGCAAAGCGGATTCCGCACTTCGATTGGATCACGATCTGTTCGCGTAGCCCAGGGCGGCCCTTCAGGATGCCACCAAAGGTTTCTTCGGCCTTGCCCATTGTGTAGATATTCGCATGATCAAACATGGAGATACCGATTGAGAGGGCGGCGTCGACAGCCCGTTCTGCGTTCAGCCGATCCTCGTTTGTGATCGGGTTGCTATTCCAACCTCCACCAAATGGCATACAGCCAAGGATGAGGCGGCTGGTTGTGATCCCGCGCCTGGCTAGTGGCATGATCGTCATATATCGCTCCTTGCTTTGCATCGCATGCCCACGATTATACCAAAGAACCAAGCGAACAAGCACGCAAGAACCGAAGGGTTAGGGCCAAACCGAAAACCCAGGTAAAGCGAACCGATGTGTCCGCCCGGCAATGAAGACCATGGGTGGGGGCGGACCCATCCGCCCAGCAATGATGGACATCGCGGGCCGACACGCGCCGCGTGGCACGATAACGATAGTGGCCGAATATCGGCGGCTTGGTATCGCCCCTACGTGCATTGTGTGCATTGTCGTACAGACGATGAATACCGTTGGTGGGGGCGGACCTGCGTGTCCGCCCGGCAATGAATACCGTTGGTGGGGGCGGACCTGCGTGTCCGCCCAGCAATGATGGACATCGCGGGCCGACACACAGATCGTCCGCACATGCATCATTTGCAAAATAGTTACTTGACGTAGCCTGTTGGCTGCCGTTATGATGAGATTATCCCAACACGGTAAACCGTCAGGAGCCTGAGTAACAGGAGCGGCCATGCCTCCCCGCAAGCGCGCAGCCCCATCGACGACAAGCACAGCGGATTATCGCCATGATCAGACGCGCCTCAATAATCCGCCAGCTGGCCTTGCCGATGTGAATCCACTCCCGCCAGCTGGCAAGAAGCGCTATAGCTATGATCCACGGATCGATCCGCAGCTGCAATGGGCTGGCAAGGCTGAACACCTGAC
>JBBQSD010000123.1:0-19033 GCA_038214135.1 Chloroflexales bacterium | reverse complement strand
AGCAATATCTTTGTGGTTGCAAGGCGGCCCTAACAAATAGCCGATAGCCGATAGCCGATAGCCGAAAACCGACCTTGCCCCAGCCCTCTCTCACAGGTGGGGAGGGGCGCAATGGGTTCCATATCGAGCAATTCCCCTCGCCCCGGCGTGGGAGCGGGGTCAGGGGTGAGGGGCCAATATAACGCGATTTCTGCATAGGAGCCATCCATGGGTGCCAAGCCCGCATCTCGGCTACAGGGTTCTCACCAATTGATGATGCGTCGATGGAGCGCATTAGAACAAACAGATCGGCAACGTATCCTCCTGCTGATGGCAGCGCTGGTTGCCATTGTCGCCCAGGCAGAAATTGCCAATCGCCTGTACTGGCTTGGCATTGCTAGCTTCGCGCTTGCGCTTGGCTGTACCGTGTTTGGCACATCCGCGCTGCCTAGCGTGGCATTCACACAACGGCCAGTTCAATCACTTCTGGCGAGTTGGCGCATCTGGCTGCTGATTCCAGCATGCCTGGTCGGCGGGCTGATCTTCTGGGCCAGTGGTGGCAATCGCTATCGGTGGGAGAATGTTGTACCCTGGCTTGTGAGCATTGTGCTGTTTGGGCTGGCCTGGGCCGAACTACCACCCGGCTGGTGGCGGGTGCGCCTGGGTGATCGATGGCGAAAGCTGACGCCTAGGCGCATTGGGGTGTTGCTGATTCTGCTGGCGATACTCGCGCTTGGTGCCGCATTTCGGTTTGTTGAGCTGCGCCAGATCCCGCGTGATATGATCATGGATCACGCCGAAAAGCTGCTTGATGTCAACGATGTACTCCAGGGCATCCCACATATCTTTTTTGAACGCAACACCGGCCGCGAGCCATGGCAGTTCTACTGGACGGTTGCGCTGATCAGGCTCTTTCATCTGCCGCTCGATTATATGGCGCTGAAACTCGGCACCGCGCTGATCGGTTGGCTGATGCTGCCAGCCATATTCCTGCTTGGGCGGGAACTGTTTGGCACACGCACCGCGCTGCTGGCCACACTGTTTGCTGCTGTCACAAGCTGGTCCGTGCTGGCGACGCGCTATGGGCTACGCTACCCGCTGGCACCCTGTGCGGTGGCATGGACGATGTATTTTCTGGTTCGTGGCCTGCGCCGCGATCGGCGCAACTCCATGATCGCCGCTGGGATCTGGCTCGGCATTGGGCTCCAGGGCTATACCGCCTTCCGCTTCATGCTGCCGGTATTTGGGTTGCTGGTCGGCTGCTGGGCGATGTGGCAGTACTGGCAGCGCGAACGGGCCGCTGCCGTGCGAACACTGGTGACTGGTGGCCTGGCGCTGCTGCTGGCACTGCTGGTGATGATGCCACTCATGCGCTATGGCATCGATCATCCAGATAAACTGTTCTATCGGGCAAGCACGCGGCTGACAAGCCTGGAGCGGCAGATTCCGGGCAGTGCGCCAGAGATATTGTTCAATAATATCGGTAATGTTCTGCTGATGTTCAACTACACCGCCGATGATACCTGGGTGGTGAATCTGCGCTTCAAGCCGTCGGTCGATAGCATCCTGGGTGGCCTGATTGTGATTGGTGCAACAGGCGCAATCGTGATTGGCATTCGGCGGCGCGATCCCTGGCCGATCATGCTGCTTGGTGCTGGAATTCTCATGTTAATCCCCTCTGCGCTGAGTATCGCCTTCCCGCGTGAGAACCCGAGCCTGGTACGAACGGGCGGTGCCATTCCAATGGCCATGATCCTGTGCGCAATTGTTCCAGGGATGCTACTCGAACGGGCACGCATTCAACGCATATGGCTACATATTCCAACAATGGCGCTGATTGGGTTTCTGGTCAGTGGAACGATCCTGATCAACCGTGAACGGATCTTCGTAGAATACCCGCTTGGTTATTGCCAGAATGTGTTGCACTCTGCCGATATGGCCCACGAGATGCAAGCATTCATTGATGCTGGCAATCCGCGTGAGAATGTCTGGTTTGTCGCCAGGGATGGCTGGGTCGATTATCGAGCGGTTGGCATTGAACTTGGCCAGATTCAGTATCAACAGGTTGTGGTTGGGCCAGCATCTGCCATTGGAGTGGATCTGCATGGCAAGGCTGGGTTATTTGCGCTCAACACAAACGATGATATGACGCTCCTGGCGCTCATGGCAACATACCCACACAGTACACTCCGGATCATGAAGGTCAGCGATTGCAATGCCCACTACCTGCTGCTGGTAATTCCGGCCAGTTCCCCGCCTCGCGGCTGAGCACACCTATTGTAACGTACCCAAACCTAAAGGATTGGGCTTTGCTCTGGCGCTACGGGAAACGCGGTTCCCGCATCCGAGCAGTATGGCGCAGTTACGAGCGCCCGACGAGCAATATTGCCCGCCGCGATCACATCTGCTGGCCCAGCGAAGCCGCATGCTGTGCAGACAAACAGGGCTTGCGTTGTGCGGTTGGCCTTGTCAATACCACCGCATTGGGGACACGTTCGACTGGTATTACGCGGATCGACGGCATGCACCGGAACACCCGACAATCGCGCCTTATAACCGATACACATACGCAACTGAGCAAACGCCCAGGAATGGAGTGTTGCGCGCTGCGACCGTCGAGCCCTCACCCGCGTGCGAATATGGGTCAAATCTTCAACCGCTATCGCCCGCTTTGTGCGTTTGGCCTTCGCAACCATCCGTTTGGAGAGATTGTGGTTTACCCAGGTGGCAAACCGATATTCCTGCCCTGCCAGCCGCTTCAACCTACGACGTGTTCCCAACGTGCGCTTCTTTTGCAGCTTGGTTCTGAGTCGGCGGTGTCGATACCGAATCTGTTTGATCGCCGTGCCCGAATGCGTTTCGCCGTCCGAGTCAACCGCAATGTTCGTCACGCCCATGTCGATACCCAAGACGCCTTCAATATCAATGGGATCGGGTGCATCGACATCACAGACGGCAAACAAGTACCATTGCCCACGCACGCAGGCCAGATCGGTTTCGCCCTGGTGACTCGCAAGCAAAGCCCGTTGGCGTACTCCACACACAAACGGGATCGATTGCCGTTTGTCCAATGTCCAGATCGACACCGACGAGTCGGGCAAGGCATAGGAAAGGATACGATCATCATAGGCAATGGCAGACGTTGGGCGAAACGACCGTTGCACGTCCCGATCCAGTTTGTAGGCATCCGCAACCTTGGCAATACAGCGGATGACCATTTGTGCGCCAAGGCCAAACTGTTCTCGCACCGACTCATAACACAGTTTTTGAAGCGGGAACTTGCCGAACGTGCGACTATCCCACGCAACCTGACTAATAAAGGTGCAGGCGGCATTCGCCCGTTCAAGCGTCTGCATCAGCAACAACGCTTGTTCCGGCGTAGGTTGGAGTTTCAGTTGTGCCGTTATCTTCACAATGTGAAGTATACCACAGTGCGAACGTTTGTGTACGTGTCGCTGAAGCGGGCTAAAGCGAGGTGTTTCCTCCCACCACTGAAGCTGGTGAGCTTCCACGCCTAAAGGAATTATTCGTGATGATCTCGAAATGTTGTTCCTCCGCATCTGAACCTATAGTATCAGCAGGATTCCGCCATCTGTAGCAACGCAACAGAAAGGGCATGCTTCATGATCCACCATCGTCCAGCGCGCTGGGATTGGCTGATCATCCTGGTGGCCGTGGCTACTGGCAGTTTCTTTGCCCAAGAATTGCTGTTCGCAGCCGCCAATTACGCCACCTATCTGCCATTTGTCACGAAGGCTGGCACTGTGGCAGGCCCGAGCAACCCAACGCATACAGGCGAAGCGACCTACTATACCGAAGCCGATGGCAGCGGCAACTGCTCATTCGATCCATCGCCACAGGATCTGATCATCGGCGCGCTGAATCATACAGATTATGCCGATTCTGCGCTGTGCGGCGCGTTTCTAGAAGTCACTGGCCCGCGTGCAACAATCACGATTCGCATTGTGGATCAATGCCCTGGCTGCCCGGTTGGCGATATTGATCTGAGCCCGCAGGCCTTCGCCGCAATCGCCGATCTCTCCGCAGGGCGGGTACCAATCACATGGCGAATCGTCAGCCCAGCCATCAGCGGGCCGATTCGCTATCGCTTCAAGGAGGGCAGCAGCCAATGGTGGACGGCCGTGCAGGTTCGTAATCACCGCAACCCAATTGCCAAGTTTGAATATCGCGATGGCACAGGCCAATTTGTCAGCGCCGCACGCCAGGATTACAACTATTTTGTGGCTTTTAGTGGCATGGGGCCAGGGCCATACACATTCCGCATCACCGACATCTATGGCAATGTGGTGACGGACAGCAACATAACGCTCTTGGTTGGTCAGGAAGTCCCCGGTAGTGGGCAGTTTCCCAAGGGGCCGTAACCAGCATTCAGGAGGCAGGAGGCAGAATTCAGGAGAGACACGAGGGTAGAGACGCTCCGCTGGAGCGTCTAACAGCAGCCGTTTTGATGATTGAAAGCAACTGCAGCGTCTAACAGCAGCCGTTTTGATGATTGAAAGCAACTCGGTGGCTAATTCCTGCTCCATGCCGCTCTTTGACCCAATGTGCTGATTCCACGCCGCCGTATGCTGCTAGGCTGGGGTGCCTGGTACACATCCAGGGCAGTCTCGCTTCTGGGTGGGCAGACACATGGGTCGGCACCCTACACAGGTTCTTGCTCTTCTGACTCCTGACTCCTGACTCCTGGGTTCTTGTTCTCTTGTTTCGGTTCTTGCTTCTGCGTGGGCAGACACATGGGTCTACACTCTACACAGGTTCTTACTCTTCTGACTCCTGACTCCTGACTCCTTATCTTCGTGGTAAGATGGCGGGCATGCCATTTGAACGCAGCACCCTCTTTCTAATTGCGCTTGCCGCTGTTCTGCCACTGATTGCTGGCGGTGCATTGCTATGGCGGCGTTTCTATCACGATGATCCGAATAATACTGCTCGGCGCGTGCTCAAGAATAGTGCTGTGCCATTGGCATTACGCATGTTCGTGCGGGCGCTGGATATGGCCTTTTTTGTCATTCTGCAACGAACACTGCCTGGCGCACAGATTGGCCCATATGATCTGGCGACACTGTATGTCGGCCAGTACCTCGCTACGATTGCCGAATTTGGGTTGGGTGTGTTGCTAACCCGCGAGGCAGCCCGTGATCCAGCAGCGGCGCGGCGTCTGTTTGGGGTGACACTGGCTATGCGGTTGTTGTTGGTTGTGCTGGCTTCCGCACCAGCCGCGTTTCTGCTGATTAGTGGCTATGGGCTGCTTGGTAGCCTGGGCTATGGCGAACCAATCTCGCCAATCGGCCAGGCGGCGATCTGGGTGCTGCTGCTGACACTACTACCAAGCGCCTATTCTGGTGCTGTCACTGCCCTGTACAATGCCAATGAACGAATGGAGATCCCGGCCCTGGTCGAGGTTGCGACAGGAGTGCTGGGCTTGGTGGCGCGTCTGGCGGCACTGTGGCTCGGCTTTGGCGTCATCGGCCTGGCATGGGCCAGTGTGCTTGTCACAACCCTGACTGCGGGGCTGTTTCTTGTGTTGCAGATCCGTGATTTCTACCCGCCAACATTGGTCTGGAATACTCCTCAGATGCGCCAGATCAGTGTGATCGCGCTACCATTGATGCTCAACAATCTGCTGAATGCCGTGTTCTTTCGCTTCGATATTCTGATCATCAAGGCCTTTGGCGGCGGTCAGGGCGATCTGCTGGTCAACCAGTATAGTGTGCCATATAAGGTTCTGGGGATCGCCATGATTCTACCACCAGTCGTGACCTTCGCCGTCTTTCCGTTATTATCGCGGCGAGCTGGCGGGGATCGCGTGGCAATGGCCCAGGCTCAGAATGGCACATTGCGCCTGTTGTTGCTGGTGGGCTTTCCACTTGCCGCCGCAATCAGTGTATTGGCCGCCGATCTGATCTGGCTGGTCAATGGCCGCAATACCGCCCAATTCCTGCCAATATCTGCGGATGTGTTGGCCATCCTGGCCTGGTTTCTGCCATTTTCATTTGTGAATGGGTTGCTGCAGTATGTACTGATTGCGCTCAACCGCCAGACCTCGATCACCCGTGCGTTCTTGATCGGTGCCTTCTTTAATCTGGGGGCAAACCTGATCTTTGTACCACGTTATGGCCTGTATGCTGCGGCAATCATCACCATTCTATCGGAAATTGTGCTGCTGGCGGTGTTCCTGCCGATTCTGCGCCGTGATGGGCTGCTGCCGCCATTAGTAGCGCTGGCATGGCGGCCATTGGTTGGTGCGCTAGCCATGAGTGCGGCCATGCTTGGCGCGCATTGGCTGGCAGGGTGGCCTGCTGCGGTGCTGGTTGCAGCGCCGATCTATGCGGGAGTGCTATGGATACTTGGAGCAATCGGGCCAGAGGAGCGCAGATTACTGCGACGTGTCCTAGGGCGAGGGTAACATTCGAGCCAGATAATTGTAAAATCACTCTTGCATTCTTATTAAGCCTATGCTAATATTTGGTTATCTCCTTCTCCTCTCTTCTCTTACCGAAGGATCCGAGCAATCGGATCCTTCGGTATTTTTGTGCTTCTATTCATATGGTAGGATATTCTGTGGAACCGCGTTGAACTGGAGCCATGCTGCATGAAGTCGAATCTGTTGCTCACGCCAAAGATGTTCTATTTTTTCTGGTTTACGGCATTGGGCGTGTATGCGCCATTTATCACACTCTATTACCAGGAGCGCGGGTTGGATCTGGCACAGATCGGGTTGCTATTGGCGCTGCCTGGTATCACTCAGATCGTTGCCGGGCCGCTGTGGGGCCTGTTGGCCGATGCCCTCCACATCCATCGTAGGCTGCTGCCACTGGTGATCATCGGGACGATCATTCCAGTAACACTCATTGGCGTGATGGATAGTTTCTGGCCGATATTGCTGCTGGCAGCCTGTTCTGCGGTGTTCAGTGTACCAATCGCAGCCCTCTCCGATACAGCAACCCTAACCTTGCTTGGCGAGCGGCGCGAGCAGTATGGCGCTCAACGGGTGTGGGGCGCAATCGGATGGGGTATCAGCTCGATCATCTCTGGCGTGATTGTCCAGCAATTCGGGCTGGGAATCATGTTCTGGATCTTCCCGCTGGTTGGTGCCTGCGCCGTATTGGCATCGCTGCGGCTGCCCGGTGCAGAACTGGTTGAATCGCATGTGCTTGGGACAGCCCGCACATTACTTCAGGATGCACGCTGGGTGCGTTTCCTGTTCTGTACATTGCTGATCGGATGTGCTGGCTCACTCATGCACGGATTTTTGTCGATCTATCTTGCCCAATTAGGGGCGGGCAAGGGCCAGATCGGGCTGGCCTACACGATCGCCAGTATCAGTGAGTTGCCAGTCATGGCATTGGCACCTGTGGTTCTGCGGCGCTGGGGCGCAAGGCCACTGCTCGTCTGCGCTGGTTTGGCCTATGCACTACGGCTCACCATCTATATTATTGCGCCATCACCAGAATGGGCATTGGGTGCCCAGTTGCTGCATGGGTTGTGCTTTGCCGCAATCTGGACCGCAGGGGTGCATGAGGCACAGCGGCTGGCGTTGCCTGGGTTAGCAGCAACGGCGCAGAGCCTGTTCAGCACCGCACTATTTGGCGTGGCCGTCGTTATTGCCAATAGTGTCGGCGGCGTGATCTATCAGAATATGGGATCTACCGCGCTGTTTGGTTCTGCTGCAGTGTTGGCATTGGTTGGGGCAGTTGGGTTCATGCTGCCGTTTGAGGAGCGCAAGGCCGTATCGGTTGCGGTTGGGTGAGTATGCAGAAGTCAGAAGTCAGAATTGCCACCAGACGCTCCGCTGGAGCGTCTGGTGGCAGACCGACAAGGCCCTCACCCAACCCTGAATGTGTACCAGATACCCCAACCTAGCAGCATACGGCGGCATGGAATCAGCACACTGGCAATATCAGCAGTATAGAGCAGGAGTCAGCCACCGAGTTGCTTTCAATAATGAAAACGGCGTAGCATCGGCTAAGGCTTGTCAGATCTGGATGCATATGCTTTTCATGATTCGCATATTCATCATCTCGTCGCATATTTGCCAAAGACCTGACAGATCTCATCTATTCTGACTCCTGACTCCTGACTCCTGGCTTCTTGTAGCCATTCACACCGATGTGGGCAGCGTGCCAACAAATTCGTGCTGTTCAATCTCGCGCAGGGTTTCGCGTGCAACATAGATCAGTTCTTTGAGCCAGCCCTGCAATTCAGCGCGGCTCAGGTTGGTGGCCACATCCAATTGGCCAACCGATGCATAATCATGCAGCAGATCCAGACGCAGCAATAGCTCTTCCATCCCTTCTGCGCTGTAGTCGCGGCGGATTCGTTCGCGCAGGGCTAGCTCAAGCGTGTTCATGGCGGCACCTCATTCGCATCTTCAACGCAGCACTATTATTCAGAGGCATTCGGAGGGGCAATAAACGATGAGGCGTGGAGCCTCTCGCTCCACGCCTCGGGTGTCCGCCATAGTTCGTGATCAGCTCACGGCGACGTTTCCTTGGGCGTGAAGGCCTTTCCATCACCGACGGGCCGACACAGGCTAGCCATCCATGCTCGCTTAAAACCACCACAGGGGAGGTAGTGTGCAGCAGGAATGATCGGCCAGCTATGTTCGGAGTACGTCAGTGAATGCGGGTTCACGATATGGCCTCGATCCTGGTATCCTCCAACATCCTGAGGATGCTGGAACCCTTGATAAACACACGGCGGATACTGTCCGGCCTACTGGCCTCGAGTTGGCCAGCATTGATCAGGCGCTTGACCGTGCTGAGGCTGACGCCAAGCAGCTCGGCGGCCTGTTCACGCGAATAGATCGCGTCTGCTTCGATTGGTTCTCGTTTGATTGGCATACCTACCCCTCCTACAACTTTCTGTGACTCTACCATACCGTTCTATGGTTGTCAAGGGTTCAGTATGGTTACGTGTGGTGCAGAAATACTCTCAGGCTGCCTCTAACTGACGGCGCTGGATAGTTGCTCTAATCTGTTCTCCCACGCGCTGCTCTGCGACTCGCAGTTCATAGGCTTTTTGGAGGTTCAGCCAGAGCTCGGGGCCAGTTCCAAGCCATTGCCCTAATCGCAAAGCGGTGTCTGCCGTGATTGCACGTTTACCGGCGAGAATTTGCGTGATGCGATTGGTGGGCACATGTAGGGTGCGTGCCAATTGAGCAGCACTCAACTGCAACACAGCGAGCTCATCGGTAAGTATTTCGCCAGGATGAATAGGTGGACGGGCCATGTTCAGTTCCTCTCGTATACTCAATGGTAATCTACAATCTCAATATTGCAGGGTCGTGGTTCTCCCTCACCCCAGCCCTCGCCCTTCGGGAGAGGGGCAGGGGGTGAGGGTCAATAGCGTGGCTCGCTGCTCTACCCCTAAATCTCGGCCTCGGTGCGCGCAATCTCGGCCAGCAGATCGGCTGCACGGCGTTCAAGGCGCAGTTTCTGTGCCGCATCAATGGTCGTATCGATCTGTTGGTTGACTACCATGAATTCTTCGGTTATGGAAGCGAGCCGGCGTTCAAGCGTGGCACGTTTGAGGGCTGCGGCAGTCGGTGTTGGTGGGATGCTTTGATGTGCGTCGCTGCTGCGATTATCCATTAGCACCCCGCTGCCTGCTGCGGTGAGTTGTTCTAGGAATGCCAATGGCTCGGCGTCGATCACGCGCACCTCGCGATCCTCCCAGACGCGCCGCTCATCCTGGGCCATGCCTGGGTTAACGGCGTAGGCACCGAGTGCGAAGCGGCCCACACGATCCAGCACCTCACGCCAGAGCAGTAAAAAGTCCGGGTCGGTGAGGTCATAGCCGAGGAACAGTACCGCATTGCTACGCATGGCCCGTCGCACCTCATCAAGCAGGTTCTCCTTGTCACGGTTACGCCACAGGCCATGCTGATCATCCTCAGTCACGATAAGTGTGTCGCGCTGTTGCAGATCGCCATACAGTTTGATCAGTGTATGGCGGCGCGGGTCGACAAAGGCCAGATCGCTATCGCGCACAACCCGATTGATTGGCTCACCAGCCGCTTGGAAGGCCAACTCCAGCAGATTGTCGTAGGCCGTCGTGATGATCATCGGCGCAGAAAGCTGGGCAATAAGCTGGTGGATTCGTTGCGTCGGCTTGCCAAGTGTGTCGAGCTGGCGAATCAGGTAATCAGTGAATGCGAAGCGGTTGCCACGCTGTATCACCCGCTGCGACGCTGTAGCCAGGCTCAGGCCGCTGGGCAGATTATGGCGCTGAGCGAGACCGGCAGAGAGGTTGGCACGGCTCGGGATGCTAGTTAGGGCTGCTGGCAGATCGGCGCCAAGAAACAGCACCAAGCGCGAGCTGGCGAGTTGTTCCTGGATGGCGGTAGTGATTGTCATAGGTAAGTTGAGATACTCAAACCTTGCAAAATCGCTCCGATTCAGCAGGCCGAGCTGTATATAATATCCCTCGCTGAGTGCTCAAATGGGCACAGCGTTGGGACGATATATCGCGCCTGTACCAATGTTGTTCAGCAAGCACGTTATGCTGCAGTATCTTTGGCGGGTTCTTTGGGCATGGTTGCAATCAGCGCACGCAGGACTGCATTGACAGATTCAGGCGTTGTAAAGACTTTCGCAATATCGGGTTCAAGGATAACGATGCGGCTACCTTCCGCCATGGTTGCTGCAAACCGATTTGGTCGTGCCTTCGTATAGTCGAACCGATACTCACCTGCCATATCGTCCTGGTCGTGCATGTTTGGTTCAGCGTGTATGTTCTTCATAATCTTGGCGTTCCTGTTTTGTCGCGCTCCGCGCACTAATCAACCGGATTGTACCTTCCTCACGCTCATACCCGCTGCACCACTGTGTACGAACAAAGTATATCGTATCTCGAAGTGCCCGTCGAGTATAATCTCCGGTTCCGCTGATCATGGTGTGCGACATACCATTTCGGAACGAACGTTGCTACAATTACCGTGCCTACGATGATTGGAGGGTTGTTCACGAACCGCGTTCTATGCCAACATTGCCGACACCGTACCGGCGCGATACATCGCTGCTGGCTCCTTGTTCCTTTGTTCTCTCGCTCTCTTTGTTTCCTCGTCGCTTGCTCCCTTGTTCTCTCACCTGCCCCCGGTCTGATCCTCGGGATATTGCCGATCAATCCACGTATTTGCGCGCTGAATAGCCCACTGATAATTGGGGCCAAAGAATTGACTCGACCTATAATTCTGGAGTGATTGTCTGAGTTGGGCGCGCTGTTCACGAGTTTGTGATTGGTCATGCACAAGATCGGCAAGATCAAGTATGACGAGCACCTGGTTGGACCACAGCCGCACCATTGGCTGCTGACTCCTTGTATATCGCTCGCTATCTAGTGTCTGACGTATCAACGTTACCTGATCGGGATCGCGAAGCGCACGAACAAACAACGCACGGGCCATGATTGGGCGTTTGAGGATTGCGGACGCATCCCTCGATTCGGAATTGGTCAACTCTGTAATCAATTGATCAAGCGGAAAGAGGTCGCTGTGTATCCCATAGGATTCAGTGAGGACATCGACAATACCAAATCGAACGCTCCTATCACTATCCCGAAGAAACGGCAGCAGGGCATCAACCACCCGTGCGCTATCGCTAAACTGCGGACTCGTCAACGCCGGCCTGAGGGCAACGACAGCGTTGTAGCGACCAGCGCTATTGCTATCCGTGAGGAATTGTAGCAGGGCATCAACCACCCGTGTGCTATCGCTATCACCAAGCTTCGGGTTCTGTAACGCCGACCCGAGGGCATCGATAGCGCTGTAGCGACCAGTGCTATCGAGCAGCAGCAGCGCATCGACGACCCGTGCGCTGTCGTCAAACTGCGGGTTTTGGAGGGCCGACCCGAGGGCAGCGACAGCGTTGTAGCGAACAGTGCTATCGCTATCCTGAAAAAGCAGCAGCAGCGCATCGACGACCCGTGCGCTGTCGTCAAACTGCGGGTTCTGTAACCCCGACCCAAGAGCATTGATAGCGCTCGATCAAACATCGCTATTGCTCTGGCTATTTGTGAGGAGCGGCAGCAACGCATCAACCACCCGTGTGCTATCACCAAACTGCGGGTTCTGGAGGGCCGACCCGAGGGCAGCAATGGTGCTTGATCGAACATTTCTCTGGCTATTTGTGAGGAGCGGCAGCAGCGCATCAACGACCTGTGCGCTATCACCAATCTGCGGGTTCCGTAACGTCCACACGAGGGTATCGATAGCGCTCGATCAAACACTGATATTACTATCTTGAAGGAGCGGCAGCAGCGCATCAACGACACGTGCGCTATCACAAAACTGCGGGTTCAGTAACGCCCACCCGAGGGCATTGATAGCGCTCGATCTAACACTGATATTACTATCTTGAAGGAGCGGCAGGACCGCATCGACGACTCGTGCGCTATCACTAAACTGCGGGTTCTGTAACCCCGACCCAAGAGCATTGATAGCGCTCGATCAAACACTGATATTACTATCTTGAAGGAGCGGCAGTAACGCATCGACGACTCGTGCGCTATCACTAAACTGCGGGTTCTGTAACCCCGACCCAAGAGCATTGATAACGTAGTAGCGACCATTGCTATTATTGTCTTTGAGGAGTGTCAGAAGCGCATTTAGAAGCTCTTCTTGTTGCACACTTGAATGAGCGGGATGCCTCAACAGAGCTGCCCCGACCATCTCAGCTTGTCCGCTCCCATACACGTCGCTTGATTTTAGTGCTTCGAATAACCACTTTAGTCCCTCATCCTGATCCATATACCACAGCAGCGGCAGGCCATCCTCGACATCGAGATTGACTGCTAGATCTTTACCCCATTGATCATACTCGCGCTTGCCACGAATGGCCCACGCACCCCAGAGTTGCTGCCCGCTAAACGCGGCTGTCTGCGGTTGCGAGATCTGCGTTACGTCAAACCCAGTATCGACCTCCACTACACTGAAAAAGGGCAAGAATGGCAGCCCACGCCGGATGACGATCTCGTTCTGCTCCCTTGGAAACATTGAGGGGCGCAGTGCTATGAAATAGGTGTTATACCCAATAATGAATGCCAGTAGGGCGACCACACCAAGAATGCCGGCAACTGTCACCACCGCACGCCGCGTTGGTGTTGCAACACTGGCCTGAGCGAACTGCGCAACCTCCACCCGCACCCGTGTGGCCAGGACAGGTCGGCGTAATCTCACTGGTAATTCGCGCAGTGGCAAATGTATTAGGGCTTCCAGGGCTGCTTTACGCTCGTCTCGTTGTTTAGACGCAGCTTTTTTATCTAGCCGTTCGACAATCGTTGGGCGCTGTTCGTTGAGCTTGGTCAAGCTCGTTCGGGCGGAATGACGCACTACCAAATCGGGATCGCTGAGTGCCAAAGCCAGCAGCGGCTCGACCGACTCTGGTACATCCTGAGTTCCCAGCACTTCCGCCGTTCGTTGGCGCACTACGGGTATGCGTGTACGAGCCTTGTCTGCCAGCACACGCGCCCGCTGCGCCGTATCGTCCATGCGCCCCAGCCAGTAGGCGATCTCATCGCCGACTTCCAGTGCGCTACGCAGCAGCAACTCCTGTGCTTCGGGGCCAAGCCGCAGGACCACGCGCACATCGTTGATCAGCGCCAATTTATCGGCGGCCAGTAGTGTGCTATAGCGCTGCCAGTTATCGACCTCCTGGCGGATCAGTTCTTCGGCCTGCTTGCGCGTCTTGGTATCGGCCTCTAGCTCGATCTCACGGATCAGGTATTCGTGGGCCAGTTCGTAGGCTGGCACGCCATCCTCGCGCTCAATCGCCCGCAGCAGCCGTGCGCCAATCAGCCGATCCAGCACTGGCGTGAGGGTCGTAGGGGTTGTGTCGAGCGCCAGTGCCAGTTCAGCGGCGCTACGCACGGCCTTAGTGCCCTGCGATGTCACCAGTTCGGTCAGCAATGCCCGCGCCAATGCTCGGTCGTCGCGGCTCAAACGGATCAGCTCATCGTCGAGATACTGTTGCAGAACGCCGCGTGCCCCGCCGATCTGCGTATAACCAGCCAATGTGATCGTCCGCTCACCGATTGGCAAGCGGCGATAGAGTGCGCTACAGACCAGTTGCAGCTGTGGTGGCATGATCTCCGCATTCGCACTGCCAGCCAGGTCGTTGAGCAATTGCTCGACCAGCGCTGGCTCGTAGCTCACACCCAATTGTTCAATCGGGGCGGTGATCGCCTGGCTAGCCTGGATGCGCGAGAGCGGCAGGACACGCATCCGGTTGCGGAACACCTCGGGAATGCGCCGCTCCAGTTCGTTGATTGAAGCCAGCCAATCCTCGCGCAGGCTCAGTACCACCTTGATCGGCAGATCGGGTGCATCGCAGATTGCCCCTAGCTCGGCGGTGAATGCTGCACGAAACTGTGGGCTGAGCCGGATGAAGAACTCCTCAAACTGATCGAGCACCAGCACGAGTGGACGGCCACATGCTCTGGTTGCTGCGGCCAGAAAATCGACCAGCGGCCCATCCTGCGGCAGTGCAGCATCGGGAATCCGGCGAGCCACTGCACGGCGAATAGCAAGCGCAGGGTCTTCCAACGCACGGGCATAGATCGTCTCATATGGTTGGTTCTGCTGCGCCAGGCGCGGTGCGGCACCAGCCAGCAGCAGCGATGTCTTGCCGACACCGGAAGCGCCATATAGCAACACCAGACGATGGGCGTGGATGAGCGAACTCAGCGTCAGAATGTCACGTTCGCGGCCAAAATAGATCGCCGCATCGCCAGCCTCATAATAATCGAGCAGTTTATAGGGCTGATCCGGCAGTGGTACATCGGGTGGCAGCGCACGTTTAGCGATCATCTCTGGCGGGCGGGTGCGCGCAGCAAGTTCAGCAGTAAGCGCCTGCAGGAAATCGGTCGTGTTGACCGCGACGACATCGACGCCCTTGCGCTTGCACCAGCGGGCAACACTTGGTGGCGGCGTCTCACCAAATGCATACGACCGACGTGGAAACTGGTCGAGCGCAGTGGTGATCTTGCTATACAGCCGTTTGAAATGCTCATCGGCCAGATCATAACCAATGAACAGAATCGTCTTGCGCGCCAGATAGCCCTGAAGCACAACCGAGAGGCTCTCCTGGGACTCGAAGAACTGCTCGTTATCATCTTCGGTCAGAACCAGCGTGTCACGTCGATCCAGCGAACCGCGCAACTTAAACAACTGGGCAACATGTTCATCCTCGAATGGAATATCCTCATTGCGGATCACGACTTGGAGCTTGCGGCCAGCCTCACGAAAGGCCCGCTCCAAGCGCCCGCTCAGGGTTGTCGTCACCAGCACGCTGCACTGTGTCAATCCAGCAATCAGTTGGTGGGCCAGTTGCGGTGCAGCGCCGATTGCCTCAATGCGAGTGCAGATAAATTCGACCAGCGCCTGGCGACCGCGCGCATCTTCGTAGGCCTGCGCCACCTCAGGGAACGATAACGAATGCGAATCGTCGATGTCGGCGCGCTTGGCAAGCTCGGTAGTCAGGCGATCAAGCACCGCCTCGCCATGCAGATCGTGGCTGAGTCGCTCACCGATGAACAGGAGCACATTGCCGCGCTCAATCTGCTCGATCAGCTCCGTTGGAATCTGCATGGGCGTAAGCACGGTCATAGTGGTTGCCTCGAACAAGCATCCTAAGCGTATAATGGAAGAACGAAGTGCTGTGTTATATATTGCTGATAGTACTTGTTCAGGTTATGCCTTGTCAATACATTCCATTGCTGCGGGTGTGACGGATTCTTCTGCATGCGATGGTGCAACGACCAATCATGGCCGGTGGGGCGGTTCGCGAACCGCCCTCCATGACCGGCAATGGCGCATATGGTGGGCGGTTCGCGAACCACCCCTACCCCATCGCCATGCCAACGCTGCCGCAATGCAGAACATTCTGTTACACCCCTTTGCTGCCGCCACTCTGTCAATCTATCCCCTGAATCTCGGCCTCGGTGCGCGCAATCTCGGCCAGCAGATCAGCGGCTTTGCGTTCAAGACGCAGTTTCTGTGCTGCATCAATGGTCGTCTCGATCTGTTGGCTGATGGCCGTGTATTCTTCGGTGAGGGCAGCGATCCGGCGTTCAAGTGTGGCACGTTTGAGGGCAGCAGCAGTTGGGGTTAGTGTGCGAGATTCGGGTGTAGGCGTCTGAGCTGGCGGGGAGCCATAGATCGTCACTGGGCCGCTGAACGTCCCCGAGAAGACTGGCCCTGTCACTGGGCCGCTGAACGTCGTCTGGTTGCCTTGCACACGATGGGTGATATACACAACGATCTCGCCGATTGCCAATGCATCAGCACCGATTGCGACACCCTTGGCATCCGCGATATTCCCAACGCTAATCTGGTCACCCTGCACGGTGGTCAGGGTTTTTCCAACGAGCACACGCAGCGCATCCCGCAGCGATGGCGATTCCAGCCGTTCGCGCAGCGCAGCAGAATCCAGCGTACCAGCGGCATATTCCGCCAGCAGCGCGATAAGCTTGGTGTTGGTCGTATCGTGTGACATTGGCGAACTCTCATCCGATAGCCGATAGCCGATAGCCGACGCAAAGGTGCTCTTCATCAATCGGTGTGTGGCACGGGCGCATGGGCATCTATTGTGCGATGGATTCGATGTGGCTATCATAACACGTTGGGCAAGCGGCAGGGTACGATGTATCGCATACGCCCACCTTGACGGGCAATGCTGCCCAATGCGGGCACCATCGATTATCAAAACGTTGGGCGCAAGTGGTTTGCCATTGGATCAATTCCCCTCTCCCCTAACCCCTCTCCCACGCCGGGGAGAGGGGAAATTAACCTCTTACAAACCCTTCGCACCCCTCCCCACCTGTGGGGGAGGGGCGGGGGAGAGGGGAATAAGCAACGGCTTGAGAAAACCCTTCACCTGAAATGAGGGGGTTAGGGGAAGAGGGGATCATTACTACCCGCCCAAGCGGTTAATCCCATCGAAGGCGGCGGTCTTGTAGCATTCGGCCAGTGTCGGGTAGTTGAACACCGTACTAACAAAATAGTCGATTGAGCCACCAAACGCCAGCACGGCCTGTCCAATATGAATCAGCTCGCTGGCCCCCTCACCGATGATATGCACGCCAAGCAGCGCCCGTGTTTCGGCATGAAAGATCAGCTTCAGCAAACCAGTGCTATCGCCCATAATCTGGCCGCGGGCGATCTCACGATACTGCGCCTTGCCAATCTCATACGCGACACCCTGCTCGGTGAGTTCTTCCTCATTGCGCCCAACAGTCGAGATCTCTGGGATGGTATAGATTCCATAAGGGAACAACTCAGGCACGCTCTTTGTCGGAACCCCAAATGCGTGGCAGGCCGCCAGCCGCCCCTGTTCCATCGATGTTGAGGCCAGGCTGGGGAAGCCGATCAGATCGCCAACGGCATAAATATGCGGCACATTCGTCTGATAGAAGGCATTAACGGCCAACCGCCCACGGTCATCGGTCGAAAGGCCAGCAGCTGCCAGATTCAGCGCACCTGTCGCCCCCGTGCGCCCAATACTATATAAAGCCTTTTCGGCAACGATCTGTTTGCCGCTGCCCAGGTGGATCTTCACCCGATCTCCATGTTCATCGGTGAACAGTTCGATATTCGAGACCTCTTCATTCAGCCGTAGTGTGACGCGATTCTGGCGCAACTGATAGGCCAATGTCTCCATGATCTCGGCATCAACAAACGACAACAGCCGTGGCCGCTTGTCGATCAGCGTCACCCGCACGCCAAGCGCGGCAAACATACTGGCATATTCAAGCCCGATCACACCGGCACCGATCACCGCCAGGGTGCGCGGCAGAGTTTCCAGGCGCAGCATATCATCGCTGATCAGAATACGCTGCTCATCAAACGGAATATGGCCATCCTTGGTCGCGCTCGTCCCAGTCGCAATCACGACATTAGCAGCTGTGACATCACGCCCGCCATGGCCAACAATATCGTTCAGGCGCAGCGTATGCGGGCCAACGAAGGATGCCTCGGCGGCAATCGTCTCGACCCGGTTACGCAACAGTTGCGAGCGGGTCACATCGATCTCATGGCTGATCACATGTTCAGTGCGGAACAGCAGATCGCTCATGGTGATATGCTGCTTGACGGTATAGGAAGCACCGTAGAGGCCACGTTCGCGATAGCCCGAGAGATGCAGAATCGCCTCACGCAGCGTCTTGCTTGGAATCGTTCCAGTATTAATGCAAACGCCGCCTACCACCACCTTGCGCTCAACAATCGCCACGCGCTTATCGAGCTTGGCCGCCTGAATGGCCGCACGCTGCCCAGCCGGCCCAGAGCCGATCACGAGCAGGTCATAATCAAACTCCGACATACCATCCTCCAACGTCGCCACATGGCGCACCGTCGAGCGTTTGCTGCACAATACCGATTACCCCGCAGTACACGGCCTGATTGGGACAGGCAAGGGCGCGCACAGGATTCTGATCGGTAGGCCCATTATAGCAGCAGAGCTATGTATGCAGTTTATAATCGGGCAAGCAGTCGCTCGTACTCATCATGCGATCCAAAACCACAGAATGGTATCGGCGTCGCGGATGCCAAGCACACGGTAATGGAGGTTGATGCGGGCTGAGTAGATCGGGCGTGTGGGGTGGACTTGTCGAAATCGCAAACTCGGATGTGCTGGATTTTGTCGAAAGAGCCGGTACGCATCGCGGGCCTGCCGACGGATGGCTTCCGGCAATGCTTCGTGGGCAATACGAAAGCGTTCAGTGGTGCGCGAGATCATAGTTTTTCAGGATCGAGCACCTGCGTGCGTCCAGCACGAAATTCAGCTAAAGCCTCGTCTGCTAATTGTTCAAGGACATCCGATGATGAGGCCAAGAGTTGCGACCATCGGCGATCAGATTTGAGCTCTTCCAGAATCCAGGCAGCAAGCGCTTCCTGTTCCTGAGTTGGAAGTGTAGCTACTTCCGCAAATGCCTGTTCCAACAATGTCGTCATAGAGCTACCCTAATAGAGCTACATAGAGCTACGTGATTGATCTCTGAATAATGTACATTATTATACCATGTAGAGGCAAACTTG
>JBBQSD010000122.1:0-19042 GCA_038214135.1 Chloroflexales bacterium | reverse complement strand
GGCGCGCTCGTTGCGGTTGATCCATTCAACCCATTGGCCAGTGTGATTGTGTTCCAGTATAACCCGGAGACGCTCAGCCGCAGCCTTTCGGCGCGCATGGCCAGCGCGGGCGGCGAGCGCTCGGAGGCGCAGCGCTATAGCGGCCCGCCCGATGAATCGATCTCGGTCAAGGTCGAGATTGATGCCGCTGATCAGCTGGAGCATGGCGATGGGGTCGCAACCCGATTGGGTATCTACCCGCAATTGGCGGCACTGGAGATGATCCTGTATCCCAAGGTGGCTACGATTGCGATCAATGCGATACTCGCCAAAACTGGCATTATCGAAGTGGTTGCGCCGGAGGCCCCGCTGACCCTGTTCATCTGGGGGGTCAAGCGCGTGCTACCGGTGCGCCTGGCCAGCCTTTCGATTGAGGAAGAGGCCTATGATGCCAACCTGAATCCGATCCGCGCCAGTGTCTCGTTCAGCCTACAAGTGCTCACCTACCAGGATCTGCCAGCGACAAATATTGGCTATGGGCTTTCGATTGCCCATCAGGCGGCCAAGGAGGCCATGGCAGTGATCGGCAGTGCCAATGGCCTGGCCAGCGCAGCAGCGCAAACGGGCATGCGGCGGTTGGTTTGAGGAAAACCGAGGAGTCAGGAGTCAGGAGTCAGAATACGAAGAACCCTGGCCGGGTAGCCCGTATCGCATACGCGCCAACGAGCCACCGACACATTAGGAACGCAGCCGTGGCATGACCAACGGGCGTTGGCGGGCCACAAACACTCATTCAGGGTCCAGGGACAAGAGTCCCTGGCCGCAGGAGGGTCCAGGGAACCTGCGGAACGGTTCCCTGGTGCCAGCCGCGCACAGCGGCATATCAGATACGCTAGCCACGCGCAGTGGCATCAAGAGAGACAGACTATGTTCAACGAAACAAGCCGCTATGCTGGAATCAAAACTGCCGAACTGACTATGCCCGATGGTCGGCGGGTGCGCTATGCACAGCGTCGGTTACTGCCGAATGGCCAATCACTGCCATTACTGATTGAGGCAGCCCTGGTTGCTGGTGATCGGTTGGATCTGTTGGCCGCCCGCGAACTTGGTGATTCCGAACAATACTGGCGGATCTGCGATGCCAATGATGCCATGAACCCGTTTGATCTGCTTGATCCGCCAGGTCGAAGATTGCGAATTCCGCTCCCAGAAGCATCAACGACGACAGGGTGACATTATGGCGCTTACTGGTGTACAACTCCTGCTCTTAATTGGCCCAACGGTGCCGCTGCCTGCGCCCGAACCATTGGCGGCTGCAATCGAGCGGGTTGAGGTGACACACCGCGATGATGGCGCATCGGGCTGCCAGATTGTGTTCAAGGCTGGCCGTGGCCAACCATATAATGCGCTCGATTATCCATTGCTGAAAAGCCGCCTGCTAGCACCATTCAGCCGAATTGTGGTAGTGCTACGAATCGGCCTGTTGCCCAAAGTGTTGTTTGATGGCGTGATTACCGACCAACAGTTGGCCCCTGGCGATCAACCAGGCACTGGAATTTTGACGATTACCGCCGAGGATCTCACCATTATGATGGATCTGGAAGAGAAGATCGTCGCGCATCCGTCCCAGAGCGAACTGGTGATCGCCAATAAGATTATTGCCAGTTATGCCCGCTATGGTATCGCGCCACTGGTCATTCCACCAAAGGTGATCGACCAACCCTTGCCAATGGATCGGGTGCCGATCCAGCATGGCACTGATCTGAGCTATCTGCAGGAGATGGCTAATCGCTATGGCTATGATGTCTACCTGACGCCCAATCCAATACCGGGCAGTAGTATCGTCTACTGGGGGCCACAAAAACGTAGTTTGCCCCAGAGCGCCCTGACAATTAATATGGGGCCGACCAGTAATGTGACGACGATCAGTTTTCGCTATGATGCATTGGCCGCCCATAGTGTCAAGGGTAGCCTGCTGGATCGCCAGACTGGCCGAGCTATGCCAGTGATGACAATGCCACCGCTCCAGATCCCGATTGCCCGCACACCAGCCCCGCGTAAACGCATAACCCTGCTGCACGAGAGTGGCGGCTTGGGAGTGACGGTCGCACGGGCGCGGGCACAGGCCAGTGTCGATCAATCAAGTGCGAGCGTGGTCACGGCTGATGGCGAGCTTGATGGCATACGCTATGGCAAGCCACTTGAGGCGCGGCGGCTGATCGGGGTACGTGGCGTCGGCGACACCTACGATGGTCTGTATATGGTCAAGCGGGTAACCCATGTAATTGAGCGCGGGAGCTATCAGCAGCGCTTTAGCTTAGCGCGTGAGGGCGTCGGTACGTTGACGCCTGCACTATTGCCCTAAGAGAGAAAGTATGCCAGCATTCTATGGAAAATACCGGGGCACCGTAACCCAGAATGATGATCCAATGCGCCAGGGGCGGCTCATGGTTACTGCTCCAGAAGTGTTGGGCGGGCTTAGTGCATGGGCCATGCCGTGTGTACCCTATGCTGGCATGCAGGTTGGCTTGTTTTTGATGCCACCGGTCGGCGCGCATGTGTGGATTGAGTTCGAGAGTGGCAACCCCGATTTCCCAATCTGGAGTGGCTGCTTCTGGGGCCCTGGCGAGCTGCCAGCGCAGATTATTGATGCCAAGGCACATCTGCTGAAGATCGATGGCGTCAGCATCATGCTAAGCGATGGTGAGCCAAACAAGGGCCTTTCGCTTGAAATTGGCCCACCAATTGCACCTCAGCCAATCACACTGAAACTCGACCCGAAGGGGATCACACTCTCAATCGGCCAGGTATCGTTCAAGCTGACAGCACAGGATATTCAGCTTGCTGGCGGGCCAACCACCATCAAGCTCCAGATGAATGGGATCGAGATGAGTAGCCAGCCAGCAACATTCAAGCTGGCTGCATCTGGCATCGAGGCCACCAGTGGCCCAGCATCCGTCAAAGTAGCGCCAGCATCGGTCGAACTTAGTAATGGAGCTAGTAGCGTCAAGCTCTCACCAGCGACTGTCAATATTAATAATGGCGCATTGGAGGTGATCTAATGCCAATATCTCCAAAGGTAATACCGCCCACACGCCCGACGCCTTCACGGGCTCGTTCGTACGAAGCCCCACACCCAGAGGGTACCCGGCTGGCTGACTCAGGCCACGCAGGTGGCCTTGGTATCAAGGAGCCGAGGGCTTCAGCCCGATGGCGGGCAAGATACCCGATTATTTTGTAAAGATTCATCAGCCCGACGGCGGATGCGCCGGGCAGGATACCATTTAGGGCAACAGCAGCCCTTATATCTTGAAAAGGATCTGATGCATATGCCAGGTTTTATTCTCACCGCAGGCACGCCGATTTTATGCGCTCATGGCGGCCAGGGCCAATCGGCGGCCCCTAACCCACGAGTAAAGCTGATGGGCCAGCCCGTGCTGCTCCAGCCCATTCCGGTGCTGATTGCTGGTTGTAGCAACCCACCGCCGCCGGTTAATATCGGCCCATGTGTGACGGCCAATTATCTGACGGGATCGATGCGGGTGAAAGTCATGGGCATGCCCGTGCTGCTGCAGGATAGCCAGGCGATCTGTGTACCAACCGGGACACCATTAACTATTGTGCCGATCCAGACCAGAGTGCGGGGGATGTGATGCAAGTTGCCTATCCGCTGCAGATCGACCAGCGTGGCCGCGTGGCCGAGGCCAGTGAGGATGCCCATATTGCGCACTTGATCGAGCAGGTGCTATTTACCATGCCGGGTGAACGGGTCAACCGCCCCAGTTTTGGCAGCAGCCTGATGCAGCTGGTGTTTGCACCAAGCAGCGATGAGCTGGCAACCGCAGTTGAGTATATGGTTCAGGGTGCCTTGCAGCAATGGCTTGGTGATCTCATTCACGTTGAGGATCTGCGGATTGAGCACGAGGAAGCCACCATCACCGTGAGTATCCAGTATATCGTCCGGCGCACCCGCCAGCGGCAACTGGCCCAATTCCAGCGGGGGATCGAACAATGATTGCGCCAGAACAGCAGGATCCACACTTTCGCAGCCAACGACGCATCAGGCTGAGCAACCATCAAACCCAGTTTGGTATTGATACCGTCAGCCTCGCCTACGATCCATTACGGCTGATCGTCGCATTTGTTGTGCCAGTGAACCAGGAGGCTGCCAACAATCTGGCGACAATACTCAAAAGCATAACAGTAGAGCATATTGTTGTCCTTGGCGAAGGTGGTGTCGAACAGAATCGTGTGAGCGTCCTTGCAATCCGGCCAGATTCGATTGAACCGCTGCACCTACTAGTGAATCTGGCGGTTGACGCGGATCTGAGCGATAGTGCGCTGAGCATCTCGATCTATGTACTGCGATTAGTGAATCTCGCGCATGTGGACCCGTTCTTTAGCCAGGCCAGTTTCTTGCTGCAAACCAACTCGCGTAGCGCCCTTGATCCACGCGATTCGCGAGCCAGTGCGGCTGGCGTTGATCCGGGAAGCCGTGCGCCACAGATCGATTATCTGGCCCGTGATTACAGCAGTTTTCGCCAGTTGATGCTGAATCGGCTGGCCAGCCAGTTGCCAGGTGGTATCGAACAACAGCCAGCCGATCTTAGCCAGGCACTTGTTGAGGTAATCGCCTATGCCGCAGATCGGCTTAGTTACTACCAGGATGCTGTTGCAACCGAAGCCTACCTTGGCACCGCCCGCCGACGTATCTCAGTTCGCCGCCATAGCCGCCTGATCGATTATGCCATGCACGAAGGCTGCAATGCCCGCGTCTGGGTTCAGATTCAAGTTCAGAATACTCTACAGGATGCACTAACGCTGCCTGTCAGAACACCATTATTAACTCGAGCATTGGCAGATCAAGAGCCGGTACTGACCCAGCAGCGTTGCGATGAGGCCATCATTGCTGGCGCAACGATCTTCGAAACACTGCACGAACTCGATCTGTATGCCGAGCATCAGCAGATGCCACTGTACGACTGGGGCATGCGCGAATATACATTGCCGATCGGCAGCACTAAGGCTGCACTCAAAGGGCATTTCCCGAACTTGAACGCTGGGCAGGTCATCATCCTCAAAGAATTGGTCAGCCCAGTAACTGGCGATCCAGCCGATGCCGATCCCGAGCATTGTCTGGCTGTGCGCCTGATCGAAGCCCGCACCGATACCGACGCTCTGGGTGTCGATAACTTGTCACCAAGTGAGAATGGCGTACCGATCACATGGATAAGCTGGAATGGAGCCGATGCGCTGCCCTTCGCACTGGTTGTCGCAACGCCGAATACTGCCAGTATAGCAAGCGTCAGCGCTGCGCGGGGCAATATTGTGCTCGCAGATCATGGCCGGAGCAAAACGCAGGTGCCGCTCCAACCCGCCCGTGTACCAGCCAATCGGCGCTACCGGCCATGGCTTCCAGACACTGGCATCAGCCATTCTGTTGCCTATGATCACCCAAACGCTCAGTTGCAGCCTGCCAGAACCATGCTTGAACAAGATCCGCGACAGGCCGTGGCGGCAGTTCAACAATTGACGAGTACGACTTCCGGGGGGCAATCGCAGCCCAAGGATTGGTATGTACGGCGCGATCTGCTCGATAGTGATCGCTTCGCACAAGCCTTCGTCATCGAGAGCGAAGAGGATGGCCGCGCCCAGATCCGTTTCGGCGATGGCCTGCATGGCCGCCTTCCCATTGCTGGCGAAACATTTCAGGCCAGCTACCGGATCGGTAACGGGCAGCGCGGCAATATCGGGCGGCAGACGATTACCTCAATTGCGCCCAATGCAGATAGCTTTGCGCAACTGTCTGGGCGGGTGGTGGCCGTAACAAACCCGCTGCCAGCCCAGGGTGGCATTGATCCAGAGCCAATTGAACAGGTGCGTTTGTATGCACCCCGCGCTGCCCATACCCAGGAACGCTGCGTTGTCGAACAGGATTATGCGGCAGTAGCCGAGCGCCACCCCGATGTGCAGAAGGCCAGCGCGATGATGCGTTGGACAGGTAGTTGGTATACCGCATTGGTCGTGGTGGATCGGCGTGGTGGTCGGCCAATTGATCCAGCTTTCCGTCACGAACTGCTGGCTGCATTTGAGCGCCGCCGCCTAGTTGGCTACGATATTACCATCCGTTCGCCGCTGTTTGTTTCACTTGATATTGCACTGAACGTCACGATTGCGAGCAACAGCTATGCAGCCAGTGTCAAACAGGCGTTTCAGGAAGCCTTGAGTGCTATCGACCTGCCTGGCGGGCGACGGGGCTTCTTCCATCCCGATAACTATACAATAGCCCAGCCGGTCTATCTCAGCCCATTAATCGCACGGGCCATGAGTATTACTGGCGTCGTCACCATCGAGCCAGTGCGTTTCCAACGACTGGGTGCGACCCCACAGGGCGAGCTCCAGGCTGGTGTTATTCGGCTTGGCCCACTTGAGGTTGCCCGTGTGCAGAACGATCCAACGGCACCGCACAAAGGGCTGATCGAGCTCATCTTTCAGGGTGGCCGCTAAAGCCGATATTCGAGAGGGCATCACGCCCGCCGTCGGGCTGAAGCCCTCGGCTCTGCGCTGCCAAGCCCGCCTGCGCGGGCTAGGGGAGGCCGCGCAGGTAGCCTTCGTAGCAGGAGCCGAGGCGTTCACGCCGACGGCGAGCGTTGTTCAACTCTTGTATAAGGTGCCGATATGTCGAATTCGCTGAATAACTCGTCTGGTCAACCCGCGCTGGCCTACCGGCTTGGCACGTACCCAAGTTTTTTTCGCGATCTGCTGTCCCGCCTGCACACTCAGGCACTGCCGGGCAGTAGCAACAGGCCACTGGCGGCTCTTACAACCCGCGATCCCAGTGACCCGGCGATTGCCCTGCTCGACGCATGGTCGCTGGTTGCCGATGTGCTGACCTTCTACCAGGAGCGGATCGCCAATGAGGGCTTTTTGCGTACAGCAACCGAGGATCGTTCGGTGCTGGAACTGGCCCGTATGCTCGGCTACGAACTGCGCCCTGGCCTGGCTGCCAGTACAGCATTGGCCTTTACCGTTGAAACAGCCCCCGGCATGGATCAGATCATCACAATTGCCGCTGGGCTGAAAGTACAGAGTATTCCTGGCCAGGATGAACTGCCGCAGACCTTCGAAACCACTGAGGCGCTTGATGCGCGACCCGAATGGAATCTGTTGCGGCTCGATCCAAGCGCTGGAGCGCTGCCAAGCCCGATCACACCAATCGATACAACCATCCCCCTGGCTGGAACAAATACTGGCCTATCCCTAAACGAGCGCATGCTGATAACAGATCGGTGGGGAGTGCGCTACATTCCAACCATTCGCACTGTTACCCCCGATTATGCTCGTGGATCGACAACTGTTGAATGGGCTAGGCCGCTCGGACCGAAAAATACTTCATTGTATGAACCACAGGCTATTGCTTTTCGGCAGCAGGCACATCTGTTTGGCTATAATGCACCACCAGTGCCCAATACACTGAAACCGGCTGAGGGAGGCGTCTATGCATTCGATCCACAGCAGCAAACATGGGTTCATCTTCAGGCTGGGTTGCCGAGTGTCGAGATCACCGCGCTCAGCGCATATACACGCACCAATACCCACTATCTGTTTGCGGGAACACTGGGTGCTGGCATCTTCCGCTCAACCGATAGTGGCAAGCATTGGCAGGCATGCAACACTGGCCTCACAAACCTGATCGTTCGGGCGCTCTATGCGGATAGCTCCGGTTACCTGTATGCTGGCTTTGAGAATGGTACGATTTACCGATCACTCGATAATGGCGATAGTTGGACACAATGGCTAAATAATCAAAGCATTGAACATGTAATCACCAATACGGTCACAATAACACAGACAATTCATTCTAGCCCAGTATTCAACAAAGCACTAACCGACCCAACGAAAACCGAGAGCACAACAGAAACCTGGAATCGCCTGCCGATACTCGATATTCGAGCGCTGTATGCCAGCAGCAGCACAATCTATGTTGGCACCGATGATGGCATCTTCCAATCAGTTGATGATGGAAAGACCTGGAGCCGTTTCGCAAGCAGTGCTGCTGTGCGATCACTCGTTGTTGTATCGGATTCGCTTTCCTGGAATAGCGCCAATACACAGACGATCTCCTCCAAGCATCTGAGTGCGTTGTCCGAGCCAGTTTCTACTAGGGAAGAAACGAGCTTGGGTGATCGAGTAATCCGTACAATCGGATTGGGAACCGCTCAAAAGATCTGGATCGGAACCAATGATGGGCTGTTTGATGGTAATCGAGCACTACTACCGCGCATCCCTGGTGTAAGCAACGATATTCGGGTGCTGTGTATGGCACCATCTGGGCTTGTGTTTGCAGCCGTTCCGCTTGGTCAATTGATCGAAACAGACTGGCCTGGTTTCTATCCAACTAACCAGAATGCTATCGACCTGGATGCGTATTATCCTCAGGCTATGCCCGATGGATGGGTTCTTCTGCTGAATGGCAGTAATGCCGCGAGCTACAGAATAACTGCGGTCGCCACACAATCACGTACGGATTTCAACCTGATAGCCAATGTCACTCGGCTGACTCTGGATCAGACGCCAGACAAGCTGTTCTTTGGCGAGCATCTGCGTGGCACAACGGCCCTGATTGGTAGCGAACCAGTGCCGATCTATCCCCAGCCAGCACCACTCACCGGCAATCAGATCGTGCTTGATCGCCCCATCCCAGCGCTGCCATCAGGCCGCCGTATGATCATTAGCGATCAGCAGCAGGGCCGGAGCGAAGTTATTACGGTATCACAGATGGTCGATCAGCAAACCATCATTATTCGTGAGCAATTAGCCAAATCCTATGGATCAGCCAGCACCGTTATTATGGCAAATGTTGTGCTTGCGACCCATGGCGAAACAATTATGAACGAGGTGCTTGGCAGTGGCGATGGCACGCTGGCCAACCAGCAGTTTCTACTCAAACATGCGCCGCTGACGTATCTACCCGCCGCTGGTGATAGTGGCGATCAGGCCCAGCTACAGGTATGGGTGAACGACATTCTGTGGAGCGAGGCGGCAGCGCTTAATCAGCTGGATCAGCACAGCCAGAGCTATGTTGTGCGCCGTAATGCCGATCAGCAGACGCGCATTATCTTTGGTGATGGTGTGCATGGCGCACGCTTGCCCAGCGGCCAGGAGAATATTGTCGCCACCTATCGGGTTGGCCTTGGCCCACAAGGGCGGGTGAATGCCAATAGCCTGAGCCTGCTACAAACCCGCCCGCTTGGCGTCCAAAGTGTCGATAACCCGCTTGCCGCTAGTGGTGCGGCCACGCCAGAGAGTAGTGCCAGTGCCCGGATGAATGCAGCACTGACGGCATTAACCATGGATCGGGTTGTTGCGCTGGCCGATTATGAGCACTTCGTCCGCAGTTATGCTGGTATTGGTGCGGTGCAAGCAGCATTGCTGTGGGCTGGCGATACCCGCCTCATTCACCTGACGGTCGCCGATGCCGATGGTAACACGCTTCCCGCTGGCGTCACACTGCTTGCAGAATTGCGTGCAGCCCTGGACCGCCGCCGCAACCGTCGCCAACCATTAAGTATCGCATCGTATCAGCCGCTCAACTTCAGTATTTCTCTCATCCTGTTTGTCGATCCACACTATAAGCCAGCACTGGTTCAAGCGGATGTCGAACAGGCATTGCTTACGGCATTTTCCTTCCGAAAGCGCAATCTTGCCCAGCCAATCTATGCTGCTGAGGTGATTGCAGTGGCACAGGCAACCTCAGGTGTCGTGGCCGTCGATCTGGATGCCCTGTTTCTTTCGACTGCCGAAAAATCACTGAGCCCTATTCTGGTTGCTAGCCCAGCGCATTGGGATGCGCTTGCACGGCGGGTGATGGCTGCCGAACTACTCGTCCTGGATCAGATTACGCTACAGACACAGGTGGCCTCATGAGTACACAACCAACAGAACGGCTCTACAATCTGCTACCGACGATCTATCGCCAGCGTGATCTGGCGCAGGGCCAGCCATTACGGGCACTGCTGGCGCTGATCGAACAGGATTTCGTGGCGATTGAGGACGATATTAGCCAGTTGTATGAGAACTGGTTTATCGAAACCTGCGATGAATGGGTGGTTCCGTATCTTGGTGATCTCCTGGGTGTCAGTGGGCTGAGCAGCGAAACCAGCCGGATCTTCAGCCAGCGCGGCCATGTCGCCAATGTGCTTGGCTACCGTCGGCGCAAGGGTGTTCTTCGGGTGCTGGAACAGGTTGCCCAGGATATGAGCGGCTGGAGCATACGGGCTGTCGAATATTTCGAACTGCTTGGCGTTGCCCAGCATACCCAGAGTGTTCGGCCTGATCGGGGCGCAACCATCGATATTCGCAAGCGAACAGCACTAAGCCGCATCGGCACGCCCTTCGACACAATGGCAGCACGGGTCGATGTGCGCCGAATTGCCAGTGGCCGTGGCCGCAATAATGTTGGTAATGTTGGACTGTTCATCTGGCGGCTGCATAGTATGCCAATTGCCCAGGGTGTTGCCCACGCTATCGATAGCGAGATGCAGCAGTATACGTTTCATCCACTTGGGTTCGATCAGCAGCTCTTTAACGCACCCCAACCGCTCCCCGACGACAGCCGCCCAGATCTGATCCATCTACCAATACCACTGACAAATGCACTGGTAGCGGAGGATGTTGCACGGTTTGTGGGCGCAGATCGCAGTATCCAGGTGTTTGTTCAAACGGCGCATGCGCAACCAACACTGCTGCCCGCCAAGCAGATTGTGATCACCGACCTGAGTAACTGGGTTGTACCAAACAATCTGGCCGATGGCATGCTGCTGCTTGATGTTGAGCGTGGGCGGTTGGCCCGTGGGCAAAAAAATATTGAACAGGTGCTGGTGAGCTATTGCTATGGCGCGCTCACTGATATTGGCGGTGGCCCCTACAATCGGCGTCACACCCTAGCCGACCAGAGCCGGGCTTCCTGGCATATCGAACTGGCACTGGATGGCAGCACGATAGCATTCGATCAGGCGATCAAACAATGGAATGAGCGCCCTGCCAACCCCGATCAGCCAGCATATGGCATCATCCGTGTGCTTGGCAATGGCACATACACCAGTAACGAGCTAATCACGATCAACGTGCCGCAGGATGGTACCCTGATCATTGAGGCAGCCGATGGTACACGCCCGACGCTGGATTTCCGTGCTGGCCTTTTGCTGAATGGGCTTGGTACGGGTGCAACACTGATCCTGAATGGGCTGCTGATCGCAGGGCCAGCGACGGTGAGTAACCTACAACTAACGATTATCCATTGCACGCTGATCGACGGCCTGCATAGTGGTGAGCACGCATCCGATGCTCACATCACCATCAGTGAGAGTATCAGCGGCCCGCTACGCCTGAATGCTGAAATCGATGGGCTGACGATCAGTGACAGTATTATCGATGCTGCGCCACACCAGAGCGATAAGCATCGCTATGCGATTGCCGCAGACGATGCCGGCGGCGCTGGGCCACGTGCTACCCTGACACGGACAACAGTGCTCGGTATGGTTAGCCTGTATGAACTGGCCGAGGCCTCCGATTGCCTGTTTAGCGAACAGGTGCGCGTGCAGCGTATTGAAACCGGCATGGTGCGCTATAGCTACCTCGCAGCCGATTCGCAAACTCCGCCTGGCTTTCGTTGCCAACCCGATCCCGCAACAACGGCCAGCCTACCCCTCATGAGTACCCGCTATGGTGATACTGGTTATGCGCGGCTCAGCCGTGAGTGCCCGCGCACAATCAGCGCTGGCGCAGAGAGCGGCTCCGAGATGGGTGCCTATCATAATCTGTTCCAACTTCAGCGTGAGGTCAATCTCCAGGGCGTGATCGACGAATATCTGCCCTATGGCCTGGAAGCTGGGCTGTTCTTTCATTCCTGATGCATTGATACTGGTTGGTGCAACTGGCAGTTGCGCCACCGATTGTATGGTAGAGGAGTACACCATGAGTGGCGATTTTTCTCGACTAACCTTCAACCCAGCGAAGCATTTCAGTGGCGTACGCATGCAACAGGGCCGCTTGCAGATCGATGCCGATTGGAATGAGCAGATGGATATTCTGACCCACCGTATGGAAACGGAGGTCGGCGATTTTCTGGGCCGCCATGGTGTGCCAATCAGTGTCAATAACGGCAAGGGCTTTGCGATCAGCGTCAATGCGAATGGCGGTTTGCAACTTGGCGCTGGCCGCTACTATATCGCTGGCCGCTTATTCGAGAACGAACTGGACAGTGCAATTAGTGGTGTTCCCGTTCCTCCAAGCAATAGTTTCAACAAACCGGATGCAATTAGCCGTGTTCGCGTTCCTCAAAGCAATAGCTTCTATGTTGCCTACCTCGATACCTGGCAGCGCCATATTGCCGCCGCCCAAGACTCTAGCATTGTCGAAGTGGCCCTTGGCGGCCCCGATACCGCCACCCGGATCAAGAATGAGTGGCTGGTGCGCTTCGAACCAACAACGCAAACCGACCCAGTGGCGCTCCGTAATGGCTGGCAGCCCGTAACCGTGCCGATCAGCACGGGTTTTATGAATGCCAGGCTCAACGCGCAGGCATTTTCGCTCGAAAACCAGCTCTATCGAATTGAGATCCATGAGATCACCGATAATGGCAGCATGCGCTTCAAATGGTCACGCGATAATGGCTCGATCATTGCTGCAATCGTACCGCCGGTGGACATCGAGGGTGGCGTTATTACCGTCACGAGCATCGGGCGGGACGACATCCAGAGCTTTCAGGCCAACCAATGGATCGAACTGACCACCAAAGCACAGACGAACCAGGGCCAGCCGGGTGTATTCATCCAGATTCAGAATATCAACGGCCACCAGATCACCGCAACCCAGGCATCCTGGGCAGCTGCGCTCACAATCTGGAAGGCCACGAATATCGGTGCAAGCGATTTCGATCTGGTGCGGCGCTGGGATATGCCAAATGGCCTGATCGAAGCAACCATCAGCGATGCTAATGCGCAGGATGGCTGGCAATTGATCGAACAGGGCATCGAGGTGCGCTTTCAGCCAGGCACAGTCGGCAAGCAATACAAACCCGGCGATTACTGGCTCACCACATCACGCGCCGCAATCGGCAGCATCGAATGGCCCCATGATCAGAGCGGGCAGCCCGTTGCCCAGCCAGCCCATGGCATCCAGCACACCTTCGTTCCACTGGCACTACTGCAATCTGATGGCAAGCAGTGGAGCGTGGCGAATGATGGCGATCTCCGCACCACCTTCCGACCAATGGTCGATGGGCTGGTTAACAAATCCGGCGACACGATGACAGGCAAGTTGCGGATCGAGGATGCGCTAGAGGTCAGCGGCACAGCAACACTAAACAATAATGTAACGATAGGTACATCTGGCGCAATGGCGACCCTGACGGTCAATGGTGCAGCATTTCTGAATACTGTAGCTGTCAGTGGCAATACTACTCTTACGGCTCTACAAGTCAATGGAACAGGGCCAACCAATTTTGTAGGCGGGTTGCAGGTGGGCGGGCCAGCGAATCTCACCCACAATCTCATCGTAGCTCGCACAAGCACACTGCTAGGAGATCTCACCGTCAGCAGTACCGTACGCATCGCCACAGCGACAACAGGTGTTGGATTAGAGATTAACAGGGATATAACCAATGAAACAGCGCTGCAACTGACTTCTTCCGGCACAGGTTGGGGATCGGGAATCCGCTTTAAAAATACTGCTTCAGGAGCAAAGACGTACGGCATCTATTCTGGGATCGATAAAGCATGGCATTTTGCCGATGTCGATACCAGTACTGATCGACTGATTATAGACGCGAATGGCAATGTCGGTATTGGGGCGATTACTCCGCAATACAAGCTAGGAGTTGAGGGTAACGCATTTATTCGAGGAAATCTGACGATCACCGGAACGATCACGACAAAGTTCGCCAAAAGCAGTATCGATTCAACGAATCTCGCACCAAATTCGGTATTTATCAAACATCTGAACACATTCGCCACAACAGCCACAATCACCCTTGGGCCAAATGAACCTGCAAAGAAATGTTCGCTCTTACGATACTCGGTTCCGGATGCGAATAATCCGCCGTTACTGCTATACAGTGTAAATACAACTACTCCTAATGCAATTTTCGATTGGACACAGCACATGGAATATAATAATAATCAGATCGAATATTCGATTATATGCACCAATAAGACAGGAATAGGGACGATTATTGTTGTTTCTGTGTATCTATGGACGAACCCAATCGCAGGGTAAAGCACGAAGGCTAAACGGTTGAAAATCCGGATATCTGGTACATTTGGCAACAACGAGCCGAGGGTGTATGAACCTATACGAACTAATCGAGAATCACGCCGCCGTCGGCATAAATGCCTCGGCTCCTCGATACGAAGGCCACCGCGTGGCCTCCATCCACGTAGCCCGCGTAGGCGGGCTTGGTAACAACGAGCCGAGGGCTTCAGCCCGACGGCATAGCCAAGGCACATACCCGATGAAAACCAAATCCTCTGTGAAAGCACCAACAACGACACCTGCACCCACGCAGCCGCTGTTCCAAACCCGTCCGTTCGCCAATATGCAACAGGCAAAAGCAGATTCGTTGCCTGACAGCACCACACAGAGTGAGCAGCGGCAACCATTGGGGCACAGCTTTTCACGTATTCAGATGACAGAACCACGCCCGCCAGCGCGCTTACACTTCCCAGCCATACGACGCATTGGCTCGAAACACGATGAAGCGGCACAAGCCAACCGCACTGGCCTACCCGATTCGCTGAAAACCGGAATCGAGAATCTTTCGGGCATGCCAATGGATGATGTGCGGGTTCACCTTAACTCAGCCAAACCGACCCAATTACAGGCACTAGCCTACACCCAGGGCACGAATATCCATGTCGCGCCAGGGCAGGAGCGCCATTTAGCGCAGGAGGCATGGCATGTCGTCCAGCCCAAGTTGCGCCTTGGCCCGGCCTCACTATGAGCAAGCGGCGGATCAGGTGGCGGCGCAGGTGGAACGTGGGATACATGCGCCCGCCATTCAGTCGCATCCACAGCAACCACTGGTGCAGCGCTTCACCAACGTGCCTAGCGCAGGCATCGCCGTTGCACCAAGTGTTAAGGCGGGTATCCGGGTTATCGGCTAGGGTTGCTCAACGTTCGCTCAACAAGAAGCTGTTGCGCTGGCTTGGTCGCAATACAGCAATAGTCATTGAAAGAAGCAATAGCATTGACATTGCTTCTGATCGATTGAGCATACGGGCCAACACCGAGAGATCGTCGAGAGATCGTCGAGAGCACAGCCCTGGGCACAACATAATACCGTCCTGCAGTACCGTCATTTTACTGATGCATATACCAGGCATGTTTGCTATTGTTTACACATCGACAAACATAAGCTGCACCGCTGATATCAGGCCTATCGGCAGCATACGTAACCTGATCGGATACAGCAATGGCCCCGAACACCTACCTAAATTTCGATATTGAGTTTGAGCGTACCGACGACGGCTACCGGCTGGAGATCGACTCGCCGGCTGGGCAGTTGACTCAGCCGTTCAGCATGCCCTTTTCCGCGCTCGAGATCGAGAATATACTGCTGCGCCTTGGGCGGCCACAGATCGGGGTGCGCGGCCTGCATACGCCCGAAACGGAGGCGGCGCGCACATTTGGCACACGGCTGTTCGATGCGGTGTTCCAAGATGAGCTGCGCGGCTGTTGGCGCAGTAGCCTGGAGGAAGCCAACCGCCAAAGTGCCGGTGTACGCGTGCGATTGCGCCTGAACGATACGCCCGAACTGGCCAGTTTGCCATGGGAGTATCTGTATAATTCGGCCCTGGATCGCTTTCTGGCACTTTCCGCACACACACCACTGGTGCGCTATCTGGAGCTGCCCGAACGCATCCGGCCACTGGCGATTACTGCGCCCCTGCGCATTCTGACAATCATCGCCGGGCCACACGGTGTGCCACCACTCGATGCCGAACGCGAATGGCGCAAACTCAATCAGTCGCTGGCCGATCTGGTGCAGCGCAAATTGGTGATTGTGGATCGATTGTACCCAGCGACGCTGTCGGCCCTTCAGCAACAGCTTCGGCGTGCCCAATACCACGCCCTGCACTTTATTGGTCATGGAAGCTTCGATGCCCACAACCAGTCCGGTTCGCTCGTGTTTGAGGATGCCGAGGGCGAGGCGGCTCGCATCAGCAGTAGCGATCTTGGCGTGGTACTGTATGATCACGGCTCAATGCGTTTGGTGGTGCTGAATGCCTGTGAGGGCGGGCGGCCAAGTAATGACGATCCCTTTGGTGGGACGGCCCCACGGCTGGTGCAACAGGGCATTCCAGCGGTGATCGCCATGCAATTCCCGGTCACAGATGAAGCAGCGATCACGTTTTCCAATGGTTTTTATAGCGCCCTTGCCGATAGCTACCCGGTCGATGCGGCACTGGCCGAGGCTCGCAAGGCACTACTCACCAATGGCAGTGGCGTCGAATGGGGCACACCGGTGCTGTATATGCGTGCGCCCGATGGCCGAATCTTCGATGTTGAAATTCCTCCTGCCACAGTTCAACAAGTGCCAGAACCATCAACGCTACCAACGCCGCCAACACTGCAAGCCCCACCACAAACGCCCACCAACTCAGCGCCCGCCCAGCTCAAACGCGCCGCTATTCAGCCTATTTTTTATGCTACAGCGGCTCTGGCTGCCATTGGTGTGCTGGTTCTGATCGCGCTAAGCCTGAACCAGCGCCCTGCACCATTCGTTTCTACAGCGCCAACCGCACCAGTATTGCCTGTAACCAGCGTGCCTGTGGTTGTTGCTCCCAATATCGCAGCGATCCCCAACGTCGCCACGGCTCCCAGTGCTGCTGTTGCCCCGGTGAGCGCTCCCGATCCTGTTGTCACCGTCGCACCAGTCGCGGCTGGCGAATACCTAATCCTGATTGCCCAACCAGAACCGCTTGGCCAGGCCCGCCGTGATGTCGCCCGCGCCATTGTTGATGATCTGCAGCGGCGGCTTGAGCGCGAGATTCCATTTTCGAAGCTGCGCATCCGCGCCTACCCGCGGATCATTACTAATGCCAATGAAGCGACCAGTGCAGCCCAGGCAAATGCGGCAACCATGATTGTCTGGGGCAACTACGATGATACCTGGGTCGAGCTGAATATCCAGCTTGGCGTGATTGATCATACCAACACACTCCCGGTTGATATTGCGACGCTGCGCCGCACAGCCGAGGTGCTGGTACGCCTACGCAATGAGCGCACCCAGACGATAGCACTGCCAGTGTTGGCTGCGGTTAATGTGCTTCAGACAGCCCAGGGCTCGATTTATGATCTGCTTCAGACGGTGACGATCCAGAGTTTGGCGATCAATGATCGGGCCGAGATGGTCAGCCAGGGCTCAGCAGCCGACCTGAACAGCTATATTCAAAAATATGCAAGCGATACGTCTATCGCCGTCGACGAATTATCGCAGACAATTGAGAAGGATGATGGCAACCCATTATTACGTGTCTATCGCGCATCTGGGTATGTTCGCCTTGGCAAGCTTGAACTGGCGCAAAATGATCTCGCCACTATTTCAAATCTGGTCAATCAACCATGGGCATCAAGTATGTCGCTGCGGGCACTGACATCCCTATTGCGTGGCGATCTGGATCAGGCTCGCTCTACCCTGAATGTGATTGTTACGATTCGCCCCGATGACTGGTTTGCCCGCTCGTTTCGCGGGTATGTGGCCTATATGCAGGGCGATTTTGATGTAGCCCACGAGGATATCGATCAGGCTATTCAACTCAATCCGCCAGTAAACTGGGCCTATAGCATTGGCACCTTAATGGCGCTGCGCGAGGGCAATCTTACCGAAGCTATTCGGCTCTCGGCACAGGCGCGTGACAAAATCCGTACACCGAAATATGGCGACCGTATTCTGCAATCGCTGTTGGGCAACCAGGCCAATAGTGTCGCACCAATTACTGCTGCCTACAGCGATTTGCTGTTTGAGTCATATGCCGACACAATCGCCGATACCCAACGGGCCATCGAAGTCGGGGCAACCAATGCCGATCCCTACCTCATGCAAGGGCTGGCCTACTGTGTGCTGAAGCGCTACCCAGAGGCAGAAGCAGCCTATAGCGCTGGAATTAAGCGCGAGCCGGACTTCATGCTATTATGGTTACTTCGAGCGGAAGTACGCGCCAAACAGTTTAATCCGGCGGCAGGCAGTGATTTTGCCGCAGTGCAGGCTAGCACGCAAGCATCAATGTACCAGGATGTGATCACCAGATTCCAACAAGGTAAGCTAAGCTGTGCGACGTTTCTGGCATCTACGGGAGGGCAATCGCCGTAGAGTGATACTCTATATTGCGATTCACAACAGGGAATACCTGATGGATAGATTAATCTCGTACAGACATAGAGCTATACGCCTCGACCCATCATAAAGATACCACGACACAAGCCAATGGAGGAACCACCATGCGAACGCAACTAAACACCCGCCTGGTCGCGCTCAAAACCGAATATGAATCGGGCGAAAAAATGCTGGCCGAACTAGAGCATAAACAGGCCAGGCTACGCGAAACACTCCTACGCATCAGCGGGGCCATCCAGGTGCTTGAGGAAGTGCTTGGCGATGGCGAGGTGCAGCCCGCAGATACAACAGCGAATGGCGTTGGCTAATGGCCATGCAGCGCATCCGGCGCTGCGCTTGGGTCAGGCGCTGCTGACGCGTGTGCTGATTGGGCGCTATTACTTGTTCTGCTGCTGGTTCGCAGGCAAGCCGACCGATCACGTCTTCCGGCGCTTGTGTTGGGTGGTTTTCTGCTGCTGACATTCTCGCTCAGTGGCCTGATCGCATTTGTCTTTGTACTGCCGCTGTTATCGCCGCCGATTCTCAGGCCAACGATTGCACGCTTTTCGAGCATGGCGCTGGCGTGTGTCGCCATCCTGACGATCAGCGGAGTCTATGCGGCAACACTGCGCCTCACGGCATTCAGCGATCTATGGACGAGCGACTATGGGCGGACGCTTTTTGCCA
>JBBQSD010000121.1:0-19545 GCA_038214135.1 Chloroflexales bacterium | reverse complement strand
AGCGGTTCCGAACCGCTCCTACAACCATGACGGGGTGATGTTAGATACTGCGGGCGGTTCGCGAACCGCCCCTACAACCATGACGCATGATTCCTTACCTGGCAATCTGCCAGACACGGATGTAATCGATCTGTAGTGCGTTGGGAAATACGGTTGCATCATTCGGCGGCCCAGGCCAATCCCCGCCAATTGCTAGGTTTGAGATCAGATACATTGGATCGTGGGGGATGTGCGCCGGGTTGGTCTCACGCTTGCGCTCGACTCCATCAATGAACCAGATGATCCTCTCTGGCGTCCATTCAATTGCATAGGTGTGATACCCACTCGCCAGGTTCGGGCCAATATAGGCATCGCCATTCTGGCCTGTGGAACCATCTGGCTGTGGATAATGGACGGTCAGGTGGGCGGTGTTTGGCTGATCGCCAAGAACCTCGAAGATATCGATTTCCCAGGGCAGCACCCGATCCGCACGCAACAGCCAGAAGGCGGCCCAGAACCCATTGCCAGCTGGAACCTGGGCGCGCATTTCGACATAGCCATACTGAAATACGAATCGCGGAGCTTCTGCTGGATCATACGTCTGTTTGCCGCTTGAGATGATCCCGGATGTGTAGTTGTAGCTGTTGCCATCACCACCCATAACGTTTTGGCGCTGGCCCTGCAACTGTAGTGTGCCATTGCCGAGAACGACATTCTCTGGCATGTACCATTCCAGCTCTTTGCCATTGGTCTTATAGCACCCAAGCGTATCCCATAGATAACAGTTCACCCATTTATTCTGATCAAGGGTTGCGCGATCAAATTCATCGCGGAAGATCAGATTCCAGTTGCCATCCCTGCCGAATGGTGTTGGAAGCGCCCCTGGCGTGGGAGGTGCGGCCTCGTTAAACTGAACATCATCGATCCAGACCGTTCCAGCGGCATTGGCCAGGCTGAAGCGCAGCGCGGCGGACGGATCGCTGCTGCTGCTGAGATAGGTAAACCGATACTGTTGCCAGTTGGTTGTGAGATCGATGGAAGCCGTAAAATATTCGAGCCAGGGCGCACTATCCTGCTGAATAATGACTGTCGCGCTGCGCGGTGCAGTAGCTTTGGCCCAGAAGTGGAGCTGATAGGCCTGGTTTGTGCGTACTGGCAGATTGCGCTGGTGCAGTTGCACATCCCATGGCCTTGCTGATGGCTGGTTGATGGTGATGCGGGCGGCGGCGCTTCGATCAACGGCGATTGTGCGATCTTGCATCACCGTCGCGGCAGCGCTAGAACGAACCGTGAAGATCCAGTTGGGCAGTGTGTTGAGTACCGGAGCAGCCTCAAAGGAGCCGTTCTCAAGCAAGTTTGCCGATGGGCTGGATGGTGCGTTCCCGCTTGTCTGAATAAATGGCAGATAGACAAGATGGTTATTTGTGCCAGTAGTTGCCTGAGTGAAGGGTTGTGATCGGGCGGTCTCTGGCAATTGCAGTTGATGGAGCGCCAATGCTGTATGCATGCCCTGAGAAATTGTTGGTATGGCGAATAGTACTACCAATGCGATCATAAAGAACATACGCCAATGAATCGATTGGATATAGCGTTTGTTATATTCTTGATCTGGTGTTGATTGGTTCTGAGCACTATTTGAGTGGTGAGAAGTCGTGCTGCGATGTTGCATGCTCATGAAATTATGTTTTCCTCACTTCCCTTACTTTTTTGGTTTCCTTTGTTGTCATCGAGCGAATGTGTTCGTGTCGTGTATGTATATGTTATTTACCTATTTTTAATGGTACGCTTGGCCGACTCATTGATCAATCGCAAATCGGTTACAGTCTGCACTCAATGTAGATCGTATTGCAGGTGTGTTTGACAGAACGGCTGCGGTTCGTGTAGTGTTGTAGGCATTCAGTTCTCAGCATTTAGCCATCAGGAGTGCATACGCTGATGGCAGATAACTGGTGGCTTATTATGAGGAGTAGTTCATGCAGCGCCGATCCTATGCAGTGTTGGCCATACGCCGTCGTCTTGCAACCGTTCTGCTCCTTGTGTTCAGCCTCATGGGCAGCGGCCTGCTGCCAGCGCTGAGTTCCGCCCAGGCGGGTAGCGGCGCAATCGATCCGGCAGCCATCAACCAGATTGCTGCCCTGTTGGCCGAGAAGGATGCCCGCACCCCAGCCGAGCAGAAGGTCGACTCCAACTTGCTGTATGCCATCAAGCAACAGGTTGGTATTTCGCAGAGTGCCGCTGCGGCGAGCCTGCAGACGGACGTGGCGATCAGTGCTGGCCAAACCACGATTGTGGATATCACGGCATTTGTGAGTGATGGGATGCTCGCGCAGATCGCCGCTCTGGGTGGGAAGGTACTCAGTTCCTATCCAGAATATCGCAGTATTCGCGCCGAACTGCCGATCAGCCAGGTGCTGACGGTGGCTGGCTGGAATTTGGTGATCTTCATCCAACCCAAGCAACAGGCAACGACCAACCATGTCACACTGCCCGCGCAGGCTGCACGTGTGGCAACCAGCCCGCTGTTTATGACACCGCTCGGGCAATTGCCAACCCATTCCGTTCGCCGATTGGCCGGGCAACCAATCGGTTCGTTGATCGGGCAAGTTGCACCAATTAGCGTTACACAGGGGATCACGTCCACCAGTGCGAGCAATCGTTCGGAAGGGGATGTGGCCCATCGCGCCAACCTGGCCCGTCAGACCTATGGCTATAGCGGGGCGGGGGTGAAAACCTGTGTTCTTTCAGATGGCGTTGACGCACTTACTGCGCTGCAGGCATCTGGCGATCTGCCAGCGGTCACGGTTGTGCCGGATCAGGCAGGCACAGGGAATGAGGGCGGAGCCATGCTGGAGATTGTCTATGATCTCGCCCCCGGCGCGCAGTTGTTCTATGCCTCGGCATTTAATGGGATTGCCAGTTTCGCCAGCAATATCAAGACATTGCGGAATACGTATGGCTGTAATGTAATTGTTGATGATGTTGCCTATTTTGCCGAAACACCGTTTCAACTCGGCCAGGCAGCGAATGTCATCTCAACCAACAATAGCGGCATCGTCGCCCAGGCGGTGAATGATGTGGTGGCGAGTGGCGCATCCTATTTCTCATCGGCTGGCAACTCGGGCAACCTGAATGATGGCACAGCGGGCGTGTGGGAGGGCGATTTTGTAAGTGCTGGCCCACTGGCTGCGCCAATCACTGGTATCGGCAATGTTCTTGATTTCGACCCGACTGCTGGAGCGCAGGGCTATAATACGGTGACAGCAAGCAGTAGTGGCCCTGTCACGCTGTTCTGGTCCGATCCGCTGGGTGGCTCAAGCAACGACTACGACCTGTTCCTGCTCAACTCGGCGGGAAATACTGTACTGAGTGCCTCAACCAACCTTCAGAATGGTACGCAGGATCCATTTGAGATCACGAGTGTTTCACCAGCAACGGGCAATCGGATTGTGGTGGTACAGCGGATTGGCGCAGATGGGCGCTATCTGCATATCAACACCAATCGTGGGCAACTCCAGTTTGCCACATCCGGCCAGACGGGCGGGCATGCTGCGGCATTGCAGGGGTTTGGAGTCGCGGCTGCCAATGCACAGAACCCGGCGGTTGTGTTTAACGGCAGCACCGTGGTGGAGAACTTCAGCTCCGATGGATTGCGGCGCTATTTCTTCAATCCGAATAGCACGGCTGTTACCCCAGGGAACTTCTCATCAACCGGTGGTGCGGTCGTTCAGAAACCAGATCTGACGGCAGCCGATGGGGTGAGTTGCGCGTCACCTGGCTTCAATCCCTTCTTTGGAACCTCGGCGGCGGCACCCCATGCGGCGGCGATTGCCACGCTGTTACGGTCTGCCAAGCCCTCGATTACCAACGCGGAATTACGCACGATCCTGACGAGTTCGCCAACGGCTATCGATATCGAAGCGCCAGGAGCGGATCGCGATAGCGGTGCGGGCGTGCTGAATGCGTTGGCAGCACTTCAGACGCTTGGCCAACCGGCTGTCCCGTTACTAAGCACCAGCCTGCGCTTTAGTGAAGGGCCGCTGCGCAATAATAATGGCGTGATCGAAGCAGGCGAGACCTTTGCTATCACTGTGCCTGTGACCAATACTACGTTAGCGGCAGCAACGAATGTTCAGTTGTCACTCGAACTGCTGAATCCGGTGCCAGGGGTGCAGATCATTTCGCCCACCACAACCAGCTATGGCACATTAGCTGCCAATGGTAGCACAGCCAGCAATACTGCCAGCCCATTTCTGGTCTCGGTCTCCCCGTCGGTTGCCTGTGGCACGAAGCTAGATTTCAAGATGACTGCAACCTATGGTGGCGGTGGCAGCAATAGCCCACAGGTGTTGCTCGCCAGTGTGATGCTGGGTAAACAACTGGTGATCAACACCACACTCGACACGACGGCCCCGCCCTCATCGGCGATAGCACCCGCCTATACGGCCAGCACTGGCGCACAAATCGGGCGGCTCGCCCGCACCGGCATTGTCTCGAATTGTTCAGCCAGTTCGGCCAACCCTGGTTTAAATACCGCCGTGGGTGCGCGACGCTATGATGCCTATACCTTCACCAATACTGCAGCCACGGCTGTCTGCATCACTGTGACGCTTACCACACCACAGAACGATGCGGCGAGTGGGCTCTATGCTGCTGTGTATGACGCTGGCGGATTTGTGCCAGCCACGCCCAATATTCATTATCTGGCCGATAGCGGCCTGGTTGGTGTTCCAAACACAACGACTCCAGCAACCTTTTCCTTCCTGGCACCCGCCGGCCAACCCTTCACGATTGTGGTGCATGAGGTTGGTGTTGGAGGCGGAACCGGAGCCGGGCTAGGGGCCTACAGCCTTAATGTCACTGGCAGTGGCTTTGGAATCTGTGCCGCGGCCCCTGCTCAGGCAACCACGATGGCCGCAACCGCTGGCGGTGGGCAGCGCGGACGAGTGGGTGTTACCTTCGTAACCCAGCTACAGGCAACAGTGCGCGATTCGGGTGGCAATCCAGTGCCGGGCGTTGGCGTGACTTTTAGCGGGCCAGGTAGTGGCGCAGGTATTACCTTCCCAAATGGCCCGATTGCTGTCACCAATGCATCCGGCCAAGCCACTATCGTGGTGCGGGCCAATAACACCCGTGGGACATATAATGTGACGGCCAACACCAGCAATGGGGCGCTCGCAACGGCTGTGACATTCTCGCTCACAAACGTAGAGGCCGTCTACCTGCCGTTAGTGATGAGGTAGCTGCGAACATTTGAATCCGAAGAGACGTCCTACCAGGGCGTCTCTTCCATGACCCTCTTTTGTTGGCTCTTTCCAAGTAATTTCCAAGCTTCAACACCTATACTGCACATGGAAACTGATGATTTGCGATTGATTTCGTATATCGTTGTGGTTTCAACACGCCCTGGTATGCGATCCTCAATCAAGAGCTCGGTGCTTTCTTTGTATAGTAGTTTGAAGGAGGATTACTATGGAAACACGAATCTCAACGCCGCCACTTCAACGCACCCAGCAATCCCGTTCACCGAGGCGGCTCGGTAGTATTGCGCTTGGCAGCCTAATGGCATTGCTGCTTGTGATTCAGGTTGTGCCATACGGGCGAAACCACGCCAATCCGGCGGTGATCAGCGAACCAGCATGGGATAGCCCGCAGACGCGGGTGTTGTTTTTCCGTGCCTGCGCTGATTGCCACAGCAACGAGACCGTCTGGCCTTGGTATAGCAATGTCGCGCCGGTTTCCTGGCTTTCAGCCAATGATGTTGAAGAAGGGCGGGCTGTATTCAATGTATCGGAATGGGGCATTGGCGAGAATAAGGGCGATGAGGCTGCGGAGACAGTGCAGAACAAGGAGATGCCGCCCTGGTTCTATCTGCCACCCCATCCCCAGGCAAACCTGACGACTGCTGAGCGGCAGCAGTTGATCAATGGGCTGGCTGCGACGTTTGGCGGCGAGGTTGGAAATACCGGCACGCAGGCGGATAACGATTAGCGTTTGACCTAGCGTTTGACCTCACCCTAACCCCTCTCCGGATCAGAGAGGGGTATTTGATATCTATGCTCTGAAAGCTGAATGCTGAGCGTTGAGTGCCTATGCCCTACTACCCAGACCTAACAGCGCATGCTATAGTTACGGTATTGATGATATCGCGCTTGCCCAGGAGCCGCATGACTGCATCACAACTGGCGCTTGTTCTGGCGCAGCCCCATAATAATCAGCAACTGTTTGCCGACCACTACCTGAATGTGGTGTTGCCGAGCCGCGCAGAGTGGCAGGCATTACGTGATGAGTCCGCCCAGGTACAGTCCGACATCCGTGCGATCTTTGTGCGCTTTACGCCCAGTGCGATTGAGGCCCAAACCGAGGACGATCTGATCAAGCCGGTGCTGGCTCGCCTTGGCCATTCAATAGAAGTGCAGGCAGCCCTACGAACGCCACGCGGCACCAAGAAGCCCGATTATATCTTCTACCAGGATGCGGCTGCTCGTTCCGCAAACAAAGATCTGGTGTCGACGCCCGATCTGCTGCGCGGCAAGGCGTTTGCGATTGGCGATGCCAAACACTGGGATCGCCCGCTCGATGTGTCGTTGCGGGTGCGCAGTAGCGACCCGGATCTCAATCGGGTGCCATCAGATCAGATTGCCTTCTATATGCTGCATAGCCGCGTTACCTGGGGGATTCTGACGAATGGACGGCTGTGGCGCTTGTATCACACCGATACTGCCCAGCAACAGGATCGCTTCTATGAGATCGATCTGGAGGCGCTGACCCGCCACGGAACGCCCGAGGATTTCCGTTATTTCTATGCGTTCTTTCGTCGCGCGGCCTTCGATGACCAGCCACTTGGGGTGGCCGACATCCTGCGCGAGAGTCGTGCGGCAGCGCGGGCGATTGGCGATGGCCTACGCCGCCAAGTGTATGATGCCCTACGACACCTGGCCCAGGGCTTCCTCGATTACCGGCCTAATCAGTTGCCGTCCGATCCCGCGACGCTCAAGCGGATCTATGACAACAGCCTGACGGTGCTGTATCGATTGCTGTTTGTGTTGTATGCCGAGGTGCGCGAACTGCTGCCGCTACGTGAAAGCCCAGCCTACCGGAATGACTATAGCCTGACTGCGCTGGCGCGTGAGGTGGCCGAACGGCTCGCGAGCAATCGCACGCTGATTCCAACCGGCTCGCGGCTATGGGCACGATTACGTGACCTGTTCGAGATGATCAACGATGGTAATCCGCCGCTGCGCGTGGCGACGTTCAATGGTGGGTTGTTCGATCCGCAACGACATCCATTTCTGGCCCAGTACACCATTGGCGATGCGCGATTGGCCAGAGCAATTGATCTGTTGACGCGCATCGACGGCGAGCGCATCGACTATCGCGACCTGGCGGAGCGGCACCTGGGCACGATCTACGAGGGCTTGCTGGAACAACATCTGACGCCGCTCATTCCCCGAGATCTTGCGCGCAACACGGCAGGACCCCGCATCCCCCCCGCCCCCTGCTCCCACACCGGGGAGCAGGGCGCGCAGAACGCAAGTGGAGTAGCGGGCGAGTTTAGCATCGATCTGGTTGACTCGGCGGGTGAGCGCCATCGCACCGGTTCCTACTACACGCCCGATTTTGTGGTGCAGTATATTCTGGCGCAAACCCTGCGGCCTACGCTGGAGCGTGCGGTTGCCAATGCCACCAGTGATGCCGATAAAGTCGCGGCCGTGCTGGCGGTGAATGTGTGCGACCCGGCGATGGGTTCGGGGCACTTCTTGGTCGCGGCAACGGAATATATTGCCCGCTTTCTGTTGGAATTGGGTGTTGTGCCCCCGCACCCCAACCCCTCTCCCACGGGGAGAGGGGAAGCACAGCGGGGTAAGGGAGAATCGGATCTGGCCTTCTGGAAGCGGCGGGTGGCGCAGAGCTGCATCTATGGCGTCGATCTGAACCCATTGGCCGTCGAACTGGCCAAGCTCTCGTTGTGGTTATCGACGGCCGCCAAGGATCGCCCGCTCTCGTTCCTCGATCATCACCTGCGCCATGGGAATGCGCTGGTCGGCGCTCGCCTGGCTGATCTGCGCCAGCGCCCGCAACAACCAACCAGCAGCGCTCGCCGAGCACAGAAACAGGCCGCACAGCTTGCTGCCGCTGGGCAGACCTCGATGCTTGATGATGATGCCTTCCGACGAAGTATCAGCCTGGCGGTTGGCTCGCTATGGCTGATTGAGGCCAGCCCGGCCTGGACGGTTGCGGACGTGAAGCAGCAGGAAAGCACCTACCGCGCATTGCGCGAGGAACTGGCCCGCCAGCACCTCAACGTTGCCGATCTGCATGCCGCACTACGCATTGGGTTAGTGGTTCCGCCGGAATTGCTCGACAGCCTGATCGACTATGTTTCTGGCAAATCGCTGGCCGCGCTGCCAAAAATCGTGCAGTTGGCCGAACAGGCCCGCACGCTGATCCGCCAGCAGCAGCCCTTCCATTGGGAACTAGAGTTTCCCGAAGTGTTCTTCGACCAAAACGGCTATCCGTTGGGCGAGCAGGCCGGCTTCGACGCTGTTGTTGGCAACCCGCCATATGTGCGCCAGGAACTACTTGCGCCGCTCAAGCCGTATTTGCAGGCAGCCTACCCCGAGACCTACCACGGCGTCGCGGATCTATACGTATACTTCTACCAGCGTGGGCTGGAACTGCTTCAGTCAGGTGGGTGGCTCTCCTACATTGTCACCAACAAGTGGATGCGAGCGGGTTATGGTGAGCCGCTGCGGGCCTTCTTTGCCGAGCGCGCCATCATCCACGAAATTATCGACTTTGGGCACGCGCCGATCTTTGCCGAAGCCGATGTATTTCCATGCATTATTGTACTGGAACGCCCTGCTCCCCCGCACCCCAACCCCGCGCTCACTGGTGGATCGGAAGCGTCGCCTGTATCCCCGCACCCCAACCCCTCGCTCACCGGTGGAGATTCTTTCCCCCGCTCCCCAACCCCTCTCCCACCAGGGGAGCGGGGCTTAACCGATCCATCGTCCCTCGCTCCGGCGTGGGAGCGGGGCTTAACCGATCCATCCTCCCTTCGCCTCGGCGTGGGAGAAGGGGGCCAGGGGGATGCGGGGCACCACGTCGCATCCCCCCTCGCCCCGGCGTGGGAGCGGGGGTTAGGGGGTGAGGGGGAAACAATGCCAGACACCGTCCGCGTCACGATTTTCCCGCGTGAAGCCCTTGGCACCACCACGCTCGCCGCGTATGTCGAGACCAACAGCCAGCAGGCTCCACGTAGCCGCTTTGGGCGCAGCGCCTGGAGCCTGGAAGCCAGCGATGTTGATGCGCTCATGGAAAAGTTGCGCCGTGTTGGTGTGCCGCTGGCTGAGTTTGCGGGCGTGAAACCATACTATGGCATCAAGACGGGTCTGAATGAAGCCTTCCTGATCGACACACCAACCAAAGAGCGGCTGGTGCGCGAAGACCCGCGCTCAGCAGAAATCATTAAACCCTATCTGCGTGGCCAAGATATGGAGCGTTGGTCATCACAATGGACCGAACTATGGATGATTTTTACAGGTACCATAATTGATATAGTCGATTATCCGGCTGTCCAACAGCATCTTTCTCAATTTAGAGGTGCTCTGGATAAGCGTGCAGGAAGCCAACTCTGGTGGCAAACACAATCCAAAGCTGCTTATCACGAGCTATTTACCAAACCCAAAATCTACTATCCTGATATCACGTGGCGAAGCCAGTTTTCTCTTGACAATGACGGCAGATTCTCGAACAATACGGTTTATTTTCTACCAACAAATTCACAATGGCTTCTCACTGTGCTTAACTCACCCCTTCTTTGGTCGTTCTATTGGCGCAAGGCTGTACATGGTAAAGATGAAGCTCTACGATTTTTCAGCGATTTTGTCGAAACCATCCCCATCGCCCCACCAACCGAATCACAGCGCGCCGAAGTCGAGCCAGCTATTCAGCGCCTGATTGTAATCACACAGGCCGATCAGCAGGCCCGCCGCGATACAATCGATTGGCTACGCACCGAGTTTGGGATCGCGACGCCCGGCCAGAAGTTGGAAGCGTTCAGCACATTGGACGAACAAGCCTTTATTGAAGAAGTCCGCAAGCGCCGCGCAAAGAGCCTTGGCAAGCTCACGCCAGCCGGATTGCGGGCACTACGCGATGGCTACCGTGAGCAAGCTCAGCCTATCCAGGAACGCCGCCGTGAGGCACTCGGCCTAGAGCGCCGGCTGGCCGCGATTGTGAATGCAGCCTATGGCCTGACGCAGGAAGAGATCGATCTGCTCTGGCGCACTGCGCCGCCACGAATGCCGGTGGGAAGAGGTGAGGGCGATGACAAACCCTGAGCCAACACACGATCCAGCCGACCAACGCGAGCCTAACAATGAGGGTGGCGATCAGATCACGGTTGGCAATATCACCAACGCAACTGGGGTTGCGATTGGGCGCGGCGCGACGGCAATTGTTCAGACCATTCTGAACCTGCCACGCTATCTCGTCGTAATAATGATCTTCGCAGCATTGCTCCTCATTATTGGCGGCCTGACGCTTACGGGAGCGCAATTTAGTGGATTCCGCCAGACACTCCGTGAAGCACGATTACTCCCGCCTGCCTTTGCCTCCGAACAGCCTGGCGAAACGCTGATCGTTGTTGCGCCGTTCTTTCACCCCCAAGGCGTACCGGATGATCAGGAAGCCACACTGATCAAGACAGCGATCAATGAGCAGATCCAGTCGCTCGGGATCGCCAACCTTCGGGTCGCGGTGGATGATGGTGCTCCGATCCCAGCAGAGGATCGTGATGGAGCTCAGGCTCTTGGAGAACATTATCATGCCAGTATGGTGATCTGGGGCTCCAACACGCGCCCGCAGTTGACGATCAATTACCTCAATCTGCGCGAGCCAAAGTTCGATGCAGCTCAGGTCAAACTTCAGGAAAGTGGTACAAAAGGGCGTACCCAGTTGGCGAATCCCTCAGCCTATGCAGGCTTTATTACCAATGACGCACCCAAAAGCATGGCGTTTCTTTCACTCTTTGCCGTCGGCCAGTCGGCCTATATCAACCAGGATTACCCACGCGCAACGAAAATTATTAGCAGTGTGCTCGATCTGCTTCAGGATGTCCAGCCGCTGCCACCAGGTACAGCCGATGCCTATTTCCGCCTCGGTTGGCTGTATCAGGTGCCGCCACAGGGGAGTGAAAAAGCACTGATGGCCTACACCCAGGCGATCACCCTCGACCCCAAATTAGTCGAAGCATACAACAATCGTGGCATTATCCGTGATCAAAAAGGCGATCTGGATGGTGCGATGGTCGACTACACCCAGGCGATTACCCTCGACCCCACATATGCCAATCCGTATAATAATCGTGGCATTAGCCATTACCACAAAGGTGACTTTGACGATGCAATCGCCGACTACACCCAGGCGATCACCCTCGACCCCAAGAGCGCGAATGCCTACAACAACCGCGGTAGTGCCCGCCACAAAAAAGGCGATCTGGATGGCGCAATCGCCGACTACACCCAGGCGATCACCCTCGACCCCAAGAGCGCGAATGCCTACAACAACCGCGGTAGTGCTCGCAACGAAAAAGGCGACGTGAATGGCGCAATCGCCGACTATAATCAGGCGATCACCCTCGACCCCACCTTAGCCCAGGCGTACTATAATCGTGGTGCTGCCAACGTTAACAAGGGTGACCTTGATAGCGCACTAGCCGACTACAACCAGGCGATCATCCTCGACCCCAAGAGTGCCGATAACTACTACAACCGTGCAGCTACTCGCAAAGCCAAAGGCGATGTGAATGGCGCAATCGCCGACTACACCCAGGCGATTACCCTCAATCCTACGTTCTTCCAAGCCTACTATAATCGTGGGTTTGTCCATGCAGAGAACGGGAACCTCGATAGCGCAATGGCTGACTACACCCAGGTTATCGCCCTTAATCCCACATTCGCCCCAGCGTACATCAATCGTGGGCTTGTGTATATGGACAAAGGTGATCTTGATAATGCAATTGCTGACTTTACCCAAGCGATTACCCTTAACCCTCAGAGTGTCAATGCCTTTATCAATCGTGGAAATAGCTACGCAGACAATGGTGATCTCGATAGAGCGCTTGCCGACTACACCCAGGCGATTACGCTTAACCCTCAGAGTGTCAATGCGTATATGAATCGCGGTAACGCCTACACGAACAAGGGCGACCTCGATAGAGCGCTTGCCGACTACACCCAGACCATCTCCCTCGATCCCACACATGTTAATGCCTACTACAATCGTGGCCAGATCTACCAACAACGCCAACAGCGTGATGCGGCGATCGCTGACTTTCGCAGGGCACGCGATCTTGCTACGGACACGAATGATCGACAGGATGCTATTGATCGCCTGAAGGAACTGGGTGTGAGCGAGTAATCTCAGCCGCTATACGTCGAAGCACATTGACCGAGCAGGCAAAGGCGCGTTACGGATTGCATCGGCGGGCACAGCGGCGCATCCTTGGCGATCTAGGCGGGCCAGGGGCCAAACTCAACCAGAAACTAACCGCCTGGTGGGATCTGGATTTCCCGGCCTTTCGCGAAGAAACCCGTAAAGCCCTCAAACGCGAGATTGCGGTGCGCGAGCGTGATGACTGGCAGGAATGGCTGGAACTCCAGCGCGCAAAACATCGCGAACACACGGAAGCGATTATTCGGCTGGAAACACAATTGAACGAGCGCGTCTACAATCTGTTCGACCTCACCCGTGCGGAGATTGCCTTGATCGAGGAGAGCACGAAATATCGGTATGGTGAGGTGTAGGGGTGGTTCGTGAACCGCCCGTGCATACGTTTATGGGCGATGAACGCATCGTGGTGCAACGGGGCGGCATGGCGGGCGAACACGCGGTTCGCCCCTACGTTTGTTGTGTGCGATGCATGGATAATCGTTGTGGGGCAAACGCATCGTGGTGCAACGGGGCGGCATGGCGGGCGAACACGCGGTTCGCCCCTACGTTCGTTGTGTGCGATGCGGCCATCGCGGGCGATGGATGGATCGTTGCCAACAGATAATCATTGCGGGCAATTCCCCTCTCCCCGGCGTGGGAGAGGGGGCCGGGGGTGAGGGCGCATCGCCCAATAAAACCCCTTATCAGCCTTATAATAGCCTCTGCTCTCATGCAAACAGATCGAGCAGGAAGGATCAGGCGATGCAAACGGGTCTGCGTATCCGTGATGTCGAGCGGATCGTGATCGATGTGCCATTCACGCCACGCTGTGCGGAGTGGAATGCCCGCGAAGTCTGGCAGTGGCGCATCTCAGAGGTCATCCGGATCACAACAGATGTTCCGGATCTGGTTGGGTATGGCGAGACAATCCTGCACTATACTTGGGGGCGGGTTTCCGATGCGGCCATCCAGCGGGTGCTCGGCAAGAACCCCGCCGATTTTCTTGGCGATGACTCACTGGGCGCTGGGCTGCAAATGGCACTCTATGATCTGGTTGGCAAGGCGCTTGAGGTACCAGCCTACCGGCTGTTCAACCTACCACGCGTTCGGACATGGTGCCCAATCGCCTGGTGGAATATCGATATGTCGCCGGAGGCAAATGCAGCAGAAGCGCAGGCAGCGTTGGCAGCGGGCTACACCGCCTATAAGATCAAGATCCGGCCCTGGTGGGATGTCTATGAGCAGATCGAGGCGATCAGCGCGGTGACGCCGCCATACTTCCGGCTGGATCTGGATTGGAATAATATGCTGCTGAATGTCGGGAATGCTGCACCAGTGCTCGCCGCACTCGATCAGTACCCACGTGTGGCGATCTATGAATCGCCAATCATGCAGCACGATGTGGAGGGGCAACGCTTGCTGCGCCAGAAGACCACCCGACCGATTGCGCTACACTTTGGCGAACCGCCCTTCCCCACCGTCGTGCGTGATATGGTCTGCGACGGATTTGTGGTCAGCGGCGGAGCTGCCAGCGTCCTGCGGCAGGGCACATTGGCGGGCGCGTTCGAGAAGCCATTCTGGCTCCAACTTGTTGGGACGGGCATCACGACGGCGTTTTCGGCCCATCTTGGCGCTGTGCTGCCCTTCGCCCAATGGCCAAGCGTGAACTGTATGAATAACTATGCCGATGACATGTTGGCCGATCCGCTGACCATCCAAGGCGGCTTTGTGAAAACCCCTGAGCTGCCTGGGTTGGGCATTGAGATCGACCAGCATGCGCTCATGCGCTATCGTATGCAGCCGCCCTATGAACACCCACAACCACGCCTGCTGCTCTCGGTGGTCTGGCCGAGTGGGCGGGTGATGCACTATACCCACATGCGCCCACAATGCTGGGACGATTTCTGGGCTGGCAACCAGCCGGTGCAGGAGCGTGGGGTACGCATGGAGGTTCACCCCGATGATGGATCACCCGAATGGGCTGAGCTCTACGCACGCGCCCTGCTTGGCCCGATCCAGGATCAGCGCAGTCTGTAAACAGGTCATAGGCTGGTGATGTCATATATATTCTCGGCACAACTCATTCTACGACTGACCATGACAGTAGGGGGCGGTTCGCGACCCCCCCTTACTCGAACTCAATGGATCAACTGCTCCCCTGCTCCCTGGCAATGGGAGCAGGGGCTGGGGGATGAGGGTACTAAGCCCCTTCTCCCTGGCAATGGGAGCAGGGGCTGGGGGATGAGGGTACTAACGGAGAACGATCATGCATGTGCTTGTGATTGGTGGATCCGGCTACCTGGGCGGGTTGGTGCTGCCAATCATTGCCCAGCAGCATCGCGTGCGTGTGTTCGACATGCGTCCGCCGATCGATCCGACCTGGGAATATGTTGAGGGCAATGTTGGTGATTACACGGCGCTGGCGAATGCTGTTCTTGGGGTAGATGCGGTTCTCTACATGGCAATGGGCCGAAAGGACTACGAGGCAATCGAAAGCGTCACCAGCAACTTCGATGTGAGCGTGAAGGGCATCTATCTGGCGCTGCTTGCCGCCCAGCGAGCCACTGTAGCGCATGTGGTGTATACCAGCAGTATGTCGATCTATGCTGGCGAACTGACCAACCGTTATTTTGCGGATGAGGATCTCACCCCTGATAGTACCCACTTCTATGGTGTGACCAAGCGCTTTGGCGAGGAGATCTGCCGGAATGCGACCCGTGAGTGGGGCATGAGTGCCAATGCGCTGCGGTTGTGCTTCCCAACCCCGGATGATGTCTGGTGCGCGGAGGCACAGCCAGGCAAGCCAATCCTTGCAACTGCTGCCAGCGATGTTGCACGAGCGATCCAGGCTGCGCTCAGCTATCGCGCCGGGTTCCAGACCTTTACGATCAGTGGCGATTATCAGCAATCGATCATGAATATGTCGAAGGCGGCACGGCTGCTTGGCTGGCAGCCAGAACTACGCCCATCAGGCAAGCAGGAGAGTTGATGACACACTATGAGGAATACACCCGCGAGGAGTTGCGGGCAATCACTCCGCAGGCACTGGTCGTGTTACCTGTTGGCGCAACCGAGCAGCACGGGCCACACCTGCCGGTTGGTGTCGACACCTATGCGGTGACCCACATTGCCCATGCGGCAGCCGACGCATTGGCGGGGCAGATCCCCGTACTGGTAGCACCAACACTGCCCTATGGAAGTTCGCACCACCATCTTCCATTTGGCGGCACACTCTCGATCAGCACCGAGACCTATCTACGCACAGTTGGTGATCTTGTCGAATCGCTGATCGTTGGTGGGTTCCGGCGGATCTTTATTCTGAATGGACATGGTGGCAATAACGAACTAATCCAGCTCGTTGCACGGGACATGGCATTACGACATCCGGCCAATATTGCCGCCGCATCCTACTGGTCGATCGCCTGGGATGGATTGATCGCCATTGATGCCCATCGTCAGGGCGGGCTGCCTGGCCATGCTGGCATGTTCGAGACCTCACTCATGCTAGCGCTACATCCGGCACTGATTCGCGAGCCGCGCCCGCATCGCGATGACCCAGGCAGCACCGATCCGCGTGGTACGGCACCCTATCGCACAGAACTGCATGGTGCCTGGCAGCGCATCAATGGCTACACCGACAGCCCGGATCTGGCCAGTGCCGAGCGCGGTGAGCGCTACCTCGGCGTGATTGTACAAGAGGTCGCCCACGCCTTTAGTGCATTCCATCAGCAGGCCAGTGCCACATCCGAGGTGGTGTGATTGTGTGGAGGGGTATAAAAGACCAAACCTGCAACATGATCTGTTGCTAGGTAGTGTTTGTTCGAGCGCAGCTGTACGATGCGACTATGGTGGGTGATTGCACATCGTTACAATGGCATGTTGGGCCGGTTTATCGAACATGTCGCAATATACACGCTGCTCATCGCATCACGCCCGGTCTGTGACAGACGGCACAAACTTGCCATCGCTCCAACATCCTGCTATGATCACCGATATATCAGACGGCCTACTGTGGCTCTGTGGACACGAGGAGCGCTCCATGTCGGTTCAGTCCACCACCTTACCATCCATCGCGGACTATCTTGCCTTTGAGCGAGCGAGCTCCGAAAAGCATGAGTACGCTGCGGGACAGATCATTGCCCAAGCCGGGGCCAGTGAACGGCATAACCTGATTACCGGCAGTCTCTATGCGGCCGTCTATACCCAACTGCGCACGCGACCATGTACCGTCTATTCCAGTGATATGCGCGTCAAGGTCAGCCAGACCGGCCTCTATACCTATCCCGATCTCTCGATTCTCTGTGGGCAACCGCTCTTTGATGATACCATCCATGATACGCTCCTGAATCCGATGGTGCTGATTGAAATTCTTTCCCCTTCAACGGAGCGGTATGATCGGGGGAAAAAGTTCCAGCACTATCGTACGATTGAGACGCTGCAAGAATATATTCTGATTGCGCAAGATGAGCCCTACATCGATCAGTATATTCGGCATGCGAATGATATGTGGCTCTTGTCATCGGTGGCACCACCAGCGCCGACGCTGACCATCGCATCGGTTGGGTGTACGGTGCTCATTGCCGATATCTATGAAAAAATATCCTTCAACCAAGCATAACGCGGTGTGCATCACCGGCCCAACAAAGCGCTCAAGCCGACCTGCCGGAATCAGGGCGATTTTGGAACGTCGTGGCTGATACAGCGCGTTTCGGTCAGGAAAACATTGTGCCAATCCATCGGCAGGCGGCTTAGCGCCAGCGTTGGACAGCACCGCCACGATGATTGCAGTTGCCTTTGGTTTCGCATATACTTCCGTTATGCAGTTACAGCTGATTACCCAACAAGGCGGCCAACTCTTCACACAGCGATCGCCACATGCGTCTGTTTCGCCCCTGAACAGCGAACACGCGCGGCAGTTGCACGCCCTTGCAACCACACTTGAGACGGTACCTCCCGATATGACCGTCTGGTGCCATGTTGCCAACAATGGACTGATCCTCGATGCAGCGAATGATGCCCAGATTGGGTTCGGTCGTATCGCGTGGGATCAGGCACAGTATCGGTTGGAACGGTACTGGCCGCTCCACTCCGCGCCAAGTGCACAAAACCTGGTGTGGGTCGCCGCGCAGGCCACCCATGTTGGCATCGCGCGGGATCGCGCCTCTACATGTTCCATGCTCGCGGATCTGCTGGCGGATGCGCCGCGTCATCCTCCCACACGGCGGATGCGCGCTATCGGACGGCATCCAAGCGTTATTGATCTCACCGTGCCGCTCCCGTTCCCGTGGTACCCAAAGCAGATTGCCCACAATCTGGAGGCTTTGCGGCAGTCCTTCATCGAGCAAAGCGCGACGGCTTCGCCACGCCAGGCACCATATCTGCAACGTATGGCACTCCTGCTCGACTATCTCCAAACAACAACCATTGCCAACCTGATGTTCATTGAGCGCTCTCAGGATGGTATTCTCCTGACTCCTGAACATGCCGAGGGAGAAGGCATGACCATTCGGCCCGCTGTGGATGGGTATACCGTCAATTGCGGGTGGTTTCCCCAGACGTTGCCCACATGGCAGGGTCACTCATTTGTCACCGCCCCTGCGGGTGATCCTCAGAGCGCTGGTCAATTAGCGTTCGCTGCCTATACATATAAATGACTCATCTCGGCAACGCAGTTCGGAGGAACGGTGCGCGTCATCGCAGGCCGTCCAATAAGAGTTAGCCTGCGTGATGAAACACCGTTCCAACTTCAAATCTGCCTGCTCGCTCCTTCATCAATAGAAGGGACACCCCCTACCGGATCATGGTCATCAAGCGCCATATGGTATACTTGTTATGCAGCGACGTTCGATGTGGAGGCATGTGATGGATCAGAAAACCTTATGGCAAGCCTATCGTTCGCTTCCCAATGAAGCACAACATCAGATAACCGATTTCATCGCGTTCTTGCGTACCAAATATCGTACGCTCTCGACGAATGAACCCGCACCAACGGCGCTTGCGGATGAGCCATTTGTGGGTATTTGGGAAGCCCGTACCGATATCTCGGAAAGTACTGCCTGGGTTCGTGCGACCCGAAAGCAGGAGTGGCATGACCACAACGCCTGATCTGGTGATCGATACGGATATTTTAATTGATGTTGGTCGTGGCATTCCGGAAGCCATCATCTATGTTCACGATAAAGAGCAGCAGTATCGGTTGCTCGTCAGTACGATTACTGTCCTTGAACTCATGATCGGTGCGCGCAACAAAACGGAACTTCGGAAAATCGAGCGATTTCTGCAACGATTTGTGGTCGTGAAGACAAACGAAGCCATTGCTGATCGTGCAACTGATCTGATTCGGCAGTACCGGCTCAGCCACGGACTATTGCTTGCAGATGCGTTTGTCGCAGCAACAGCGCTGACTCAACGCATCCCCCTTGCCTCAAAAAACCAGCGCGATTATCAGTTTATTTCCGATCTGTTGTTGCTCCCCTATCCGTAATTGCTTGGTATACCTGCGAAAGGATACCAGCACGCAGGCTAACATGCCCATCAAGCCGACCGCCTCCGGCGTGGGAATCAGGGCGATTTTAGGGGGTTGTGGGTCGCCGGGCGGCAGCTTATGAGCACCCCGTTCGGCGGCACTATCAACCGCCTCCCTTTCCACAGCTACAAATCATGCGTCATTATTCCTGCCCTGTTGGCAAATGATACGCGCTTGCGCCATCGCACCGCCTGCGGTATAGTCTGCTCATTCTCGAGTGCTCAACATCCGCCAAGGATAGCTGCATGCCGTATCTACGAATCACCTGCCCAGAATTAAACGCTGAGCAGCGAGTCACAATCGCCGAACGCTTAACAACAGCGATCATTGATCTGTTTTATCAACCACGCGGCCGGCTCACCCGCGAGGAACTGCGCGAACGCACCACCGTTCATTTCATCCGCTATGGCCCGGCTGAGTTGTTTGTCGGTGGGAAAACACCGCAGGAGCGCAACGGTGTAGATATCACGGTTGAGCTTTCAGATTGGAACATGTCCGTGCGCCGCCAGCGTGGTATCGCCCACGTCCTTACCCCACTGTTAGGCGAACTGTTCGCGGTGCCGGTTCGCGAAATTGACAGTATTAATATCCGGTTTCACTCCTAT
>JBBQSD010000120.1:0-19595 GCA_038214135.1 Chloroflexales bacterium | reverse complement strand
GAACAAGCGAGCAAAAATCGTTGTTCCTTTGTTCAGAATGGCGCGCAGCATGCTGAATGCTGACTCCTGAATACTTATTTCAACCGTTCAAGTTTATCGTCGTCAGGCCGTGTTCGATAGCAAAGCGCGTTGCTGCGCTGCGGCTATTGACGCCAATCTTGCCATAGATCGAGCCAAGATGTGCATTGACAGTCCGCCGGCTGATGATCAGCCGTTCGGCAACCTGCGCGTCGGTCAACCCTGCGGCAACCAATTGGAGCACCTCAAGTTCACGGGTGGTCAACCCAGCCGGAATACTAACCCCATGTGTTGCTGGTTGGCTAGGCAGGGCTACTTGAGAATCCGGCTGTGCAAGTGCAATCGCGATCTCGGTAAAGGCCTGATCGAGCAGCATGGCACCATAGAAACTGGCCCAGTTCAGTGCTGTATCTGTTTCTAGTGGCGCTGCGATTGTTGTGGTTCCCCGCACCAGCGCACGGTCGGCTGGTGCCCAATCGCCGGATCGTTCAACTAACTGAATAATGGCCTTCATGGCAACCTCAACCTGTGGCTTCGAGTCGGTCTCCAGTGCCAGAGCCAACGCTTCACCAAATAGGCGTGCAGCTGCCCGATCAACCCTGCGTTCGAATGCCAGATGGCCAAGATTGAGTAATGCTGAGGCGATACCCCAGCGATTGCCAATTTCACGAAAGAGCGCCAGGCTTTCGCGATAGCGATCAAAGGCATCGCGGAGATTGCCAAGTTTGGCACTCGCGACACCCATCCGGTTCAGGCAGATCGCTGCGCCACGGCTATCGCCAAGCGAACGCCGAATTTCTAATGCCTGCATAAAGACCTGCTGTGCCCGCTGGTTATCGCCCAATGCTGCCGCCACCTTGCCCAAATTGGCGAGTGAATAGGCCATGCTCCACACGCTGCCAATCCGGCGCTCCATGGCCAAACTCTCCTCGCCCCAGATCCGTGCGCTGGCATAATCGCCCTGGTCATAGGCGGTTTGGCACAGCACGCTCAGGCCGATCACCCGGCCATACAGATCGCCATGCTGCTCTGCAAGTACCAGGCTCTCGCGGCACAGCCGCTCGGTTGCCGCGAAATCCCCAAGATACCCACAGACCGCGCCAAGATAGTTGAGTGACCAGATCAGATCCGTTGGTGCGCCACCATCGCGCAGGCTGTGTAGGCTGCGCTCAAGTAACATACGGGCCTCTTGCTGCCGCCCAAGATGGAAGATAAACCAGCCTTCACGCGCCAGCAGGCGTCCCCATATCACCCGCACCACCGCATGAAGCTCCGCTCCTGTTGTGAGTGCAGTTCGTGCGGCACCAAAGGCATCGGCACCCTCAGCAAACCAGCTACGCATGTTATAAATATGGAAGAGTGCATCAGCAGCACGGCCAATCCGTTCGGCATCACCACGGGCGACAACCTGTCGCCATGCGGAGCGAATCTGGGCAATCTCTGCCGTCAGCGCTGCTAGTGCTTCTGGTTGGCGTGGGCCACGCAGATCCTCGGTATATGCAGCCAACGCGGCCAGGTAATAATCGGCATGGCGATCCGCAAGCGCCTGCCCCTCGCGCGATGCGCCGAGTTCGTGGGCCGCATAGGGCCGCAGCGATTCCGGCAGCGTATAGCGCGTCTCGGCACCTTCGGCCCCAACCAGCCGGCGCACAAGCGATTTGCTGACCAGTGTTGCCAGCATAGGCAGCGTGATCTCGCACACATCCGCAGCAGCAACACGGGTGAAGCTGCCCACAAAGATCGCCAGACGACGAACCGCACGTTGCTCAGCTTCCGTCAGCAACACCCAGGATGAGGAAAAAACGGCACGCATACTCTGATGCCGATCCGGAACATCCGGCCCGGCAGTGCTCAGAAAATCCAGGCTGTGGGCGATTTCATCGGCGATTTCACGGCAGGACATAAAACGCGCCCAACTGGCGGCTAGCTCAATGCCCAATGGCAACCCACCAACCATGCGGCAGATCCGCGCAATCGCAGCAATATCACTTCCACCAAAGGTCATGCCTGGTGCGCTCGCCTGAACGATTCGCAAAAACAGATCAATGGCACCATATTCAGCTGGATCAGGGGTTTCAATACTATCGGAGGGTGGGTAGCCAAGGCCATCAAGCGCCATGACCCATTCACCGCGGACGCCAAGGGGCACCCGCGATGTTGCCAGAATCCGCAACCGAGGGGCCGTCTCAAGCAACCATGCGACCAATGGCGCGCCAGAAATCAACTGCTCAAGATTATCGAGGACGAGCAGGATCGATTTTTCGCTTAGGAAGTTGCGCACCTGCACCCGTACTGGGTCCGGGCCAGAAAGAATCAGGCCTAGTGTCGCAGCAATCGTCGCAGCCAGTGCATCCTCAAGTGAGGATTGATCGGTGAGGAGCGCCAACGAGACCAGGAACACACCATCGCTAAATGGTGAGATGCGGTTGCCAACTGGCGCGACCGCTCTGGCCACCTCTATTGCCAGGCGCGTCTTGCCAACGCCACCGACGCCAGTGATGGTGATCAGCCGGTAGGTTGAATCAACAAAATGGTTGATTAGTGCATTATACTCGCGCTCACGGCCAACCAGCGAGGTAAGCGGCACAGGTAGATTGTGGCGTGGTCGCGTGACACTAACACTTGGTGTGAAGGCGACAGCAAGTTCCATAGAGTTCTCCAGGTACCGAGTATACTAATGATAGCATAACGCAGCACCAAGAGAAAGCCCGTTACCAAGCGGTGTAGTGCCATTATCGGCTTGGTCGGTAGGATCACCAATATGCCTACCTACTCGCGATATAGGTGATCCTACCAATGCGTTATCAGTACTCTAGCGCTACAATCGCCGCATGAGCACTGCAATCAACAGTTTTATTCCAATGGATCGGCGCCATGCGCTTGTACGCGGCGCACCACTAGCGGATCGAACCAGTGGTGCGGCATTATTTGCCGATATCTCTGGTTTCACGCCACTCACAGAAGCGCTTGCGGCGGCGTTGAACCCTCAGCGCGGTGCCGAAGAGTTGAGCGCCCTGCTCGATCAGGTCTATGCGGCGCTGACAGCCGAAATTGATCGCTATGGTGGCAGCGTGATTGGCTTCAGCGGCGATGCAATTACCTGCTGGTTTGATCGCGATCATGGAATACGGGCGATCACCTGCGCCACCGAACTCCAATCGGTTATGCGCGTCTTCGCAACGCTTTCGTTGGCTGGTGGTGTGCAGGCAGCATTGGGAATTAAGGTGGCTGTCAGCATCGGGCCAGCCCGCCGCTTTCTGGTTGGTGATCCGGCCATTCGCCATATTGAAGTATTGGCCGGTGCGACGATTGACCGCTTGGCAACTGCCGAGCGGCAGGCCAAACGTGGCGAGATCGTGCTTGTGGCGGAAGATGCCGAGCAACTGGCTTCTGCGATTGAAACAACCGAACTGCGTGTTGCCGAAGAGAGCGGCGTTCGTGTTGCCGTAGTAGGCCGTATTCTTGCCCCAGCCAACCCAGCACCCTGGCCGGAATTGCCAGACACAATCATCACGCCCGATACTGCGCGGCCCTGGTTGCTCCCAGCCGTGTTCGAACGATTACAGGGCGCACACGGGTTGTTCGTCAATGAGCTGCGGCCAGCCGTCGCGCTGTTTGTTGGGTTCGGTGATCTGGATTACGATGGCGATGATCGGGCTGGCGAGCAACTGAATGACTATGTGCGCTGGGTGCAGCGTGTGCTGGCCCGCTATGAGGGCGTGTTGCTGGATATTACCATGGGCGATAAGGGCGGCTACCTGTATGCCGTCTTCGGGTTGCCACAGGCCCACCCAGATGACGCAGCCCGTGCCGCCGAGGCCGCGATTGAACTACGCAACCCGCCAGCGCGGCTTGCGGCAATCACGCGCACCCAGATCGGCATTGCGGGTGGACAGGTTCGCAGTGGCACCTATGGCGGCAGCACGCGCACCTATGGAGCACTGGGCGAGCAAGTCAATCTGGCTGCACGGCTCATGCAGGCAGCCGCACCAAGCCAGATTCTCCTCAGCGCTCGCCTCGCACCAATTGTGGCACGCCGCTGTATTCTGCAACCACTGCCACCAATTGGCGTCAAGGGCCGCCGCACGCCAGTGGCCGTCAGCGCCGTGGCAGGCGTACGCGCCAGCAATTCGGCCCAACTCACCGAACCACACTATACGCTGCCGATTGTTGGCCGTGAGCAGCAGATCGCCGAGATCATCACATTCCTGGATCGCTCACTCAGCGGGCATGGCACCATCGTCAGTGTTGTTGGCGAAGCCGGGCTTGGGAAATCGCGCCTGGTTGCCGAAGTGATCCATCGCGCCATTGAGACAGGTATCGCCTGCTATATTGGCGAGGCCCCATCCTATGGCATGTCGGTCACGTATCTGGCATGGCGGCCAATCTGGCGCGATTTCTTTGGGTTGAGCGGCGATCTGTCAAGCGCCGAACAGGTACAGCAACTGGCGCACGCACTCGAAACACTAGGCCCTGGGATCGTCGCACGCATGCCATTGCTCAGCCCAGTGCTTGATCTGCCGATAGCCGATAATGATCTGACCCTCAATCTCGATGCTCGTGTTCGCAAAGAGGCCCTAGAAACGCTGTTGATCGACTGCCTGCAAGCCAGGGCGCAGCGCAACCCGCTGTTGATCGTTCTTGAGGATGCCCACTGGCTCGATCCGCTCTCGATCGATCTGCTGGCCGCAATCGCCCGCATCCTGCCGAGTATCCCGGTGCTGCTGTTATTGGCCTATCGCCCGCCAGAAGCAGAACCTGGCCTATCGCCACTGATCACCGCAACACCAGCGGCTCAACAGATCCGCCTCGGCGAACTAAACGATATTGAGGCCGCCCGCCTGGTTTCATTCAAACTGGCAGCATTGTTTGGCGCACAGGCGATCCTTGCACCCGAATTGGCAGCCCGCATCGCAGAACGGGCACAGGGCAATCCATTCTATATCGAAGAGCTGCTGAACTATCTGAACGATTGTGGCATCGCGCCGGATGATACGCATGCGATTGAGCGCCTCGATCTGCCCGAGAGCCTGGCCCAACTCCTGCTTGGCCGTGTTGATCGGCTCTCCAGTGATCAGCAGACGACCCTGAAGGTGGCGAGTATTATTGGGCGGCTGTTTCCGGCCAACTGGCTGCGCGGTGTCTACCCCGATCTTGGCTCGGAGGATCGGATTCGTCATAATCTGGAATCGCTGGCGCAGCTTGAACTGACGCCATTGCACAGCGATGAACCAGAACTCAACTACCTGTTCAAGCATGTCATCACCCAGGAGGTTGTCTACGAGAGCCTGCCATTTCGGTTGCGCGAACAATTGCACGAACAACTGGCCGATTGGCTGGAACAGACCCTTGCGATCAATCTGCCACTCGATATTTTGGCATTCCATTATGGCCGCAGCAGCAACCGCAGCAAACAGCGCGAATACTACCGCCGTGCTGGCATAGCAGCTGGCACGAACTATGCCAATGCTGCCGCCATCCACTACTATACCGAATTGCTGCTGCTGCTTGATCAGAGCGAGCGGCCAGAAATTGAAGTGCAGCTTGGCCAGATTCTAGAGCGTATTGGCGAACGCAATGCTGCCGAACAACACTATCGCGCCGCGGTTTCCGGGCTTGGAACCCAAACAACGGCGCTGCACGCGCTGGCCTTCGCAACACTCGGCGGGCTATTGTGGGAGAGCAATCGGTTTGATGAAGCCACCCAATACCTCGAACAGGCCCGTAGTGAATATCGTACACTCAACGACGCCGCTGGCCTGATCGAGACCCTGTGTGAGATGGCCGCCATGAATCGCATCCAGGGTAGCTTTGCCAAGGGCTATGCACTGCTGGACGAAGCCCGTATCTATGCCGAACAGACGAATGACATCAATGGGCTTGCACGCGTGCTGCACACCTATGGCACGCTTACCTTCACAGCCGGCGATTATCTGGCAGCACAGCAGTGGTTTCTGCAGGCGCTTGAGCTACGGCGGCAGCAGGGGCATCGCTTCGGAATGGCAGCCCTGGAAAATAACCTTGGTATGGTGCTCCTGAAACTTGGCGATAGCGAACAATCGCTGCGCTATGTGCAGGCGGCCCTGGTGATCTTCGACACACTGGGCGATAGGCGTACCGCCTCGATTTCACGCATGACACTCGGGCGCGTGTATAGCCAAATCAGGCAACCACAACAGGCGCGCGCCCTGTTCAAACAAAGTGTCGCCGTCTTCGATACCGTCGGCGTTCAATGGGAGATCGCAACGGCAACGGTTGGGTTGGCAGGCGCAACCTGGTGGGAGGGGCAACCGCTCGATCAGCTTGAACGGGCGATCCGGCTGTGCGCGATTGCCGATGGCATCCTGGCATCGGTTGGTGCCATATTGCAGTATAACGACCGCGAAACCTTGGAGGCAATCATCGCCGTAGGCCATACCCACTATGGCGAACCTGCCACCACCGCAATCTGGGTAGCGGCGCGTGCCCTGCCACGGCGCGATGCATTGGCCTATATTCAGGAATAGAAATTATTTGACCCTCACCCCTGCTGCGCTGTCCCTCTCCCCTTGGGAGAGGGGTGAGGGTGAGGGAGTATTAATCGGTGAGTTTCTGAACATGCTCGCGATGATCATCTGAAGCAACTGCATCATCGACAGTTGGTTGATTGTGAATGATGCCCATCGCCGCATCATCGCCTGGCGCATTATGGACAATGCCCATCGCTGCATCATCGCCTGGCGCATTATGGACAATGCCCATCGCTGCCGCATCATCACCAGGTGGCTGGTTGTGAATGATACCCATCGCTGCGGCATTATCAACGAGCGAATTGTGAACCATACCCATCGCTGCGGCTTGATCCACAATCACTCGTTCGGCCTGTTCCTGCTGGTCAGCAATATCAATCCCATGCGGTGCCAGTGTAGTAGCAAGGTTGGGATACGCCTGTTCAGGAACCCGATACGTTTCTAGCACGCCATCTGGAACAAAATACAACTTCCCATCCGCCCCACGAATGACCGTCCCACGCACTTTTGGATCACTCATACAGCGCTCCTTATGAACCAGCCCTGATTAGCTCCCAACTTCACGCACCACCCTGGCCCAGTATTCCGTATGCTCAAAATGAAAGTGGGGCTGTGTTGGCAGCACACCCGCCGCCAATCGTTCGCCCATGATCTGTAGCATTGCTAGCGCGTCAATTCGTTTCTGGTCGATCTGCCCACTTGGCAACCAATCGCGCAGCTGGGTGATCTCGTTCTCATCCAGCTTCTCTTCAGCAGCATCACGCACGAGTTGCTTGTAGGATCGTTCGGCATAGTAGCGCCGTTTGGCGATTTCGATCAGTGCAGAATGAGTTACTCTGCTGATAATTCCCTGCTGTTCGGCCTGCGCGAGTGTGGCCCGAATATTGACCATGGCAACTGAAAGCTGGCGAAACCCGTTTTCGGCTGGCCCATGGATCACCGCAACTTCATCATCATCATCGAGCGTGCCATCACGATAGGCTGCATAGATGGTTCCAATACCCTCCATCCCAAATGCGGCCAGTTCCGCGGCCCGTAGCGCGCCCATACTGGAACTGCCAAACACATGAATACCCTGGCGCATAGCCCATAGAATTTCCTTATGCCACACCGCTGGCACATGCTCAAAATAGCCATCGATCAGCCCAATCATTAGGGGCCGCCGCAACGTCGCCCGGTAGATATCGCCCTGAGCCGCTGGTGGCAGATAATCCGCCATCAACACACGCAGCGCATCAGCAGGCGCTAGCGTTGGGCCAGTGAAGATCACTACCTGCGCTTGCTTCATTGCCGCGCCTGCCACTGCCGTTGCCCACGCAATCCAAGCGGCCCGCGCACCTGGGTTTGCAAACATTCAAGCCCTGGTACAACCACACGCACAACCGGAATCCCAAACTCAGCCCGCGTCAGGTTCACAACAATTGCCTGGGTGAGGCCAATCGCATGCAGGCGCTCCAGGATCAATGCAATATCCTCATTCAGGGTTTGTGCATGCCATTCGGCCCGATCTATAAAGTTACGCTGGCCCGGTTTCTCCGCAAGCCGCATCCGAATGCGTTCCTGAAGTGCCTGATCGGCCAGGCGTGCATAATCGGCCCGGAAACAATCATCGCGCGAACCAGCGATCACCGTTAGCCGACTCTGCGCTGCTTCGGTCAACGCCCGCAGCAGCGCGACAACCCGCACCGGATGGCAGCCAGCGCCATCTGCCGCAAACAGAGGCCGCAATGGATGGGCCGTTCGCTCAATAATCCGGCAGCGAAAGGCTGGCAGGCCGCTATCGGAGGTCATATCCCACACGGCAACCGCCATATCGGCGCGCTCAAACCGATCCAGCACCGAGCGGCAATCGGGGTCATCAATCGTTGCCAGATCAAGCCGCGTGCGATCCTGCTGATCATCTATGCTCAGGTTCCAGAGCATCTGTGCATCGCGCTCAATCACCTCGCATAACCCATGGCAGATGGCTTCCAGCACATGATTGCCAGATGCCAGGCCATTCGATGAACAAACAAACCCGCTGCGTAATCCACGCATTGCAATCGTATAGTTGGTATGCACACAATCATAGGGCAACCAGATCGGCTCGCGTGCAACGATATCGAATCCTTCGATCCACAGGATTGGCAGCACTGCATGAAACGGGCTTCGCTCAATCTGTGGGAGCTGCCGAATATCAACAACCCGATGGGTATAGCGCAGATCCTCATAGCTGGCCAGCTTCAGTGGCAACAGAATATGCTCGGCATGGAACGATTCAATCGATTCCATCAGGCCAGATGCCCGCGCCGCATCCAGATCCAGCCCCTTGCCCTGGCCCACCGAAAGCGAGCGGCCATTTGGGCGGCAGACCATCACCACTGGCACACCAATGATATCCAGCCCGGTCACATTCGCAATCCGCGTAATGCCCAGCACCGGCATCAAGCGCTGTGCCCGTGCAAGTGTTTCGGATGGTGCCACAATCCGGTGCGTTCCACGAACATAGCACTTCGCAACCGGCGAATCCAGCACTGCTTCCACACCAATAACCTTCTTGTATGCGTAAAACGTTTGAACGCTTAAACGATGTGCTTATAATCTGCGTCATCTGCGCAATCTGCGGATATATCCGGCGCGTTTCTACTCAGCCTGCGTCATCTGCGGATACATTCGGGCACTGCACATATATTATCCTGACCGATCCGCCCAGAATGCCCGATCCGCCCAGCGTTGCTCCAGCGCATAGTATTCCGATTTGCTACGTACATAGCCAGTATAGATCGCCTGTAAATGTTCAGCATAACGCGCACACGCCCAGTTGTCGCCCTGTCGATTGGCGATCAGCGCCTGCGCCGCCTGCATTCCTGCATACAGCGCACTCGCAATCCCCCGCGATGCGAGTGGATCGAAGGCCTGTGCCGCATCACCAGCGGCGATCCACCCCTGGCCATGCACCAGATTCAGATACGTGCTCCCAGCAGCCAGAACCAATGGCTCTGCAATTGGCGTCGCCTGCCAACGTTCCAAGCGCGCACGAATATGCTCTGTCTGCGCCAAAAGTTCCGCATACCCCACTGGCGAGCGTGCGATCTGCGCAACCGATGATCCAGCATCACAATGGAACACAACAACGCGCTCACCATTGGGCAAAAGCGCACTATACCACCAGCCATCCGCTGCGGCCTCAACCAGCGTGTGCGTATCCTGATCGCCAACACGCCCATCCCGAAAGCGAACCACAAACGCCACCAGCCGATCATCGCGGCGCATGCGAGCGCCCTGCGAACGAGCCAACCAGGCCGCCCGCCCCGTACAATCGATCACCCAGGTAGCCTGAAACTGCTGCTGATCGGTTGCAACCACCCAACCATGCCCCGAATGCATGGCCGTTCGCACACGAACGCCCTCGCGTACCTGCGCCCCCATGCTGCGTGCAATCGCCCGCAACCCCGCGTCAAAGCGCCAACGATCCAGCCGCCAGCCGTGGCCGTGCGGATCGAACATAAAATCGGTATGCCACAGCGCCGCTGAACCCCAGGCCGATTGATTGCCATAACTGGGCAGATGCCCATCGTGCAATATTGCACCAAGGCCCAGATCGCGCAACAATGGTTGTGCTGCTGGCGGCAAACTCTCGCCAACCCGAAATGCCACGCCAGCCTGCCGTTCGAGCACCAGCACCGACCAACCAGCCCGCACAAGTGTGATTGCAGCAGCGCATCCAGCCGGCCCGCCACCAATCACAATCGCGTCGAAGTGTGTTGCGGAGCCCTGGTATTCTGCCAACACGATTGGCTCCTGGATTCTGCTCTCTAGCTATAACTATATGCCGAAAAGTCAGGTATATCTTTGGATTGCGGCAGCCATGCTGCCGCCGCACAAGCATGGCTTGCGCACTCCACATCGGTAATGAAGCCCTTCGCTCATCATCCGAGAATGCTTCCGTTACGCCATCCCAACAAGCGTCAACATTGAAGCCTCCTGACTCCTGAATTCGCGGATCTACCGTTTGCTGCGCGGCTGAATGGCATTATTGATCGTACCATGTCGCTCACGGCGGAGCTGATCGGCACCAATTCGCACCTGTTGCCGCTGCACCACCTCGTGATCGGGCGAATCGGTAAAACCGATCTCCGCTTCGACATACACATCGGGTGGTATTTCGGGCAGATCCGCCGGGCCATCACGCCGTTCGACCACGCCAAGTTGATCAAAATGATCCACCATGGCACGGATCGTATCGAGATACACGGGAGGTAAACTTCGCGGCCAGGACATACGCGTCTGAAAGGCCAACAGCCGTTCTTCGGTCGGCAAATTCTTGTCGATCAAATGCTGGTACTCGTGTTCGCGCAGTACATGATTTGGCACCCGCGCAGGCCAGAACGTCGGCAGAAATGGTTCATAGGCAGCCGTATAGCCAGCCTGACAACTGGCCGTATCCGTATGCCAGGGCACCGCCATCCAGCGCGTCAGATCGCCAGGGCTAGAGGCAGTTAACGGGCCACCCGCAGAAGTTACAATCGCGGTGGTGAGGATCTCGCCATAATCTGGTTCTGGCTGATTGGCAGATCGTGGGCGTATCCGAAATGGCGCACGATACAGGGTGATCGAACGCATCGGCCATGTCAGTTCACAGCCAGGATGAAACGGCCCGCCAAGGCAAAACGTCAATGCCGCCTGATCAAGCATGCCCGGTTGCTGAGCAATCGGCACATCCTCAATCCGCTGCGCTGGGGATCGATCACGCTGTTCCCAATCGGCCACGAATGTGCCTGCGGCCCATTGTTTCAGGTAGCCATACTGGGTTGCGGTGATCGAAAGCAGCTGGCGCGGGTCAGTCGCAGGGCCGCTCACATCATCGCCATACATTGGCGGCCAACCCTCAATATCAAGAACTTGCGATGCTGGATTGCGGAACATATGAAAGATCTGGCGGCGCAGTTCCGCATATTCTGGGCGCGCACTCGCCAGGCGATCTAGATAATCCGCACGAACAAACTCATTTGGCCCACCACGCCCAAACTGCACAAAGAAGCCATAATTGACCCATTGCTGCTCGCAGAAGCGCATCAACAGCGGCGCAATATCGCGCGTGAACGATGGCGTTTGCCCAAGGGCGAACCACTGATCCTGGTAGGTATCGAACAGAACATCGTACATTGTTTGCACAGAAATAATATCGGGGGCATAGTTGGGCGGCGCAACCACCACCCAGGCAGGGTCTACCGGAATCGTACGACCATTGATCTGCACAGTTGCCTCAACTGGCCCGTCGGAGGTATCATCGTGCCAACCAAGATTATTTGCGAAGGTCGTCGGCGGATTATGTGGGAAGGCACTGGCCGCATGGCCATGGCCACCCAGAACCAACAAGCGCCCCTGCCGATCGGTATGCAATTCACCAAGATACACAGGCTGGCCGCAGAATGTTCCTGTATCAAAAATGGCAGCTCGGCCATGACGATTACGCCCAGAAATCCTACGCGGGCCAGGGTCGATCACAAGCTGTTGGCGTTGCTCACCAACAAATCCGGGGTTCCGGCGGGTGCATGGCAGGGTATTGGCAATATCGAGGGCCACTTCAAAGTTATACCAGGCCGCTTTTTTATTGGCCAGATGCACACTCCAGGAGATCGATGCATCATCGGCTGTGAGTTCGCCAACGATCTCGCCTGCCGCATCATAGCCATAGATCCGAAAACGAGCAGCCTGGCGCTTCAGCGCTCCTGCCGGATCTTTATAGCCACCATCGGGAGCGCCAGAAGGGTAGGGCAATTCCGGGCCAACAAAAAACTCATCTGGGCTATTGCCAACCCGCGCAATCCCAATACCAGGATGAATCGCCGCCCGGACGACCATACGGTCCGGCATACAACACCTCCACACCCAGAAACACGCCAAGGTATTGCGATAAGCAAGAACATTTCAACATCAAACGTTTGATCTCTTGTTCAGGAACAAAAGATCAAGCAGCACATTGCTGAATGTTCGCTTGTTTATTCTATAGGGAACGCGCTCGATGAGCATACTGTAACATACTCCAGGGGCGCGTCAAGCCAACCCGGTGCGGGTGTGACGTAAACTTTTGCGGCGGCCTGCGCTGCGTCCACGCGTATGGGTCGACCCATGTGTCGGCCCGCGCTGTTCCGCACTGGTTGGCGAACCCATGGGTCCGCACCCGACCCTTCCAAAAGAATACGTCGCACCCACCCGGTGCGGGTGTGGTGCATCGTTTCCTTTGCCTCATGCTTCAGCCCGCAGCAATCTGCGTCATCTGCGGATAATACTCCCACACACCGCGACATTGCTCAGGCCCTATTGCATTCCTAGGCCATGTTGATCTATTATCGCAGGGTATTCATCCAGAAGTGACGAAACGCCATGCATTACCCACAGATTTTCATCGGCCAGATTCCTCAAACATCTGCCCAACGGCGGACATTACGGGCACTTGCCCTCGATCTGCGTGTACGTTTGCGCCCACCACGCGATCCGCTGTCAACACTCGTTCTGCTTAATTTTGCGGTTGAGGGTGTCGATCTGATCGATCTGCTGATAGTGCGCCCGAGCATCCTGATTGTTGGTGCGCTGCGCAGCTTTGATGGCCCGATTACAGCCGAATTGGGTAGCCGCTGGATTGACGCCACAGGGCGCTCACTTCAACAGGACGGGCAATCACCACTCGCCGCTGTCGGCAATCAGCGCGATACCCTGCGCGCTCGGTTGGCCGAATCATTACCAGCAGATCTGCCAATCACCCAGCTTGTGGGGCGCATGATCGCAGTACTGATCTGCGTGCCAACCCTGCATCCCGAAAGCGGCATCGCGCTAGATGTCGATGACCACCGGGCGCAACGCAAAATATTAGGGCTTGATGAACTAGCTGGCCTGACCGCAATGACGAGCATCGTATCACGGATTTCCGAACAAGCCCTGCACTCGCTCGTTGCCGAATACCTTGACGGCCAACTCTGGCACGATGGCACACGCCTACTGTTCGAACTCGCTCCACCGCCATACCGCCTGCGCCTGATTGGCGATGAACCAAGCCAGCGGCCCATCCTGCCGTTGATCGAGGGCGAGAATGTGATTGGCCGCCGCCGAACGGCGCGCCCACACGAACACCGGCTCACAATCGCTGGTGATGACCGTATTTCAAGCGATCATGCCGAAATCATATGTATGGATGATCGCATCATCCTGCGCGATACAAGCAAAAACGGCACATGGTTTACCCTGCCCAATAGTCCAGAAGCATTCCTGGGCAATGCAGAGCGCCAGATCATCCCTGGCACCATTATTCGCATGGGCGAAACACGCATGCAACTTGAAGCAGCAGAGATACCTGTGTAGCGAACAGCAAATTACATTCAATAGCACGATGTTCACTTGATTGCAGCCGTGGCATAACCAACGATGATTGCAATACACCGACATTATTTGCGGGTCGGGTACCCTCTGGGTGCCGCAGCGCCTGGCCGGGGGGTGTTGGGGCGGACGGTACCGCCCCGGCTGCGGGTGCGGGGCGCATAGCTCCGCAAACCCACCTAATCTATCGAATAACCAACGGCAGCCCAACACGATACTGCTGGCTCATTGGCAGCAGCACAATCGAATGGATCTGAACAACTGCCGCCGCCGATGTCGTATCATCACCAAGGAAGATAAAATTGGGCAGCGTGTATGGAGCGCCAGAGGAACTATAGTCTCGTAGCGGGCCACTCAACACAATCGTATTGCCACTGCGTAGCGTATAGGTTGTGCCATACACCTCCAGATCATAGGTTCGCGTGATTGTTGTATCCAGGAGTGCGCCCTCCGCCTGCGTGAACAGCGGGCCAGCACTACCAGTGCCATCGGCCTGCGCCCAGATCCGGTCTGGCCAGAAGCCAAGCTCAATCCCGCTTCGATCACTAGCCAGCGCAATCACCGAAAACCCAGCCCGATCATCAATCCCATCGCCATTCTTGTCACTGCTACTATGATTTTCACTGATCAACTGAATCGTGAACTGCAGCCGAAACCCATTGGCTCGATCGAGGCTCGGCACAACCCCAGGCTTTGGCGAATAGCCAGCCTGAAACCCTTTGTTGAGCGATGTGTCGAGGGTTGTTCTGCCATTTGCCGCGCTATGGCTACCACCAATCCCCTGAAAGACCATCGATTGGCTATCGGGTGTGCCACCCTGCGCGCCATCGTATAATGTGATACCCTGCGCCATAGCTGGTGTAGTGGCCAGCACACAGAATAGCAATAGTGGAATTGAATACACATGTGATCGCTTCATAGATTACCCTTAATAATTGATGTGCCGTAGAGACGCAAGATCTTGCGTCTCAATTGCAACGAAAGGATACCCACGATGGCATACTGGATTCTCAAATCGGAACCCGATGTCTATTCCTATGCCGATCTGCTCCGCGATGGAAGCACCATCTGGGATGGGGTTGCCAACAATACCGCGCTGATGCATATTCGCACCGCCAAACCAGGAGATATTGCCATCATTTACCATACTGGCGATGAACGGCAGTGCATTGGATTGGCCGAAATCACCAGCCTAGCATATCCTGATCCACGCGGCGATGATCCAAAGCTGGTTGTCTTCGATATACGCCCGCTACACGCCCTCCCGCAGCCTGTCACCCTGGCTGCTATCAAGGCCGATCCATTCTTTGCCGATTTCGTGTTGGTACGCCAGAGCCGCCTCTCGGTTGTGCCAGTGAACGAGGCCCAATGGCAACGCCTGATGGCCATGGCAGGCGTATAACATGGCATCGTGTATAATCTCAAATAATCATCATATCATCAACAGCTAGAGGAACACACCATGCTGCTGCCTGAATTTCAGAATGAACCATTCACCGATTTTAGCGATCCAGCCAATAACGCTGCCATGGAACAGGCGCTTGTGAGCGTCCAGGCCCAGTTCGGTGCGATTGCACCACTGATTATTGGCGGCAACCGTATTACCACCGAAAAAACGATTGTGTCGCTGAATCCCGCCGATCCAACCCAGATTGTCGGCCAAACGTCTAGTGCAACAGTTGAACTGGCCGATCAGGCCATTCGCACAGCACACGCAACCTTCGCAAGCTGGCGTATGGTTCCAACCACCGAGCGGGTTGGCTATCTTGTCAAAGCTGCCGAGGAAATGCGCCGCCGTAAGTTTGAATTGTGTGCCTGGATCATCTATGAGGTCAGCAAGAGTTGGGCCGAAGCCGATGGCGATGTGGCCGAGGCGATCGATTTCTGTGAATACTATGCCCGTGAGATGCTGCGCCTCGATCAGCCCCAGAAGGTCTACCCAATGCCTGGCGAGGATGATCAACTGCGCTATATTCCACTTGGCGCTGGTGTTGCTATTCCGCCATGGAACTTCCCACTTGCGATTATGGTCGGCCTGGCCCTAGCGCCAGTTGTGGCTGGCAATACGATCGTGCTCAAGCCCGCCTCCACCTCGCCAGTGATTGCTGCCAAATTCATGGAAATTCTCGATACGATCGGCCTGCCTGCTGGTGTAGTCAATTTCCTGCCAGGCCCCGGTGGCAGCGTTGGCGATGCACTCGTTGATCACCCACTAACGCGCTTTATTGCCTTTACCGGCTCGAAAGAGGTTGGTATTCGGATCTATGAACGGGCAGCCAAGGTACACCCCGGCCAGAAATGGCTCAAGCGCACGGTTCTCGAAATGGGCGGCAAGGACACGATTGTCGTGGATGAAACAGCCGATCTTGCGGCAGCCGCTGATGGAATTGTCGCATCGGCCTTCGGCTTTCAGGGTCAGAAATGTTCGGCCTGCTCACGAGTTGTGGCCGTCGCACCGATCTACGATGAACTACTGGATCGGGTGATCGAGCGCGCTGGCACACTCACAATCGGTGATCCAAGCCAGCGCACAACATATATGGGTGCTGTGATCGATTCGCGCTCGCAGCAGAAGATTGCCGAATATATCGAGATCGGCAAAAAAGATGGCCGCCTGGTGCTTGGCGGCGATCTGCCAGATGGTGGCTATTTCGTCAGCCCGACGATCATTGCCGATGTTCCTGCCGAATCGCGGCTTTCCCAGGAAGAAATTTTTGGCCCAGTATTGGCATTCGTCAAGGCCAACGATTTTGAGGAAGCATTGCAGGTGGCCAATAATACGGAATATGGCCTGACCGGTGGCCTGTTCTCGCAGAACCCAGAACGCCTGCAACGTGCGCGCACCGAGTTTCATGTTGGCAATCTGTATCTTAATCGCAAAATCACTGGCGCGATGGTCGGCGCACACCCATTCGGCGGCTTCAATATGTCCGGAACCGATTCGAAAACCGGCGGGCCGGATTATCTATTGCTGTTCATGCAGGCCAAAACAATTGCAGAGAAGCGGGGTTGATCGATGTCAGATGCGCTCAAAGCATTAAAAACACGCCTGATTGAAGTTGCCGATCTCGAGGCCGTCAATGCTATTCTGAACTGGGATCAGACAACCTATATGCCAGTTGGTGGCGGCCCAGCTCGTGGCCGCCAGATAGCCACAATCGCCCGCATTGCCCACGAAAAAGCCACCGATCCAGCAATCGGTGGGTTGCTCGATACGCTCGAACGTCAACTGGAGAACCTTCCACCGGACTCGGACGATGCGGCCTATATTCGTGTAGCCCGCCGGAGCTACGACCGTGCAACCCACGTTCCCTCCAAGCTCATTGGCGCATTCTATGAACATAGCGCCGCCTCATATGAAGCCTGGTCGAAGGCCCGGCCCGCCAATGATTATGCCAGCATTGTGCCGTATCTTGAACGAACACTCGATCTGAGCCGCCAGATCGCTGATTGCTTTCCAGGCTATGATCATATCGCCGATCCATTGATCGATTGGTCCGATTATGGCATGCAGGCCACAACAGTCCGCGAAGTATTTGTCAGGCTGCGCGATCAACTGGTTCCAATTGTTCAGGCGATCACGGCGCAATCGCCAGCCGACGATTCGTGCCTGCATCAGTTCTTCCCCGAGGCGCAGCAACTCGCCTTTGGCGAACGGATGGCCCAGGCCTATGGCTATGATTTCGCCCGTGGCCGCCAGGATAAAACCAGGCACCCATACTGCACAACCTTCTCAATCGGCGATGTCCGCATCACAACTCGCGTCAACGAACACGATCTGAGCGATGGGTTGTTTGGCACACTTCACGAGGCTGGCCATGCAATGTACGAACAGGGCGTTCGCACAGAATATGAGGGTGGTCCGCTCATGGGCGGCACCTCCGCTGGCGTTCACGAAAGCCAATCACGCCTCTGGGAGAATCTGGTTGGTCGCAGCCGCCCATTCTGGGAATATGCCTACCCACAGATGCAGAAAGTGTTCCCAGAACAACTCGGCACTGTCCCACTCGATACATTCTATCGCGCTGTCAACAAGGTGCAACGCTCACTCATCCGAGTTGAAGCCGATGAAGTCACCTACAATCTGCATATTATTATTCGATTTGATCTTGAGTTGGCACTGCTCGAAGGCCAACTAGCCGTCAAGGATCTCGCCGAGGCCTGGCGAGCACGCTATACCGCCGATCTCGGCATCACGCCACCAGATGACCGCGATGGCGTCCTACAGGATGTCCATTGGTATGGCGGTTTGATTGGCGGCTCATTCCAGGGCTATACGCTTGGAAACATCCTCAGCGCCCAATTCTATAATCAGGCGCTCACAGCCCACCCAAGCATCCCCACCGAAATCGCCAACGGCCAATTTACAACCCTGCATGGCTGGCTGCGCGAGCAGATCTACCAGCATGGCGCAAAATATACGGCCCCACAGTTGATCGAACGAGTCACCGGCGGGCCACTGCGGATCGAACCATATGTCGCCTACCTGCGCCAGAAATACGGACAATTGTACGCATTGTAGGACTTTTGGGCAGCTACGTTCTCCCCTCTTCCCGGCGTGGAAGCGGGGTTGGGGGTGAGGGGAACTTTTTCGAAGCCTGGTTCGTCTGGAATGTGTATGATCCAACAAGCCGCACAAGAACGCGGTTGCACACCAAATGGAGGAACCACATGAACCGCCGAATATGGACCGCTGCTGGCCTTCTCGCCATCGCCGCGATGATCGTCACCCTGGTTGGCCTGGCCACCCGCCCAGCCTATGCACAACAGACACCCAGCACCACAGGCCGTTATGTCACCGTCGTCGGCCATGCCGAGGTACAGGCGCGCCCAGATACCGCAATCATTCAGATCGGTGTCGATACCGAGGCCAAAACGGCCAAAGAGGCACTCGATCAGAATAGCAAACAATCAACTGCCGTCCAGAAGAAACTGACCGACCTGGGAATCGATGCAAAGGATATCCAGACCAGCGGTTTCTCAATCTACCCAACCTACGCAACCGATGGCCGCCAACTGACGGGCTATCGCGTCAGTAATGCCGTAACAATCAAGATTCGTAGCCTGGATAAAGCCGGCGCACTCCTGGATCAGGTTGTCCAGGCTGGGGCAAACAGCATCTCAGGGATCAGCTTCACGATTGATAACCCACGCACACTCCAGGATCAGGCCCGCGAACAGGCCATGCGCGATGCAAAAGCCCGCGCCGATCTGTTGGCAAAAGCCGGTGGTGCCAGTGTCGGTGATGTCCTGATCATTACCGAGAATGTCGGTTCGGCTGTGCCACTACCAATGTCTGCCGTTCGTACATCAGGTGCCCAGGATTCAGTCAACGTTCCGGTTCAGCCAGGCGAACAAACAATCGCCATCGATGTGCAAGTCACCTACGCGCTAAAATAACCTCACCCAAACCATGTAGGGGCGGTTCGTGAACCGCCCTTCTCACGAACCGCCTTCACGAACCGCCCTTCACGAACCGCCCTTCACGAACCGCCCCATCCAAACCATGCAGGGGCGGTTCGTGAACCGCCCTTCTCACGAACCGCCCTTCTCACGAACCGCCCTTCACGAACCGCCCCTACGCAAACTGCGCCACACCAGCCAGTGCGACGGTTATCGCCTGCTCCACTGCTTGTCCCTTCTGATCAAGCACAACCGACTCACCAACGGTGCGCTGGGCAACCACTCCGCACACGCATCCGGCGGCAAACCCAT
>JBBQSD010000119.1:0-19768 GCA_038214135.1 Chloroflexales bacterium | reverse complement strand
TTGAGCGGTTCACTCTCGATCTTGGCTTCTTCGCTGCCATCGCCAATATTCGGGATAATATTATCGACAATATCGAGCGATGCGACGCCGGGGTAGCCTGCGCCAGAAATGGCCTGAAGCGTGGCCACATGCATCTTCTCGATACCAAAGGCATCGTGCAATGGCCGCAATGCCATCACAATCCCGATTGATGCACAGTTTGGGTTGGTGACGAGGCAGCCTTTCCAGCCGCGCTCGCTGCGCTGTCGCTCAATCATGCCAATATGATCCGGGTTAACCTCAGGGACGATCAGCGGTATATCGCTTGCCATACGGTAGGTCGAGGCATTCGAGCAGACGGCCACCTGTTCTGCCCAAAGCGGCTCAACGGTACGAGCCACATCGGTTGGGAGCGCTGATAGCGCGATTCCAACATCAAGCGGGCTATCACTCGGCTGGACGATCATTCTGGCGATAGCTGGCGGCGGTGCATCATTGAGCTTCCAATTCACCAGCTCGCCATATGGCCGACCGACCGTCCGATCCGAGCCGGTGAGTGCTGCAATCTCGAACCAGGGATGATTGGCCAACAGTTCGATCATCCGCTGCCCGACCGTGCCTGTTGCACCAAGAATAGCAACTGGTATTTTGCGTGATGGGGCCATGATTGTGCTCCTGTTATGAAAACTATGAATGACTAATTACTCTGTAAACTAAGTTTCTCGGTATTCTCCCTCACCCAACCCTCTCCCAATGAGAGAGGAAGTCAGATCCGCATCTCCCTCTCCCGTTCTGGGAGAGGGGCCGGGGGTGAGGGCGGAAAGCGCATTATTCAGATCGTGAGTGCATGAATGGCCCGCACTGCCGCATCACAATCACGGGCACTCACAACAATACTGATCGCACATTCCGAAGAACCCTGGGCAATCGCAACCACATTGATGCCCTGTTCGGAAAGTACCCGGAAGACCATTGCGGCCACACCTGGCGTTTCGCGCATCCCTGCGCCAACGGCTGTCACAATCACAACATCCTCACGCGCAATAATCCGATCAATATCGCGGCGGGCAATCGCTGATCCAAGGCCATCTTCCAGTGCCTGCACAACTGTTGGCGCTGTGCTGGTTTGCACAACAAAGCAGATGCTCTGTTCGGAAGATGCCTGCGAGATCATGAGCACGTTTGCGCCAACACTGGCAACGGCTCCAAATGTGCGCGCCGCCACACCCGGCACACCAATCATGCCACGCCCTTCGACGGTGATCAGGCTCATCGATTTGATCGACGTGACCGCCTTGACTGGCCGCCCACCTGATGTACTCTCACGAACAATCAGCGTTCCTTCGTGATCGGCGTTGAATGTGTTGCGAATGCGGATGGCAATCTCACGCTCAACGACAGGCCGGATCGTTCGTGGATGCAGAACCTTCGCCCCAAAATAGGCCAGCTCGCTCATCTCGGCATACGAAAGCGATGGTAGGATCCGCGCCTCACGAACCTGGCGTGGGTCGGTTGTCATCACACCATCGACATCGGTATAGATCGCGACCTCATCGGCATCAAGAGCCGCGCCAACAATTGCGCCGCTATAGTCGCTGCCACCACGCCCGAGTGTCGTCAGCGCGCCAGTTTCAGTCGCCCCAACGAAGCCCGTCACCACCGGTACAACGCCGTGATGGAGTAAGGGCAACAGTCGTTCGCGAATACGCTCACGAGTTTCCGGGTAGATCGGCACGGCATTGCCGAATTCAGCGGTTGTCACCACGATATCGCTTGCATCAATCGCTTCGGCAGCCATACCCTGTGACTGTATTGTTGCTGCGACCAGTGGCGCACTCATGCGCTCACCAAGGCCACTGATCGCATCAAGCGCCCGTGGCGAAAGTTCGCCAAGAACGCCAACACTATGGCACAATAACTCGAACTCACTGATCAATGGCTCGATAATGCTGCGAACTGCCGCCGCTTCGGCTTCATCGCCAAGCAACTCGCGGATGGCGACCTCGTGTTTCTCACGAATCTGAAGCGCGGCTGGCCGATAACCACCTCGTTCGTGCAGGGCTGCCTGTGCGCCACGGATGAGCAGATCGGTGACGCCACTCATTGCCGAAACGACAATAGCAACCTGCCCCCAACGCACCTGCTGATCGCGGGTGATTGCTGCCACCCGACTGATCGCATCAGCACTCCCCACCGATGTGCCGCCAAATTTCATAAGCAGAAGGGCCATATCTTCCTCATAATCCTAGCCAACGCACAATCGCACCTATTTCGGCAGGAACCGACTCAGGTGCAGCGAATTGCTCAACTGCCAACCCAGGATCTTTCAGGCCATGGCCAGTCAGCACTGCAACATAACAGGCATCGCGCTCGGCGCGGTTCTGTTCGAGCAGCATGCGCAACCCAGCTACGCCCGCCGCCGAGGCTGGTTCACAGAACACACCCTCAATCCGGGCCAAATCGCGCCAGGCTGCAATAATCTGTTCATCGGTGACAGCTTCAATCAAACCGCCCGATTCGTCGCGGGCACCAAGCGCATACTTCCAGCTGGCTGGGTTGCCGATGCGAATCGCGGTTGCAACTGTCTCGGGATGCTCAATCGCCACGCCATGCACAATCGGAGCCGAGCCAGCAGCCTGAAATCCAAGCATTTTCGGGCGGTTCGTTATCATGCCAGCCTCACAGTAGCGCGAGAACCCGCGCCAGTAGGCCGTAATGTTTCCGGCGTTACCAACCGGCAGGCATAGCCCATCGGGCGCATGGCCGAGTGCATCACAAATCTCATAGGCAGCAGTCGTCTGGCCCTCAATCCGGTCCTGGTTGACTGAGTTGACCAGCGTGATTGGGAAGCGATCAGACAATTCAAACACAATTCTTAGCGCCTGATCAAAATTCCCATCGATCACCAGCAAACGTGCCCCATACATCAGCGCCTGCGCTAGTTTGCCAAGCGCAATTTTGCCGGATGGAACCACAACAATCGCTTCGATTCCGGCATGAGCCGCATAGGCAGCCGCACTTGCCGAGGTGTTGCCAGTCGAGGCGCAGATGATTGATGTTGCCCCTGCCTCTATCGCTTTTGCAACCGCCATCACCATGCCACGATCTTTGAACGAACCAGTTGGGTTCATGCCCTCATATTTGAGATGGAGTTCGCGTACACCCAATGCTGCTGCCAGGCGTGGCGCAGCCACCAGTGGCGTATTGCCCTCGCCAAGCGTCAACCGTGGTGTTTGGTCGGTCATCGGGAGAAAGTTGCGATAGCGTTCTAGCAGCATCATGGTCTGCACTTTCTTGTACATAATCCCATACCAAAACAAAAACCCCCGTCCTTTTCAGGAGGGGGCGTCCATTGCACATCGGCCATCAGCGGCCCGGGTCCCTCCCCAACACAAATACCCCGATGGTAATCGCCATCGAGGTCGTCATAGTTGAGGTAGTGTTATGAACCACGTATTGCATTCGTTCTGCCCATTTGTGAAACGCGAAACTACTATAACGGGCGATGACAAGAATGTCAAGTGGCTATAGATGTGGAGGGTGTGACGGGATGTTCTGCACCACGATCCATGTCGGTCATCACGTAGTGGGCAGACCGATGTGTCTGCCCACGATGATGGCGTTGTGATGCTCCATGTGGGCGAACCTCGTGTTCGCCCCTACGCGATGGTTGGGCATGGTAGTTCATCGCAGAAGAATCCGTCGCACCCAGATGTGGAGATGTGGCGCGCCCGCATCGCTGAAACATTGGTTCCCAGTTCGCATCATAACCACATCTGCAACATCCCCACATGCATTCTAGCCGTATCTATGCGTGGTTCTGGGTTATCGGTTCGGTTCCGCAGTTCCGTAGTTCCGCAGTTTTTGGTTCGGTATTCTGACTCCTGACTGCGACTCCTGAATACTTGGTTCAGTTGTGTAGTTCTTGGTTCTACAAAAAGGTTTCTTTGTGTACGATGTGATTGTGATTGGGGCTGGAATCGGCGGCTTAACAACGGCTGCGCTGCTGGCTCGCCATGGCTATAAAGTTCTGGTATTGGAAGGCCATATTGAGCCAGGCGGCTGTGCTTCTTCCTACGAACGCAAACGCCCAGATGGCACACGCTATGTCTTCGATGTTGGTGCAACTCTGTTTGCTGGGTTTCGGCCTGGTGGCGCACATCACTGGGTCGGCCAGAAACTTGGATTGACCTGGCCCGTCCGCCCACTCAACCCGGCCATGCAGGTCTGGTTGCCAGATGCCCGTGTGACACGCTGGGGCGATGAACGCTGGATCACTGAACGTCAGCGTGTTTTTGGTTCCAGCCATTCAACTGAATCGTTCTGGCGAACCCAGGAGCGTACTGCCGATATTGCATGGCGGTTTGCCGCCCGCCTGCCACACCTGCCAATCGAAACACCCGCCGATTTGCTACAGCTCATTCCTACCATCCGTCCTGAGCTTGCTTTGTTGCTACCAGGGCTGTTCAGCACGGTTGGGCGCGAATTGCGGGTGCGTGGCGTGTTGGATCGGCGGATGCGCGCCTATGTTGATGGCCAGTTGCTGATCAGCGCACAGACAACAGCTGCACAATGTGCATGGCTCTATGGTGCGGTTGCGCTCGATTTCGCCCGTATTGGCGCACACTATGCCGAGGGCGGAGCTTGGTCGTTAGCGCGTACTCTGGTCGATTCACTCACGCGTGATGGTGGCGAGATCCGATGTCGCCAGTGGGTCGCTCGCATTCTGACGAGCGATGGGCAGGCTGTTGGCGTTGAAACAGAGCATGGCGAACGATTCGAAGCTCGCCATGTTGTGGCCAACACAACCCATTGGGATGTTGCTCGCATGCTCGGCGAAGCCACACCAAAGGCACTCAATACGGCGATTGCTGCGGCACCAACAGGCTGGGGCGCGTGTATGCTCTATCTGGGTGTCGATGAAGCTGCCATTCCGCCTGGCCTTGCCGAACACCACCAGATTATTGTTGATTATAATCAGCCACTTGGCGAGGCCAATAGTGTGTTCATCTCCATTCATCCACCCGATGACGCCCGCCGCGCACCAGCAGGCCAACGCGCCATCACGATATCGACACATACCGATGTGAGCCGTTGGTGGCGCTGGCGCAAGGAAGATCCAGCACACTATCGGGCCGAGAAGAATGCCATGGCCGAACGCATGCTCCAAGCCGCAATAATTGCACTGCCGAACCTCTCACAACATATCCGTTACCGCCAGGTCGGTACTCCTGTCACCTTTCAGCGCTATACGCACCGCCATCTTGGCATGGTTGGTGGCCTACCCCAGACGCCACGTACCTATGGGTTGTTCAGCCTGGGCCTACGTGCAGCCCATATTCGCAACCTGCTGATCGTTGGCGATAGTACCTTCCCAGGCCAGAGTACAGCTGCAGTATCACAAAGCGGAATTCGAGCGTATCTGGCAATCTGTTCGATATGATAACTGTTCGGTATCGGCAGTACTAGCTGGCTTTCAGGACTATGGCCGGATGGTTGTGCTTTAACCATTATGTTACATTTGTTATACACAGCACCTGCTGTTGCGGCTACCAGGATAATAGGTGGGCGCTCCCTCTTATTCGATCCGGTATATGCCAATGACATCGCAACACCCACGCCAGAGTTATAGGCCCTCAATCAACCCGCGCACTATTGAGCGCGAAGTGGGCGATGATCCCCTGCGTGCTGAACGGATCTTCTGGCTCAGTCGCCTGGCCGCCAGCGTCGCACACGAACTTGGCAACCCACTCCAATCAATTCGGAGTTGCCTTGATCTCACAAGCGAGGACCATACCCTGAGCGCCGAAACAGCTGAGTATATCAGTTTGGCCCGCGAAGAACTGGATCGAATTGCCGATCTCCTCGCTCGGCTGCGCCTGCTCTACCGTTCCTCGTATCAGGAATGTGCCGATATCGATCTTGATCGGTTGATTGCTGAGGCTGATCTCGCACGCGATACATCTGAATAATGTTGGCTACATATCTGCCGTGACATTCCGCTGCCCAGACGCTCCACCGGAGCGTCTCTACCCGACTCCTGATCCTGACTCTGCACTATAATGCTCCCTATGTGCATTCCTATTGTGGGGAGTTATTGTTGTGAGATTTCACCGCCTTCTCTTGCTGACCCTGCTATCTGTTCTTGCTGCCTGTAGTACTGCTGCTCCGCCAACGGCTGCTCCAACATCTGCACTTGCCGCCCCTAGCCCTGTGGTTGCTCCTTCACCAACATCGCTCTCATCCGAAGATGCACTGATGGCGACAATCGCTGCTGGCACGACTCCGACTGCCACAGCAAGTATCGTTGCGCCAACCGCAATCCCAACGATCACCCTAGGCCCAACGGCGGTTGCAAAACCTCTGGCCGAAGGCTGGTGGGATTCTGCTGTCTGCTATGAGGTCTTCATTCGCTCGTTTTCAGATAGCGATGGCAACGGAATTGGCGATATCAATGGCCTCATCCAGAGGCTCGATTATATTAACGATGGTGATTCTGCAACCAAGAAGGATCTTGGTGCGCCATGTATCTGGCTGATGCCCGTCGCACAGGCCGCAAGCTATCATGGCTATGATACGACAGACTACAACACGGTATCGAAGGATTATGGCACCAATGAGGATTTCAAGCGGCTGATAGCAGAAGCGCACAAGCGTGGAATCAGCGTGATCATCGATCTTGTGTTGAACCATGTCTCGATTCAGCATCCCTGGTTCCAGGATGCGCTCAACAATCCGAACTCACCATACCACGATTGGTTCATCTGGTCGCCAATCGATCCGGGCTACCGTGGGCCATGGGGCCAACAGGTGTGGTATCGTGCGCCAGGGCGGAACGAATATTACTATGCAATCTTCTGGGAAGGCATGCCCGATCTGAACTACCGTAACCCGGCAGTCACCGCCGAGGCCGAGAAGATCAGTGCCTTCTGGTTGAACGAAATGGGCGTCGCTGGGTTTCGCCTTGATGCAATTAAACATGTTGTCGAGAATGGCAATGAGCAAGAGAATACCCGCGAGACCCACGCCTGGATTCGGGAGTATGCCAGCTTTCTGCATACAACAAAATCAGATGTTTTTACGGTCGGTGAGATTTTTGGCGGTCGGCCAGGGGTACTCGATGATTATTACCCAGATCAGCTTGATACCTATTTCGAGTTTGCGATTGGCGAGGGTATATTGAATGCTGCTCGATCTGGCGATGCCCGTGATTTTCTGCGGCCTGCTGCTGCGGCCTATGATCGGTTGCCATATCAGCGCTATGCACCATTCCTGACCAATCATGATCAGGAGCGTGCGATGACGACGCTTGGTGGTGAGGCAGGGCGCGCTCGCATTGCGGCAGTTGCCCTCTTAACAATACCAGGGTTGCCATTCATCTATTATGGCGAAGAGATCGGCATGACAGGAACACAACCAGATGAACGGCTACGCACGCCAATGCAATGGAGTAACGAAAAGGGTGGCGGGTTCACTACTGGCCAAGCATGGGAAGGCTTTCAGAGCGATCTTGCAGCCGTTAATGTTGCTCTGCAAGATGATGACCCGAATTCGTTGCTCAACCTCTACCGCACCTTGATTCAGCTGCATACCAGTATTCCTGCACTGGCCCATGGCAGCTTCACAACGATTGAAACCATGGGAGCTCCATCGGTTGCCGCATTCATACGACGTTCTGGCGATAGTATGGTAGTGGTCGTACTCAACTTCGGAACTCAACCTGTTGATGGTGCAACCATTTCCGCTGTGGCAAGCGACCTTGAACCAGGCACGTACCGGCTCACCGCACTCCTTGGCGATGCACAGAGCGCAGATCTTGTTGTTGGGCCTGGTGGCGCAATCGCAAATAGTGCCCCACTTCTGCGTCTTGCGCCGCAGACTGGCTACATCTTTCGGCTGAATTCGTGAAACCGCGAGCAATTGCTGCATCCATGTGGATTGGGCGAGCGTATGATATAGTAGATAGAGATATAGCGATAATATACATTGTCGCTCAACCTCCTCCTTCACGGCTACCTTCGGGTGGCCGTTTCCTATTGAGACATATAGTACTTTCGGTTGCAACCAGGGTAGTACTGAAAACGCATCAGATAAGGACTGACGACCCATTGAGGAAAAGGTAGAAAAATCGTAAACTTCATTCGTGGAAACAAATTGAACAACAACTTACTCCTAAGTTCCACACGTCGGTTCATATCAGTTCGCCATCGTCAAAGGTATCGTCAGTCACACATCACAACAAACATTCTTGCCAACATCGCAGCCGACATCACAACAGACATTTTGCTAACATTCTTGCCGACATCGCAGCCAACATCACAACAAACATTCTTGCCAACACCGCAGCCGACATCACAACAGACATTTTGCTAACATTCTTGCCGACATCGCAGCCGATACCTAAAGCGCCAACTCGCTTCAGAGAACCAGTACGTTGTTACGAGACAGTCGACTGGTATGAACCGAACGACAGACTTCTTCTCAACATCATCAATGGCCCCGGCCTCAAGCCGGGGCCACTGTCGTTCTCGGGCTTCGCAAAAGCCCTATGTATTAACGACTTTACACACTCAGGGGGATATGCTACACTACCGCATATAAGGCCCGGTAGCTCAATGGATAGAGCATCAGTCTTCGGAACTGAGTGTTGGCGGTTCGAGTCCGTCCCGGGTCACCAATTGAGTAGTGCGGTTCTTTGCTTCGGCGAAGAGCCGCATTTTATATTGCAGCAGGAACAGTCTAAAATCGTGGAATTGAGTGCCGGTTCGTAGGATTCGCCGAGGATATGCGCGTAATGCAGCGGTGATCGGGTATTATGGCGGGGAGGGCGGGATTTGAACCCGCGACAGCTTGCGCTGTACGGCATTTCCAGTGCCGCGCACTAGGCCACTATGCGACCTCCCCGTAGCGCTGCTGACGATGGATTATACCAGAGACCCATCGCCTTCGCAATCCAGGAACTGAGTGATTGCTGATTCAGGAGCTACCATGCCACGCGAGACAACCCGTGTCGCTGAACTTGCCCAGCTTCCACCAGGTCATATGGCATATGTCCATGTCGATGGGCTGCCGATTGCGCTAGCAAATGTTGGTGGGATCGTCTATGCCATTGGTGATTCCTGCCGACACGAGGGTGGCCCACTCTCCGCAGGCGTCCTGATTGATGATACAGTGACATGCCCCTGGCACGGCTGGACCTATAGTGTTCGTACTGGTAAGGCGCTTGTGCCTCCAATTGGCATTCGCGTGCCAACCTATCCTGTCACCATCCAGAATGGCCAGATCTATGTCACAATTGATTGGCCAGATTCCTGATATTCGACAAACCTATATATATACTCCTTGTGGTTGCGGGTTGGATCATGACACGTATGCATCCGCAGATTGCGCAGATTGATCGGAAGCACTACTCGTATATCGATGCGATTGAATCAGGGTTTTCGCATGCCCAGGCCGCACTCGTGTTGTGTTATGCTTTCTCTGAACATTTTTAGTGGAGTAGGAGCATTTCGATGATCGATTTCACAAGTGCATATGGGATGCGCGTAGCACAGCGGTTGAATGATGAGATCATTATTTGGTTGACCACCGTTCGTGATGATGGTGCCCCGTTACCCAGCCCAGTCTGGTTTTTGTGGGATGGCGAGGCGGTGTTGATCTATAGTAAGCCCAATACACCTAAACTTCGCAATATTGCCCGCAGCCAATTGGTTACATTGAACTTTGATGGCGATGGACAGGGTGGCAATATTATTGTTTTGAATGGTACTGCACAGATCGATCCAGCCGTTCCTCCGGCCAACCGGGATGCGGCATATCTTGCGAAGTACGAAGCCGGCATTGCAGGTATTGGAATGACTCCCGAAAGCTTTGCTGCTGGCTATTCGGTGGCGATTCGGGTGACGCCAACTAGTGTGCGGGGACACTAAATACCGGCAATCACCCACGCGCTCTGGGTTCGTGCCCATTATGATTTTTCATGCAACTTCCGCGATTGGATCAACACACGGTACATTTGAATAACCGGATCGGAATGCTCGCACATGGTCATACTGTGGTTCAAAGGCATGCCGCACAATACAACCAGTATCATTGGCTAACAGGTGAATCGAAATCGATGCCTCGTCAGATGTCGTCCTGACCGAATGGATATCACCATCCGGAGGCAGCAACTTGTAGACATCGCCTGGTTGTAAATGATTGATCTCGGCGACATCCAGAACGGCATGCCCTTCCTGGCTACCATCATCGGTGCGCCGATAGATCGTTTCGTCCTGGGTGCCACGATGAAGTCCGACAAAGCCCCAGGCCAGATGATCATGGATCGGCGTTTCCGACCCTGGAGGAACAACCAGGCTAAAGAGCGAAAGCGAGCGATCCGCTGCACGAAACAGCAGCCATGTGCCAATGCCGCCACCCATACCACTGTGTGGGTTTGGCGCGGCGAACGCATCGGTGAGCCAGGATTGATCGGCTAATAACGCGGCAAAGCGTTGCCGTAGCGCATCAAGTCCAGCCGAGACATCCTGGTGCTGTGCTAGCGTATGGCGAACCTCCGCAATAAAGACATGAATCTCAGGCACGTTCAGGAAAAATTCGTCCCGTTCGTTGTTGAGCATTGGTTCAGCGATACTCATGTGTTTCCTCTCGTGCTCTTCCAATTCAATTGTTTATAATTTGCATTACATTACTTGACTTTGTATACTTACAGAACCATGCTACTATGCATAAGTATACCATCGGAGTTTGGCAACTATCGTTTAGCTAGAAGGAACGCGACCAATGACGATCCCTGCACAGTATCTTGATCTGTTGGAAAGCACGGCGCTTGCCAGTGTTGCGACAATCGGGCCGAATGGTGGCCCACAAGTTAATCCCGTCTGGTTTGGTTGGGATGGCACATACCTGCGGTTCAGCCAGACCAAGACACGCCAGAAGTTTCAGAATGTTCAGCGAGATCCGCGGATAGCTGTCTCGATTGTCGATCCAGCCAATCCATATCGTTACCTCGAGATTCGCGGTCGGGTTGTAAAGATCGAGGAAGATCCTACGCTGGATTTTATCAACAGTATGGCCAAGAAGTATATGGGGCAGGATGTCTATCCCTGGCACCAGCCTGGCGATGAGCGCGTTGTGGTTGTTATAGAACCGGAGCGCACAACCCAGATGGGATGATATTTCTATGCTGGTGGGTGCGGCTTTGCCGCACCCACCAGCATGAATCATTTGGGGGCCTATGGCCCCCCAAACCCCTGGAGATCCTCCCAAGCATGCTAGCGCTGGATGAGTGGCAGACCAACGCTGAACGGCCGGATAATCGTATCGGGGAGATTGTTCAGCTTCACACGAGCCAGGAAGAAATCGCTCCCTCCACTTATGCTAGCCTGGCGTGCGCCTGGTGCCACCGGGTAGCTCCGCGATTCGGTTGAGCCAACCACGTACACACTTCCATCAGTTCCAAGCGCTACATCCTCTGGTGCCTCATCGTTCTCGCCGCCCAGATAGGTGCTGAAGATTAGCAGGCCAGTTGGCGATAATGTTGTGATAAAGGTATCGTAGCAGAACCGCGTAAAGCTCGAAAGAAGGCATGGTGTCGCTACAAGGCTGCTCTGGATTGGATTTTGGACTGGGAAGAGTTGGCCGGAGGTTCTTCCAACTATGGTTGCATTTCCACTGGCATCAACGGCAACCCGGGATATGAAATCCATGCTCTCCGCGTCGTTCGAGTTCAGGTATGTGCTATAGATAATCTGGCCATCGGCACCCAACCGCGTAACGAAGGTATCGTAGTAGCAACCATTTTCTGGGCTGCTGGCCTTGCAGGCAGGCAGCAGCGCCCCATTGGTGATCGGGAAATCCGCCGAGAATGTTGTTCCGGCAATCACCACGCCACCCTGTCCATCGACGGCAATATCGACACCCTTATCGCCGCCATTGCCACCCAAATAGCTGGCATAGCGGGTTGTACCATCGGGGTTGAGCATCACCACAAAGGCATCATCATCACAGGCACGATCATCGCCGAGGGCGAGTTTGCGGCCACAGCTCTTCTGTTGTGCATCGGGAGTGATCGCAAAGTCGTTGCCATCACCACTGATCACGCCAGTTATGTAGGCTGAACCATCCGGCTGCACATTGATTGCATAGCCATATTCAGAACTACGGTCGCCATCCCAGATCCGTTCAAACAGTAACTGCTGGCCATTGGGGCTATATTTCTGAATAATCAGGTCGCGGGCGACGGTGCTAGCAACATAGCGATCACCAGTGACATAGATATTGCCCTGTGCGTCGAGCGCAATATTTTGGCCACCCTGGTTGGACATATCGATCAGGGTGTAGGTGCTAAACACTTCCTCAAGGGCAGCATTGAACTTGATCAGCACACCCTCATTCCCGCGGGTTGGCTCAGGATGCAGCGCATTGGATGTTGGCCATTTGGCACCTGGCCTAATAGTGAGGATCGGTTCGCCAGCCGGAGTAACAATCATATCGAGTGCTTCATCATCGGATGTACTGCCTGCTGAAGCGCCGGCCAGTATTTCTTTGCCATCCGGGCTGAGCTTGAGTACCAGCACATCGCGGCCACCATATTTGGGAATATCGAAGCCACTAAAGGTGGACGAGAACAGATCGCCAGCAATGTAGATATAGCCCTGTGCGTCGATTGCCACTGCGCGCCCATAATCGGAGCGTGGACCGCCAAGATAGGTGCCGATCAGATAGCGCGGATCACTTGTTTGGCCATGGGCTGGGAATGCAGGTAATCCGCCAAGAGCGAGGATGCTGATCAGCGCCAGTGCGGTATTGATGAATGATCGGATCGTGCGGTTCATGTCTATTGGTCCTCTGTCTACAAGCGGATTGACCATGGGGACGCATCATGTTGCGTCTGTACCTGTCACTATTTGAGTCCAAGCAACGCAGGTAATGAGGGTATTCTAGGGTGTACAACGCTGGATCAGAAGTCACCGAAGTATCACAAAAACTACTACAACGAGCAGCGTGCTATAATGGTTTTCGGAACCCCGCCAACAACGTGCCACCGCAGAACGAGACCCCAGTTATGGATCATCTTTCATTGAGCGACTGGATGCGCCGCCAGCGCTCGCTCCGCGATCTCACCCAGGAAGCCCTTGCCGAACAGGTTGGCTGTGCGGTACAAACCATTCGTGCGTTTGAGAATGGTTGGCGGCGACCATCCCGCCATCTGGCCGAACGGCTGGCCATGATATTGGCTATCCCTGAGCATGAGTGCGCAGCATTTATGCAGGCCGCTCGCACGCCAGTTGTTCGTGCAACGACGACACCTGAGCTAGTACCTATCAGCATAGATTTCTTTAGCTATCTGACACAGCTCGCCGCTGTGGCCCACGACCGACTGTATGGCCCAGATCAGCAGATCTGGCTTGATCGGCTTGATGCCGAATTTGATACTCTGCAGGCAGCATTGGCATGGGCACTCGATGAACGTGGCCTACAGCTGGCAACGCGGGTTGAATTGGCACTACGAACAGCCAGCGTGATCGAGCGCTTCTGGCATGGGCGTGGGCACCAGATCGAAGGCCAGCAGTGGCTTGAACAGGGCATAAACTTGGTGGATCGCCATGGGCTAGCGGTGCCACCGGCGGTTCTTGCTGCTGCGCTTGGTTCAGCCGGTTGGCTGGCGAAGATCCGCGGTGATCGACAACATGCGATAGCACTGTTGCAGCGTTGTGTGGTGTTGTATCGCATGCTTGGCGATCCATTGGGCACAGCGGATGCGCTGGACACACTTGGCGATCTGGCTATCTTTGAGGGGGATGCCATGGCTGCGACATGGTTTCATGAGGAGAGCCTGGCATTGCGCCGCCGCATTGGCCGCCCTGATCTAGTGGCACTCTCGCTGCATGGGCTTGGGCATGCCGAAATCGTGCGTGGCTACTATGAGCGTGCAGCTGAACGCTTCCTGGAGAGTATGCAGATCCTACGCGATCTCCAGGACCAGCGAAGCACGGCGCTGACGCTGCATGGCCTTGGCCTGGCTCGCCTGCGCCAGGGTAGCCTTGAGCAGGCCGCACCGAACCTTAGCGCGGCCCTGGGCTTGTTCCACACCCTCGATAACACGCTGGATGTTGCGCTCTGCCTGGAACTCATGGCCGAACTGCTGACTCTGCGTGTGCTGGTTGGTGGCGCTGATGATGCCTTGATTCTGGGGGCGGCGCGATTGTGGGGAGCTACGGAGCGATTACTTGAGGCATCTGGTATCGGCCTCAGCCTGCCCGAACGAGCCAGACGCGATGCATTGATCACACCAGCGCGCATGCGTGTAGGCTCAGAGCGCTTCCAGCTGTGTTGGAATGAGGGCAGGGCACTCACACAGGGCGAGGCGGTTGCAGCGGCCAGGAGTCAGGAGTCAGCATTCAGGATTCAGAATTGATGGAGAACGAAGAACCAAGAATATTATCCGCAGATTACGCAGATGACGCAGATTAGTTGTTCGTTTGTTCGTTCACTTGTTCATTTCTGGTTCTAGGCGAGCCAGGGTTGTGGCAGCAAACTCGGCATGCGATCCGCCATCTTCAACAAACAGGCGCAGGATTGGAATAACAATCGCTGAGCCCTGCCAGCGTAGGCGGCCCGGCATACCCTCGCGCCGAATTGCTGTGAGAACCGGACGAGCGATAGCAGCCGCTTGTTCAGGCATATTCGCCTGAAGATAGGCATAGGCTAGGTGCAGGCGCGGATCGCCAAGAATCGGCGCTACCATCAAGCGCGTCTGATCCTCAGCAGCTATCGTGAGATCGGCAATTGCCGCTTGACCGCGACCATCGACGAGATGGAGCAGGGCACCAATCTCGCGGCACAGAACCGCATCACTGGGCCAAACGCTACTTGGCAGGGCGGCAGTCATTCGCGCATATATAGCGCGCAGATCCTCATAGCGGCCTTGCAGCCAGCGTATACGGGCAATCATATGCAAGAATGACAGCAATCGCTCGGTACGAAGCATGCCACCCTGTGGTTCTAGCGCTGCGAGCAGGCGTGCAATATATGTATCGGCCTGCGCCGTTTGGCCGCTGAGTGCAGCACATACTGGCTGTTGCAGGAAGATCTCGGCGTGAATAATGCTGAATGGATCGGTTGGCGATAACAGATCGAGGGCACTCTGGGTTTCAGCCTCGGCTATCTCCCAGTTATCGAGCCAGATTGCAGCCCAGGCACGCATCGCAGCTGCTGCCGCATATAATTCCCGATTATTCGGTGGTGCGAGCGTCACAATCAGGCGACTAAAGCGTGCGATTCGCTCGATCGCACCTGGCAGGCTTATCAGCGAGCCTCTGAGTGCAACTGTAAGTGCAGAGCAGGCATGGGTATCATGCGTACGTTCAACAATCGCCATTGCCTCATCGAGATCGGCAGCAGCCTGTGGCCATTCGCCACCAACGAGATTCTGCCATGCCCGGCTTGCCAGCAACTGGACGCGGCGGGCTGGGTGGAGCGGCAGAAACAGCGCCTGTTCGGCAGTTTCGCGCGCACGTGCCAATGAGCCTGCATGGCCCAGAGCTGTAGACAGAAACACCAGCGCTTCCCCCTGGCGGATGGTATCGCCAAGCCGTGCAAAATCATTGGCAGCATATTCGAGCAGGCGTATCGCTGTGCCAGAATCCCAGCGTTGCCAGGCGCAGATGCCCAGCAAGTAGCGCAGGCGTGGCCGTGCAGCGCGCATGGATTCTGGCAGCATATCGATTGTGCTTTGGAGAATATGATGGGCACCACGGGCAAGCAGGCCATCTCCTATAGACTCAATCTGATCGGCAGCCGCATCCCATAATTCCGCGTGGCACAGGTGATCGATTGCGCGCAGCGGATCGCCAACAATGCCAGCAGCACGGCGATGTAGTTCACGCAATAATGCAGGATCGCCACGGCGCATATGTTCTTGAAGGAATGCTCGAAACAGATCATGATAGCGGTAGGTAGCCTGATCATTGCCGATTGCGGGATCGGATTGGATCTTTATCAGAAACAAATTGCGCCGATAGAGGTGTTCGAGAATCATCGATGCATCACTGCGCCCGGTGAGCGATTGGCAGATCTGGGGTGTTAATTCGGACAGGATGGCGGTTTCGAGCAGAAAGCTACGGGTAAGCGAATCCTGCTGATTCAGAACCTCCTCGGCCAGATAATCAAACAGGTAGCGCTCGGTTTGGGCCAGATGGCTGAGGAGGCGTATTCGTTGTTCGGGCGATTCAAGCGGTGTGAGTGAATCGGCAAGCAGGCTTAACCCCGCCGCCCAACCCTCTGTACGTTGGTGTAGGGTGGTTACCTCAGTTGCCGAGAGCGGTAAACCCAGGCACCCTGTCAGCAGCGCCACCGTCTCCTCGGTTGTGAAACGCAATTCTGCGAGGCGCAGTTCCAGCAATTCGCGGCGAGCGCGCAGGCGAGCTAGCGGTAGCGGCGGATCGTGGCGGGTTGCGATTGCCAGTGTGAGGTGCATGGGCAACTGTTCGATCAGATACTCAATCGCCTTGTGGATCAGCGGCTCGTGAATAACATGCAGATCATCCAGAATAAGCAGGCCAGGTGTTGGCGATAGTTCCAGCAGGGTATTGATGATACTGCTGATTGCCTGCCGAACCTGGGTGGTTTGGTCCGATTGGTGCTCCTCAAGGATGTGAGCGATTATACCAGCCGTTGCTCGTATCCCTGGCGCAAGTTGTTCGAGGGCAGCCAGAAGAACACTGAGGAAGCGCGCAAGATCGTTATCATCGGTATCGAGCGAAACCCAGGCACTGGTGCGCGGCAACTCGGCCAATGCCGTGGTGAGCAGTGTTGTCTTGCCAGCGCCTGCTGGGGCGGTGATCAGGATGAGGCGGGCATGCTGAAGCGCGTACCGCAACGGAGCGACCAATCGTGGCCGTGCGAGCAGATCTCCGCGTGGGCGCGGGGGTTGGAGTTTCGTTCGTGGAAACCATGGCACGGCAGTGTTTGGGGGTAGTTGGGCAGGTTGGTTCATTATCACGTATGGGGAACATTCATCTGCGGTAGGCACAGCCATATTCTATCATATGCCCACCAAACACGGTGCTTGCATCTAGTCGATTTTCTTGCATAATAGAGCTATCACAGGGATATTTTCTTGGGTAGAGAAGCTCGCTATCACAAGGATGGCATGCATGCTTAATTCATTTTTTGATTACCCCGATCAGAGTGCGGGCGACCAGCAGCAGGAACTTGTTTTTTTAGCACAATGGGACGATAGCAAATGGCAGCGCCTTCTTAAACATACCGAGATGCGCCGCTTCCAGACTGGTGATGTCGTGATTCGTCAGGGCGAAACCGATCGATCCTTTTATATCATTATTGAAGGCCAGTTGGAGGTGCTTATTCCCCGTGGAGCAAGCGGGAAGCTTCGCCAAACACAGGTTCGTGAAACTGGTGCCGTGATTGGAGAGCAGGCTTTTTTGGATGGGAAGCCGCGTTCGGCAACACTCCGTGCGCTTACCCCTGGCCAAATGTTGAGTGTCAGCCTCGAAGCCTTTGAGGTGTTTGCTGCCCATGAGCCAGAACTTGGCCGTGATATACTGCTTGATCTTGCCCGAACATTGTCCGTCAAGCTACGCCAGGCCAATAGCTTCATTTCGAATTGGATCAAATAATTGGAGATCATATGTCCGCTGAGCCGCTGCCGATCTTTCCCAATTATATTCAACTACGCTCACGCTCCCGTGTCCCAACCCGCATGTGGCATGCAATCCGTATTGGTAGTGTGATCATCGCCTGTGCCCTTGTCGCAACTCTATTCGTAGCTCCGCAAACCGGGCTGTTTCTGTTCTGGCGGTTGCTCATTCCGGTTCTTCCGCTCCTTTTCCTGATCGCGCCTGGCCTGTGGCGGAATATTTGCCCACTCGCAGCCCTCAACCAGACTCCGCGGCTGTTCTCGTTCACCCGTGGATGGGTGTTACCGGCCTGGTTGAAGGAATATGGCTTTGTGATCGGTTTTAGTGCGTTTTTTCTGATTGCATCAAGCCGCAAATGGCTGTTCAATCACGATGGCCCGGCGACTGCGCTGCTGATCATTGCGGTGCTTGGAGCGGCGTTTCTGGGCGGCTTATTGTTCAAGGGCAAAAGCGGCTGGTGTAGCAGCATGTGTCCCCTACTGCCGGTGCAGCGGCTGTATAATCAAACTCCGCTTGTTTCTGTGGCGAATAGCCATTGTGAGCCATGCGTTGGTTGCACAAAGAACTGCTACGATTTTAATCCTGGTGTTGCCTATCTAGCCGATCTGTATGACGATGATCGCTATTATAGTGGGTATCGCAAGTTCTTTGCCGCAGCGATGCCAGGCTTCATTATGGCCTATTTTACACTTCCCGATCCACCAGCCATCTCGATTCTAGCCATGTATCTTCAGTTTGCTCTCTTCATCCTGATCAGCGTTGGTATCTTCTTCCTCCTAGATTCCTTTTTCAAAGTGACGGTCAATAAGCTTACCGCACTTTCTGGCGCTGTGGCACTCAATCTGTTCTACTGGTTCGGCCTACCACCATGGTTTAACGCTGTTGGCGGGTTGGTTGGCCTGAACCTACCGATCTGGATGGCATGGCTGGCGCAGGCGGGCATTTTGGCGCTGACGATCTATTGGATTGCTCGAACCTATGCGAAAGAGCCTGTGTTCCTCGGCCAGGTGATGCGCTTGGAAGAGACGCGCATTGCACCGGGAGCGGCTCGTGTGCTGCACAAAGCCACCCAACAGAGCAAGGCCGAGATCACATTTATGCCAGGCGAAATGCGGGTTCTGGCCGATTCAGGCCGCACGCTGTTGGAGATTGCCGAAAGTAATAATCAGCCAATCGAAGCGGGCTGCCGGATGGGCATGTGTGGTGCCGATCCAATTCTTATTTTGAATGGAATGGACCAACTTTCGCCAATGAGTGCCGATGAGCGTAGCACGCTGGAACGTTTGGGACTCGGTGAAGGTGCCCGCTTGGCATGTATGTGCCGCGTCAAAGGGCCGGTCGCCGTATCACTTCAGACGAAACAGGCCCAGGCATCCACGGCTCCTGCCAGCCGGATTGCAGACTATGATGCAGCGATTCAGCGGGTTGTGATCATTGGTAATGGTATTGCTGGTGTCACCGCAGCCGATTATGTGCGCCGCCAGCATCCCGAATGCGAGATTCATCTTATTGGCCGCGAGCGGCATCATCTGTATAATCGTATGGCGATTCCACGCCTGATCTATGGCCGATCGGCGATGAGTGGATTATATCTCCAGCCCGATTCCTGGTACGATGAGCACAAGATCACCCCCTGGCTCAATACTCTTGTGACAACGATTGATCGCGAGAATCAACGGGTGGCATTGGCGACTGGTGAGCATTTGTCATATGATCGGCTGATTCTGGCAAATGGCAGTTCCAGTTTTGTGCCGCCGATTCCTGGCTTTGGTATGCCAGGCACGTTTGTGTTGCGTGAGGCCCAGGAGGCGATGGAGATTCGGGCCTTTGTGCAGGCGCATGGCTGTCGAAATGCGATCATCGGTGGCGGCGGGTTGCTCGGACTTGAGGCTGGCTATGCGCTGCACAAACTTGGTATGCACGTCAGCGTGCTTGAGCGTGGAGAATGGTTATTGCGCCGCCAGCTTGATCAGCGTGGCAGCTCGTTCCTGCGCCAATATCTTGAGGCGCTCGGCATTGATATTGTCGTCCAAGCCGAGGCTGGAATAGCCAATGGGGCACAGCGCATCGAGCAGGTTGTGTTGAAGGATGGCCGAACACTTGATTGTGATCTGCTGCTGATTGCT
>JBBQSD010000118.1:0-19875 GCA_038214135.1 Chloroflexales bacterium | reverse complement strand
AGCTATCGGAACCGCTGATGTTGGCGTTGGGCGTGTAGACAAACGTGCCATTGGTGAGATTTATGCCGCTGATCGTGCCATTGGTGGGTGGGGTTGTGATGGTGATCGACTGGACGGGTGGGAAGGATGTGCCGCCAGCAGCAGCGGGCGCGCTAGTGTCCTTGGCGTCCGTCAGACCCAAATCGGTGACAATGCTGAGGGTTTTGGCGGTATCCTCCAACACGGTCACACTGGCCGGAGCGACGGGCACAATCGGCGCGTCATTGATCGGGTTGACAGTGATATTAAGTGTTTTCTGGTCGGTCTTGGCCGGGCTGGGGGTGTTGCCTTGGTCGTCGGCTAGTACCGTTAGGGTGATCGGTGTGTTGGTGGTGCCATTCGATGTGTTAAAATCGGTTGCACCAGTGAAGCCGAGTGTGGCCAGGGTCGCATTCACATCGGTCAGCGAGCCAGCAATCACGACACTGGCACCCGAAGCGGGGGTGACGGTGGCTGCACCATTGGCGGTTGCCGTCAGGGTACCCGCCGCAACTGGCACCGAGACGGTGATATTGATCGTGCCACTTCCGGCATCCACGTCGGCGACACTCACACCGCTAATGGTGGCCGTTGCTTCTTCGTTCAGTGTCACGCCACTGCCCGGAACCGTCACGACGGGTGGGTCATTGGTTGGCACGACATTGATCGTCGAAAAGGCAAAGGGTATATTCGAATCGATGCCATCATTGACTTCAACTGCAATCAGGCGCGAACCAGCCGTTGGATTCTGTGAGGTATTATTGTAGGCAATGCTCCGCAACACATCACGGAAGTCGTTGAGTGTCGAGCCACCGCCGCCTGTGAGGCGCAGAATACCAGTTGCGTTGTTATAGCTGCCGGTAATACCACCGCTCAGGGTGACGCTCAGCGACTCGGATGCGCCATTGGGTGGGGTAATCGCTGTTGTTGCGGTTCCAGCCGAAGCAACGAAGCGCACCTCTGCATAGGCCAATGTTGCGCTATCGCTATCGAGAACCGTCAGTCCGGTTGGATTGTCGATTGCAACCGGCCCGCTGCCAGTGACGGCTCCGCCTGCTTCTGTCCAGGTCACTGGCCCGAAATCGATGCCATTACCAATTGTTCCATCGTTCAGATCGACCTGTGGGCGCGCGTTGGCGATTCGCACGAGGAAGCCATCATCGCTGCCACCGATGGTTGGCTGAATCGTTGTTGGTGGCGTTGTCATGGGGAAATTGCCGGAATTGGTGTAACCCGACACATAGACCTTTGTGCCCTGAGCTGCCTGGAAGGTTGCGACGCTTGTTGCAACATCATCAAAGTTCCCGCCGATTCGGCTGCTATAGCTCGGGTTGCCTGCTGGATCAAAGCGGGTGATAAATCCATCGACATTGCCACCATTAGCGACCATTTCGGGCAGAGGGTTCTGCGAGTAGAAGCTGGTTGAACTAGTTGAGCCAGCAACATAGGCTGCGCCAGTCGTGTCGATGGCGATTGCATTGCCAACATCAACACCAGGGCTACCGAGGTAGCGGCTATAGGCAATCGTGTTGGTTGCAATATTGATCTTGGTAACAAAGGCATCCTGCCCAACTGGGGAACCAACTGTACCGGGAAATGCGGATGAGAGGGTTCGCCCGGTTAGGTAGACTTGATTACCGGCTGGATCTACAGTAATACCAAAACCCTCATCGGTATCGCTGCCGCCAAGGAAGCTATTATAAACAGGAGTACCAGCCGTATTGAGTTTAGTAATAAAGAGATCAGAGCCGCCAGCATTATCGTTCTGATATGGTGTAATTGCCGCAAAAGTCGTATTATCCGAAAGAGTCGAACCAGTGATATAGACATTGTCGCTATTATCCAGGGCAATCGCTCGTGCAGTATCATTAAACAGGCCGCCTAGCCTGCGGGCATACAGTTGACCACTAGCACCCGAAATAGTTGTGTCAATCTTATAAACAATTGCGTCGGTGCCACCAGCAGGGCCAGATGATGCCCCGGTGACTACGCCATCGGTTGAGCCAGCAATATACAGCAGGTTACCCGAGGCAGCAATTGCGTAGCCCATATCCAGGCTCGTGCCACCAAGGTAGGAACTATACCCAAGTGTCCCATCGGCGTTGAGTACAAAAGCGATTGTATCACCGTTATTATTGTAGGTAGCGCTGACTGCGGTGCCTGCTGTGGTTGGAAAGTTATTCGAAAAGCTATAACCAGCCACATTCGCTATTCCACCAGTGCTAATAACGATTGCGAGGCCTTTATCGGTATTGGTGCCGCCAATCACGGTGCGATAGGCTGTGCCACTACCATCGGCTTTGACCCGTACCACAAAGACATTCGGGAAGCTCCCAGCGCCGGTGGTTCCGATGCTTGTTGGTGAACCAGGGAAGGGCGATGAACTCGTTTCGCCGGTAATGAAGATATCGCCTGTGCCTGGATCAATTGCAATAGCGTTGATCCTGTCGGCACCACTGCCACCAATAAACGTGCTGTACTCAAGCGTTGGGTCGATTGTCAGCGGCAGTGCTGAATTATAAGCACCGAGTGCAAATCCGATACTGCCATCCTGGCCAAGATTATAGCTCACAGTGACAGGGATGCGCAGGCCATTCTGTTCCTGCCAGGCAATTGGGGCGCGTTCAATCAGCGGTGCGTGTGCATATGGCACTGCCATATGCAGATCACCAGACGCCGAATCAATAGTTGCATTCGTAATACCAGCATAGCGCCAGCGAATCTGTGATGGATCGGCATTGGCGGCAATAATATAGGTACTTTTGAGGCGGCCATCGGTGCCATCGTAGTGCAGGTTAATGCCATCGTAGAGCTGCCCATAGGTTATGCCACTATAGGTTGGCAGGTTTGTGTGCCATTGTGCTGGTTGGCTACCATCAATAAAATTGGCCACACCAGGGATCTGGGTTCCTGGACGCAGATCGGGTTGTGTTGCAGCACCCTGAAACTGCATACGCACAATGGCAGTGTTCTCGGCGGTGGGCAGGCTGAGGATAACCTCATTCATTGTGAAATAGAGGGTTCCGCCCATGGCTTGCGTTGCGAAGCGCACCTGTGCATCCGTCTGGCCAGCATTTGGAACAAAGGCAAGTGGCATCTGGCTGAGGTTGGCCGTTGTAGGCACTGCTGGAGTTCTGCTGGGGTTGGCATTCAATGTTCCACGTGAGGTAAGCAGCGATGCAACCAGCACAACCAACGCTGACAACATGATCGCGCTAACGATCTGTGGGTTGGCAGTGATCCGTTGACCATGATGCTGGGATGATGGTGGGATGGTAACCATGGACATACCCCCTGGTAAATGCAATAATATGGAACTACTATGCACAATCGGCATCCACTATGATATTATCGTAATTGCGTGCGATGAATATAGAAAAAACACGAGCGATTCCGAGTCGGAATCGTCGCAGACGCTCATGTAGTGGCGGTAGCGATGCAAATGTAGTGGCGGTAGCGACGCAAGATATTGCGTCGCTACCGCCCGACAAACCATTGGAGAGATGCGGATGAGCGATACCGCCACACGAGTCCAATCTGCTGTGCGAGAACCAAGTAGCGTAACACAGGATTCGGCTACTCCTGTGGTTCTCTCAGCAGTGGCAGCCAATATCACTTCATTGCTTCAGGCGATCAATGCCCAGCTGCACCCCGATACGGGCGAGTTTGTTGGCCGCGCCTTTGTCTATGATGCCATTCAGACATTCATTCATAGCCGCAACCGCATGTTGGTGCTAACGGGTACTCCAGGCGTTGGGAAGACAGCCATAGCCATTGAGCTTATTCGCACCCATCTGACGGATGCACAGCCGTTTCTGGCGCACTTCTGTTCGTTGCCAAATGGGGATAACCCATTACAGTTCTGCCTTGAATTGGCCAACCAGCTGAAGGCCAGCCTTGGCGATGACTATAAGCTTGGTGCGATTGTTGGTCGGCAACTAAATGTTGTTCAGAATGTCAATGTTGGCCAGGCTGGCAGCGATACGCGGGTGGTTGGGGTTGAGATCAAGGAACTCAAGCTTGGCGATATTCATCCGCGTGAGGCGTTCCGCGCACTGGTTCGTGAACCGCTCCAGGCGTACCATATGAAATATGGCAAGGCCCCTGGCGATGTACCGCTCATGATTGTGATTGATGCGCTTGATCGTGTGTGGCAGTGGGATGGCGGCCAGAGTTCCAATATTATTAGTGTGCTTTCCGATGTTCAGGATCTCCCGCCGTGGGTGAATTTTATCTGTACTGCCCGGCCAGGTCCAGCCGTCCAGGCATTGCGCGCTCAGGCTGGTGTGCGTATCTATGATATTGCTGCGACGGGCAGCGAGAATCTGGCGGATATCGAGGCCTTCCTGCGTGAGCGATTTCTTGGGCAGTTGGATGCGAATGCATTCACGCTCTTGGAGCAGGTGCTGGCCGCTTCTGAACTGAAGGATGCCCAACCAACGGCAATCGACGCATTGATTACAAAGATCGTTGCTGTCAGCCAGGGCAATTTCGGCTACCTGCGGCGCTATGTTGGTGCCTGGCGGCTGGCGCTCAACCCAGTTGCTGGGCAGTTGGCTCTTGATCCAAGCAACCTCCTGCGTTTTGATGGCCTGACCCTTGATGCGGCACTCGATGCCAGTTATGCCGCGATCTATAATCAGGTTCGCCCGGCGTTGGAGGAGAATGCGGCGGATGCCGATCAGTTTGTTCTGGCAACCCTGGCAATCGCGTTTGAACCGCTGACGATCCCCATGATCGCACGATTAGAGGGTTGGAGCGGCAAGCTATCTGATCTGGCCGATTCGCTGGTGCGCCTATCGCCAGTTCTTGAACAGGCTGGCAGTGGTGATCAGCAGACCTATGCGTTCTACCATCGCGGCTTTGCCGATTATATACGGCGCAATCTACCGCTGAGTGGCCGTGATCGCGATTTGCGTGCCGCACAGGCTCTCGAACGAACCGATGATGATCTGCAACTACAAGCCTATGCCGCTCGCCATCGCTGGGATCACCTCTTGCGTGGGCTGGATCTGAGTGCGACTCTTCGCACAGAAGCCAGGGATCAATCGACACCCAGCGTGGCAGTGGAACTGCCGATCGATTGGCGTGGTGGGGTTGCACGCGTCAACGAGATTGCGCCCGATGCTGTAACCCGTGCGCAGTTGCTGCGCATGTTGGCGGCTCGGGCGCTCGATCCATCCGAATCGAGCGTGCAGGGCAGTTGGTCGGTTGCGCTGAAATGTTTGCGTGAGGCGGTGAGTGTTCTGGAACGCAGCCGAGCGATCAAACGGCTGCAAAAGCGCGGTGGGCGCTTCGATGGCGCGAAGCCGCCACAGGAGCAGATCGAGCTTGAACAAACCCTGATTGCGCTCGGCGATGCCTACCGGATTATTGCTCAACGCATGGATATTGGTGGCCGCCAGTATGAGGATTGGATCGCAGCACGGCGTGGGCTCTATATTCTATGGGATGCATTTGTACGGCTGCCACTAACGCTGTATCTGTTGATGGTGCTGCTAACCCAGGGCGTGCGTGAGATCCATATTCCGGGTGCGCTCGAAAACCTTGGGCGTGGCCAGGATTGGACGATAGCGCGATTATATGTGCTCAGTGTGAGTGCCTATCGCCGGGTGCGGGCGCTCGTTCAGCAGCGCATGGATATTGAGCTTGAGGATGATATTGTTGAACGGTTGGCCCGTACGTATATGCTGATGGGAGCCTATGATGCAGCTTCTTCCACATACGAAGGGTTGTTATCACGGCCAGCAGCGATCAACTCGCAATGGCGTCGTGCGATCTGGTTGCATGCCCTTGGCGATGTGCTGCTGGCTCGCCGCCGCGCCGACCGTGCCGCCGAGGTGTTAAGCGAGGCGCTACAGACATTCAAACGAACAGAGGCACCTGTGCTTCAAGCGCGGGCCATTGGTTCGCTTGCACTGGCACATATGCTGCAAGCCGAAACCGCCGATACACGAACCGATGGTGTGCGGGCCATCGATCTTGATGATCAGACCCTTACCGAATGCAATGAAGCGCTGACTGCCTGGCAGGATGTCACCAAGTTGCAGGGTGATGAAAGTGGCAGTGTTGATCCATATCTGGCAGTAAGCCGCATTGGCAACCTGCTCTGGCGTTTGGGCCGTAACGAGCGCCTTTCGGAGGAACAGGTTCGCAGGGCCCAACAGCTCCGCAGATCGATTGCTGATCGCCATTTCCCACAGCGCTTTGAACACCCTCTGCTGCGTTTGTTCCGCATGTTTGCGACAGTATTATTGCCAGCAGCGCTGATTCTTGGATTGATGCTGCTTGTGCAAAACCCAAGTTCGTTTCTACTCAGCACTCGTACCGAGCCAGCACTGCAGCCACCACTCGTCGATCTGAATGTCTACCCAAATAATCTGATCAGCAGTGGCACGGCGATACCCAGCGTACTCACGAATAGCGAGGTTACAAAGTTGATCAGCAGGGCGGGTTGGCGGCAGTTTGCGCCTGAACCACCCAAACTGACACCACCGCCGTTTGATCTATTGGGTGTTCTTGCCATTGGCCTGCTGATCAGCGGCGGGTATTTGTTGCTATATCTGATCTTTGGCCTGTTGTTCATTATGATCGCCTCACCCGCCCATCACCAGGTTCGACGGCCAGGGCGATTGATCGTTTCGCGTGATGTGTTGCGCTGGGAAGGCCAACCAGCGCTTGGCGTATGGCGCGAGACATGGCGCTGGTCGCGGCAGGAACTAGCGCTCATTGCTGGTGCTGCACGCCAGCAGTTCAGTACACTGATCGGGCTAACGCTGGATGAACAGCATCAACAGCAATCTGCCCAACAGATCATCGTTCCGCTAACCATGATTGAACGGGCGGTGACGCTTGATCGGCGTGAGCGTGGGCAATTGCTTGGCGATTTCTCGTTTACCCAGATCGAAATACAGCCGATTGATCCACAGACTAGTACTCCTGGGCAGCACACTAGCCTCTATATTCCTGGTTCACTGGTGTTCTATGATGAATTGTGCGATGAGCTGACTCAACGATTGGGGCCGACACGCGCCCGCCGTTTTACTGTCGAGATCATTCGCAGTGTCAGTGGTGCCTTCTTCTTTCTGACGCTGCTGTATATCGCCATGCTGGCCGTTCTTTCTGCCCGTGCGCCATTGCAGCTACAACAGCCCATCCCCCAGCTAGGCTATTCACTCAACGATCTGTATGTGCTTGTTGCACCCGGTATTTTGTTACCGCTGCTCTGGTGGTTTGTGGCCCAGCCATTGGCCGCACGGATTGTTCGGGGCCGGGCCACATTGGCCCTAGTAATGACAGCACTTGTTAGTGTATGCCTGACTGGTGCGATACTATTTGGTGGTGATCGCGCCAACATACTGCGTCTCAATCCCGATCTATTTACACCAACACTGGCGATCGGGATGCTGGCCGCACTGACAGTAAGTGCGCTCCCGCGTCCGCTCTACCGGGCCTTCCGGCGCGGCCACGAATTATTTGGCACGCTGCTGGCTGTTGCGGCACTGGGTTGTATCCTTGCACTGACCTACCGTGTTAGTATCACTATTGCTTGGTATGATGCCCTGGTACAGGGCAATCTGGCGATTCGTTCTGGTTTAGCAGATAGTGCATGCACCCAGGCGAAGCAATGCCCGGATTTCAAACAGGCTGCCGACCGCTATGACCGGATGATCTGCCTGCGGCCAGGCGCGAACGAGGGCTATGCCTTTCGTAGCTTGGCCCGTATCGCTCAGGGCCAATATGGTGCGGCGCGCCAGGATCTGTTTGATGCGTTGCGTACTGCCAATGGCGATCCGCCAACGGCCCTGACCGGCTGCCCGCAGACCATCGTTGAGCATGCGTCGAATAACACTATTGCTGCCCTGCATGCCAATCTGGGTGCTGCGAGTACCCTTCAGGCACGTTCTCAGGAAAGCCTTGCACTGGCCGAACCGCTCTATCAGGAGGCGCTCTATCATCTGAAACTGGCATTACAGCCAGATCAAGCCGTCGTTCAGGCAAGCCAGGGAACTTCAGCAGCGCCAACATCCGAATCGCTGAGTTGTTATTCACTCGCCCGCGATCTGCTTGATCTGAAGCCGGATCGGAGCGAGGGATTGAGCGCACCAGATCCACAGGCTCTTCGTGCTGACCAGGCCGATTATATGTTGCAACTTGCCGATACATGTTCGAGCCTTGGGTTCACGCGCCTGCTGGTTTCGGCAAGTCGAGCAAATCGAGGGTTGGTTTTTAGCCAGTCATCACTGGAGGCTATCTCCACCACAGATCCAAAAAATGCCTGGTATGATCTGATGGCGGCCGTCGCCCAATATGCAGCGGTTGCTCATAGTTCCAATGATGATCTGAAGTTTGCTCGTGCTGAACGTGGCAAAGCTGCTGCCTGGCTCATTCTTGGCCAGATCGAGAAACTTCCGGTTGGTTCACCATCAAATAATACCTACCTGCTGCGGGCGCTCACGATCTATCGCGATCTGCAATCCCAAGAAGCCCCGGATGAGACGATCTATGCAGGCCAGGCTTGGAGCTCTATTCTGCTTGGAGCCTGGAATGATGCGGGTACTCCAATCGCTGAAGCGCTTCGCCTAAGCCCGCGCAACCCGACCTACCCAGCGCTGGAGGGTTTGTTGTCATGGCTTGATGGCACCACCTACCGTTCGGCTACATCGCCTGAGTACACCAATGCGATGAATCAGGCGGTGAAGCACTATACAGAAGCGATTGAGCTTAGTGATCCACCACCAAGCGAGGCCTTCGCCACACGCTCACTGCTCTACTATAGCCTGCGTAATAGCCCCCGTAACGAAGCCTATACCGATGAAGATTATAGTTACTGGATGCATCAGGCGATCAGCGATATGGATCGGGCAATTCTGATTGCCGATCAAGAGAAACGTCAGCTAAGCGATCAGGTTGGTTATCGCTACTGGCGTGGCCGCTTGAGCTTTAACCTCGCGACCACCTGGCAACGCAAACTACGCGGCTTGCATACCTGGGCTGAAGTGGTACCGCTGTACAGCGCGGCGCTAGATGATTTCACCAATGCGGTTGCTAACGATACGGTTACCAACCGCCGCAATCAGTACGATACCCTGTTCATCCCATGGTCACGGGTTTTGCTGAACAATGCGGTGCATCTCCAATTGGCTGAACAAGCAATCGATGCTGGTGATTACCCAACTGCCCGCCGTGAGATTGAACTGGTTGTTCCGCTGCTATCAGGGAATAAGGATTGGGATTCGCTCACCGAACCGCGCCCGGAATATTCGTTGTTGCATGGTTCCATCAGCCTCGCGCTTGGTGAGCCAGATGATTTTATTAATGGGCAAACAAGAACGATCGGGGCGGTGGCAAGCTATGATCAGGCGATTGAAGATATCAATAAAAATATGATTGTTGATCCGAAGCTGCGTGCGGCTGTCTATCGGGCGGCGATCGATGATCTCGATATGCTGATCAAACGAGGGCTGCCAAGTAGTTCGTATAAGGCGGCGAGTACAATTCGCCTGAAACTCGCTAGGGCAGCTATACAGGCCTCGGATTTGCAACAAATACCGTGACTTCTTGTGGTCAGGTGACGTTATGTGACAGGGTGACAGGGTGACTTCAGATGCACTACCACGATATGACAATCGAGGCCGATGGCTTGCGCGGCGTTTCGCTTTCCGATGGCCGACGGCTGGTTCAGTTTCATATGCGGGTTCTCGATTCGCCAGCTGGTGAGATGCGCCCCGAACAGGCGATCCCAGTTGAGTATATTGAAGAAGAGATCGCAGCGGTTATCAGTGCCCTGGCGGCCCGGACGCTTGATCCACCTCGTTTGCTGTTGTTTGCCCAATCACTCGGCATGCTGCTACTCCCACCGCCGCCAGATGGCGATTCGCCTGGTGTGCGCAATATGGTGATCGATTCATTGCTGCAGATTGGTGCTGACGAAGGGCTGCGCTTGCGCCTACGCCTACCACCCGAATTAGCGCCGCTGCCATGGGAATATGCCTACCTGCAACGAGATGGCAGTGATGCCTCGCACGGCTTTCTCTCGCTCGATCCACGGATTGCAATTGTTCGCCACGAACCTCTATCGGCTGCTGATCTGCCGCCTTATCAGGGCCAACAGCTGCGATTAGTCGCAGCACTGGCCTCACCCGCTGGCCTGCCTGTTCTCGATCTGAGCGCCGAGCGGCGGGCGATTGAGCAGGCCTGTGCCAATCAGGCTGGGATCGATCTTGCTATTCTTGATCCAGCAACCAGCCAGATGGTTGAGGCTGCGCTGGGTGGTGCCGAGATCTTTCATTTTGCTGGCCATGGCCTGGCCCAAAATGGTGGCGCAATTGCACTGGAGGATGGCCGCTATAGTGCCGATCAGTTGGCAGCCGTATTGCACACCAATGGTGTTCGGCTGGCGCTGCTTGGCGGTTGTGAAACTGGCCGCCGTGATGGACATAATGTATGGAGCGGAACTGCGCCAACACTGGTTCGTGCGGAACTGCCGGCTGTGGTCGCCTACCAGTTTACCATTCGTGATACTGCTGCAATTGCTTTTGCTGGTGCCTTCTACCAGGCGTTGGTTGGTGGCCTGCCAGTTGAGCGAGCGGTGGCAGTTGGCCGATTGGCTGCCTATGCCATTGAACCACAGGGGCGTGAATGGGGCGCGGTTGTGCTGTATCTGCGCGCCAGCGATGGGCTACTGTTTGCTGGCAGCCACGATGATGCCATTCGTACCCAGGCGGCCAAAACGATTACGGCGGTGTTGGATGTGCGGGCCGGGCAATTGTCTCATTCAAAGATTATTGTGATGCAGGTCGGCACGATTAAGGCCGATAACCTCAACCTCAATCTGTCGCTCAATGCTCCGCAGCTTGGCGATGGCAACACCATTACTGGTATCATGATCGATGAGTTATGATGAGAAGTGCTATAATTGCATGGCTATGTATGATGCCTATATCTTCGACCTTGATGGGACGGTGTATCTTGGCGAGGCACTACTTCCCGGTGCCGCCGAGACGATCTCCCGCATTCGTGCGGCAGGGCGGCCAACCCTGTTCCTCTCCAATAACCCAACGCGCACCCGCGCTGCATATGCCGAGAAACTCACCCGCCTTGGCATTCCAACCAGCGAATCCGATGTGATCAACTCATCACTCGTGATGGTCGAATGGCTATTGCAGGAGGCTCCCACTGCGGTACTGTATGTCATTGGTGAGGAACCCCTGTGTCGGGAGTTACGTGAGGCTGGGTTCGAGCATTCTGAGCAACCCGAACGTATTCAGTTTGTTGTGGCATCATTTGATCGCACCTTCGATTATCGTAAACTCCAGATTGCCTTCGATGCCATGCGGGCTGGGGCGCGTCTGGTGGCCACCAATGCGGATCGCTATTGCCCTGTGCCTGGTGGCGGCCAGCCCGATGCCGCTGCAATTATTGCGGCAATTGAGGCCTGCACCGATACACATTGTGAAGTGGTGGTCGGCAAACCATCACCAATTATGGCAGCCATGGTTCGTGTACGGCTTGGCAATGCTGCCCATCGCTGTGTGATTGTTGGTGATCGAATAGAGACCGATATTGCGATGGGCGTTGCAGCCAATATGGATACTGTGCTGGTGCTGACGGGTGCGAGCACAATCGCCGATTTGGAACGATCTCCAATTCGCCCAACCCGTGTTGTTGCAACAATTGGCGAGTTGCTGGATGCATAATAGAGATAACCCCCAGAGGTATTGAGGAGCATATGAACCGTTCTGAGCTATTCAACCAGGCCCGTGATTCGCACACCTGGGATATTGTGATCATTGGTGGTGGTGCAACCGGCCTCGGCTCAGCAGTCGATGCCGTTGCTCGTGGCTACCGAACATTGTTGATCGAAGCATCTGATTTCGCCAAGGGTACTTCCAGTCGTAGCACTAAACTGGTGCATGGTGGTGTGCGCTACCTGGCTCAGGGCAATATTGGGCTTGTTCGCGATGCCTTACACGAGCGCGGATTGATGCAGCGCAATGCTCCACAGCTCGTCCATACGCTGCCGCTTGTGATTCCGGCCTACAATTGGTGGGATCAGCCATTCTATGGGGCTGGGTTGATCAGCTATGATCTGCTGGCGGGCAATTTGAGCCTTGGTCGTTCCTGGCCGATTTCGCGTGCCGAAGCACTCAAGCGTGTGCCAACACTCGAACCAGAACGGCTCAAGGGTGGCGTGCTATACTACGATGGCCAATTCGATGATACCCGCTATGCTGTTGCATTATTGCGAACATTCCTTGATCTTGGTGGCGTCGCACTCAACTATACCAAGGCGATTGGTTTTACCCGCAGTGGCGAACGGATCAACGGCGTGATTGCCCAGGATATCGAGACTGGTGTGGAATTCACAGCAGTGGCGCGGGCAGTCGTGAATGCGACCGGCGTGTATGTCGATGCGGTGCGCAGTCTGGACGAACCGCAGTCGAAGCCGATACTATCGCCAAGCCAGGGTGTTCATATTGTGCTGGATCGCTCATTCATGCCTGGAGATACAGCACTGATGATCCCGCGCACCGATGATGGGCGCGTGTTGTTTGCAATCCCCTGGCACGAGCGTGTGGTAATCGGGACGACCGATACGCCCATTCGTGATGCGGCAATTGAGCCACGGGCGCTGCCGGAGGAGATCGAATTCCTCATCAAGCATGCAGCCCGCTACCTGACCCGCGATCCAGTGCATTCGGATGTACTCAGTATCTATGCCGGGTTACGCCCACTTGTGAAGGCCGGAACTGGCAACAATACATCTGCACTCTCGCGTGATCATACCCTGATTGTTTCGCAATCCGGCCTGATTACCGTCACGGGTGGCAAGTGGACAACCTATCGCCATATGGGCGAGGATACAATCAACCGGGCGATCAAGGTCGGTAATCTGGCCCATAACCCCAGCACAACCCGTGATTTGAAGCTGCATGGCTGGAGCGAAACCCCCGATCCATCGGCGCTGGCCGTGTATGGCTCCGATGCCGATAGCATCCGCAAGCTGGCGATTGAGCAGCCAGATCTTGCGCGGATTCTGCATGCGCGCTTGCCCTATCGTGCTGCCGAGGTTGTGTGGGCGGCGCGCTATGAACTAGCCCGTACCGTTGAGGATGTGTTGGCCCGCCGCACCCGCGCATTATTACTCGATGCACGTGCCAGCATTGAGGCTGCCCCGCGTGTGGCCGAACTGCTTGCTGGCGAGTTGGGCCTCGATCAGGCCTGGCGTGATCGGCAGGTTGCCGCCTATACATCACTGGCAGAAGGGTACATCTTGCGTTGACGAACCATGCCACGCCTGAGTATGACGCGATTATTGTTGGATCTGGCCCGAATGGCTTGGCCGCGGCAATTACCATGGCCAGGGCTGGACGCCGGGTGCTTATTCGTGAGGCCCATTCCTCAATTGGTGGCGCTGTTGCCTCTGCGGAATTGACACTGCCCGGCTTCATCCATGATCGTGGTTCGGCGATCCATCCCCTCGGAGTTGGATCGCCATTTTTTCGCTCGTTGCCACTGGAAAACTATGGGTTGCGCTGGGTCTATTCACCAGCACCATTGGCACACCCACTCGATGATGGAACGGCAGTTGTATTGGAGCGTTCGGTGGCTGCTACTGCTGCCAATCTGGGGATCGATGGCCAAGCCTATCGCCGACTGATGATGCCGCTGGTTCGTTTTTGGGAACTATTGATCGATGCAACACTACGCCCACTCTGGCCACCACCACTCTGGCCGCTCCAACGCCCACTGACTCTGGCCTGCTTTGGGTTGTTGGCACTCATTCCGGCTCGTTTATTGGCCGAACAATACTTTCGCAGCGAACGGGCACGGGCATTATTTGCTGGCCTGGCTGGGCATTCGGTTCTGCCACTCGAAACACTGGCCAGTGCTTCGTTTGGGCTCATCCTGGGAATGCTTGGTCATGCTGTTGGGTGGCCCTTTCCACAGGGCGGTGCCCAGCGTTTATCCAATGCACTAGCAGCCCATGCACAGAAGTTGCATAGCACTATTGTCACCGATGTGCCTGTTCACAACCTGCGCGAATTACCGCCAGCAAGGGCTCTTTTGCTTGATCTGACACCACGCCAGATGCTGTCACTCACTGGCGCTCAATTGCCAGATGGCTATCGGCAGGCGCTTGGCCGCTATCGCTATGGGCCAGGGGCATTCAAGATCGATTGGGCGCTTGATGGGCCTATTCCTTGGCGTGCTGCTGCCTGTAGGCGTGCTGCGACGGTGCATCTTGGCGGTACAATGGCCGAAATAGCATCTGCCGAACGAGCGGTTGGGCGTGGTGGGCATCCCAGCCAGCCCTATGTGTTACTCTCGCAGCCAAGCCTGTTCGATCCAAGCCGTGCGCCTGCTGGCAAACACACCGTATGGGCCTATTGCCACGTTCCGAATGGCTCAACTGTTGATATGACTGCCCAGATCGAAGCGCAGATCGAACGCTTCGCACCCGGCTTTGCTGGCCGTATCCTTGCCCGCAGTGTCAGTGGGCCAGCAGAACTGGAACGCTGGAATGCAAACCTGATTGGTGGCGATGTTGGTGGTGGTGCCCAGAACCTGGCCCAAATCATTGCACGCCCGACACTGCGACCTGGCCCGTATCGTACTCCAGTAGCAGGAATGTATATCTGTTCATCATCAACCCCACCGGGTGGCGGGGTGCATGGCATGTGTGGCCATCTCGCCGCCCTTGCGGCACTGCACGATGGCTACTGAACATCCTCAGCTTGCATTCAATCGGCATTCTAATCAGGATTCAATATTATCTAGTGGCCTACCACACTGATCGTGATGGAATGTGGCTACGACCTGATAATGCATCATCGTTACAGTGGCTGCCTGCTAGTACTACATTATGTAATATTTTCTGTGTCGAGAATGTTACACGTAATCTGTACTAAATTGTACGAGTACGGTGTATACTACCGCCTACGTGAAACAGCGACCGACCTTCATCCAAGCGGATGTTTTTGCGTGATGTTGTAAAACATCGTCGAGCTCTTGGAGTCGCTGCTATTCTATCGAAACATCAGGATGATGAGGTGTTGTATGTATGTATCTCCACGTTCTCCGGTAATGCCCTTGATATACTTATTGTTTATCGTGCTTGCAGTCATTCCAGCGGCGCACATACAGGTTGTACAGGCTGCTGGAATAATAAGCGGTACAGTATTCCGCGATTTTAATGAGGATGGTGTGCAGCAGAATACTGCAGCTCCTGGATCGACCGTTGTGGATCGCGGAATCGGCGGTATTCTTGTTAGAGCCTATGATCAAGCTGGTATCGAGCAGGGTAGTGCTCTTACATGCGATGGTGCTACATGGGAAAATGGCAGCGAGAGTAGCGCCTGTACGCCAGCACAGATCGGTACGTACCAGCTAACAACGAGTGGCACTGGCCCGTATCGAATTGAATTCACCTGGGATAATAGCTCGCGCTATCTCAACGCGGACAAGACCCAACATAATCCACTGTTTGGCTTACAACCAGGCCCGCGTAGCGCCGATTCTGTTGGTGGTTCGGGAGTTGGGAATGCAAGCTCGACAGTGCAGTTCGTGCAGGATGGCGCGACAAGTAACGTCAATCTGGCGGTGAATTATCCAACCGATTACTGCCAAAGCAACCCGCAACTCGTCAGTAATCGGGTGATTATCGCCGATCCACTAGCTGTTCCATCGAGTGTCGCAAATGAGGATGTGCTGCTGACCTTCCCATATTCGGCCACTGGTGAAGCAACCAATGGCGGCACGCCATACGCATCGTGTGCCCGATACGCCCAGATTGGTAGTACGTGGGGCCTAACGTATCAGCGCACAACGGGGCGTGTATTTGCTTCTACTGTATTGAAACGCCATAGTGGCCTTGGCCCATTGGGGGTGAATGGCATCTATGTTGCTAATCCAAATGTTGCTGGTTCGGGCGCAGGCTGGTATAACGGGATCAATGCTGGTTCGATCCCATCAAATAGTGCCCGTGGTCTGACGGGCACTGGCAATGATATTACGCCCGATGTTGCTGCCTTTGGATTGGTTGGCAAAGTCGGTTTTGGTGATATCGATACATCGGAAGACGATACGACCCTGTATGTCACCAATCTGGCTGATCGCAAGCTGTATGCTATTGATATTGCTTCTGTTGATGCCAAACTTGTTGGGTATACGCCAACCGCATATAACATCCCCGATCCAGGCTGCACGAATGGAATTGCGCGTCCATGGGCCGTCAGTACCCATCGTGGCTTTGTGTATGTTGGTGTTGTGTGTACTGCGGAATTGCCTGGAAGCACAGCCGATGATCTATCCGCGCATGTGTATGCGCTAGATCCAAGCAGCGGCACCTGGTCCGCCTCACTGTTTGATGCACCACTGAACTATTCGAAGGGCTGTACTTTTTTTACAAATGAGTGCCTCTGGCAAACCTGGACGGACTCGTGGTTGGATGCTGCTGGCCAACCGAATTTTAATACACCCGGCCGCGCTGACCCATATGCCCAAGGTTATCGGCCAATGCCAATTCTCTCCGATATTGAATTCGATGAGGAAGGCTATATGATTCTTGGCTTCCTTGATCGATCTGGCCATATGCTTGGCCATCGCAATGCAATTCCTGTTGCTGGCTCAACCGATCAACTCACTGGTATGGCTGGTGGCGATCTGCTGATTGCCGCACCTCCATCGTTCCCAGGTGGCAAGTATATACTTGAGGCAGATGGCCGGGTTGGGAATCGCCTTTCGACCGGCACGGGAATAAGCACGACTGGTGAGGGCGGCCCTGTAAGTGGTCAGGGTCCACATAATCCATTAAATGGGGTCGGCCCCGGCGGCGAGTTCTTCTGGGATGAACGCATCGCGCTCAATCATAGTGAGACAAGCAGTGGCGGCCTGGCGTACCTGCCCGGCAGTAAGGAAGTGACCGTATCGGTGATGGATCCCATTCAGTACGATTCCGGTGGTGTTTCTTGGTACAATTCGCAGACAGGCGGCCCTGGCCGTGATTATGAGATCTATTTCGATGCGAGCGCCGATGCGATTACTGCTGGTAAAGGCAATGGCATTGGTGATATGGAGCTGCTATGTAATGCGGCCCCAATCGAAATTGGTAATCGGGTGTGGTTCGATCCAGACAAAAACGGCACCCAGGATGCGTCCGAAATACCAATCGCCGGTGTCACTGTGAACCTCTACGATGGGAATAATGTGCTGCTCGATACGGCTGTGACAAATGCAAATGGGGAATGGTATTTCTCATCTGCGCAGGGTACGAGTTCTGCCCACGCACGCTATGGCGTGAATCTGCGGCCCAACCAGAATTATTTCATTCGGCTCGATAATGCCCAGAACTATGCTGCTCAGGGGCCACTCGAGAAATATACGCTGACAACTCCAAATGTGAATGGATCGGCTGATCGTATTACCAATAATCGTAATTCAAAGGCAACCCTGGCCGTAGTCAATGGATCGATTGGCCCTGGTAATTACCCAACGATTACCTATACAACTGGTGGGCCAGGGACGAATGATCACACGCTCGATATCGGGTTCTATGTCAAGCCGACAGCAATCACACTTACGTCATTCACTGCCAGCCCGACAATCGGTGGCGTGTTGGTGCGCTGGGCAACCGCTGCCGAAGTCAATACCTATGGTTTCCGGCTCGTTCGTAGCACCAGTAATTGGCGTGCAGATGCTGTTGAGATCACCAGTGCAATCATTCTTGGGCGTGGTCGCGGCCAGGGTGCCAGCTATGCCTGGGTGGATACGAGCGCACAACCGGGGATACTCTATAACTACTGGCTGGTTGAAGTTGAGGTGAATGGCAGCACCATCGATTATGGCCCGACCAGAGTATCGCTGCAATCGATGATCTATCAGGTGATGCTACCGTTCATTGAACGCGAATAATCGAGCCTATGTTATTCTGATGCGTTGCCAGAAACAGGTCTGGACGCATTGGATGACGTTTCTACCAAGGAATGGTACGATGTTGTCGTTCAACTGTCATTGAGTTGCTGGCGTTTTCAAATACTCAATGCATATACTGACAATGTGGTTAATTGTGCAATACTACTACCGATAATACGAAGCTTCAGTGTAGGGTGCGTAGACAACTATCGTGTACAATATGTAGGCTTTTTCATGTTGTACCACGACGCGATTATGAGGAGGATCAGAATGCAGCGCAGGCTTCTTATCGCATTATTGCCATTGCTGGTGATCGTATTTCTGGCTGTTCCCGCTGGCCTGAGCGTACAGGCAATGGGTATGCCTGCATCCGTGACAGGCCCATTGGCCCTGACTGAGACGGCTGAGCCGCCGACGCTTACGCCTATCCCGCCACCATCCGAAACGCCCGTCCCCCCAACCGACACACCCGTCCCCCAAACAGCTACACCAACCCCGCAAGAGGCTGGCGAACGCAGGCAGCGTACGGCGCTACCAACTGAGACGCCGATACCACCCTCGCCGACAATAGCGCCAGAGGCTCCGACGCCGACTCCAACCCCCACACCGATTCCGGTTCCCAGTAGTCTTCCGCGAACAGGCGAGCCGGATGGGAATAGTTCACTATTGCTGTGGCTTGGAATTGGTGTTCTTGCAATCGCTCTTGGTGGTTCGCTCATTCGCCGCCGAGCATGATATGTACCCTCACCCCCTGCCCCCTCTCCCACGCCGGGAAGAGGGGGCTTATGGATTATGGCACTGTCACGGTGAAGATTGCTCCGGCACTGCGTCCATACACCTCTGGCGCATACATTTGGTATGCTAGCGCTGGCAGCGTCTGGAAGACACCAGGTGTTGTCGCTCGTGCCAAATAGGTATATGTATATGTTCCGCTTGGCAGATCTGTTGCAAATAATGCAACTCGGTTATCGCGGATTGTTGTGCGTGTAAAATACCACCAGCCTGGATATTCGCCCTTTTCGTTGAGTTCTGGTTCCTGTGCTGCAGAAGAGACAGTCTTCAGGCTGGCGTCAAGCGGTTCAAGCCCAGCTGGCAGCATATCCTCAACCGCCAGATACACGGCATCCTCCGGCACCTGAAGCGTCAACCGCACCTGCACAACCTCGCCCAATTTCGCACCAGTCACCAATCGGCCTGTTGGTGTGAGCGTATCTGATGCGACGGCAACATATTCCCGTGATACCACATAGCCCCGATCAAGCGGCTGCACGGTTGCAGCATCGGCATAGGTGCGTAATCGCAGTGTATAGTAGAGCCGCCCATCGCCCTGCTTCTGCATGCTAATCTGCGATTGCCCACCAGCACCAAGATCCGCTAGCGCAATCGCAACCGTGATCGGATTGGACAGATTATCCTTATTGACCTGACCCTCGCTCAGTTGTTTGTTGTCGAGCGCAATCGTGTAGCGATAATTGGCCGCTAGTTCGCCACTTGATGCGACATATTCGGCCAGTGCAATCGCACTGATCGCTGTTTCCTGGGTTGTCTGCCAGTGTCCATGGTCGCGCAAACCCATCAGGTAGCGGGTGGCGTTCGGAATCAGGAAGTTCTGTCGGTCGGCCCGCACAAGCGCCTGAAGCGCCAGGGCAGTTGTGCGCGTGTTACTGCTCATCGTCCAATAATCAGGGCGTTGCTCCTCCCAATGCGCCTCTGTCGTGGTGAGGGTCGCGCTACTCATCAATTCACCGATGAGCGTACGAATGCGTATATCCTCGCCACCAACATCCTTCAATCCCATGAGTAAATAGGCTCGCCCATAGGTCTGCAAGTCGCTGCGTTTCTCGAACAGCGCCACCATGCGCCCACGATCAGCCTTACCGGCTTCCGCAAGAACGAAGAGTGCGAATGCGCGAGCATCATCGACGCCATTGCCCTTACCAG
>JBBQSD010000117.1:0-20897 GCA_038214135.1 Chloroflexales bacterium | reverse complement strand
GGCAATCAGGGCCAGAATAACCCACAGCAATGCCAGAGCTGGCATAACCGATGGCATCACGCTGATACGCAAGCCAAAGCAGTGAAATAATGTCCGGTCGGGGATTTTTTCCATCGGCTACTCACCCTCACGCCGCGGGTTAAAGCCACGCGGCTAGAATGCATCATCCCCTTTGCCGCAGGCTTCAGCCTGCGGATGGATGTGCCTCACCAAGTAACTTCTGCAATGTCGCCAGATTGTGTTGCTTGCCTGCATGGCGTAATTCTGTGGCAGCGGTGGTGCAGTAGTGATGTTGGTTCAGAAACTGGATTTGGCTGCGATACCAGGTAGCATCGCTGACGATGGTTCCATAACAGGCCAATTCGGCACGTAGCGCCTGATTACGCTGCAGGAAATCCGTTCGCCCCAAGACATCAAGATCAGCATCGGCAAGCAACTGTTCCAGAAGCGTGTGCGGCGATTGTGGGAGCCGGGTGGACATGATGATCCCGCTGATAATCTGGAGCTCGTCGCTGGTGTACCCATAGTCTGGCAGCGTTGCCGCAGCAATCCGAACACCAATCGCCTCATGCTCATCACGCCGCTCAATAAACCCAATATCGTGATAATAGGCAGCAGTACGGAGCAACACCAGATCATCGCCGGTCACATCACTATGCCGAGCCAGCAGTTCAACGGATGGGACAACATCATCACGGGTGTGCCAGATTGAGTGATAGGTCAATTCACTGGCGAGTTCATGTGTCAAGCGCTCAATTGCATAGTGTCGTGCATGCTCAAAATCCATCAAGGCTCTCCACGCTCTCCTTTGGCCATCCATCGCATCAGTGTACTATATCAGACATCTGGCGACTATGATAGATCCAACGATTCATCCCATTCCGAGCGGGTGTAGAATAGAGCCGGTAACAATATTCCGTATCAACGCGAAGGAGCGCTTCATGACCCAGATCGGCACCCAGGTTGACTATGATTCACGGGCGGTGATCATCAACGGCCAACACACCCTCCTACTCAGCGGGGCTATTCACTACCCACGCAGCACACCTGCCATGTGGGAAGATATGATGCGCCGCAGTAAGGCGGCTGGCCTCAATACGATTGAGACCTATGTGTTCTGGAATCTGCACGAACGCCAGCAGGGTATCTTCGATTTCTCCGATAGGCTCGATCTGCGCCTGTTCTGTGAGATAGCCCAGAAGCATGATCTATATGTAATCCTACGAATTGGGCCATATATCTGCGCCGAAATCAACTATGGTGGCTTCCCCGCCTGGCTGCGCGATGTGCCAGGAATCCAGATCCGCACGCTCAATGCGCCATACATGCGTGAGATGGAGCGCTGGGTGCGGCTGCTGTGCGATTACCTACACCCGATGTTCGCACCAAATGGCGGCCCAATCATCATGGCCCAGATCGAAAATGAGTACAATCTGATCGCGCCAACCTATGGCGAACAGGGCCAACAGTATCTTGCATGGTCAATCGAACTCGGCCAATCGCTGAACCTTGGCATCCCCTGGGTGATGTGTGTCGGTGGCATGCCTGGTGCAATCGAAACCCTGAATGGGTTCTATGTCCACGAACAGCTCGATGCCCATCGCCAGGCCCATCCCGATCAACCGGCCCTGTGGACCGAGCATTGGCCTGGCTGGTATGATGTGTGGGGCCAGCCGCATCACTCGCGCAGCCCCGAAACGGTTGCCTATGGTGCCTCGCGCTTCGTGGCCGGCGGCGGCGCTGGCATCAATTACTATATGTGGCATGGCGGCACCAATTTTGGCCGCGATGCCATGTTTCTGCAAACAACCAGCTATGATTATACCGCCCCGCTCGATGAGTTTGGCCTGGAGACAACCAAATCCAATCATCTGGCCCGCCTCCATCGCGCCCTACACGCCCATTCCGCAGCCCTGCTCCACAATGAACGCGCGACCCCCCAACCACTTGGCCCACACCAGGCCGCCTATACCTATGGTGGCCTCACCTTTATCTGTAATGACGATGCCGAGTCGGTGGCACAGGTGACGTATGCGGGCAACTCCTACCAGCTCGCCCCCCGTTCGACTGTGCTGATCGCCGGCGATTTGATCGTCTTCAACTCTGCTATCGTCCACCCAGATGATATCATCACGCGCACAATGCAATCAGATGCTATTGCACCCACTGGGTGGGGAACATGGGCCGAACCACTGCCGGTTGCACGCCAGGATGCACCAGCACTCACGGTGCCCCAACCAGTTGAGCAACTCCAGCTCACCCGCGATGAGAGCGATTATTGCTGGTACTCGACCACTATTGATACAACTGGTGTCACAGGCACATTAACGCTGACTGCTGCAGCTGATTATGTCTATATCTATATCGATGGCGCCCTTGTGACGCAGGGTCCTGCCCATTTGGAGGAAAACCGCAGCCGCACCGATGATGATCTCGATGCACTCACAAAAGCAATTGCCATGCGCTATCATGGCGCACCGCCAAGCGGCAACCAACACGCATTCCGCCTAGAGTTCGCCCTCAATCTGGCGGCGGGCAGCCAACGGCTGGATATCCTGTGCTGTGGTGTTGGGCTGATCAAGGGTGATTGGCAGATCGGCTTTGAGAACATGGTCGCCGAGAAAAAAGGCCTATGGGGGCCAGTATTATGGAATGGCACGCCAATCGGCGATCACTGGGAACTACGGCCATTCCTGGCTGGTGAGCGCTATGGCTTGTATGGGCCAGCAGCACCACTCGCCACCTGGCAATCCGGGCCGGGAATTGGCTCACCACTGCGCTGGTTCCGTGCCAGCTTCACGCGCCCCGCTGGCGATGCCCCGGTTGCACTCGATCTCGGCAGCATGACCAAAGGACTGGCCTGGGTTAATGGGCGTTGTATTGGCCGCTACTGGCTCATCCCCGGTGATCAACCCCACGATCCCTGGTTCACCGGTATTGTCGATGCACTCGCCCATGGCGAGCCAACCCAGCGCTACTACCATGTCCCCACCGCCTGGCTACGCGATGCAAACGAGATCGTCCTGCTCGAAGAACACGGCGGCAATCCCAATAGCATCGTGATCTGCCGCTGGGTCTAGTAGCTCCCCCTCACCCCTCTCCCACGCCGGGGAGAGGGGATTGTTCTCCTACGAACCCTGTGCGCCCCCCTCACCGCTGCTGCGTTTCCCTTTCCCAATGGGAGAGAAGGAAATCACATCTCCGCCAAAAGTCCCTCTTGATATTGTGATGAGTTTCACATATAATAAAGAAGTGCAGCAGTTGCCGATCTTGGCACTGCGGCATCGTAAACATGGCGATGTATGCGCCCGACTCTTGGCACGCCGATTGCGTATTCATCTGGGATAATGCAGATCGGCAGGAGAATATAATGAATAATCAGCCAACCAACAATCAGCCGACCGTTGAGGTTCAAACGATACAACCAACCGATTACCGCACCACCGAAGCGCCGCTTGCAGAAGCAACCGAATATGTTGTCACAGCAGATGAGGCACCACGCACTCGCCCACGGGTTGTGATTGTTGGTGCCGGGTTTGGTGGCCTTAATGCCGCTCAGGTATTGGGCAACAGCGAGGTCGATCTGTTGTTGATCGACCGCAACAACTACCATGGCTTCTGGCCGTTGCTCTACCAAGTTGCCACGGCTGGCCTCGAACCAGAGGCGATCACCTATCCCGTGCGGGCCATTCTGCGCAAATATAGCAATACCGATTTCCAGCTCACCGAGGTTCGTGGCATCGATATGCAGCGCAAACTGGTGTTAACTGACGAGAAGCCGGTGAACTATGATTATCTCATTCTGGCTGCTGGCAGTGCCAATAACTATTTTGGCAATGATGCACTCGCACAGCAGACGTTCGGAATGAAGGATGTTGATGAGGCGGCGCGGCTGCGCAATCATGTACTACGCACATTCGAGCGAGCAACCCGTGAGGAAGATCCCGCAAAGCGAGCAGCATTACTCACATTTGTTGTGATTGGTGGTGGTCCAACCGGCGTTGAGCTATCCGGTGCGTTTGCCGAATTGATCAATCATGTGATGCGCAAGGATTACCCAATGCTGGATGTCACCCAAGCGCGTGTCGTCCTGGTTGAGGCACAGCCGCATATACTCAGCACATTCCCCGAAAATTTGCAGCGCAGTGCTTTAAATCGCCTGAAAAAGATGGGAGTTCAACCACAGCTCGGCAAAACCGTCGCCTCCGTCGAGAACGATATCGTCACATTCAAGGATGGCGAGCAGATCGCAGCGGCAACCGTCGTCTGGGCAGCGGGTGTACGCGCATCGGCGCTCTCGGATGCACTGGGAGTTACGCTCGGGCGTGGGGCGCGGGTCAAAATCACCCCGCAACTCAGCCTACCCGATCACCCGGAAGTCTTTGTGGTTGGCGATATGGCCTATCTCGAGGGCTATCGTGAGGGCGTGGCCTACCCAATGGTTGCCCAGGTTGCCATGCAGATGGGCAAGCAGGCCGCCAAGAATATTCTGGCGCAGGTGCGTGGCAAGCAGCAGGCCGAATTTCGCTATTTTGATTTCGGCAGCATGGCCACAATTGGGCGCAGTGCGGCCGTCTTCGATGCCTTCAACATTCGGCTTACTGGTTTCCTGGCTTGGTTGGGCTGGCTGTTCGTTCATATCTTGTATCTGGTCGGCTTCCGCAACCGCATCGTTGTGCTGGCAAATTGGGTGATCAACTATTTCACCTACGAACGTGGCGTGCGCGTAATCACAAACGACGAATGATATTCCTGACATGGTGACTGCGTGAGGGGGTGACACGGTGAACGTGCTGTTGAGGAGCAGTACAGCCTGATCTGTCACCGTGTCACCGTATCACTGGGTCAAGAATGGAACCAAACAGGCGTATTGGACGTCTCCTCACTATATGGTATCTGTGAGGAGGCCACCAATGCGCCTATTTTTCTTCTTAACCCTACTTGCTGCATCCCTGAGCGCCTGTGGTGCCGCTGATTCATCAACGAACACGCTTCCAGCAACTGCACTGCCAATCGCCCCAACTGTGGCAACTATGGCGACACCCACACAGGCTGTGCCAACGATTGCCGCACCAACAAAGGAGCCTGTATTGCCAAGGCCAAACAATCTGACGCCTCTGCCAGGTGTTGTTCCATCATTACCAACACCAGGCGCACCAGTTGGGGCAATCCTCAGTGGTGTGGTGCTTGCACCGCCATACGATTCTGGCATGCAGCGCTTCATCACAACAGCAACAAGCGATCTCGGGCAGCGTTTGGGTGTTGATCAAGCCGCGATTGAGGTAGTCGAGGTGCGGTCGGTCGTCTGGCCCGATTCAGGCATGGGCTGCCCACAACCAGGCATGAACTATACGCAGGTACTGGTTGATGGACTGTTTATTCAGCTACGAGCGAATGATCAAACCTATAACTATCATAGTGGCAATAATCGCGAACCATTTCTGTGCAAATGAAGATTCATCGCCCCCTGGCCGCAGGCTGAAGCCTGCGGATAAAAGGGCGGCGGGAGAATATCTCCCGCCGCCCTGCTGTTCCGATATCCATTGGTGCTATGGAGTAACCGTCCCATTACTGCAGACCGTATTGGTTCCGCTGAAACTGGTCGAGTTAATCTTCACACAGTTTATCCAGGAACCAGCGCTAACGCCAGTGGCCTTGAACGTAACCGTGCGGCTTCCGCCTGGTACGCCAGGCGTGGTCGAGACACGCAGCTCAGTGGTGCTGGTTGGCAATGCACCAACGCCATCGAAATAGAAGTTCTGGCCGCGATTACCGAACTTGTTCTCGGCACCCACCGTCAGGAAGCCACCATCACCATTACCCTTGACAGTACCATAGGTATAGGTGATGTCTTCCGTTGTGCCAACCCGGATCCAGATCTGGAACGATGCTGTCTTGCTGGCCGAGCTGTACTCACGCACATTTTCCCAATCGACGACGATCCAGTTGTTTGTCCCATCGCCGAGGATACTAATGCGCATCGCACCGCCCGAACCTGGGTCCAAGTCCGTCCAGAATGGGGCCAGAATATTGTTTGGCCGTTCTGGGTCAGGCAGATCTTGGTTGATAAACTGGATATCCGCATTACCGCCCGCTCCACCGACCACAACATAACCATTTGACACGACGCCAACTCGGTTGTACGTCTCGCCACCGAACGTAAAGCTTGGTACGTTGAAGTTGGTGGCGGTTTCATCGCCAACACCGGCAATTGGTGCAACACCAAACCCACTCAGTGGCAAATAGCCAGCTGGTGATCCAAGTGGATCAGATGCAATCGCTACATCGGGTGGGCTGGCACCAGCAAGGGTATCACCAAGACCAACGGTGTTGGTATCGGCCACAAAGCCATACTCGCCAATGCTATCGGGAACCAGTGCAAGCTGGCTTGGCAGCTCATCAAAGGCCGTCACAGTGGCTTCATCAAGCGATGTGTTGGTCACCTTAAATGCACAATTGGTCGTTCCGCCAATTGCAAGCGTCGCTGGGCTACATGTCGTGCTGCTCGCCAGGCCTGCTGGCTGCTTCCGAACAATCGTCACCGGCATATGCGCCTGAAGCCCACGCGAGCCATCAAGCACAATAGTTGCAAAACGAACCGCACCAACCGGCACAGCCGAACCAACAATCGAGATGTCGAACGTCTGGCTACCACCAGCTGGGAGTGAGAAATACTCAGGAACATTGACGCTGAAGTCGGTCGGCTGGCCAGTTGGGTAGACAACCCGTGGCCGCCAATCGGTCTCAACCGACTCAACGCTCTTGGCAGTGCGCTGGAGGGTGATCTCGCCTGGGAACACCGGAATATACACACTTGGGTAGTTGGTCTTCCAGAGTGTGTCTGGGTTGTTCAACAGATCCCAGCCATCGACATTGAAGACGATTCCTGGGTTACCGGCTTTGCTCAGATCAACACGGCCCGAGCCAGCATCGAATGGCGTAAATGGCGTGACGCCATCTTCCTTGACCACACCAGCAGTCCTGGCGCTCGTCATCAGCGCGGATCGAACCTCGGCTGGGCTCCAATCAGGGTGGAGTGCCAGAACCAACGCAGCCGAGCCAGCAATATGTGGGCTGGACATGGACGTACCGGCGATGGCCTGGAACAACTCACCCTGCGGGCCAGTCGAGATCGCAGCCGAGAGTGGCGTATGGCCAGCCAGGATCTGTACACCTGGTGCGGTAATATCCGGCTTGCTCACACCAAGCGATTGGCCTGGGCCACCGCGTGAACTGAATGAAGCAAGCACATCACCCTGCTGTGTATCCAATGCACCAGCAGAGAGTGTTGCCGTCGCGCCAGGATTGGCAGTTAGGAAGGCCAGTACCTGCTGTCCCTCAGAGTACTGAATCTGAGTTGCTGGCAGGAAGTGGTTGTCGGTCTGCTGGTCGGTAACGTTTGCAGCCTGGTTATACAGGATCATGCCAACTGCGCCGCCCTGCTTAACATTATAGCCCTTCTGGACGCGCCCAGGGCCACCACGCGCACAAACAACAACCTTACCCGTCAGGCTGCCTGGTGCAAATGGGCCATTGCAGACGGTATCGCTGGTTGGAATTACAACCGGAGATGCAGTGCTGAGGGCACCAGTCAAAGATGTACCCTTGAGTACCAGCGTTGCGCCACCACTGCCAAACAACGTCAGGGTGTTCTTGAACGCACGTGAACCAGTGCTCGCCGCAACCGTCGTCACCCATGGCTCGCGGTGATCGGTTGTGTCCGCGGTTGGGCCACTGTTGCCAGCCGAGGCTGCAACGAAGATACCAGCATTAAAGGCATCCAGGAAGGCCAATGAGACAACATCGCTATATGGGTTCGCACCACCGCTGATCGAGAAGTTGATCACGCGAACGCCATCACGGATGGCCTGTTGTACCGCTGCTGCCGAGTCAGAACCAAAGCAACCATCGATACCGCAAACCTTGTAGTTGATCACACTGGCTCGTGGTGCAATGCCCGAGATTGTGCCACGCGAAACGCCAAAAATGCTTGCCGCTACACCACCATTACCCGCCGATGTCGTTGCAGTATGGGTGCCATGGCCATCATCATCGCGGCTTGAAAGGAACTCGCCTGGTCCAATGCCAATGAAGGCATCATAGGCGGACATGAAGCGATATCCACCAATAAGCTTATTATTGCAGGTGAATGGCACATCACCAGTGATCGAGCTACCAAATCGGCATGGGATGCCAGCGCGCACAATTGGCCGCGCATACGGCTTGCCCGCTGGATCTGGATCTGAGAATGATGGGTGTTCTGGCCACACGCCAGAATCCAGAATACCAACAACAACACCCTCACCAGCGCTCTCCTGGCCGCCAAGCTGCTCCCAGGCAGTTGTTGCGCCAATGAATGCTGGTGTTGAGTCCGTGTTGGTCTTCTCTAGCTCATCAACATACACAGCTTCAACGCCGGGCAGTTTCGCCACAGCGTCAAGCTGATTGGCTGGCAGAACCATCGCAATACCGCCAACAACGATATTATAACGATGGGTTACCCGTGCACCTTTGACAGTCGATTTTACTGCCTGCTCAACAGCATTGATCTGCCCATCCAAATAGCCAAGATATTTCTGGCTATCGGTCGAGGCGATATTCAGCTCACCACCGGTTGCAGCCGGACTCGTCGCTGCTAGGCCGGATATGCCACCAGTATAGGAAGCAAGTGACTCATCGGTGATCTTCACAACAACGCTGACCATACCATTGGCATTTGGAGCAACCGCACGCGGCCCTGCCTTGACGGTGCCTATCGTTTTGCCAATCGGCTTGAGCCGCTGTACTGTGAACTTTCGGGCCTTATTGCCATCCTGGGCAAGTGTTGCACTCGCACCGGAAAGCGCGAAAACAGCGATCAGAAATAGGGTGATGATCCGAGGTAATGTTGCTCGAGAACGCATTACGGATACCCTCCACTATGGGGATTACGCACTACTACGGGGAATACGCCACGGAAGCGTACCATCGGTGCGCCGGACCACAGGGACAAGGTGGCAGAATGAAGAGTAGAGTGATGTCGTCCATGTTCGCTAGCGGTGATCCAGGCTGTCTCATTGAATAAGAGCGCTATTTGCTACGATTCTCCTCCTTTTTCATTGCTTACTAATACACAGAAATGACGAACTGCCGCTCTATCTTGTGCGTACAACAAAGCGCAGGTAAGCGCCACTGCTCGCCTGATACGCCTGTTCTCATGCGCTATGCATCGCACTCTACGGCAAACGAACCGCACACCAAATATGTGCTACCATCTGCCGACGAATACACGCTCTGATGAGCCAGGAATATAGTTTCTGCGTATTACGAATGTTGGTGTATTGTTACTCATTCTTCTCTGCTTTGTCAAGGCGAGCCTGCTTCACCAGATGATGAAGCGATTATTGTTTACCGCATCCTGAAGCAGTAAATTTAGCATCGTTGATAGTAGCGATGAAAAGATTGTTATTTGAATAGTCATGCATTTGCTAGCAGTATCTCAGTGATCACAGGCATAGCGCAGCCATAGCAGATATGTTACAATCCGGTAAAGGTGTGCGTTGATCGCACAGCAGAGGGATCGGGCGTTGCAGAGCATCAGCGATGTAATCCAGGGTATTGCGCGCCAGCGCGGGCGCACGGACATGAGTCCGCTCGCGTTGCTGCGCCCAATTGATGCACGAACTGGTGAACGAATAAGCCATTTGCCAGTCGAGAGTGATCTTGGGCAGGCATGGCTAGCACTCACAGGCGAACCATTCCGGCCACACCAATCGCATGCGCTAACGCAACTGCGCCGCAATGAACCAGTCGCCCTTCGTGCCGAGAGTGGGTCAGTCAATACCACATTAGCACTATTGACCTATGCACTTCTTACGCCGGAGGCTCTGCCAGCCGGCTTAGTGCTAACCTATGATGAACCGGCGGCGCAGGCATTGCATGATCTGTTCAGCCAGATCAATGGCCAACTGCCCCAGCATATACGGCTTTCGATTGCACTCGTGAGCGAAAAAAAGCCCAACCCCTATGCTCGGTTGGTGATTGCATCGGCAGAGCAGCTGCATACGCGAATGTTACGCCACCATGATCGGGCCTGGCAATTGCTCTTTTCCCGGCTGCGTGCATTGCTCATACCCGATATCCATCGCTTTGCTGGGGTGAGCGGCGCGCATCTGGCCGATCTGTTGCTGCGCCTACGCCGTGTGTCTGCTGCACATAATCCTTCTTCGGCCTTAGCAACGCTCGCAACAATCAGTGCCGTCAATACACCAGAAGCTGCGCTCGCAGCAGCACTTGGCAGCCCATGGCGTATTGTACAGGCCGATGATGGCGATCAAAAAGAGACGATTGTGGGCATATGGCGCGGTGGTGCCACGCGCTTGCGCGATTCTGCCGAGATCGCATTGGCATTACAGCGCAATGGCTATTTTGTGCATATTGCCTGTGATGCATTGGAACGAGCCGTGATCGCGCCGATTGTTGGCGATATTCCCGCTATATCAATCGGCCCGGAACCACCGCCCTCCCAGGTACTGATTATTGTTGGCTATCCAGGTTCGCCAAGCCATCTGCGTCGGCTGTGTCGTTCTGGCTATAACGCCGTTATTCTGGTACTTGGCGATCTGCCACACGAACAGGCACTGATCCAGCGCCCGGAGACATTGCTGGCCGCTACTCCCGCCGATTGGCCACCAGCCCCAGCCAATGCCTATGTAACAGCCCAGCATGTGTTGTGTGCGGCAAATGAACTGCCGCTCACAGCCAGTGAAGTTGAGGCCTGGGGCGCACAGGAGATCGTGGATCGGCTGGTTGCAGCGGGGCAGTTGGTTGATCTGCCTGATACCGAAGTCTGCTGGAAGCCTGGCCCAGAGGCCGATGATCCATATCCCGAGTTTCATCTATTGGCACCAAGTGGTGCGGCTATTCATGTTCAAAGCGAACAGGGTCGCCAGTTGGGTGTGCTCGATCCAACGATCTTTGAGCGATGGACATTCAATAATGCAGCGCTGCCACCTGGTTCTGGCGGGTTGCGGGTGCTGGCCCGCGATGAAGAGCACGCCAGCGTAGTGTTGCGCCTGGAAAGCAACGCACGCCGTAGCTACCCGCTGCGCAGGAGCACCGTCCAGGTTCGCGAGATCCGCCAGACACGCAGTATGGTCGGTGGTGCCATGATCGGCTGGGGGCGTGTGGTCGCCGAAGAAGAGATCTATGGCTACCGCGAACAGGTACCGGGTGGGCAGGCCGCCGATCTCGCGCTCAACCCACCCCTCAAAACACGCTGGATCGCGCCAGCCTGCTGGTTCGAATTGCATGGGCCGCTCCAGGTGCTTGGCCAGTTCATTGGCTGGAGCCTGGCCGCCGTTCTGCCGCTGCGATCATTGGCTGCCTTCACCGATATTACTCCCTGCTATGATCACGAACAGCGGCGGCTGTATATGATCGATTCACATCCAGGCGGGAATGGTGCCGCTGTCTGGTTGTATTCCAATGCCGAACAATTGCTGCCGTTGGCCTATGATATTGCCTATGCCTGCCGAAATGACGCGCTGCTCGAACCACTCAGCCGCGTTGATATGGATTGGCTGTTGGCCCTGCTTGGCAAAACCGCAGCAGAACCACGCCGCACATCTGAATCATCGGCAGCAACAGCACACATACCCACGCCGACTGCCTCACCAAGTATTCCAACGCCATCCCAACCATATATCGAACTACCGCCACGTTCGGGCCGTTCACCAAGCCCACCAGCAAACACTCCAGCAGCTGAACCATCGCGACGCACGATACCGCCACAATCGCCACCAGTGCGCCCAGAACCAAACGCTCGCCAGCCCGAACCACCAGCCGAACTATCTCACCGGATCAACCCAGTAGCACCGACGCGCTCTGAACCCGCTGCAGTGCCAGAATCGCCAACGCCGCCAGCTGTGCGCCCGAATCCACCAGGTCGGCAGGAGCGCTTCTCGATTGAACCACCGCCAGTTGATCGAAATGATCGGCCCCGACGTGGAGTTCCAGCGCCTACGCCAGCACCAGAAGAGGATGGCCCACCCGATCCAGCAGCGCTGATTGCGCGTCTCAAGCGCCAGCGTGAACAGCGCGAAGCCTCACTCAGCCGCGCCGCACCAACAACAGCGCCAACATCACAGCCAGGAAACGGCCCGAATAGTTCGGTGGTCGCACGCTTCAAATCTGGAGATCGAATCTTCTGTTTGCCATATGGCGATGGCCTGGTTGGCGCAAGTCGGGTCGAGCAGGGCCGCGAACTGCTCACCGTCAATTTCCCCGATTATGGCGAACTTGAGATCGATCCAGCGATTAATCTCGTGCGGCTGATTGAGGCCGATCAGCTGCCGGATGATGATCTATTGTAGAGGAGTATCCCATGCTCACCAGCGATCAGATTGCCTTTTTCCACGAACAGGGCTATGTGTTGGTCAAGGGTCTGATTAGCAAATCCGAGGCTACTGCCATCCGGGCCGAATGTCACGAACTGGCCGAGCGGCTTTCCGCCTTCCGCAGCATCGATGCAACATGGGGCAGTGCCCGCGCCGCTGTGGCGGAAGCCACCGATACGAAACTACTCCACTGCCATAATGTCCAGTTCTATAGCGCGATCTTTACCCGATTACTGTGCGATCCACGCTTAACCGATGCTGCTGCCGATCTGATTGGTAGCCCGAATGTCCAGCTACATCATACCAAAATGTTCATCAAGCCACCCGAGAAGGGTTCGCCGTTTCCGATGCACCAGGATCAGCCCTATTTCCCACACGAGCGCCATAGCATGATCGCGGCAACCTTCCATTTTGATGATGCGCCAATCGAAAAGGGCTGCATTCGTGTTGTGCCCGGCAGCCATAAACTCGGCCCGCTTGAGCATATCCCCACTGGTGGCTGGCATCTGCCATTCGATCAATACCCAATTGAGGCAGCAACGCCATGTCCAGCCGAGGCGGGCGATGTACTGTTCTTCAGCTATCTCACAATCCATGGCTCAGGGGTGAATGCCAGCCCAGAGGCGCGGACGACACTGTTGGTGCAGATGCGCGATCCCTCCGATCCGCCATCCAAGAAGACCCATGAATCACGCGGCCAGGGCATGCTGCTGCGCGGAATCGATCCAACCAGTGGCCCATGTGGGGTGGAGTAGGAACGAGCTATCAGCTATTAGCTTTCAGCTTTCGGTAAGGGTGATGTGCTGGCGATCATAAACCGCCCGCAATGATCTCCGGTGCTCTCCACAAAAGAAGACGCTCCATCGGGAGCGTCTCTATTCTAATTGCTGACTGCTGACTGCTGAAAGCTCCTATGGCGTCGTCGGTGCCTGCGGCTCAATTGGCTTTGCCACTTCAATCGGCTTGGACTTACGGGCCATTCGCCGCCAACCCCAGCGCAGCAGCAGAATAATTGGGAGCCAAACGGGTGCCCAGACGAGCAAGATGATCGCAAGTTCGACCAGCCCCTGCCCAAACTCAATCAGCCCGCGCAATGCCTGGCGTGCTACACGTAGCGGCTCCCAGCCATCCTCAGAAATAATCGGCGTCTGTGGAACTGGCCGCAATGAGACACTGATTGTCGAGAGCGCCGAGCTCTTCTGCAGGTATTCCATGCGGCCCTTGGCCTGTTCGATCTGACCTTGTACGTCGGTCAATGCTTGGTTGACAGCCAGGGCATCTTCGACTTTATCGGCCTTCTGGAGCAACGTCAGCAGCCGATCACGGGTGGCTTCCAGATTACGCATTCGTGATTCGAGATCGACGTATTCCGCCGTCACATCCTCACCACCAAGCGAACGGCTCAGCACCTTCTTGGCCATGCCCTGCACGCCATTGAGCGCATCCTCAAAACGATTGGAAGGCACCCGAAAGGTGATATCCATATACATATCCGCATCGGTGCCATTGCTCTGCGATGTTACGATATAGCCACCCAACTCATTGACCTTGTTGCGGATGGCGATTTCCGTATCGCGGACACTCTCGACCTGCAAGGAAAGTTGGGCAGTCTTGATCACCAGCCGCTGAGTATCGCTCGGAGTGTTCTGGGCCGGTTCCTGTGCCGCTGTTGGGCCGCCTTCGCCACCTTTGGCGGCATCAAGACCACTGTTCGCCGATGGCGGAGCTGCTGGCGCTTCCGCAACAGACTGGGCGGGCGCTGGCGCAGCAGCGGGTGAAGCGCCGCCACAGGCCGAAAGCGCCAGTACGAGAACGATCAGCGCGAGTAGGGTTTGGTTCTTCATTGGTGCGCTCCTTATAGAATAGCAGCGGTTATTCGTCTATACATAGAACGAATGAGAGCCCACATTCGTTCCAGATCGCTAAAAGCTTGTACCACGTCTCTTTTCCCCTCACCCCGGCGCGTTGCGCCACCCCTCTCCCACGTTGGGAGAGGGGTTCTACCACATCAGAAAGCCTTCTGCTCCCCTCTGCCGTTCTGGGAGAGGGGTCGGGGGTGAGGGGATCGGCACTGCATATGACTTTGTACACTTCCCACCAAGTCGCAAATCTGTTTGCAGGTGGGCCAGCGCTCGGGTATAATTGCATAGTACTAAATACACATAAATGAGCATTCATGGCATCGCAAGCCCTGTACCGTCGCTACCGATCACAGACATTCGATGAACTGATCGGCCAGGAACATATTGTCCAAACCCTGCGAAACGCACTCGTAGAGGGTCGTATTGCCCATGCCTATTTGTTTACTGGGCCGCGTGGTGTTGGCAAAACCACCGTTGCACGGCTGTTGGCTAAGGCGGTTAACTGTACGGCTGCACTCGAACTACGGCCATGTGGCGTGTGTGAATCGTGTATGGCGATAGCCGATGGCCGTGCGGTTGATGTGATCGAAATGGATGCAGCCTCGCATACTAGTGTTGAGGATGCCCGCGAGATCATCGAACGCGTGCAGTTCCGGCCAACCATGGGCCAGTATAAAGTCTATATCATCGACGAAACGCACATGCTCTCCACGGCAGCTTTTAATGCGCTGCTGAAAACCCTGGAAGAGCCACCGGCGCATGCACTGTTCATCCTCGCAACCACCGAGATCCATAAAGTCCCGGCGACTATTCTTTCCCGCTGCCAACGCTTCACCTTTAACCGCCATAGTATTGCTGCAACTGTTGCTCACCTGCGCGAAATTGCCAGCCAGGAGGGTTTCACCCTGGAAGCGGGTGCTGCCGAATCAATCAGCCGTGCGGCAACGGGCAGTATGCGCGATGCGCTGAGTGTTCTCGACCAGCTGATGTCCTATGGTAGCACAGCAATCAGCTTGGAACAGGTACGCGGGCTGCTTGGCGCAACCGCATCGCAGGAAGTATCGGCATTGGTCGATGCACTGCTCTCAGCCGATCTAACAGCCGGACTGCAAGTTATCGCATCCGTTGCCGCTCAGGGGGCCGATCTGCGCCAGTTCACCCGCGATCTGGTTGAGCAGTTGCGCTCGCTGCTGTTGCTCAAGGCCACCGCAGATAGCACGCTCCTCGATCTTTCTGAAGATGAACTGGCCCACTATCAATCCCAGGTCGCATCTGCCGATCTTGGCGCACTACTGGCCTGGACGCGCTTGTTTGGCGAGTTGGATTATCAACTGCGCACCAGCCCATATGGCCAATTACCACTCGAACTGGCCGTCGTTGAGGCGATTGCCGCTCCTGCGCCAGTTCGAACTGCGCCTGTGCCTGCACCAAACCGTACACCGACGCCAGCACGCCCAGCACCCACAACGACACCAGTAGCACGCCAGCCAACTATACCAGCCACACCAGCGACGAAACCTGTTGAAGTGCTGCCAGCCGTTCCTGCACCGCAGAGCGAGCCAATAGCAGCATCAGCGGTTCCTATACATACCAGCGAGCCTGTTGAACAGCCACCGATCACAGCAAGCATTGAACCTGTGGCTGTCGCTGTACCAGAAGTGCCAGAACCAATCACCCCAGGCATCACAATTCCTGATCCAATTGAGGGGTTTGAGGCTGCCAATGCCGATGCAGCCGCCCTTGAGCGGATCGAGAGTGTCTGGCCAGAGATCATTCGTGATGTGCGCGTTCACGATAAGACGCTTCAGGCATTATTAAATAGTGGCGTGCGGCCAATTGACATTAAAGAGAATGTTGTTATTCTCGAAGTGGCCAATGATTGGCTGCTGACCCGGCTGGAGAAGCCAAACCTGCGCCAGATTGTTGAAAAGGTGCTGAGCAAGCACATGAACGCAACCCATTTCATCAGCTGCGTTGTGGAGGCACAGGGCCGCGAGAACCCGAATGTCCTGCGTGAGCAGATCCGCAGTAGCCGCAAAGATCCGCTTGTCAAAGCCGCGATCAATATCTTCGACGCCGAGATTGTCCGGGTCGAGACACACGAGGAGTAAGAGCATGAACCAACGACAGCTTCAGCAAATGGCCCAGCAGATGCAAAAACAGATGGCCAAAATCCAGGAAGAGCTGGCCAACGAATTCGTTGAAGGCACAGCCGGCAGCTATGTGACGGTGACAATGAATGGTCATCGTGAGGTGCGGGCGATTAAACTCGCGCCAGAGGTGGTTGATCCCGAGGATATCGAAACACTGCAGGATCTGATCATGACGGCGATCAGCGATGCCACGAAGAAGGCGCAGGAACTCTCGGAAAAACGGCTTGGCCCGCTGACTGGTGGAATGAAGATTCCTGGCCTGTTCTGATAGCCGATAGCCGATAGCCGATAGCCGATATGAAGGCTCGTTTCATGCAATAGTGTGTTGTGCATAGAAACGAGCAAGTTACGCCTTGAACGAGTAAACGATATGGCGCTTAATACCGAAAATAACCTGCTGATCGAACCAGTTGCACGCATGATTGAGGAATTTGGCCGTCTGCCGGGGATCGGCCCGAAGACGGCCTCACGGCTGACGTTCTTCCTGCTTCGTGCGGAGGAAGAACAAACACGCAGCCTGGCCGAGGCATTGCTTGGCCTCAAAGAGGGCGTGCGCTTCTGCAAACGCTGCTTCTATATCGCTCAGGATGAGTTTTGCTCGATTTGCAGCAACACCAACCGCGATCAGCGTATCGTCTGTGTAGTTGAGGAACCGCTTGATGCCGTTGCAATCGAGCGCACCGGGGTATTCAAAGGGCTGTACCATGTGCTGCATGGCCGGATCGCGCCATTGGAGGGCATGAACCGTGAGGACATCTATTTCGATGAGCTTGTTGATCGGGTGCGCACAGAACCACTTGAAGAAGTGATCCTGGCGACGAACCCCAATCTGGAAGGTGAAGCAACGGCCTTCCATCTCCAGCGAGCGCTGGTCTCGCTTGGCGTGCGCGTCACACGCCTGGCCCGTGGTTTGCCGACGGGTGGGGATCTGGAATGGGCCGATTCCAGTACACTCAGTTCGGCTCTGGAGGGGCGGCGGGAATTATAGGATTATGAAACCTTCAGATTATCCAGGGTTGGCAGCGCAACAATCCAGATCTGGCCAATATTAAACTGGATCTCCTGGTTCGATCCATCAAGAAACAAGAGCGGCGATTCAGGCGTATCCTTGTGCCAGGTAATTTCGCGCTCGATGCCATCCACAAACACACGCGCCTTGCCCGAGCCAACCACCTGCTGCTCAATCCGGCCCTTCTCGTCGCCAGTAATAGGTGCCTCCTTGACCTCCATCACCACAACGTTCTTGGCTCGTAATTGTGCGCCACTTTCAGCATCGATAGCCGGTTTGCCACGCCGCAAACGGCTATAGCTGTTGCTTGCTGGATCATACACCCAACCAGCAGCGTCTTCGCTATACAAGAAAAAATAGGTCAGAATTTGTGCAACAGGCCGTTGCGCCACAGGGGCTTCTGCTTTGAATAGGAAGCCAACATCGGATCGGATCGGTTGCGCATTGCCAGATGCTGCCGCTTGATCCAAATTGGACGTGCTTGTATACAGGTTGTGCGGCGCAACACGGCGATCATCGCGGCTGAAATAATTACCATTGGCACGAAAGAGTGCATCCACATTCATGATCAACTGGCTGCTTTCGACCAGCGCCAGGCCCTGCGGTGAGCCACCTGCATGAACATACACGGCACCAAGTGGCAATGCCCATTGTGCAAAATAGAGCCGCGTGCTGCGTACCGGCCCGATCCGCGTGACATCGGGGGAGATTCCTGGCGCATAGACAGCCATGAAGCGGGTAAGGCCAAATTCGGCCAGTGCCTCAAACACAACCGTTGCTTTATCCAATCCCGATTGTGGATAGGCATTGGGATGGTTGTCGATCATCACTACATATGGTCGTTTGATGATACTTCCACGCACCAGTGCAACACCACCAACACTACTAACAGCAGGTGCAGATGTTGGCTCAGTGGCCACAGCCACGGTTGGCGCAACGGTTGGCTCAGTGGCCACAGCCACGGTTGGCGCAACGGTTGGCTCAGTGGCCGCACCCACGGTTGGCGCAACCGTGGGTGCAGCTACGGGCGCGCTGGTCGGAACAATTGCAGGTGCGCTGGTTGGCGCAACGCTGGCTTGTCCGGCGCAACCGATCAACAGGCCCAGGAAACTGGTTATCAGCAGCAGCCGAGATACATTCGACGCGTGCATTACTCTTCCTCATATGATGCGCATAACGCTGATATCGCGGTTGGTATTGTACCCGCATGCCCCCCCACGGTCAACCGAATGTAATCAGTGAGGCAGCGTGCCATCTGGTACTGGCGAGATATATGGCTTCCCATTCGATTTGTGCTTAAACTCGGCCTGGGCAGCCGCCAGAACATCTGGTTTTGTCAACAGATCCAGCCCTGTCAGTGCCAGTGTTTTGGCTGCCAGGAGCATTCCCTTCGCGCCAATACTCGAACCAGATGAAGCAACGATCTGCCAACTATGCCCTGGCGTACCCAATGGCCAGCAACAGGTTGTTAGTTGCCCAGTCGGTGTAATCTGGCTGACATCACCAACCTCAGTTGAGCCGGGCATGACCATATATGTCTCGGTATGCGGCAAGATCTGTTCCCATAGTGGCGTCGCGATCATGGTTCGATCAAGCTCGATCCGCACCTGGCGCTGAGTCAGGTCGAAGGCATGTTCAAGCGTGCCCGGTGTAAAGGTTTCCTGCAGCTGTTTGGCGAATGCCTGCTCCTCGGCAGTGAAGCTCAGGTTGCCAACCGATTGCATCTTCTCTAGCATCAGCTGTGAGAGCGTCAGATTCGGCAGCAACTCATAGCATCCCGTCACAAAATCGATATCATAGGTTGTGCCGCTCATCAGCGCAGCACCCTTGGCAATATCCAGCACACGCGCATAGATCGCCGCAACCTGATCCCGCCGTGGCGCACGAACGAAATACCAGATCTGGGCATAGGCTGGCACGACATTAGGAGCCTGGCCGCCACTGGTGATCACGCTATGAATACGGGCCTCGGGAATAATATGCTCGCGCAGATAGTTGACGCCAATATCCATCAGTTGCGCGCCATCAAGCGCACTGCGGCCATTATGGGGATCGGCGGCGGCGTGTGAACTAACGCCATGAAAGTTCACCTTGAACGAGTTCATGGCCAGCGACGAACTCGCCCAGATTGTGTTGGTATCGCCGGGATGCCAGGCCAGCGCTGCATCGAGATCATCAAAGATACCAGCCTTGGCCATGAACGTCTTACCAACCAGCGTTTCTTCCGCCGGGCAGCCGTAGTAACGAATAGTACCCGCAATCTGTTGTGTTTCCATGATCGATTTGAGTGCCAGGGCCGCGCCAAGGCAGGCAACACCAAATAGATTATGCCCACAGCCATGTCCGGGGCCGCCCGTCTGGACGGGAATGCGATCAGCGGAGGGTTGTTGGGAAAGGCCAGGCAGGGCATCATACTCACCAAGAATACCGATGATTGGTGCCCCACTACCCCAACTGGCCACAAATGCGGTTGGCATGTTGCCTATGCCACGCTCAACGGTAAACCCGGCGGCTTCAAGCTCATCTGCCAGCAGTTTACAGGCAAAGCGCTCCTCCAGGGCAATCTCCGGGTGATTCCAGATCTCCTTGGCCAGATAGGAGAGCTGCTCATCGTGCTGATCGACATATTCGAGGATCGTCTGTTGCATAGCCATTATCTACCCTTCATTCTTTGCAATTCACAATCGCCTGGCGATAGGCAAGCAAACAAGGTGAGTGGCGAATTATACCGTAGTTGTTGGCTTCTGGGCCTGGAGCCGTGGGCTATTCCAGGGAATATCGGCAATACCAGCCTGTGCATTTGCGGCACGTGCAGCAGTAAACAGGAAATCGGAAAGGCGATTCAGATACATAAGCACCTGATCATTGATCGGTTCTTCATGCGCCAGGCTGATCGTCCAGCGTTCTGCCCGCCGACACACAGTTCGTGCGAAATGCAATTGTGCAGCAGCAGGGCTGCCACCAGGCAGAATAAACTGGCGTAGCGGCGTCAGCTGTTCCTCCAATGAATCAATCGCCTGTTCCAATGCAAGCACCTCAGCAGCGCCAATACGCGGAATACTGGCTGCTTCACCAGGAGTCGCTAGATCGGCCCCGACAACAAACAGCTGATCCTGAATACCTGCAATCAAGAGATCCAGTTCTGGGTTCAGGCCAGATGCTCGCGCAACACCAAGCACTGCATTGCATTCATCAACCGTGCCATAGGCCTGCACACGCAGTGAATCTTTTGCAACCCGCAGGCCACCCCACAGGCCAGTCGTCCCATCATCGCCCGTGCGCGTATAGATTTTCATTGATAGTATTCCTTTATCCTTCGTATTAGCCATCCTACCGGATTTGTCCATGGAGCGGGAGCGAGATTTCTTTCGGGGGCTGCGCCTCCGTACCCTTGCTTTGTGCTACGCCCGTTTACCGATTACGTGTTCGTAATAGATTCCATGATACCAGAGTAATCAGCCTGCGGATTCCGAGTGCTCTATGAGAGATGTACTAT
>JBBQSD010000116.1:0-20924 GCA_038214135.1 Chloroflexales bacterium | reverse complement strand
CTATAGCACCTTCACCACCAGCACCGTAATATCATCGTGCTGGGGCGTCGGGCCAATAAAGCCATACACAGCATCGAGCAAAATCTCGATCAGTTCATCTGGCGCACGATCACCATATTCACGAATAAGATGCTCAACCTGTTCGAAGCCAAACATGTGCCGTGCTGGATCGTGGGCTTCGACCAGGCCATCGGTGAAGAACACCAGCGTATCGCCTGGCATGAGATCGACTTCGAGCGCAAGGTAGGCGGTTTCGTGCCGAATGCCGAGCGGCAGTGCTGGCCCGCTTGGCAATAATTCTTCGAGATGACCATCGCGGCGGCGGCGGATTGGGGCGATCTGGCCTGCACTGGAAAGCGCCAAACGTTGGGTTCGCAGATCAATCGTTGCATAGGTGAGCGCCACAAACGAGCCATGTGGTACATCCAATGCAACGAGTTGATTTGTCTCACACATCACCGCAGCTGGCTCAATATGATCACGCGCCTCCGAGCGGGCAACCGAACGGGCAACCGCCATGAGCATGGCACCAGGAATGCTCTTGCCCGATGCATCGCCAACCATGAGCGCCAGAATACCCTGCTGATTGATCACATCGCTGGCCCATCCACCAACAGCGCTCACGGTTGGGTTCAGAATAAAGCAATCATAGAAATCGCCACCCGTCTCACGAGCTGGTAGGCAGCGTGCGGCCAACTGTAACCCTGCAACCTTTGGCAGATCATGTGGGAATAGGTTGCTCTGGATCTGGCGGGCAATCACCAATTCCTGCTCGACGCGGGTGATCGATTCGGCATACAGGCGAGCATTTTCGAGCGAGACCGCCGCCTGACTGGCGAAGGTTAGTGCCACTTCAACATCGCGTGGCAGGAAGCGATCCGGCCTCCGCGAATCGATGTTCAGCACGCCAAGAACGCGGCCTTTGGCAACAAGCGGCACACCAAGCCAGGAGCGGATCTCATCCTGTAATGGGTAGGTCGTATGCCATTCCGGTGCAGTGCGGGTGTCGCTGATCACAATGGGGGTGCGCGCACGTACCACTCGAACCGCCGCACTCTCCTGGTTCAGCGGGAACATCTCAATCCGCCGCATGTTTTGTTCCCACCCACAGATCGCCACCACCCGCAGCCCATCGCCCTCCAGCAGCATAATCGATGCAGTATCATAGGGAACGACATGCTGAAGTTCGCGCAGAACAATATCGAGCACCTCATTTGGATCAAACGTCGAACTGAGCACACGCGCCACTTCGCGCAATGTATCGGCAGTACGGCGGGCCGCCCGTTCGGCAGCAAACAGTTCGGCCTTCTGGACGCCCAGGCTGATGTGCAGTGCGATCTGGCTAAGAAACGCGATCGTCTGGCGATCATACTGATAGGCGCGGCTATCCTGGATGGCAATCACGCCGATTGGGCGTGCCTCACTATCCAGCAGTGGAACGCCACTCCACGAGCGCGGGTGATCCTCACTGCCATACACAACCGGAGATGTACCAACTACCCGCAATGAATCTGATTCAGCGTGCAGATCATCGAACAGTAGTGGGCGGCTATTATTCAAGATCCAGGATGTCAGGCTCTGGCTTGGCGGGCGGCCATCCGGCCAATCGTGCCGAATTTCCTGGCCGCCATCGATATAGTAGTCGTGCAGAATGCGGTGCTGTTCGGGTTCGCAGATGATCAGGAAAAACGAACTGGCACCGGTTGTCTCTTGTAACACGGCATACACCGGCTGCAGCATGGGTTCCAGGCTCAGTGATGAACTGACATGCTGGCTGATCCGGCCAATTGCATCAAGCTCGCGGATCTGGCGTTCCTGATGGGCAAGTAAACCAACATTCTGCACATGCAGGGCCACCTGCCCAGCAACATTCAGCAGAAAGCGCTCATCACGGGCACTGAACATGGCCGGGCGATAGCTCTGCACATTGATCACGCCAATTGGCGCACCATCACGATTAAGCAGTGGCACACCCAACCAGGAAACAGCATGGCGGCCAGAGCCGATGATATAGCGCCGAGCCAGTTCTGGGTAGGCCTCAACTTCGTGGGCCAGATCATCAAAATGCAACGGGCGCCGGTTGGTTATGACCCAGGCCGTGAGTGAATCGGGCGGCGGTGGCTGGCGATGCCAGTAGCCATACTCCTCGCCCTCATCGATTGAGATGCCATCGGTAATGATCTTGCGCTCTGGATCATACACAACCATCGAGAAGGCATCGAGGGGCAATAGTTCGGAAAGGGCACTATGCACCTGGCGCAACAGCGTTGACAGATCGAGTGCATTGCTAGCCGCCTGGGCGATCACCCCGAGTGCAGTAAGCTCGGCAACCTTGCGATCCCGATCAGCAAACAGGCGCGCATTCTCTATCGCAATCGCCACCTGATTGGCCAATACCAATGCGACATCGGCTTCTTCGTTGCCAAAGGTGCGTGGTGTGCGGCACATGAGGCTCATGCCACCAAGGATCTGGGTACCGATCCGCATTGGTACGCTTAGCCCCGCCTGGAATGGCAACCCACGCTCACGCAGGCCAGCCGCATATTCGCTACCGGTTGCGAGCACACGATTCTCGGCGATGACCTTGCCAAGCACAGTATCCGCCATTGGAATGCGGAGATGCTTCCGCATATACGCTTCCGGCATGCCACGCTGCGCCGCAAGACGCAGCATATCGCCGGATGGCTCGATCAGCCGAATAATTGCCGCATCGACGGCAAATAGGTCAACGATCTGATCGAGCGCTCGTTCAAGCAGATCACCAATCTGTTGGCCGCGCACCATCTCGGCAGCCAGATCGCCAAGCGCGTTAAGCTCACGAGTACGGGCGGCAACGCGTGCAGAAAGGGCTGCGCTCAATTCGCGCTGGGATTGGCCAAGGGTTGCGTTTTCGAGAATGACCGCCGCAAGATTGCCAGCCTGTTGCAGCAGATCGATATCGCTGGCAGCATACAGGCCAGGGCGGTAGCTCTGCAGCGAAATCACCCCAACGGTATCTTCGCCAAGCAGGAGTGGCACACCCATCCAGGCCCGCGAAACCTTCTGGGTATCGCCAAACATGAGCGCCGGGCCTTCGAGCGCACCACGATCCATCGCCAGATCGGTAAACAACAGCGGCTCACGGGTGGCGATCAGCGTGCTGGTCAGCGATCCATAGGCAGTGTCTTCTTCATAGATCGTCAGATCTTCGTCGATCAACAGAGCTGCGCGCAAAAACCCAGGCCGCGCAATATCGCAGACCGCAATATAGCAGGCATCATATGCAAACAACGCCCGCAATTCGGCAGCAATGGCCGCGAAAATTGGCTGAAAGGCAACCTGCCCACGGCAGGCAATGCTTATATTGTAGAGTATTGCAAGCGCACGGCGATTACGCTCGACCCGCTGCACAACGGTAGATTCGGTCACGCCAGCCTCAGTTTGGTGTCTACTGTATCAAGCAATCATTGTAGCACACCGTCACCTCGTCAGCGCAACCTTGATGATCGCATCGTGGCTGACCGTGATCTGGGCTGTCTGGGTGATCGTATCGCCATCATCGGTTTGCACCTGTTCGTGGGCGCTAAACACCAGATCTGGCGGATTATCACCTTTCAGCGCCAAACCCCGGTCGCTGCGGGCAGTCACTGCCAGGCGCGCCTGTTCCAGGCCGGGCAGCACCTTGCGCAGGGCCGCCCGCACATTGCGCAGCACATCGCGTGGCACCTGGCGTTCATCAATTGGTGCCACGCTGCGCGGGCGGCCAGGGCGCAGGATGGTGTTGAACAGCCCTGGCGCCTGATTGGCCGGTTGGCCGTTTGGCAGTGCAACAGCGGCCCATGGATCGCCATACAGCACAAACGAAAGCAGCGTCTTGCGATCAACATCATCGAGATGGCCCTGGCGGCGATACATGATCTGGGCAAATTCGCTGCGTGCCTGGCGCATGGCCAGGCCAGATGGCATACCACTGGCAAGGTGGACGATCAAGCGCTCACACAAGAGATCCGCACCGATCAATGGTGTCGCATAGCTGCCATAGGCCGTGACCGTTGAACCAATGCAGGCGGCCATGCCATCGCGTAATGCCTGAAGCGGAATCGCCTGTTCAACCGAACGCCCATCCAACTCAAGCCCGTAACAGGCCTCACTGATCAGCAGCCCATCGCTGGCACACTGGCCAATCAGTTGCTCTGGCCGCAGTGCAACCGGCAATTTGGTGGCCGCCCCACTCCAGCTATCCGGCTGGCCATACCAGCTGCTGCGGCCAATCGCCCCATGTAAATTGACATATGCGATCTGTGATCCAAACAATGTGCCCGCATCCAATCGGGTTGCCTCAAGTGGCGGCGAGAGCAGCAGATCAGCCTGTTGGCCAAGCGAATCGAGGATGGCACGCGCCGGTTCGTGCCATGCTTCGGCTGCATAGCCACTGGCCAATACACGTGCGCTGCGCATGGGTTCAGCAGTAGTTGGCCGGAAGCGAGCAAGCGGGCCACGTGCCGGGCCGCTGTGTCGGGCAATCATGCGATCAAGCTGTTGCAGCAGAAAGTTCATACTGCCGGCATCGGGCAGGCGCGCAACCACCATCTGTGGTGCCAGATCCTGTTCATCCGTGCCAGCATATGGCAGATCCGAGACAAGCTCGGGATCACCATCAGGCAGCAGGTTTGGCATACGGAAAGAAGGCAGGCATTCACTGCCACCGATCAGCAATACGGTGCCAAGTTCCTGGCCCTGTTCTACAAACGCACGAGCAGCTCGGCGCAACAGTTCTGCAATGGCTGCCGGTTCGGGCGGAACAGCCTTCAGCGCAATCTGCTCGCCACAACGCAGTGTTTCGCCATCATCGAGATACCAGACATGCGCCTGGACGCCTCTGTGCCGTAGGGTTTCGGCCAGCGTACGCAGCCGCTTATCGATTACTGCCGCCCCATCACTGCCATAACAGCGGCCAAGGGCTGTACGGCAGGCCAGCAGCACATGCACCTGTTGCTCCGAATCGCGATAGGAAAGCAACGGTTTTGGAGAACCATCCGCCGTTACCAGGCGCGTACGCAGCCGTTCGGCGGTTGCAATATACTCGCGAACAGCGCCCGGTAGCGATTCGCGGGTTGTTTCTGGTGCAGATGGTGTGTGTTTACTAACAGGTGCCTGTTTTTGCAACTGCGGAAGCTGGGCAATCAATGGAGCCAGCGCGGACAACATCGCACCAGGCATGATCTGCGGTGGTGGCAGCAGATCCCATGGTGGGCGCAATGGCGCAAAGAAACGGCGGGTGTACTGGCCATCGAGATCGAGCCGAGCGGCCTGGCTGCGCTGGCTGGCTGTGTTTGGGTTGAGTGCCGCGCACAGCAGTAGCGCGGGCAATGTATGTAATGCCGTGCCCGGAAGCTGATTGAGCAGCGCCAGCGCATCTGGGAGCGCACCACAACGGCGCAGTGCTTCAACATAATAGTACTGAATATCGATGCGTTCTGGCCGTTCGGCCAGCGCTGCGGCCAGTTCGCTGCGCGCAATATCGGCATGGCCCTGGCGCATATAGCTGACACCAAGGCCCTCACGCGGCAATAGTACAACACCAGGCGTGAGCACCTGGCTATCGAGTGGATCATGCAATGCCGCCCGGCCAAGTGCGGCACGTGCCTCGGCATGGCGGCCAGCCACGGCAAGCGCCGCTGCCATGCCGGACCAGGCACTCGAATCGAGTGGGTGCAACGCCAACACCCAGCGAAAATGGTCGATGGCCTGCCGCCACTGGCCGAGATCAACCAACGCCCGCCCGAGCAATACCGATGGAGCAATGGCATCGGGAAACAGGCCGATCAGCAGGCGAGCAGCCTGCTCGGCCAGATCGGCAGCACCAATTTTGATCGCCAGATCGATTGCTGCCAGAATCTGGGGTGCCGCATGGGCATGATCCACAGTTGGCGTTGGGTGAGTGTCGATCAGCATAGATATAGGCCTTTAGTAGAGACGCAATGCCGCGTGCCTGTGCATCGCGTCGGTACGGGTGTATCGCGCCGATTATGATCGCCGATCTGGGCGGTCATAGGACGGCAAATCATCGACTCGTTTGGTTTCATCTGCTGGCGCTGCGGCCTGTTCGCCATACTGGGTAAAAAAGGCCAATGGCCCAAGCGTACTCAATTCGCGGATGGCATCGCCATAGTTTGCCCGTAGTTTCACGGCACGGCGTAGGCACGCAATCGCGCGGCTATAGTGTTTCAGGCGGCGGTGCGCCAACCCGGCCCGATAGTGCAGGGTTGCATCATTGGGCTGGAGCTTGATCGCCCGATCAAACAGATCAACCGAGGTATCCTCGCGCGCAGAGGCCAGCGCCGCATCGCCACATAGTGCGAGTACCAGTGCATCACCCTGCTGGCGTGCAACCGCCCGTGCGAGAAGCTGGTAGGCATCATCGAAGCGCCGCAGCTTGAGCAATGCCTCGCCGACCCACACCAGGATGGTTGTGTCATCCGGGCTGAGCGCGGCGGCGGTACGGCCATGGTACAGTGCCGCCTGAACATCACCACTGGTAGCCAACAGTTGCGCCTTGAGCGCATGCGCCTGCGCTGCGCGTGGATCCAGGCTCAGCGCCTGTTCCAGCGCCGCCAATGCCTCAGCAGGTTTTTCCTGGTGGATCAGCGATCGCCCAAGCCGCCACCAGGGTTCGGCCCGCTGGGGATCTGCCTCAACTGCGCGATGGTAGTGCCATGTTGCCGTTTCGGTCATGCCCTGCTGTTCGAGCAATGCACCAGCGGCAGCATGCAGATCGACATCATCGCCAAAACGGGTGATCGCACGCTCGATTGTTTCTAGTGCTGCCTGGCTGCCAACGGTTTTCGCCTGTGCGTCTGCCAGTGTCAGCCAGGCCTGTACCTGATCGGGGCTATACTGAACGGAGGCCTCATATTCGCTCAGCGCCGATTCGTGATCGCCAAGATGGGCATACAGGCGGCCTAATTCACTGCGCCACTCGCCCCGTTCGGGAGCCTGAGCCACGACCTCCTGGAGCGTTGCGCGGGCCTCTTCTTCCTGCCCCTGGTCGGCCAGCAGCCGCGCCAGTTCATAGCGATAGGATGGCTGATCGGGTGCGAGCGTGATTGCGCGGCGCAACGCATTGCGAGCAGCCTCGTGCATGCCCATCCCCGCACAAATCTGGGCCATCTGCACATGCCAATCCGGGCGGTTCGCTTGCAGAGTTATCGCCGTCATGAGCGCAGCGCGGGCTTCCTGTAGCCGCCCAGCCTCGGTATACAGGGTCGCCAGCCGATGGTGGTGTTCGGCTCCACGCGGCTCCAGCCTGGCCGCCTTGCTGGATGCGCTGATCGCCCGATCACGCTTCCCTGCGGCAATATAGGCATCGGCCAACAGAGCAGCCGATCCAGCATCGGCGGGGCGTAGTTCGGCTGCGTGTTCGAGTGGCGCAATCGCGGCACCTGGCTGGCCCAGTTCGAGGAGCACACGCCCAAGGCTGGCACTGCTGCGCCAATGGGCTGGTTGCTTGGCCGTTACCTGCGTAAGCAGATCGCGGGCCAATGCAGCCTCACCGCGCTGAGCTGCAACCAGGCCGCGCAGTTCGGCAGCACTGAGTAATGTTGGTTGTTCGGCCAGCACACTATCAAGCGCCGCTGCGGCATCATCATACCGCCCAAGGGCATACCAGGAAACACTACAGCGCAACAGAACATCACTGGCTGTGGGAACACGGCCAAGTTCGGCAGCGATCAGTTCCGGCCAACTGCGCGCCGGTGTCGATGCAGCGAGTGGCAAATTCAGACAACGTGCCAGGTGATCAAGCGCCTGGGTATGCTGATCACGCAACTGCGCCACGATGCCATGTTCGAACCACCAGCGCGGCTGATTCGGCTCAATGCTCATCGCCTGCGTGATCGCCTGTTCGGCGCGCACAAGCAGATCACCAGCGGAATTGGCCTGGAGCGTGAGCTGATCGAGATCGATTGGCAAGCCCAATGGCGTCCGCAAGGCCAGTGCCAGCCCGATCTGATAGGCGGCATTGGTTGGACTCAGCTGTGTGGCTGCTTCAAAGGCAGTGCGCGCCTGATCAATCTCACCAATCGTCAGCGCCGCACATCCAAGCAGCGCGGCTGCCTCGGGATCTGCTGATGCAATCCGGCGAGCCTGTTGTAGGATCTCAAGCGCCTCTGCGGCCTGGCCAGAACGCCAGAGTGCCGCACCAAGTGCCATCCAGGTAGCCGCCGATTCCGGATCAAGCGCGGTTGCGCGGCGGGCACTGAGCATCGCCAGATCAAGATCGGTTGCCGATCCCATCACAGCATTGAGCGTCAGCAGTTCGGCCAGGCCAACCTGGGCCAGCGCCAGATCAGGATACAGCTCAGTCGCCTTGGTGAATATGGCCTGTGCCGCGCCCAGATTGCCCGAGCGCAGCAGGAAGGTGCCATAGCGAACTAGCAGTAGGCCATCATCTGGTGCCGCCTGCATCGCCCGTTCCCAGGCCAGGCGCGCCCGTTCTGGCTGGCCTGCCGTGTGCCAATCATCGGCCAGCATCGCCCAATCGGTGGCCTGCTTTGTGCGCTTCGCCACCAGTTCGATCTGTTCGGCGGCCTCGGCGGGTTTCCCAGCGCGGCGCAGCACATCGGCGAACAAGTGCCGTATCGCCGCATCATCTGGGCTGAGCGTTGTTGCACGGCGTGCTGCACCAATCGCCGCCGATATCTGCCCATGATCGGCCATGAGCTTGGCAAACAATACCAGCGTCGGCAGATCATCTGGGCTACGCCGTAGTGCGGCAATCAGATCGGCCTGGGCGTGATCGGCCTGGCCAAGCTGCAGGCGAGTGCTTGCCCGCAGCCGCAACAGCCGCACATCATGTGGAATCAGCGCTATGGCCTGATCGAGTTCTGCCAGTGCCTCGGCATACCAGCCACGCGCCATCTGGATCTCGGCCAGATCGCCACGCCAGGCTGGCATATCGGGGTTGAGTTGAATGGCACGGGTCAGCGCAGCAGCAGCGCCATTCTGATCACCCTGACTGGCCAGCATCTGGCCAAGATCGCGATAGGCGGCACTGCGCTGTGGATCAAGCTGGATTGTTTTGCGTAAACTCGCCAGGCCATTGGTAGTATCGCCACGGCGCAGATGGATCAGCCCGAGTGCATGCGACCACTCGGCGCGTTCGCCACGGCGGCCAATCGCATCGGCAAGCAGCTTGGCCGCTCCGACGAGATCGCCAGCTCCAGCGGCGGCTTCGGCCACCAGAACAGTATGCGCTTCGATCTCGGGAGCCAGCAACAATGCCTGCTCCGCATGGTAGCGTGCCCGATTCCAGGACTGCGTCTGGGCATGGGTGCGGCTGAGCCATGCATGGGCTGCAGCAAGGCGCGGGTTGATCGTCAATGCCACCTCAAAGGCCTGCATTGCGCTTGCATATTCACCCTGGGCCAGCAGTAACTCGCCGCGCCGCAGATGATGCTGTGGCTCATTGGGTGCCAGATCGATCACCCGTTGCGCAGCGATCAACGCCTCTGCCGGGTTGGCCTGTGCCAGCAGATCGCGCTGTGCCGCATGCGCCTCGGCATCGCTTGGATCGAGTGTGAGCGCCTGTTCAATCAATGGGCGGGCTGCATCTGGATGCCCAAGGCGCACCAGCGCAAGGGCGGCAGTCAGGGCTGCTGCACCAAGGTTCGGCGCAATTGCCAATGCCGAGCGGGCTGCATCGAGTGCGCGTTGGGGCTGGCCTTGGGCCAGCCAGATCCGCCCATATTCGGCATGAGCGGTTGCCAATGTTGGATTAAGTGCCAGCGCTCGCTCGATCAGCGTCAACGCCTCATTTGGTCGCTCGAGCTTGCGTGCCAATGTACTGGCGTGTTGCAGCAACTGCGTACGGCCACCATCCTGCTCGATCACCCGCCGTGCAATATCATAGGCACGGGTCAGTTGCCCAGCATCGGCAAGGGCTCTGCTATAGTTCTCAAGCAGATCTGGATCGGTTGCGCCGGCCAGCAGCGCCTGCGCAAACACATGAATTGCCGCGCTCATCTGCCCAACCTGATGCAGCGTCTTGCCAAGCAATTCAAGCACCTCAACAGATTGCCCGGCCCGGCGCAGGGCACGAATCGCCCGTTTGGGGTTGCCGGTCAGCGCATGCAATCGGCCAACGTGCAGCCATGTTGTGAGGTTGGTACGCTGGCGGCGCAGCGATTCGGCCAATAATGAGCGTGCCAGTTCCGGGGAGCCATTGTGCAGTTGGCATTCGGCAGCGGCACGGGGATATTCAGGGTTAGCCCGATCAATCCTGGTGGCGCGGCCATAGGCAGCCGCAGCAACGGCCCATTGCTCGTGAGCGGCGGCGTGAGCGGCAATTGCTGCATGGATATCGGCCCGATCCGGTGCAAGCTCGATTGCGCGGTTCAGATGGTGGGCAGCTTCCTGGCTCTGGCCAAGCTCCCGGTAGGTCAGCCCCAGCCCAAGCTCATACTCGGCGGATTTGGGAGCCAGGGCGATGGCTTGCTGGTAGGCACCAAGGGCTTGCTGGCCATCGCCCTGGCGCTGCAGCAGATGACCAAGTTCGGCCAGAGTCTCAGCACTATCCTGGCGCAGCGTAAGCGCCTCACGCAACACGCCAATGCCTTCATCATAGGCAGCCAACTTGCCAAGTGTCACGCCAAGCCGCCGCAGTATTCGATCATTGCGCGGGTCAAGCTGAGTAGCACGGCGGTAGGCAGCCAGCGCTGCGGCCTGATCACCGATGGCCGCGCAGGCATCGCCAAGTGCTACATGCAGGGTCGCATCATCGCTGGAAAGCTGTGTTGCGCGCTGGAATGCGGCCCATGCGCCGCGTGGATCGCCAATCGCCATACGCAACTGCCCGATCTGGGCATAGTAGCGCGGCTCATCTGGGCGTAGTGCTGTTGAGCGCGCCAGCGACTCAATTGCCTGTTCGCGCCGCCCGGTATCGGCATAGATCTGCCCAAGATCGGCATGCGCTTCTGCATCATCCGAACGAACCGAGAGCAGATCGCGCAATATATCCTCGGCTGCGGCACTGCGGCCAAGCCGATGCAATGTTGTTGCCATGCCACGATGATAGGCTGGCGTTCCGGGTTGCGCGGCAACCGCCTGCTGGTAGGCGGCCAGGGCGATTTCTAGGCGGCCCTGGGTGGCATACACATGCCCAAGCTCCGCAGCGGCCTCGGCCTGGATCTGGCGGAGGGATGCAATCACCGATTGCAGTGCGACTTCCGCTTCGGCATATTCGCCAAGGCGGCTACAGGCAATCCCCAGGCGCTTGCGATAGCGCAGATCATCTGGCTCGCGGGCCAGTACCTGCGTGTAGGCAACTCGCGCATGCCGCCACTGTGCGGTATGGGCATACAGATCGCCGAGCCGCCGAAACAGCCCGGTCTCCTCATAGCCATCTGCGCCACTGCGCTCAAGTTGGGCGATTGCCGCTGCCGATAACCCAAGATTGGTGAAGGCATCGGCAAGCCGAACGCGCATTGCTGGCGTTAGGCCACCACTCTTGGCCAAAAATGTCTCGAACTGCTCTGGTGCGAGCGTTTCCGCCAGGCAGCGGGCGGTCAGTTCGGCTGCCTCGTGATCGAGTAACCAGCTCAGCACCGCGATCCGCTCGCCATGCAACCCAAACGCTAATGTCAGGGTCTCGCGCCATGGGCGGGTGAGGGCCACATCTGGCCAGGTTCTTGGCAGCACCTGCGCCAGGCCAAGCGCACGGGCTAGATCAAACAACAGCGGTTGTGCAAAGCTGATCTGCTGCTGTTGGGGTTCTTCGACAAGAATACCGGCATCGAGCATAAGCCGCAGCATCGCTGTAGAATCAGCACAATCGGCCAGCGCCAGTTGCGCTTCCATTGGTGTGAGTGCGCGCCCGTGTTGCTCGATCGATGCCGCCAATTCTGGCAGTACCCGCAGCAACCCCTCAATGCGTGTGCCAGCCGTCTCCATCAGCACATGCGACATCAGCGTCGTCAGCAGCGGCCCGCGTGCAGTCGCGTGTGGTGTCAGCGTTCGGAGCAATGCCGATAGCCAGCGTGGCCGCCGTGCCAGTTCGATCAGATCGTGTTGCTCACCCAACCAGGCTGTTGTATCTGGCCCATGCACATGTTCCAGGGCCTCACGAACCTGTTGGATTGAGAGTGGCTCGATCTGATAGATCAGTGCATTATCGAGCCAGGGCCGAAAGAGATCGAGCATATCGCTGCGACATGTAACCGCCCAGCGCACCCGTCCGCCAAGGGCGATCAGCGTTTGGCGGATGGCAGCCAGGCCCGAAAGCTGGGCGCTGGCAGGCAGGCGATCAAGGCTATCGAGCAGCAACAGCACCTTGTAGCGCTGGGTAAGCACCGATAATGGCGGCACACTCGGGCCAAGGTGGGCTGCTAGGCTGGCCTCAAGCGTGCCATGCAACCGAGCTACATCAAACAGAATCGGAATAGGCGGCAGCTCATCGGCTGCCAGCCCACGCCGCAAACCATCCAGGCATGCATCGGCAGCCGCTGCCGCCATCTGGCGCAGCAGTGTCGTTTTCCCCGCACCAGCCGGCCCGATGAACGCCAGCTGTGGCGCAGCAGCCACTTCTTGAAGGGTCGTTCGTACCTGACCAGGCATCTGGTCATCGGATTCACGGCGAAGTGGCAGCGTGGCCGTGTCCTGCGCGGCAATGAATGCCTCATCGCGGCGCAGTCCATTCAGATAGGCAATCAGCCAATCATATCCATGTGATAACATCGTGGTCCTGTTCACACAGCAGGGGCGAACGTCAGCAACCAGAGGCTAACACCGCAAATCAGAGCTCCGAGTAGGCAGAGAAACACACCCGTTCCAATGGCTGTTTGGATGAGACGCGTGATCGAATCCAGCAATTGAGCTGTCCCTGCCAATGCAACCTGTGCGGTCACATCGCCAATCACCTTCGCGCTGAGGCGGGTCGATTGGTTTGAAAGCACGCGCATGGTTTCCTGGTATTCGCGCGAAAGAATGATCACAAAGCCGCTGACCAGCATGATAAAACCAGCCACAAACAGAGCGATTGTCATAACGAGATGAATAGTACTGATCATGGCTGCTGCTCACGCTCCGTATTCATAGCATTGCTCATAGTGCTGTGCCAGAAGATCGCCAAGGAGTAACAGAATCGATTGCGTTGCTTCCTCGGCAGCGGCCCCCCGTGCGACAATCACCATCGGCGCGTGGCCAACCCGTACCACTGGTAGGCAAGCGAGGGCGCCAGCATTTCCTTCGGCGCGAACAAGTGGTTGTTCAGTATACAGCGCCTCAGTCGCCATGCGAAGCTGCGTGGTGTTGAGTGTCGCGCCTGGTTTTGCACGGCCAAAGATTGTCAGTACCGGTGCGATTGGCGCATGCGAACCGGGTGCCAGCACGACCAACCAATCCAGATCGAGGGCAACGGCCAGGCGGGCACATGGTTCGTGCAGCAGATTATTGTGAGCGCTACCAGGGATATGCAACAACCCAGCAACCTGCCAGAGCGCATCGAGGGCCATACGCTGTTGCTCACGCCAGGCACGGCTTTCGATGGCCGTACGGCGCAGGGCCACCAGGGTTGAGAGCATCTGGAGTGCATTGGACTGGCACTCATGCACATGGTGTGTGTTCTCGCCAAGTGCCTCGGTCGCCCCAGTGATGACCATGTGCTGGCTGGTTGCGCGGCGCTGTAACTCATCAAGCGACATGCAATCTGCCAAACTGGCTAGTTCCTGTTGCCATTGCAGCGCCTGACGCAGCGCATGTACTTCGTGTGCGCTGGCCTGCTGGGAGTGTTCGTACGGACTGGGCTTGGCCTCAATTTTACCACGGGTATGCTGGTAGTAATGCCAGATCAACAGCATACCACCAATGACGATCATACGCTCACGCATGACCATCAGGCTTTGGGTATCTGAAACAGACGGCAACTGAATGATCAGTGTGACGAGCGCAAGAATCAGGGCACCCAAGGAACCCACGCCAGTTGGTCGCAAGCCCGCGATCTCGTGCGAGTTGATCCGCTGGAAGTTCTCAATGATCGACAATGTTCGATCCGACAAGGACTGAAGAAAGCGCTGCTTGACGCTTGCCTTCATACGGTGTGAGCGAGCGGGAATAAACATGCGAATACCTCAATGGCGCGGGAACGTGGCGCATGCTTACATGCCGCGATTGGAGGACGAAAACGGTCCCTCCAGACGAGGCGGCAACAGGATTGCTACAACGACATGACGAACGACCTGTTAGGCGACGTGGAGAATTACACCTCCTTGAGCATTCGAACATCACTCAGGCGAATAATCGATTGCCACAGACCGATCTCACAGGCAAGTGTATCGAGCGCAAAGGCCTGGGCGGCATAATCGTGGCCGTCGAACCGAACCCGGAAACTTGGTCCAAGCGGGGCACCAAGCCCAGATCGGAGCGCCTCTTGCTGTAATACCCATTCTTGACGCGCCAGCACGCCAATTCTTGCACACCAGCGCTGGTAGAGTGCTGCCCGTAATGGCTGCTGTTGCCCACCCTCTGGTAGGCGTGTCAGCCGCCCAATCGTGCGCCATTGCCCAACGGGCGAATACAGCACATCGAGTGCATAGCAGGCAGCGATATATTCCTGGCCACCAGCCATAAACCGCTGACCCTGATCGAGTGGTGGCCCAATTGGTAATTCAAGTGCCGTCTGATGCATAGCCCAATCGGGGCGGTATGTTTCACCAGCCTGGCGATAGACTTCCGTAAGCAGTGTATTGCGCAATGGCTGCTGTGCTACACCTGTCATCTGCGAAAGCCGCTCAGCCTTCTGCCACTCACCAAGCGCACATATTAGCGTGTCGCGCCCAAACGATTGGGCACTATAGCGCCGATTGCCGAATGCTACCTCAAACGCCGGGCCAATTGGCATGCCAAGATTAGCGGCGGCGGCGACCGTTGCCAAACCCCACGATTGCTGCCCGATTGCGCCAACCTGCCGAAAGGCTTCGGAAAGGAGCAGATCAGCCAATGCTGGCATAGCCGTATCCGGTGGCTGCGGGCGCGGCGGGCGGTCGCTTGGCGGTTTCTGATCTGGAAAGAGTTGGCTGAGCAGATCGGCCCACGGAAACCCGGCTGGATCAGTCTTGCGATGACGCGGGAGTGCCACATCCAGATGACGTGTGACCATATCTGGCGCGATTTGGTAACGTTCGACCTTCTCTTGAACCAGACTCAGCAATGCACCGATCTGTGCCGTGGGATATGGATCGCGGCCATCATTGGCATTCTCAAGCTCGATCCCGATCGAGATTTCATTGATCGCTGTCTCACCCTTCCATTCGGCGCGCCCAGCATGCCATGCCGCATCTTCATCGGTGACTAATTGGTAGATCCGACCCGTCTTATCGATTAGATAATGCGACGAGACGCGGGCTGCTGGATTCGTGAGCCAAGCCAATGCGCTACGTGCAGAACCAACCGTTGCATGTAGTACAATCATGCGAATCGCTCGGCCATCCCGCGAGCCGACATTTGGGGAGCGATGTGTCCTATCAACAACAAGCACTGTTATTTGTGAACCTTAACCCTATTTTTACAGATTACCACGCATTGTAGTAAAAATTGTGCATAATAGCTATGCCCTATCTCAGTAATTTTTGTACGGAACTCTTTCGCGCATTCTGCTACTGAATTTCAGTGGTATGATGCGGGTTCGCAGATGTACAGATTGTTATACGAATGGCTGTCTTAAGGGATAAGCGTTACAAAAAAGTTATGTACCGACTATGACAGCTACGACAGTACATCTTATTCTGGCTGATCAGCAGCTTTTATTTCGCCAAAGCCTTGCTCAGGCATTGACGGATGCTGGTTGGCCGAATATCACGCAGGTGAGTAACCAGCATACGCTTACACAGGCGCTGATCGAAACACCGGCTGATATACTTGTTATTGATCGGTTTCTACCTGATAGTGATATCACTATGTACTGTCGCTCAGCAATGGATGCCCATCCAAACCTGCGTATACTGGTGCTCACGGCCTATGAATCGGAAGCGCGTGATTTGCAGCTGAACATGTTGCTGTGTGGGGCTGCTGGCTGCCTTTCCAAGGAACATCCTGCCACTATCTATATCGCTGCTGTACACGTTCTTCTGCTGGGGCAGGTGACGTACCAATATACAACCATTGCAATGGCAGTTCAGCCTCGTGAATCACTGGCCTCCGCATCTTTCTCGCTTCCAACCGGAACACTACCAACTGTTTCTGATAACCGTTTGGCGGATCTAACACCGCGTGAACTCGAGATTCTGCAACTTGTTGCCAAGGGAAAAGGCAACCCCGATATTGCCCTGATCCTGAGTATCACAGAAAACACGGTGATGAAGCACGTCAGCCATATTATGAACAAACTCAACGTTCGTAATCGCATGGAGGCAGGCCTGATCTACCTTCGTTCGGTATAATCGTATACCTATGTTTAGGTATCCCTCACCCCTGTTGCGCTGCCCCTTGCCCACTGGGAGAGGGGCCAGGAGTGCGGGTAGCCGCCAAGGCACACTGCAGATCGGCAATAATATCGGTGGCGTCCTCAATGCCAATCGAAAGTCGAATCAGGCTATCGCTGATGCCCCGCGCTGCGCGCTGCTCGGTACTCAGATCACGATGCGATGCCAACGCCGGAATACTCATCAGCGTATAGATATCGCCAAGGCTGGTGGCCGGCAGGATCATGTGCAGGTTCTCGACAAACTGGCGCAGATTGTCCCGCGACCCAGCGTGCAACTCAAACGAGATCATCGCTCCAAACAGGCCGCCAAAATCACGGGTTGCCAATGCATGCTCGGGATGGCTGGGCAACCCAGGGTAGTTGACTCGTGCAACCTGCGGTTGTTCGGCGAGCCATGCGGCAACCAGTGCGGCATTCTGGCACTGCTGGCGTACCCGCAACCCAAGTGTTTTCATGCCACGCAATGTCTGCTGCGCCTCGAATGGCCCAAGCACATTGCCAAGAATCTTCATATAGCTATACAGCATATCGCGCGGTAGGGACGAACGCGCCACAACTGCACCACTGGTCACATCGCCATGGCCGCTCAGGTATTTCGTCGCACTATGCACCACAAGATCAGCCCCAAGGGTCAGCGGGCGCTGCACAATTGGTGAAGCAATCGTGCTATCAACGATCAGCCGTGCGCCAGCGGCTTTTGCGCGCTGGGCCAATGCAGCAATATCGACGACTCGTAGCAATGGATTCGAGATCTGTTCAACGATCAAAACATCCGGGTTGTGTTGTGCAATCGCCGCATCAACAGCCGCCAGATCACACATATCGCAGAAGGCCACCGGAACGCCCTGCGCTGCGAAGAACGTATCGAGCATCACGGTTGTTACGCCATAGATATCGCGGGCAACCAGGATACCACGAATCTGGGGGTGCGACATTCCACGCGGCGTGCCAGCTGCCAGGATTGCGGTATACATAGCCGCCATGCCGGAACTAAACACCAGTGCGCCAGCCCCGCCCTCAGCAGTCGTGAGTGCCTGTTCAAGTGCCGCAACGGTTGGATTGCCATTGCGCCCATAGCTAAAGCCACGCGTGCCACTCAGCGCCGCTTCCATCTCATCGAAGTCGTTATAGACATACGTGGAACTGGTGTAGATTGGCGTTGCTGTCGGCGGCCCAGAAACATTCGGCAGGCGCTCACCATCGTGAACCAGCCTGGTCTGCAAACTCCAGTTTGCGTGTGGATCATGCATGTGCGTACCCCTGTGCAAGAACCAAGTATTCAGGAGTCAGGAGTCAGAATGCGGAATTACAGAACCAAATAACTATCCTGTGTATCCTGTCTATCCATGTGTCTGAGACTACGAACCACGAACTGCGGAACTGCGCAACCGTGTTGGCAAAGAAACTCCTGACTCCTGACTCCTGACTCCTGCTAGTTAGCGAATATCCAAATTAACTGGCAGCATGAATTCAATTCGATCACCAGCTTTGACACCATATGTCGCAAACCAGCCCTGATTGACTTCGAGTGCATAGCGTGCTGGCCCCTGTGAAAGGTGGAAATTCTGGTCATCAAGTGCTTGCATATCCTCAATATTCAAGATGCGCTGGTTGGCATCGATGAATGCAATTGAGAGCGGCAGTTGGGTATTGCGCATCCAGAATGAGAGGTTTTGATCATTTGGAAACACGAATAACATCCCCGCATTGGCATCCATCCGCGAACGAAACATCAGCCCACGCTCGCGCTGCTCGGGCGTGCTGGCCACCTCGATCATGAGCGTCTGCCCGCCAAGATGCAGTTCAATCGTTGGTGTGACAATCGGGCTCACCACCAGTGGTTGACTCGATGTTGTTGGCGTCGTTGGTGCAGAAATATCAACGAGGACGGTTACAAACGTCGCTACAGGTGTGTTGCTTGGCACACTCACCTGTGTTGGTGGTAGCTGTCCTACCACCGGAAGAGCGGTTTGTGTGCTGCCTGTACGTTCTGCCTGCCCGCAAGCAACCAGAGCCAGCCCAACAAGAAATAGAATGGTATGTTTCATAAAGTACCTATGGAAATTGACCAAATAATCGGTGAGAACAATGGGTGCTCGGCCATCCGCTGAAGCCTGCGGCTATAATGTATCGTATCGCCCCTTGCCGTAGGCTTCAGCCTGCGGGGCATAGGATGATCGATAATTCCCAATTTAATCGGTTATGCTATCAACCCACTCAGGGTATCGATCTCCTGGTGAAACCCTTCGATGATCCGTTCTGGATTTGGAATCAGGTCGGCATCGACTGCAACGCCAACCAGCACTTCGCCAGCATAGCTAAAAATGCTGACTCCAATCCCCAGGCGGCCCGATTGCGGCACCCAGAACATGCTGCCGCGAACTGGTGATCCCGCCAGATAGATGGTTTCACGCGGCCCTGGCACATTCGTCATCACTGCCGTTGCTTTGCTGCCAAACAAGCCGACACCAATATCCTGCAGTGATTCGGGCGAAATCCCCATGACATTCAAGATCCCAAAGGCAACAATTGCCTCTGGCGAACCCTTGATCGCTTCCATACGCTCGCGCAGTTCGACCAATCGATCATAGGGATGCGCCAGCCCCAGCGGCAGCGCCAGAAAGACAACCCCGAACACATTTCCCATGGTTGGTGGTCGATCAAGTGGGCGCAAATTGACCGGAACAACAGCACGAATATTCAGGCCATCGACACTACTGCCGCGCTCGATCAGATAGCTGCGTAATGCCCCACCAACCGCCGCTAATAGCACATCATTGATCGTGCTACCCGTCACTTTTCCAATCGCCTTGAGCGTATCTAGCGCAATCGGCTGCGACCAGATGGCCCGCTTCTGGACGCCCAATGGCCCTTTTAGGATCGTCATTGGATCGGGTGGCATCAGCACCAGTTTGCCAAGCGCGGCCAGGCTATCGGCCCCCTGGCGTGCGAGTGTTCCCAAGCGCTCTGGTTGCTCGACGATCTGTTGGCCCTCACGCAACAACGCCTCACCAGCATTGCGCAGCGTTGCAACAGCATGGGATGCCTGCTTGAGCAGGGCGGCAAATGGATTTCCCATAGCTGCTGGGTTTCCTGCACTTGCTGGTGCTGGTTCAGGAACTGAATGCACGGGATCAGCGCTATTGTCAGTCAGCGATAGCAATACATACACGAGGGCAATGCCATCGGCAATGCTATGGTGCAGGCGCACAATCAGCGCGCTGCCTGTACCATAGCCCTCCACGACATGAAACTGCCAGAGTGGTTTGGAGAAATCCAGCGGCACGCTCATCAGATCGCTGACCAGATCCTCCAGTGCATGCTGATCGCCTGGTGCAGGCAGTGCAATGCGATGGATGTGCGAATCCAGCGTAAAATGCGCGTCATCTTCCCAATAGGGCGAACCAACACCGTTGGGCGGCACGATCGCCCGTTTACGGAACCGATCAAAGCGACCAACCAGGCGTTGTTCAAGCAGCGCACACAATCGTAGATAATCAAGCGACTGATCGAACATCAGGACACCCGTGATCATCATGAGATTCGTTGGGTCTTCCATTCGTAGCCAGGTGGCATCAACGGCGGCAAATGGTTCGCGGCGCTGGCGGGACATACGCTTCTCCTTGGTACACCAAGAATTCAGGAGTCAGGAGTCAGAATGCTCAGAACCAAGAACCAAGATAGAGACGCAAGATATTGCGTCTGGGCAAACAATCAGCATCAGCTGATGGCTTAATTTATTCACCACCAGGGCATTCGGGTTGCCCTGAAACCAAATCAATCGCCCGACGCCAGGAATTCGCCTCTGGCCCTGGTGGTTCGTGGGTGAAACGGTGATCCTGTTTGCGAATAAACTCATCGAGCTCGCCAATCAGATCGCCCCAGATTGCACCCTGCGCCTCGCGCAACAGTGAGTGTGCCTCTGCATGTGGTACTGCAAGCAGTGCCAGGCGCAAATGCGGCACACACAATCCTGCCGAGGCCCGAAATAATGCTAGCGTTTGCGCGTCGATCAGGCTATTCACCAATGCAGCAGCATAGCGCTGTTCGGCCTGAATGACCTGTTCGCAAGCGACACACCCACGGCTGGTCGGCAATGGGCCATTTACACGCCCACCCTGCCGAAATGCCCGACGCAAGCGCGCAGCAACATTGGGTGGCGATGGCCGCTCGTGGACCAGTGCCCGCGATAGATTGGCCAGCATATCGCGTTGAATGATCGCACTACCAAGCGCATCGCGGCCATCACGCAGCATGCGGCCATGGGCGGCACAGAAACCATAGGCAGCCCGAATCTCATCGCGCTGCTGGCGATCCGTGACGCCCTCATTGGCCAGCGCCGAAAGATAACGCCGCAGACTGCGCTGCGCCAATAGGCAGATCGGGCAGCCAGCACCTTCCAGGGCAGCACGGATTTCAAATATCAGGGTGTGATCATCAGCCATACCCCTATTGTACCCGATCAACGCTT
>JBBQSD010000115.1:0-21014 GCA_038214135.1 Chloroflexales bacterium | reverse complement strand
TTCGGCCTTGGGCGTGCGCCTGCTCCCGCAGCCGTTTGACCTGGGTGGCACAGCTCTTGAGTTTGGTTGCGGCCTCAACCGCCAACTGCATCTTCTGCTGGTCGTCGCTGGCGGACTGCTGGGCTTTGAGGGCCATGTCATAGACATTCGCTGCCTGATCACCTAACTCGACCGCCTTGCCAACCAGCGGATTCGCCAATCGTGCGACGATCCGGGCAATCACGCCACGCTGATCGGGTGTGTTCCAGAGTGCATCTGCGAGGATGCTCAGATCATCTTCCTCGACCAGCCCACGCCCCTCGATCAGGGCATGCGCACGTACCAGTGTGAGCGACTGTCGCCAGCGCCGGTCACTGGCGATTATGCCCTGCCCACCAAGATCTTTGCGCAGTTGACCCACGGCATCCAGGATACCATCCGGAATGGGCAGGGTAGTACAGGTCTGCTGGAGGATCACGAGGTCGGCATGATCGATCATCTGGGGTGGCGTGGCCAGCGCAGCGAGACGTAACAGCTGACCAAAGGCCAAATCGCTGACATAGCTCGTCACCTGCCGCAGCGCAAAGCGATCCCACAGGGCATGCAGATCTTCGCCCTGTGGCAACTCATTCGATGCACCCACACAGGTCATGAGTGGCACGCGCATCCGCACCAGGCCATTGTCGAACACCCGCTCGTTGAGCAGCGACAGGAGCGCATTCAATATGGCGGAGTTGGCCTTGAAGATTTCATCAAGGAACGCAAAGGTTGCCTCAGGCAGCTTACCAGTCGTGATGCGTCGATAGACATCCTGCTTGAGTCCCTGGACACTGATTGGCCCAAACACCTCATCCGGTGTTGTGAAGCGGGTCAGTAACCAAACAAACGTTGGGCCACCACCACCCGCGTTGGTGATCCGCTCAGCAACCAGTTCGGTGATCAGGCTCTTGGCCGTGCCCGGTGGGCCAATCAGTGCCAGGTGTTGTCGGCTAAGAATTGCCACGATCATGGCCCGCGCCTGGGCCTGACGCTCCAGCAGGCGGGCACTTACATCCGCTTCCAGCACTTGCAGCATATGAAGCGGAGCACGAATAGACGTGAGATCGAGCGGCTGGATCATCTTGGTCCTTTCGGCTCTCCCGCGTGCCCGGTGCACGCGGCGCTGTCGCATGTGCAGGATGGGCAAGGTGCGCCTGCGCCTCGGCTTGGCCTTGCCCGTCCTGCAAAACTCACACATACCGCGTGCGCACGGGCACGGTCGTGGCGCATCTCCAAAAGTGTCCCTACTTTTCGCAACAAGTGTATGCACATTGAGGATAGCTTCCGTGTCGGCGGGTTGCTACACTCGTTGGTGTGGACGATATCAATAGATAGCTATCAACAGAGTATTGAGCATGGGGAGATACAAAGGGAGGAAGACCATGACTGATCTGAAACAACCCACGGCGCTGGTTGAGCCACTGTTGGTACGGGTTGAAGAGGCAGCCCGGATGCTGAGCCTCAGTCGCTCAACCATCTACGAGATGATGGATGCGGGTGATCTCCCATCCGTTCGACACGGAACGGCTCGCCGCATTCCGGTTGCCGCGTTGCGTGATTGGGTGGTCCAACAAACCCAGCAGTCTGGGGGATCCAAATAAACTGATGTATGGCCGCCACACACAATAGAACATATGTTTGACGAACGAGACAATTTGTAGTACACTGTTCCGTGTTATAGCGCCTATACAGAGGTTTCACATGGCACAGCGACGGCGAGGGCATGGTGAAGGGTCAATCCACCAACGGCCAGATGGTCGCTGGTGTGCAACACTTGATCTCGGCCTGATTGATGGGAAGCGCAAGCGGAAATATTTGTATGGTGATACGCGTCGCGACGTGGTTGAGCAGCTCAAATCCGCGCAGCGGGCACAGGCTTCAGGGGTCAACCTGGCCATGGAACGAATCACGATTGCCCAGTTTCTTGATCGCTGGTTACAGGAGATTGTGAGTCGGCGGAACAAGATTCGGACGATCGATGGGTACACGCAGATTGTGAATCAGCACCTGAAACCCCATCTTGGTCAGTACCAGATTGATAAACTGCTGCCCGAACACGTGCAGACGATGCTCAACCGCTTATCCGAAGATGGCCGCAAATATAATACCGTGCGCAATGTCCGGGCGGTGTTGCGACGGGCGCTGAATCAGGCCATGCGCTGGCAATATGTGCAGCGGAATGTGGCCACGCTGGTTGACGTGCCACACCACCGCGCAATCGATGAGTCCGCAGAGCGAACGGAGTCCGATCCGGAATTCCATATCCAGCCCCTTGATGAACAGCAAGCCCGCGCATTGCTGCGTGCGGTCACCGGCCATCGCTGGGAGGCATTATATCGGGTGGCGCTGAGTCTCGGGTTACGGCTGGGGGAAATCCTGGGATTACGCTGGTCGGATATCAGCTTTGATCAGGCCACGCTGCGGGTCAGTGGGTCGCTCCAACGCCTGCGCGGGAAATTAGAACGCACAAGCACGAAAACGCGTGGCAGTATGCGCCCGATTGATCTGCCCCCCATCCTATTGGCGGCATTGCGCCAGCATCGTCAGACACAGGAGCAGGAGCAGCGAATCGGGGGAGAATCATGGCAAACCACTGGCTTCGTATTCACCACCGGCAACGGCACGCCGATTGATCCACGGAATCTGACCCGGCACTTCAAACAGGTGCTCCGGACCGCCGGCATTCCCACGACCGTTCGGTTCCATGATCTGCGCCATTCCTGTGCCACACTGCTGATTGCGCAGGATGTGCATCCACGGGTCGTGGAAATCCTGCGCCATACCCAGATCAGCACAACCATGAATACCTATGCGCACGTACTGCCCCGCTTGCAACGCGACGCCACCGCAAAAGTTGAGCAGTTACTGTGTGAACCCACAGCGGCAGAGGCGGCAAATGAGGAAAGACAGCCTGAAGATCAGCATCACCCAGCGCAAGATGTGTCAACCATTTCGCCCAAGAAGACAGCCAGCGATAGCAGTGGATAGCGGTGGACGAGCAACTTTGGCTGTCAACTTGGCTGTCAAACACGCGGAGTGCCGATCATCATTGATCGGCACTCCGCATTGCAACGCCGTAAAACTGGTGCCCCCGAGCCGACTCGAACGGCTGACCTGCGGTTTAGGAAACCGTCGCTCTATCCACTGAGCTACGGGGGCGTCTATACTTTGATTATAACGTAACCATGTTTACCCGGCAACTGCTGAATCGGCAAGTCTTCTGGCAGTTCGTGTCATCCTGGCTTGTCACTAGCCGTGCTACAATCGTGCTGTAAGCATAGGAGGCGTGTTGTGACAAAAATTGCCTTTATTGGTGCGGGAAGCCTAGGATTTACTCGTGGCCTTGTCCGCGATATCCTGACGTTTCCGTTGCTTCGTGATGCGGAACTCGCGTTGATGGATGTGGATCCAGAACGGCTCGATTTTGCCTATCGTTCGGTCAGCCGGATCGTTGAACTCGGCAATTACCCTGCCACCGTGACCGCCACCCTGGATCGGGTGGAAGCGCTCAAGAGTGCCGATGCCGTATTGGTGACGATCCTCGCCAGTCCGTTGAGCGTCTGGCGGCACGATCTTGAAATTCCTAAGAAGTATGGGATCGATACGAATATTGGCGATACCCGTGGGCCGTCTGGTATCTTCCGTGGGCTGCGAACAATCCCGGCCTTGCTCGATATTGCTCGCGATATGGAGCGCTACTGCCCTGGCGCACCAATGCTCAACTATACCAACCCGATGGTGTTACTCTGCCGTGCCATCCAACGCGAAACTCGTGTACCCTTGGTTGGGCTGTGCCATAGCGTTCAGGGAACAGCCGAGATGCTGGCGAAATGGATTGGCGCACCGATTTCGGAAATCACCTATACCTGTGCTGGCATCAATCATATGGCCTGGTATCTCGAATATAAATGGAATGGACAGGATGCCTATCCGCTGATTCGCCAAGCGATGGAACGGCCAGAAATCTATAACGAGGAACAGGTTCGCAATGAACTGTTTCTGGCGCTCGATTACTACCCAACCGAGTCGAGTGGCCATCATTCCGAATACAACTGGTGGTTCCGCAAACGGCCGGATCTGATCGAACAATATTGCACGCATGGCACTGGCTGGAATCCAGGGATGTATGCGGCGACAATCAAATGGTATGAATCGCGCGAAGGGCTCTGGCGCGAGGAAGCCAAAAAGTGGTTCGCCTCCGATCACCCGATCTCGCTGGAGCGCGGCCACGAATATGCCGCATATATTATTAATGCGCTGCAGGGTGGCGAGCCGTTTTCGTTCAATGGCAATGTCGCTAATACAGGCCTGATCGATAACCTTCCGCAGGGGGCATGTGTCGAAGTGCCGGTCTGGGCAAGCCGTAAAGGCTTTGAGTCGGTGCGCGTCGGCGCGCTGCCACCACAGGTTGCATTACTTACTGGCATTACTGCACAGTTAGAAGAACTGGTTGTGGAAGGCTGTCTGACCGGTAACCCGCGTCTGATCTACCAGGCTATTGCCCACGATCCATTAACTGCTACAGTGCTATCGCTGGCCGAAACCAAGCAGATGGTCAATGAACTATTTGCAGCCAATCGCGAGTACCTACCGACGTTCCAGCATTATACGGTGTGAGCCTGACTTCTGACAGGGTGACATGGTGAGGGGTGACACGGCGAACCCTGACACGGTATGTTTGGTGTGAGTTCGAACGACCTACCAATCGATCAGGTCGGCAAAAGCAAGGGACTCACGCCCGAGCTGGCGATTGATCCAGATACCGGCATGGTTGGGAAGGCGGGGCGCAGCAATAACCGTTGAAGAATTGTACGAACAAATGTGAGTGGCGAGTGACGAGTGGCGAGTGACGAGTGACGAGTGACGAGTGACGAGTGACGAGTGGCGAGTGGTAAGTAGCGAGCGACGAATGGCAAGTGATAAGTGATGAGAGTAACGAGTGATGGGTGAGTATTGCATCACAGGTTATTTGCCAGTTTACGGCGGAGGGCGTTCAGCATCTTTCGTAGTTCAGTCATCAATGCACTAATTTCAGCAACCTGCGCCTCTGTACAGTATCCAAGTTCAACACTGATCGTCACCTGCGTGTCGAGTTCAGCTAAAGAGCCTTCGGCATACGCGATAAACTGAATGAATACACCCGTTGTATGTCTGGCTTGACCTTCAGCAATGTTTGATGGAATCGAAACTGCCGCACGACGCATCTGTGCTATCAGGCCAAAGCGCTCATCGGCAGGAAAGGTTTGGGTGAGCCGATAGACCTGCTTCACAAGCACAATACTCTTCTGCCAGACAAGCAGATCGCGATAGCTGTTTACTGATTTCTCGTTGCTCATTGGTTGATCCTGTGGTGTTAGAGATGAGCGACAAGGGACAGGCCACAAGTGAACAGTGATGAGTGGACAGTGACAAGCGATTACTGTTCACTATCCACTCATCATTCTCCACTCATCACTGTCCACTCATCACTGCCCAAGAGAATGACTGGCGACCCGCAACCCTAGATTGTCGTAGCGGTCGCGCGCGTGGCTGACGATGCGGTACGCCCCGCGCACGAGCTTCTGCTCACTATTCCACGATCCGCCACGAATAACCGGATTGTCATTCGCGTCCAGATAAACGGCTGTCCACTCATCCTCAAGCTGGTATGGATACGATTTACCCCACTTTGTCGCAACCCACTCCCAGACATTGCCGGCCATATCGAGCGCATCATATGGGCTCGCACCAGTTGGATATTGACCAACCGGCGTGGTCTTCTCGATCTTAGCTTCTTTACTATTAATCCGTTTGGCATCCCAGGTATTACCCCAGGGCCAGATTCGCCCATCCGTGCCACGGGCGGCCTTCTCCCATTCGGCCTCACTTGGCAAACGGACGAGCTGGCCAGTTTGGGCGCTCAGCCAGCGGCAATAGGCCACAGCTTCATACCAACTGACTCCAACGACCGGATACTCCACGCCATTCCACTTCTGATCATCCCAATAGAGCGGCTTCGTGAGCTTTTCCGACCCACGCCATTGCCAGCCAACTTTGGTCCAATAGCTCTGGTTGGTGTAGCCATCACCCGCAACAAAGGGCTGGAATTGCGTGTTTGTGACCAGTGTTCTGCCAATCCAGAAATCCGGCAATTCAAGCGTGTGCTGCGGCTTCTCGTTATCACGAGCCAGTTTGTCGGCGTCGCTACTGCCCATCAGGAAGCGCCCAGCGGGGACCTTCACGAGTTCAGGCAGCATGAGTGACGAGGGGTGCGTGCTGGGTGACGATCGGCGCGTTGGCGGCGCTTTGCTGATCAGCGTTTCGAGCAATGGCTCATCGGCTGTTTGCGTGTGTCTCGCATCAGCAGGGACTGGTGTTGATACTGGCTGTTGTGCCTGTGGTAGCGTGACCGGTGGTACAATGGTTATTATTCCCCCAACCGCGCCCCAATTGGCCTGTGGCCGCACCTTCTGGGCGCGTGCAATCAATTCGGGCAAGCGTGTACGCCGCTGCGCATATGTTACCAACTCACGGGCTTTATCGGCTTTGCTCTGGCCCGCCAGGTTCTCATAATCAATGTTCAGATCAAAGCACAAATCGCGCAGCTCGCTGTCGTTGAAATGCTCGACCAACAACTGGCGCAGCGCCTGCTGATTGATCTGCACATCACCTAGCTGCTCCACAGGCGGCACAATTGTTGGAGCGGCTACGGGTATCGGCAGCACAGAAGCAGGGATCTCAATCCCAAGCAATTCTCCGAACACTCCTGCAAGCAACGGGTTACGCGGAGCCCAGCGATCACCGCTACGCTTGGCCAGGCCAATCAACTCCAGCCGCGCCATCTGATCATTTAACCGTGTGAAGCGCGGCGGATTGCTGAGCAGCAGCCGCGCGGCATCTTCAAGCTGCTGTTCGCGCAGATCATCGCGAATCTGCCGCAGCAGCGGGCCACCCCGCCCAATCTCAGCAACTGCCTGTTCGACGAGTGCCGGTGTGAATGGCTCACTACGGCGATTGGCAGCCTCAAGCAAACTGCCAATCCGCTGCGTCAGGTATGGGTGTCCAGCAGTGTGGGTGTAGGTCGCAGCACCAATTGCCTCAGCCAGTTCGGCTGGGCAACCCAGCCCGCGCAAACCATCGGCGATCAAGCCAATTGCATCGCCACGCATGAGGTCGCTGAGATACAGTTCTTCGCAGATATTATGCAGTGACGATGCCTCGGTCACAATCAGGTTGTAGAGTTCAATCCCACCACTAAACACAATCTGAAGCTTGGCCAGGGCAGGCCGCACCAGCCGGGCATGGAAAAGTGAGCGCAGCGCATTGGCCAGCGCCTCACGGGTTGCCACTGGCAGTGCGCCCAATTCATCCAATAACAGCACCAGCCGGGGGATGTCTGGGCGTGCCAGCGCCTGATTGAGGAAATGCAGTAAGGCTGGGCCATTGGCAACATTCTGTGGCTGAGGGGTCAGCGGCAGCACTTCAGCGAGTTGCATGGCGAGGAAGGCAAAGGTCGTTGCCGCAGGCGCACCCTGAATCTGCTGGAAGTCGACCCGGCAGACCTTGATCGGTGCGGTAAGCCGCGCCTCAAGCCGCATGAGCAGGCTGGTCTTGCCATTCTGGCGGCCACCATACACGACGATGTAGCTGCTGACATCGTCCTGGCACAGTTGCACCAGCCGAGCGAGTTCGGCCTGCCGACCGCGAAACAGCGGGTTTTCGGGGCCTAATGCCGTAGAAGAGAAGAAAGCCATACGCGACGGCTACCTCTGGCAGACATGGACGCCATGCAGAAACTGAATGGATTTCAACACATTATAGCAGGGAATGCCTCGTGTTTGCGCCAATCGATGCCGCACGACAAGTTGTTTGTGTCATCTCCAGCGCCTGACGGAGCCTCGCGCCTTATCAGCATCGGTCACTGCTGCTGATGCCGCTCACCGCTCGCCAGCCGATACTCACCACACCACCCCCGATTCCAGCAGTCACCGAACACTGCACTGTCTGGTAGCAGGCGGCATTCGCTCGCCGGGAGAGTACATCCCCGGCCCTTGCCATGCGCGTTGAGCGCTTATTCGTGGAATGCGTAGCCACTGGGCCGCGTGTCGTCCGACGCGCCCATCGCTGTGGGCCATCGCATGTGAGGTGCTGCAATGATCCAATTGCCTTCTTGACAGATGTCCTTCAATTGTATACATTATACACAATATCTATGGAGATGAAGAGTGGTCGCAAGCAAGCAGTTTTTCCCGGTGTCAGCACTCAGTTTACGCGATCAGGTTGTCGCGCAGATCCGCGACGCGATCATCGAAGGGCGTCTGCGTCCGCGTGATCGTATTCCAGAGATCACAATTGCCGAACAACTAGGGGTGAGCCGTACACCTGTACGCGAAGCGCTCGTCATATTGGAGCACGAGGGACTCGTCGTCGCCACTGTGAATCGCGGGTTTTGTGTGCGTGCATTCAGCGCTCTGGATGTTGAGCATATCTTCGCCATGCGCATCCTGTTTGAGAACTACGCTGCTGAGCTCAACATCGAGCGACTCAATCACCAGGACTTTGTTGCACTAGAGGATCTAATCGAGCAACAGCGCATAGCAACTATACAGGGCAACTTCGCGCAGGTTCGTCGTATTGACATGAGTTTCCACCGCTATCTTGTCGCACATAGCCTGCAGCCGCTCCTCTTGCGTAACTGGACCGAGTTGGTCGCACAGATCGCCGCACTTCTCTCACTACGGGCCAAGTCGGTTGCCTATAACGAACTTCTCGCAATTGCTGATCATACCCGCATTATCGAAGCATACAAGCGCCGTTCGCTCGCCGAGGTGCTGCTTGAGAACCGCGAGATCAACCGTCGCGTCTGTAGCGAGTGTGTCGCGGCAACCAGAATCGAGCGGCAATGAATACAAGTGATGCTGTGCGTTTCAGACGCATACTCGCATGCGGTCAGGATAGTGAACCGCCAACCCAACACGAGCTTCAGGCTGGCCCACTACAAGCGACTCTGGAAGGCAGCACATTACGACACATCCGACTCGCTGGTCAGATCGTCATCCAGCAAATCTATGTCGCTGTGCGTGATCAGAATTGGGGCACGGTTGAGCCGGTATTATCCGATCTTCAGATTACGCATTATGATCGAGCATTTCAAGTGAATTTCTTGGCGCGCCACGTCCAGGATTCGATTGACTACGAATGGCGCGGGATGATTCATGGGGCAGACGATGGAACAATCGTGTTTCAGGTCAAAGGTGAAGCACACTCCGACTTTCTCCGGAACCGAATCGGCTTCTGCGTCCTGCATCCCGCTAGTTGCGCTGGTCGCTGGTGCGTACTTGATTTAGTTGATGGTACACAGGCCAACGGCCATTTCCCCGAGCATATTTCACCACACCAGCCTTTCACGGGTATTCGAGGGATTACAGTTGAGGTCGCTCCAGAGCTGCGCATCAGCGTTCGCATGGAGGGTGATACCTTTGAAATGGAGGATCAACGCAACTGGACGGATGCATCCTTCAAGACCTACTGCACGCCACTATATGTGCCATTTCCGGTCGCGGTGCGGCGTGGCGATCGGCTTGAACAGACAGTCACGCTCAGTGTGAGCGGGCCGCTGCCAGATGTGCAGGCCAGCATCCCGGATCTCTGTATCACGGTGGGCGAAAACGAGTCGCCCATGCCGTTGATTGGGCTTGGCAGTGCGAGCGATGGTCGACCGCTCTCCGCAGACGCGATTAATCAGCTCGCAATGCTTCAGTTGAGTCACCTCCGCATTGACCTCGATCTAGCTCAAGTGGGATATGTCGAGCAGCTCCAGCAGGCTGCCAGCGAAGCGCGCCAGCTTGGGGCAGGGCTCGAGATTGCACTATGGCTGGCAGCCAATCCGCAGGTCGAGCTTGAAATACTCGCAGCCCAAGTAGGCCAGATCGCCCCGCCGGTGCTACGCTGGCTGATCTTTGAGCGTCAGCAGAAGACAAGTTCGGCCGAACAAGTGATGCTAGCCCGCCAGGTGCTCACGCCATATGCGCCAGCCGCCGCATTCGGCGGTGGCACGGATGCGTTCTTCACCGAGCTCAATCGCGCACGCCCAAATACTGCCAGCATGGATTTCGTCACGTTCTCGACCAACCCGCAGGTCCATGCCAGCGATTATCTGTCGCTGATCGAGACGCTACCGATGCATCGGACACTGATCACCAGCGCTCGGCAGTTTAGCGGCGCATGCCCGATCACCGTAAGCCCAATCACATTCAAGATGCGCTGGAATCCGAATGCGACCGGGGATGCTCCAGCGGCAAAGCCGGGTAGGTTACCGACCCAAGTCGATCCGCGCCAGATGTCGCTCTTCGGTGCCGGGTGGACACTTGGGGCAATTAGCTATCTGGCCGAAGCGGGCGTTGCGAGTCTGACCTGCTTCGAAACATGCGGCTGGCGTGGTGTCCTTGAACATGGCGAGGGATCACCATTACCTACAGAATTTCCCTCGCTTCCAGGTGGTGTCTTTCCACTCTACCATCTGTTTGCCGATCTTGGCGCATATGTCGGTGGCGTACTCGTACATACCCAATCCACCGATCCCATGCGTGTCGTGGCGCTGCTCCTCAAACGCGACGGTGTGCGTCGCTTGTTGATCGCTAATCTGACCGAAACACAACAAGTGCTCTGCGTCAGCGGCCATGGTATCAGCGGGCATTTTCGTGCGCGAGTGTTAGATATGAGCAATGTTGAGCGTGCCATGCATCATCCCGACGCATTTCGGATGGAGTCTGGCGAACTGGTTACGGCTACATCAGCAGGGCTATCGGTTGTGCTCCAGCCATTTGCGTTGGTTCGACTCGATCAGGAGACACTATGAGCCGCATCATTGCACGCTATCGAATCGAGACGGCCCATCCACCTGAAAAGGCTGCCGCCGCAATGGCCGGAGAACAGTCTGCTGGGACATTTGTGAAGACGCCTGGCGAGACACCTGAGTTGCTTGGGCGCCATGGTGCCCGCGTTGAGCAGATTAGTAATCTGACATCAATCGACACACCATCGTTGCCGGGTGCAAAGCTGCCCAAAGGTGCCGCGTTAGCACATTACCAGCGCGCTGAGGTTGTGCTCTCGTTTCCGTATGAGAACATTGGCCCATCACTGACGAGCTTACTGACAACCGTGAGTGGAAATCTGTACGAGCTTGGTCAGTTCTCTGGGCTACGGCTGCTCGATCTTGAGATTCCACATGAGTTCGCCGATGTCTACCCTGGCCCCGCATTCGGGATCGCTGGTACGCGCCAGTTGACCGGCGTGTATCATCGGCCAATCCTTGGCACCATCATTAAGCCGAGCGTCGGCCTCTCGCCAGAGCAGACCGCCCAGCTGGTATCCGATCTCTGTGAGGCTGGTATCGATTTCATCAAAGACGATGAACTGCAAACCAACCCACCATACGCCCCGCTGGAACAGCGCGTGACCGCCGTGATGCGGGTCATTCACGAGCACGCCGACCGAACTGGCAAACAGGTCATGTATGCCTTCAACATTACTGGCGACCTCGACGACATGCTGCGTGGTCACGATCTCGTGGCCAAACACGGCGGCACATGTGTGATGGTCAATGTGCTCTCGGTCGGCCTTGCGGCGCTCATTCATCTCCGGCGGCACGCGCGGCTGCCGATTCATGGGCATCGTGCCGGATGGGGAGCGCTGTCACGCCACCCCTGGCTTGGAATGGACTACACCGCATTTCAGAAGATCCTGCGCATCGCCGGGGTGGATCATCTGCATGTAAATGGCCTTCAGAACAAGTTCTGCGAGAGTGATGCCTCAGTGATTATATCCGCGCAGGCTTGCACAGCCCCTCTGTTCGGCGGCTATCGCGCCATGCCAGTGTTCTCGTCGGGCCAGTGGGCTGGACAGGCCCCCGCAACCTTCAAAGCGTTGGGGCATGTCGATCTGATGTATCTGGCCGGTGGTGGCATGATGGCCCACCCGGCCGGACCGGCCGCTGGCCTAGCCAGTATTAGGCAGGCGTGGGATGCCGCGATGCAGGGAATCGCGCTGGAGGTGTATGCATCCGAGCACACTGAGTTGCGGCAGGCGATTGAGCTGTATGGTGCGCTATGAGCAACCTCCTGCTGAGTTATTATGGCGATGACTTCACTGGCGCGGCGGACGCGCTGGAGGCGCTGGTTCTTGGCGGAATCCCGACGGTGTTACTACTCGAAACGCCATCGCTGGAGTATCTGCAGACACACCATCCCGGTGTTCGGGCTGTCGGGGTCGCTGGTATCAGCCGGACGATGTCGCCAACCCAAATGGATGCTGAACTGCGGCCAGTGCTCGAAGCACTCCAGTCACTTGGTGCACCGCTGCTCCACTACAAAGTCTGCTCAACCTTTGACTCAGCACCGACAATTGGCAGTATTGGGCATGCAATCGAGATCGGACGATCACTCTGCAATGGGCGTGTTGTACCGCTCGTAATCGGCTTGCCTGTCCTCATGCGCTATGTGGTATTTGGCAACTTGTTCGCCACTGTCGCCAACCAGACTTACCGGCTTGATCGTCATCCCGCTATGCGATACCACCCAATCACACCTATGGATGAAAGCGATCTGCGCCTGCATCTCGGTCGACAAACTGCCAGTACGACCGGCCTGATCGATGTACTGCAGTTTGATCAACTGCACGATACACTCCTATCGCACTATGCCACCCTTGCAGCGCAGGGCTGCGAGATCGTACTCTTCGATACACTAACGAATGAGCACCTCCAGTCAATAGGCCATGTCATCTGGGAAGCGCGCTCGACGCTTTCGCCATTTGTAGTTGGTTCATCGGCAATTGAGTATGCGCTGACGTACTACTGGCGCAGTGCGGGCATCGTGCAGAACCAGATTGAATTACACCCACCTGGTGCAGTTGAGCGATTGATTGTGATGAGTGGCAGCGCATCGCCGATTACAAAGCGGCAGATCGCGTGGGCAATCAGCAATGGATATGTCGCCCTGCAGCTTGACTATGTAGGCTTGGTCAATCCGGCCACGGCACAGAACGCATGCCAAGCCGCAATCCAGGCCGGGCTCGCTATACTTGCGCAGGGTCGCCACCTGGTGTTCTACTCAGCAGTCGGTCCGGAAGATCCGGCAATCGTGACCACTCGGCAGTCGGTTAGCCAGCTTGGCATCAGCCAGACGCACGCTGCGCTGGTATTTGGCCAGGCGCAGGGCCTGATCGTACGGGAGATCCTTGAACGCACCGGGCTCAGGCGAGTTTGTGTTGCTGGCGGCGATACCTCTGGGCATGTTGCACAGCAACTCGCGATCAGTGCATTGGAATTGCTGACCCCCATTGCGCCAGGGGCACCACTCTGTCGCGCATACTCGCACAACCGCCTCCTTGATGGGCTCGAGATTGCGTTCAAAGGAGGTCAGAATGGCCGTGATGACTATTTTGGTGCGATCCAGCGTGGGGTGGCTGCATAGCCGGAGTATAGTAGAGTTGCAGTAGATTGTGCAATTTGCAGATAGGAGGTCTTATGACCATTCGCCTTGCTCTCATGGGTGCTGGTGGCAAAATGGGCTGCCGGATCGGCGACAATCTGAAGGATAACACTGGCTACCTAGTCGACTACATCGAAATCAGTGAATCGGGGCTGGCGCGGCTGGCCGCACGCGGTCTGCAGGCTACACCTCAGGACGAGGCGCTCCGTCGCGCAGATGCAGTGATTCTGGCTGTGCCTGACAACTTGATTGGACACATTACGCAGATGATCGTTCCAGATCTTAAGCCTGGGACGATGGTAATTGGGCTTGATCCAGCGGCGAGTTATGCTGGCGCTGTAACAATTCGCCAGGATCTGATTTACTTTGTCGCCCATCCCTGTCATCCACCCATGTTTCATGATGAGGTGACTGAGGCGGCACGCACCGATTGGTTTGGTGGGGTCGATGCCAAGCATCACATCGTCTGTGCACTGCATCATGGCCCCGAGGAGGCCTATTCTCGTGGAGAGCAGATCTCGCGCGCTATGTATGCACCGGTCATGAAAGCATTCCGGATTACCGTTGAGCAGATGGCGATCTTAGAGCCTGCACTGGCCGAAACCTTTACTGCAACCGTCATTACTGCAATCAAAGAAGCCTACGACGAAGCCGTCAAACTGGGGGTTCCAGCTGAGGTTGCCTGGGAGTTTCTGTCCGGGCATGCGCGGATTGAATTTGCGATCATCTTTGGCCTGACCGGTTTCCCGTTTTCCGATGGCGCGCAGCTTGCGATTGCGCAGGCCTACAACAAGATCTTCAAGCCGGACTGGAAGGAGCAGATCATGACTATTGCGGCAATCCAGCAGAGTGTGCGGGCGATTACGGCTCAAGACTAATACGGAGGCGCTCATGCGCAACCTGCGTTTTGCCATGTTCGGATGCGGGTTCTGGGCGCGCTATCAGCTCGCTGGCTGGCTGGAGGCAGGTGGAGTTGAATGTGTGGCGCTCTATAACCGCACACGTGCCAAAGCTGAGCAGCTTGCAAAGCAATTTGGCATTCCCGCGATCTACGATAATCCGATTGCATTGCTCCAGCACGAGCAGCTTGATTTCATCGATATCTGCACCAGCGTTGAGACGCATGCGTCATTCACGCGCCTTGGTGCAGCAAACCATGTTGCAGTGGTCTGCCAGAAGCCCATGGCAACAAACCTAGCCGAGGCCGAGGAAATGGTTGCGATTTGTGGGCAGGCTGGGGTGGCGTTACTGATTAATGAGAACTGGCGCTGGCAGCATCCGATCCGACAGCTTAAACAGCAGCTGCAGTCGGGCCGAATAGGCACCCCATTTCGGGCACGCATCCACTACTGTAGTAGCTTTCCGGTCTTCGATAACCAGCCGTTTCTCAAAGAACTTGACCAATTCATCCTGACCGACATCGGCAGCCATATTTTGGATACGGCGCGCTTCCTTTTTGGCGATGCCCACAGTCTGTATTGCCAAACGACGCGCGTCCATGCCGATATCCGTGGCGAAGATGTCGCCACCGTGATCATGAGCATGGGCCAACGCCCGATCACGGTTGTTGCTGAAATGAGCTATGCAAGCAAAACCGAGATTGAGCGTTTTCCGGAGACCTATGTCTACATTGAGGGCGACCAGGGGTTTCTAGAGCTAGGGCCAGATTTCGTCATCCGCGAGACAACTGGGCAAGGTACCTGGATCCAGCGCTTTCCACCGCCACGTTATAGCTGGGCCGACCCTGCGTATGATCTTGTCCATTCCAGTATTGTCCCCTGTCAGGCAAGCTTCGTACGGCACCTAAATGGCGATCAGGCCGAAACAACTGGTGAAGACAACCTAAACACGATCAGACTGGTTTTTGGAGCGTACCAATCTGCGGCAGAGAAGCGGGTGCTCTTCTTTCGACCATCCTCTATGCAGTCAATCTAGGTGCTTGATTGCGTGGTAAGGCGAGTTTGATGGCTGGCACCATCATCCGGTAATCGGCAGCCGCAAGAAGAGCATCTGTAAAGTCATAAATGCCATCAAGAAGGAGAATCTATGCCGACCCAGGTGATCCCGAAATGGAGTCGGTTTGAGGTGGCACTCATAAGCCAGCAGGCGTATGAAAACCCATTTCAGGACGCTGATCTCAAGGCAACGTTCGTATCGCCATCAAATCAACGTGTCGAGGTCGATGGTTTCTGGGATGGTGGCAACATATGGCGAATACGCTTTGCTCCTACTGAATTGGGATCGTGGGAATACAGCAACGCTGCTCGGATCAAGGCAACAGCGCACTCCACAACCAGTCTGGCAGGCTCACCTGTATCTCACCTGATCAGGGCACACCATTTGAAACACATGAACCCGTACAGCAGATGCAGCATCTCTATCAGTTTTTCACATCCGTAGACTGGTGGCGATTCCAACCTGCGCCCGACATGCTCCTGGCTCAGCCAATTCAGTCTGGCATGCGCGCTCCCGCTGTTGCAGCGCGTACGGAAACGGGAGATATGGCCGTGATTTACGTTCCAGATGCCTCCGCATTGATACTCGATACGCGAAGCCTCGCAGCGAATCTGATGATGGAGTGGGTCAATGTGCGGACTGGCGACAGAACAATTGGCTTTACAGCCATCCAGCGCATTGTGAACCTAAACATTGTGGCACCTAGCGCCGGGGATTGGCTGGTCTGGTTTCGTCAATCACATGAATTGAATACCACAAGGAACCAAGCATGAAAGTCTTGATCATTGGTGGAACAGGTCTGATTAGCAGCGCAATTACCCGTACGTGCCTGGAGCGGGGTGTTGATGTGACGCTTTACAATAGAGGACAGTCGCCGGTTCGTTTCAATGCAGGTGCAACAATTCTTACTGGTGACCGCTACAACTACCCAGCGTTCATTCAACAGATCGCCAGCCTGGGCAGTTTTGACTGTGTGATTGACATGCTTACGTTCACGCCAGACCACGCGCAGAGTGCTGTGGAAGCGTTTCAGGGCCGGACAGGGCAGTATATCTTCTGTAGCACGGTCGATGTATATAGTAAACCGGCCAGCCGCTATCCACTTCGAGAGATTGAACCACGCAAGGGTAATAACGAGTATGGGCGCAACAAGATATTGTGCGAAGATATCTTCGCGGCTGCGCATCAGCAGGGTAAGTTGTCGGTAACAACCATTCGGCCAGCAATGTCATATGGGGAGGGCAAGGGAATCGTCGACTTTTCTGGATGGAGTACACGCATCTTTGATCGGCTGCTGAAAGGTAAGCCCATCCTTGTTCATGGCGATGGCAGTGCCCTGTGGGTCGCATGTCTCGCCGATTTGTCTGGGCACCGCCGATATGGGTACCGCGATCGAGCGGGCTGAGTCGTTTCGGATGCTTGATCAGTTCGTTGCTACTGGCGGCCGTTTTCTTGACACCGCGCTTGTCTATGCTGAGTGGGTACCATATGGCCGCGGGCTGAGTGAGCGCTTGATCGGCGATTGGCTCCGTGCGCGTGGCGGGCAAGCCGATCTGATCGTGGCCACGAAGGGTGGCCATCCTGATTTGTCGGCCATGCAGATCGGCCGCCTCTCGCAGCACGAGATCGAGACAGATGTCGATCAGAGCCTGCGCAATCTGGGTGTTGAGGCGATCGATTTGTACTACCTGCACCGAGACGATCCGACGCGACCGGTCGAGGAGCTAATGATGGCACTCCAAACGCTCGTACAGGCGGGGAAAATTCGCTATGCTGGCTGCTCGAACTGGCGTGAGCCGCGTATTCGGGCTGCCCAGGCCGCTGCTGCTGCGCTTGGCTGGGTTGGTTTTGTGGCCGACCAGATGCTCTGGAATCTGGGCGTTGTTAATGCAGCAGTGATTGGCGATCCGACCGTGGTGGTAATGGATGCGGAACTTCATGACCTGCATCAGGCGACGAACCTCGCGGCAGTACCGTGGTCAGCCCAGGCCAATGGACTGTTCCAGCGGATCCTAAATGGCACACGTGTCGGTCTGCGTGATATACACCAACGGATGTATGCTGATCCCGAGAACGATCAACGTGCGTTGCGTGTGCAGCACCTGGCAGCAGAGACCGGGCTAAGTACTACACAGATTGTGCTTGGCTATCTCTGCGCCCAACCATTCACGACTATTCCCATCATCGGGCCACGCAGTAGCGTCCAGTTGACTGATAGCCTGCAGGCTGATGTGGTACACCTCAGCGCGGCACAGGTGCATTTTCTGGAGTGCGGGGTGTAGATATCAGGAAGCAGGTGATCATACCAAAACATCCAGAGCGATCAACCGAACGATTTGCCGCATCAGGATGCGAAACTAGGCTGGGTCAGCCAGAAGGTTCCTCACATTGGGCGGTAAGTTTGGGCGCAATTGCGCCACGATCTCCTGGATGGCTTCGCCGATCGTCAACACACGCCAATAGCATTGGTCTCACCCTCTTCGCACGCGACAGCACGCCAGGGTGAGACCGCTGGAAGCGTGGGATATGTTGCCAACGAGTCCGAACCCATTGGGTTAGTGGTGCTGAGGGCGTAGACGTTGCACATACTCGGGCTGTGAGTGCGCCGCTGATCGTGGCCCTACGGCTTTGACTAAATCCTGGCGACACACCCGATCATGTGCACCAATGACAGTAATGCACCGCATTTGATTCATGTAAAGACCGATTCGCCGCGTTTCGCGTCATCGAGAATCATAGCCACCGGATCTGTCAACTACTGGCTAATGATGGGACTGAGAATCGCGGATCGATCTGAGCGTCACGCTCGTTGGATCAGCGGATAGAATCAGCTGATGATCGGTCATGACTACGTCCAAACATCTCGATAGCCAGCCTCTCATATTCGCTATTGATAAGCGAACCGAGCAATACCGAGATCAGGTAATTTTGGTTACGGACTTCCGTCGAGACCGCGCACCGCCTCCTCAAAATCCTGTGCGCTGATACATTGCACTGAACCTACCGACCACAGAACACCATAAAATTTCAACTTTTATTTAACCATTTCATTGCAAAACTGCATGAGTGCAGGTGGAAGCCTACAATAATGCAGGTGAAAGTCACACCCACTGCAAGTGAAAGGACTCAGGTGTAGCCGCTGACTTTCACGTGCAGTGGCTGCGGTGATATGTTGCAGTGGGTGAAATATGTACTATCGCTAGTGGTATCGCGAGAGCATGTGCACTATTTCATTCACGAAAACGACCATCCTTCGTCGGTATGTGCCGTGGCGGGAGGTGGCAGCATAGCCCGTCACGATGCAGTTAGCTTTGCTCGCTCTCATCAACTGTGCTCAAATATCCAAGCGCATCTGCTGCGAATCGTCATCCGGCGGTGCCGACTTTGGTGGTGATGCTCCACGAAGTGCCGCGTCGAGCAAATCAGCAATCGCAAGTTGAGAGGCCCAGTGATGCAGGTAGGCCAGATCAAGGATTTTGCCTTGGGTTGTGATCACCGATTGCACATCGGTCCACTGGCGATCGAGCACACCCTGCGCCATACGGTACCAGTCCAACTTGATCAGAATGATATCTTCTGGACTCACAAAATAGGCCTGCCGCTCCGGGTTGAGCGCAACCGTCTGCGGAATGCGGCGCGACAGTTGGGCGAGCTCGTACGCTCGGCTTGATGATATGAACAGATCAACCCGGAAGAAGCTGCTGCGATGGACGAGGTTGCATGTCGCTCGCCGGAGTGGATCGTCACGGAGCGACGGGGCCAGCGCGATAGCCTCATGAATATCGGTGAGTTGTACGAAGAAATCGGGTTCGATCAGTGCCACAAAGCGCGCTGCTTTGTTCACGGGGAGTGCCACAAGAATATCGACATCACGGGTGGCGCGTGGTTCGCCATAGGTTGAGCTCGCAAACGAGCCGCCAACGCAATAGGCAATACCAAGCGACTCCAGTGCCTCAGTGACGAGCAGCAGGACGTCAGTGGGCTGCATCGGCATCCTCGGGGATGGGTCCGTAGACTCGATCCGCCAGCTCCGATCCAAGCCAGCGCGTTGCCAGACGACGCTGCAATTGTGCCTCCGACTCGGCGGGGTAGCGGCGGCGGAGATCGCTGAGCGCGAGCAACTTCAAGGTCTCGTTCAGTTCATTCACATCGGCAAGCTTTTGCCACGACGGAGTCACACGCCAATGCTCGACCAGCATGGATGCGATGGTTGGTGAAACATCCGAGATCATCGAAGCCATGAGCCACTTCCTTCTGTAAGCCAGTGCGTGTGACCCACTCTATTCTGTGGGCGAGTGAGCAAGGATTATTATAGCATCCCACACCCAGTATACGGTAAACTCGTCGACTTGGTGATATGGCAGGATACTGGCATATACGCTGTCGATCTCTAGCGTGCTCCGACCATGAACGTCGTCCATCTCATCGACCCCACTCCGCACGGCGCGCCAACTGACGCTACAATACGCGCAGCATGGTGGTCTGTGAAGCGCTGTGAACAATGGAGGGGAGCTACTATGCCGCAGATGCGGGTCGAAGAAACGGGCGATCGGGCGCGGCTGAGAAGCTGGGCGGGCGATGCCGTCTATCAGCGTGGTCAAGCGTACCAACAGCGCGGGCATGTCCATGATCTCGCGATGAGCGAATCCGGCGATCTGGTGGCATGGGTGCAGGGAACCAGCCGCTATGCGACGCGGATGCGGATTGGCCAACAGCAGTTTGAATCGGATTGCTCATGCCCGTACGGTGTTGCCTGTAAGCATGCCGTCGCGGTAGCCCTGGCCTACCTGATGCGTCCGAAACAGGCGCTCCCCTTGCCAGTCGTAGGCACCCACGATGCACGTCTCGTGCGATTGGATCGCTTGGCGGCTCCATGGTCGCCAACGATCGAAGCCAGTGGCGATCCTGCGTTGGAGGCATTTCTTGGCAACCTGTCGCACGACGAACTCGTGACGCTGATGCTCGAACTGACGCAGCGCTTCCCCGAGGTGCGCGATGCACTGGCGGTGCGCCAGATGCTCACGACTGAGGATATTGGGCAGCTTGAGGCCGATCTGAGTCGGCGGATCGCCGCTGCGTGCGCACTATCCGATTGGGATGACGATTGGGAGGATCGGGATTCACCCGATTTCGGCCCGATTCGTGATGGGCTCCAGCGGCTTCTCGATCAGGGCTATGCCGATGCGATTGTGCAGCTTGGCGAACAACTGCTCGAAGCTGGGATGGAACAAGCCGATCAGTCGCATGATGAAGGCGAGACGCTCACCGAGATTGGATCATGCCTCGCACTAGTTTTTACGGCGTTACCGCGCTCAACGCTCGCACCAGACGAACAGTTGCGCTTCACGATCGATGCGCTGCTGCGCGATCCATATGATCTCTGCTATGGCGCACAGCAGGTGCTTGCGTACCCATATCCACCAGAGGCATGGAGCGTTCTTGCGAACGAACTCCTGGCGCAGATTGCAACCTTCGCTCCTGTCGGTGGCTCATTCACACGCAGCTATGAACGCGAGCGCAAAGCCAACTATGCCATTCTGGCGCTTGAGAAGGCCGGCCGCACTGCTGAGA
>JBBQSD010000114.1:0-21141 GCA_038214135.1 Chloroflexales bacterium | reverse complement strand
CATGGATGTGCGGCCACTCGATCTCGGCGATCTGCCTGGCTCGGAACAGGATCTGCACCGCGCCCGCGATAACAAACCCGATGTGCCAATGCGCCCATTACGCAGCGCCAATATCGCGCTGATTCGCTATATTGGCCACCCAGATGTGCAACGCAATGCCGAATTGCTCGATGAATGGGCTGCGCGGGTTGTCGAATGGGTGGCCGAGGGGACGCAGGTATTCTTCTTCATGCACTGCCCAACCGAGGCTCGTTCGCCGGAATTGTGCCGTGAACTGCAGCAACGATTGAATGGGCAGCCCAGCATTCCGGCCCTGCCATGGGATTCGCCCGTGAATGATACCGAGCGCGAGAGTGATGGCGGGTTGGAACAGGCCACGCTGTTCTAAACAGGTCCGTGTGGCGACACGATGCATCGCCACACGGGGCCCAGGTATCTAATACTAGTCGTCAAGCGTCTTGGCCATGTTGATATTGGTGGCAATATAGCCAAGCTTCTCATACAGCGCCCGCGCTTCCAGGTTGTGGCCAAAGACATGTAGGCGTATCTGTTGCGCTCCGTGTGTACGCACAAGATCCTCTAGAGCGCGAAACGCTTGCGTCGCATATCCCTGGCGGCGAAAGGCGGGATCAATACGTACATCATAGATAAAGGCTCGTTGTTGTGCGGCCTTTGTTTCGATGGCATACCATAGCATGCCAACCGGCGTATGTGTGCTCACATCTTTTAATGTGTAGAGGAAATGGTTAGGTGTTGCAACGCCATCGGGCAGCAATTTCTGATACTCGCGTGCGGCATTATCAAGTGCTTCCTCAGCAGACCAACGCCCACTTTGGACATGCTCATCGGCATATTCAGCAATCGCACGTTGGCAATAGGAATCAAACTCAGTTGCAGTCATTGGCCCGAATTCAACCATGGTCATTCCTCCGTGTTTATTCCTCCGTATGCGTTGCTTATCATTGCTGCATCGGATGGTAGGTATTCCTCAGAGTCTACCTCACGATACGGATGGATCCGTTAGTGATTTATGCTTCAAAGTGCTTCTCCCACTTGCTCAGTGGAACCATAATATTTGGGTTACAGCGCAGATCGATCAGAAATGGTGTATCGCGCTGCGCCAATGCCTGCCGCATGACGGCATCCACATCGGTTTCCCCATCGATAACGGCTCCATCAGCACCATAGGCGCGGGCAAGTGCGACAAAATCGGGATTTTGTAGGATTGTGCCATATGGCGTTGGCTGCTGTACTGTAACGTTCTGGAGTAGGCCATTGTTGAACACAATCACGATGATTGGCAGACGGTACTGCACCGCCGTTGCAAGTTCGCCGACGACCATTTGGAAACCGCCGTCGCCACAGATTGCGATCACCTTATGATCCGGCTGGGCCAATTGTGCCGCAATCGCAGCTGGAATGCTAAAGCCCATAACGCCCAAACGGCTGCTGACCAGAACCCGCTGCCGTTTTGTCAGTTGGAGGAATTGCAAGCTCCTACGCATCATCAAGCTGAACCGATACCAACGGGCTGGATTGCACAAAGGCTTCCAGTTCAGCTTGCCTGTTCCACTGCGCCACCACCTTGGTTAGCACCTGCCTGCGCGTTGCCTCATCCGTGATCGGCGTTGCTGTGGCGGTAATGTCCGCCGTTGCACTTTGTTTTACATGGAAGATAAACTGTGGGTTGGCGAGCAGATTGGCGTACCAATCGCGCTTGCCTGGCAGCCCGCTGATATAGATCGTGCCATCGAAATTATGGAATACGATCTCGATCTTGCTGGGGTTGCCCGTTTTCTTGCCATATGTCGTGATGTCGATCAGCGTATCGGTCTTGAGGGCCTGTTCGATCTGGGCATCCATATAGTGTAAACTCCTTACAATGGTCACGGCGCACCTGATGAATGGCGAATTAACGATGTGTACTCATCATACAACCAACGTCAATGTGAGCAACGAAACAGCCTTAGCGGCAGTCAGGAGATGGTACACCGCAGATGAGGGTTCATATATTCGCAAACAATACTGATTCTGGAATGCCCGCACATCCGTAAGGACGCAGCGTGCTGCATCCAGAAGGGTGCATTCTCACTGACGCATAGGGCGCTATGCAATGAATTGAGCATTCTGACTTCTGACTCCTGACTTCTGAATACTCGGCTCTTCACTCAATTCGCGTCTGCTGGCATGCATGCCAAATCTCGGTCGGGAAGATAATGCTGCCGATTCCGGGGAGTTCCGGAATGCCCTCGCCAACGTTTAGGTTGATCCCATGCCGTTTATAGGCTGCATAGGCCAGTTGGCTACAATAGAATGCCTGTTGGTTGGCCGAATCAAAGAAATTCACATTATAGGGCTTCCGGTCGGCGGCCTGAGTATTGCAGAATAGTGTCACTTCATAGCGAATTGCGTTTTCGAGCGCTGGGCTGAACCCACGCCCGCTGACTGGATCGGCAACTCCATAGATCGTATCGGCAATCATGCGGCGCCTGAAGATTGCTGCCGAATCCCAGGTGCTGCCGGGCAGTTCATAGTCGATCACACCAAATGGTCCGGCCTCAATGAAGCGCGGCCCTGGTCCAACATAGATCGCCACATGATCGATTGGCCCAGGAATAATCAGCCCGAGTGCCTCATAGGCTTTACTAAATAAAGCATGCTGGTTGCCATCCCTGGTGCAGATCAGATCACCACTTTTTATCGTAACGCCGTGTAGCTCAAAGGTATCGTACATTGCATATGCTCCTGAATAGTGTATTTATAGGATACCATTTTTTTGCGGGAACCGTTCCCGCTAGCTTTACTTTATCCGCTTGTGCGCGGCAGCACCAGGGAACCGTTCCGAAGGTTCCCTGGACCCTCCTGCGGCCAGGCGCTACGGCACCCAGAGTTGTAACCCATAATGAATGTTGGTGGCTTGCCAACGCTCGCTGATCATGCCGCGGCTGCGAGCAATCGGGGTTGGTGGCCTTTTCGGGCGAACACGAGGTTCGCCCCTACCCGGTCCTTGGCATTCTGACTCCTGACTCCTGACTCCTGAATACTCGGTTCCGCATTCTGACTCCTGACTCCTGACTCCTGAATACTCGGTTATGGTATACTCTGCATCGGGCGCAATCGCCCTTTTTTCGTGCCTATGAGAACAAAACTGTGGATTATTTACGCTCCCTGAATGCCGAACAACGCGCTGCTGTGATAGCCCCAATTGGCCCGGTGCTTGTGCGAGCTGGTGCTGGTAGTGGCAAAACCCGTGTGCTGACGCTGCGGATCGCCTATCTGATCGAACAACATCAGGCAACGCCTGCTAGTATTCTGGCATTAACCTTCACCAACAAGGCCGCCCGAGAAATGCGCGAACGCCTGCGCCAGCGTCTGGGGCAGCGTGTGCGTGGGCTGACCAGCGGCACCTTTCATGCTGTCTGTGCCAAAATCCTGCGGGCCGAGATCGCTGGTAAACTTGGCAGCTATACCGCCGATTTTACGATCTATGCTGCCGATGAGCAGTTGCAGTTGGCCTCGGCGGCGCTTGATGCGGCCAAAGAGCGCTCACCGGCTGTGCTGGAACCAGATGATCTACTGCGCCGTATATCGCGCTCCAAGAGCCGCCTGCTCACCCCACGCCATGCCGCGCGCTTTGCCGCCGATCCACTCGATGCCTTTGTGGCCGGGTGTTATCGCCGCTACCAGCGCATGCTTGAACAGGCCAATGCGCTGGATTTCGATGATCTGATCCTGCTGACGCATCGGCTGCTTTCCGAACAACCGGATGTGCTCGATGAATACCAGCACAAATGGCGGCATGTGCTTGTCGATGAATACCAGGATACCGACCCAAGCCAGCATGCGCTGATTGAACTGCTCACCCGCCCACTGCCAGGCAAACCGCGCTCGCTATTTGCTGTTGGCGATGCGATGCAGGCCATCTATGGCTTTCGCAATGCCGATCATTCAATTATTACGCGCTTCACCAAAGATTTTTCCGATGCAGTGGTGATCGAACTCGATACGAACTATCGTAGCCGCCAATCAATCCTCGATGCTGCCTACGCCATTATTCGCCATAGCAAAGCCGTGCCGCCAATGGCGTTGCGGGCTGCTGTGGCCGCTGTTCCGGGCGAGCGCTGCCTGATGATCCTGGATGCCAAGGACGCCAAGGACGAAGCCGATCAGATTGCCCGAACAATCAGCGATCTGATCAACCAGGGCCGCAGGCCGCGTGAGATTGCAGTGCTCTATCGTACCCGCCAGATGAGCCGCGCCTATGAAACTGCCCTGCGCCATGCTAAAATTCCGTATGCAGTACGCGGCAGCGCTGGCTTCTACGACAGAGCGGTGATTCGGGATGTGCTGGCCTATCTGCGGGCGATCAATAATCCTGCCGATAACCTGAGCCTCAATCGGATCGTCAACCTGCCAAGCCGCGGGCTAGGTGCCCAATCGATTGCCATACTCACGGCCAATGCAGCCCAACACAATCTCTCGCTCTCCCAGGCGCTTGCAACCCCAGCCGCCTGGCAGGGTATATCGGCCAAAGCAGCCGATGGTGCCAAATTTATGGCCAATCTGCTGGCTCGTTGGCGGGCCTTTGCCGATGGCAGTTTCACCCCGGATAATCTGCTGGCCGATGTGCTTGAGCGCAGTGGCTATATGGCTGATCTGACCAAACGGCTCGATCCCGAAGAACTGGCCGATGCCAGGGGACATCTGCAAGAACTGATGGTCGCCGCCGCTGAACATACCAGTCTGAGCGATTTTCTACAGGAGGTCGGGTTGCTGACAAATCTCGATGAGGATCGCGAGGATCGCGATCAGGCCCAACTCCTGACGATCCATGCGGCCAAGGGCCTTGAATGGCCTGTCGTCTTTGTTGGTGGCCTGGAAGAAGGCACACTGCCACACGAACGCAGCCTGATCGATCCAGCGGGGATTGAAGAAGAGCGCCGCTTATGCTATGTTGCACTCACCCGCGCCGCTGAACGCCTGTATCTTTCGTGGGCATCTGGGCGAGCGCGTGGCCGTGAAACCAAACCATCACGGTTTCTTGGTGAGATCGAGGCCTATGGCCGGGAACGCGCCCGCCGCTGATCCGATTGTAATTCGCAATCGTAACGCAACAGGCAAAAGCATATAAAGCGGATATGCTAGAATGAAACCCAATGGCCCATATTGTGTGGGAACGGCTGGCTGATCGGCAATCGGCCATGTAGGTTCGCTGGCCGATCAGGGTCGGTGGCGGGCACGGTACGCATGCCTCAAACACTACGGACATGGTTTCGCCCAATTCTGCTTGGCCTGCTGAGTACGCTACCACTTGGTATCGCACTTGCACTGTTGCGTCGCTATATCGGGCTGTTTCTGGCTGCCAATGAATACCGCCGCGCGGTGCTTGATTATGCCGTCGATGGCATCATTCTGATTGATGATAATGGTGCCGTCCAGTCATTTAATCCAGCAGCAGAAAAAATCTTCGGCTATAAAACGGCTGAGATGATCGGTGAAAATCTGGTTCGGATCATCGCTCCACCCGATCATGTGCTGTACAAACTGATCAGCATTGGCCGTGAGGCAATCGGCATCCGTAGCGATCATTCGACCTTTCCAATGGATATGACCAGCGGCCAGATGCAGCTGCGTGGCAAGCGTATGTACATCCTGATTGTTCGTGATGTGACCCGCCGGAAGCAGATTGAGGATGAACTGCGCCGTGCCCGCGATGCAGCCGAGGCCGCCAGCCGCACCAAGAGCACCTTCCTACTGACAATGAGCCACGAGTTGCGCACACCACTCAACCATATTATTGGCTATGGCGAGATGATCCAGGAAGAATTGCTTGAGCGCGGGCATCTAGATCTTTTGGCCGATCTCCAGAAGATCGATACATCGAGCCGCCAGTTGTTGCGCCAGATCGATGATGTGCTTGACATGGCCAATATCGAATCGGGGGTGCTGAAGCTCAACCCACAACCATTTAGTTTGCTGGAACTGCTGCATGAGCTGCGTGTTGTCCTAACGCCGCTGCTGGAGAAGCAGGATAATAGCCTTACCTTTGAAACAGAACAGGCCCCAAGCGAAATGATCGCTGATCGTGTGCGTGTCCGCCAGGTATTGTTGAACGTTCTCTCTAATGCAAGCAAGTTTACCGATCACGGAACGATCACCGTCCGAATTATGCACGAAGAAGATGATGGTCGCCAGCCATCTCCTGAGCGCTACAATGGCCGCATTATGAATAGTGCAGAACAGCCCATGCAACAATCGGCCACCGTTGTGTTCGAAATTCGCGATACTGGTATTGGCATGCATGCCGAACAGGTTGCGGTTCTGTTCGAGCCATTTCGGGTTGTGGATGCAACCACCCGCAAACATGGTGGGGCCGGTTTAGGGCTGGCAATCACGAAACGCCTGTGCCGCCTCATGGGTGGCGATATTCTTGTTGATTCCGCTCCAGGCCAGGGTTCGACCTTCACGCTGCGGTTGCCTCAGGGTGGCCAATAGGCATATGTAGCATTCATCACATCAGCCAATCCAGTACATGACCAACAATCAACCAATAATTAAAATCCCAACCGATAGCCATGCGCTCACAATCGTTCAGTGGGCGGCGGTGTTCGGCGGTTGGATTGATTTGGAGTTGATTGCAGCTGTCTCTGGCCTTTCGCTTGAACAGGTGCGCCGTGCTGCTGTTGCCGCCGCTCGCCAGCAATTATTGGCCAATGCTGGGCAGCCAGGCGCACCAAGCTACCGGTTTGTTTCCGAAGATGCGCGCCTTGCTATCGAAGCGACCCTCGATCCACCGGAGTTGGCCCGCCGTCATGGGCGCGCTGCCGATGCGCTTCGCGCTCGGAGTGCGGAAGATGGCATTATCGATCGCCTATCCGCGCATTATGAGCGTGCCGGTGATCTCGCTTCTGCATTGCGCTATGCCTGGCGTGCTGCCGATATGGCACTGCGGCGTTGTGCCGTCGAGTCGGCACTCGATCACTTCAATCGCGCATTACGATTGGCCGAGAGCCAGGGTGATTCGCTTGATCAGCAGAGTGAGTACGCACTACGCTCTGGCCATGCAGAATGCTGCCGACGCCTTGGCCGTGTTGCTGCCGAGGCAGAAGATCTTGAGCGCATGTCATTCATTGCCGCAGCATGCGATGAACCCGAGATGCTTGTCGAAGTGCTGGTATTACGTTCAGCACTCGAACGCTACCGTGGGCAGCTTGCCCAAGCATGCAACTATGCCGAGCGAGCGCTTGAATTGGCACGCCGCGCTGCCGATCCACCACTTCAGGCGGATGCGCTGACGGCTCTTGGGCGCGCTCATACTGCGCTCAGTGATTACCCTCGCGCAATCGAACTGCACACCCAGGCACTTACACTATTCTACGATCTTGGTGATCAGGCTGGTGAGGCGGTCAATCAGTGCGCCCTTGGCGATATTGCACGGCTGAATGGCCGCGTGGCAGAGGCTCAATATGCGATTGAACGGGCGCTGCATTTATTTCGCGAAGTCAATGATCGAGCTGGTGAGGCCGATGCACTAAACCAGCTTGGCTATCTGAGCGCAGATTATGGGAGGGCGCGCGCCTACTACGAACAGGCGCTGGCCATCCGTCGCTCGGTTGGAGAAGTCGCCAGCCAGCCGCGCTCCTATAATAATCTTGGGTTGGTCTATTGGGGTCTGGGTCTGTATACCAAAGCCCGCGAATGCCTTGAACAGGCCGTTGTGTTGGCCCGTGAGACAGAAGGTCGCTTCAATCTGGCCTATTGCCTGGAAAGCCTTGGGCGTGTCTATTTCGAACTGGGTGAGTTTGAGGCGGCCCAGCGCGTGCTCACAGAAGGGCGTGAACTGGCCCACACAATTGGTGATCGCTCGGCAGAGGCTCCCTACTGGCTGATGCTCGGGCGTATTGCGCTGATCGATGGCTACGCAGATCAGGCCCTTGCATCGATTCAGGTTGCTGCCGACATCCAGCGCGAATTAGGCATTCAAGCCGAACTGGCAACATCATTGGCCTGGCTTGGCATGGCGCATCTGGCGCTCGGCGATTGGTTGTTGGCTCATCAGGCAACCGCAGAGGCCACGCAGATTGTTCAACAGGTTGGTATCATCAATAGCGATTATCCCACCCAGGATATCTGGTGGCTGCGCTACCGGGTATTGATGGCGGCTCCTGACCATTCTGGCCATACTATTCAGGGAGAACCGGGTGAAGATGCATGGCACAACCTCCAGTGCGCCCATACCGAGATGCAACGGGCGGTCGCTTCACTGAGCGATGAGGCATTGCGCCGCAGCTATCTCGGTCGTGTCGTGATCAATCGGGATATTCTGAGTGAATGGATGCGCTGGGCTGCGGCCCGCAATGTGCTGCCCTTGGATTCGGTGGTGATGCCCGAATTGCGCCCAACATCAGCAGCGGATATCGCCAGCCCAAAGAGCCAGCTGCAGCGGGTGCTTGAGGTCAGCCTGCAGATGAATGAAATGCGCGATACAACCGCGCTGCTTGATCATATCATTGATCAGGCAGCCGAGTTGAGTGGTGCTGAACGCTGTTTCCTGCTGCTCGCCGATGGGCATGGTCAACTGGATCTCGCCGTAGCCAGGGGTATCTCGGAGGGAGATCGCGAGCATATTCGATCAGAAATGAGCACGGCACTGCTCGACATGGTGGCACGCGAACGGCGTCCGCTGTTGTTCGACTCACTGCTTGAGCCGCCTGCTGGCTCTTCCATGGCCCGTTCTGTGTTGGGAGTGCCGCTGATCGTTGGCGGCCAGCTTACTGGTATTCTGTATGTCGATAACCCTGCGGTTGGTGGGCGCTTTACGCATGCCGATATCGATCTGCTGGCGCTGTTTGCGGCACAGGCCGCGACGGCAATTGAAAATGCGCGATTGCATGAACAAACAGCACGTGCTAATCGTGAATTGGAAGCCTGGGCCAGAACCCTTGAGCAGCGCGCTGCTGAACGCACTGTTGAACTTGAGCGCGCCAATCAGGCTCTGGTTCAACGAGCGGCGCAGCTTGAGACGAGCGCACTTGTGGCCCGCAGTGTGACATCTATTCTGGATAAGGAAGCGCTCCTGGCTGATGTGGTAACGCTCATCCGCGAGCGGTTTGGCTATTATTTCGTTGGCGTCTGGCTTGATGATACGAATGAATCCATGATGACCCTCGAAGCAGGTAGTGGTGAGCATGGCCGCATCCTACGGATGAGCCGCGTCACTATTTCGATCAATAGCCCTGGTATTATCTCAGGTGTCTATCGCAGTGGGCAGGCTCGCCTGGTTAATCGGATTACCGATACACCCGATTATCAGCCACACACACAGTTTCAGGTCACCAAAGCCGAACTTGGGCTGCCGCTCCAGATCGGTAAGCAAGTCTTTGGCGTTCTGGACATTCAAAGCGATCTGGCCGACGCATTCACCAATGATGATCTGATGGTGCTACAGGCATTGGCCGATCAGATTGCTGTTGCGCTGCGCAATGCCAGGCTCTACGATAACGCCCGCCGCGAGTTGGTCGAGCGTCGCCGTGCGGAAGAAGAACTCCTGCAGGCCAATCAGGAAATTAGCGCAGCGCGCCAACAGGCCGAGGCTGCGAATCGGGCCAAGAGCGCCTTTCTGGCCAACATGAGCCACGAACTGCGAACGCCACTGAATGCGATCATCGGCTATAGCGAAATGCTGCAAGAATTGGCTGATGATGTCGATCAGCCTGAGTTTCGGCCCGATCTGAACAAGATTCAGATTGCCGGGAAACATTTGCTGGCCCTGATTAATGATATTCTCGATCTCTCCAAGATCGAAGCTGGCAAGATGGAGTTGTATATTGAGGCATTTGATATTGCTGCGTTGGTCGATGAGGTGATCAATACCGCTCGGCCACTTGCGCTGCGGCGGGCCAATACACTGGTTGTGGATCTGGCAGATAATCTGGGCATCATGCACGCGGATCTGACCAAGGTGCGCCAATCGCTGCTGAATCTGCTCTCGAATGCATGCAAATTCACCGATGGCGGCGTGGTTTCCCTGAAAGTATGGACCGTCAATGATGGCGGCTGGATCATCCAAGGCGATCGCGGCGAGGCAACGAGTGTACCGGATAGTAATGCTATCTTCCAAGCGGCTGCAATGGTCTTCTTTGAAGTCGCCGATACTGGAATTGGGATGGAATCAGATCAGCTGAAAAAGCTGTTTCAACCATTTACACAGGCAGATGCCTCGACAACACGAAAGTATGGTGGTACCGGCCTTGGGCTAGCAATCACGCGCCGCTTCTGTCAATTAATGGGCGGCGATGTGACGGTTCGGAGTGTCGTCGGCCAGGGCTCGACCTTCACGATCCGCCTGCCAGTTGAGATAGTGTAGCGCGGGGACGTGTAGCAGTGGTCAGCGCCAACGCTCTTTCGTGGCAGTTACCCGTTCCGATGCTCTCTTCTGCGATCCAAGCACCACCAGATTGTAAGCCCGATCATTAGGAGCAGCAATACGGATAGGCTCACATACATGCCCAGGAACAGCTCTTTCGAGCGATAGCGAAACACAATCTGGTGCTCGCCCGGCGTAAGTGCGACCCCTTGAAGGAAGATATTTGTTGGGGAGATTGTAGCCGGTTTCCCATCGACTGTCGCCTGCCAATTTGGATTGTAGGTCTCGGAGAGTACCAGCCAGCCTGGTTGCGTCAATCTGGTTTGCAGCGTAATTGAATCGGTTGTGTTTGCAATAACATGAACCGCCGGAGTTGCTAATGTCGTGATCGTGGGTCGTTCAAGCTGTTCGACATCTGCTGCCGGCGCCTCAACCACAGCCGATAGTGATGGATCGAATGCTGGCTGAACTATCTGATGGATGGCCTGATCGATGTTTGCTACACGATCCACCTGATTGACGACAAAGGCGCGTGGGTAGGCATAGGCATTATCATAGATCTGCACTTCGTTATCATATTCAAGCCGAAAGCGAGCCAGGTTCGGATTTGCAGCCGCAATCCCTGCACCGACAATGCGAGGATTGGCCCAATGTGCTAGATGTGATCGATCAGAGCTACCGCTCGTCACAAGTTTGAGAGTAATGGCTCGTCCACGCCATGGTGTCAGATCGACGGATACGCTAATCCAATGGCGGTCGTTCTCCAAAATGCTTGGTCGAAGCGTATACTCGAACGCCAGTGTATCCGTGGTGCCATCGATCACACGCACCGCATAATGTACGCCATCGATGATACCGTTGGCAGAATCTGCGCCGATTGCAAATTGTAGCGCTGCTGGTTGATCAGGCAGATGGACATCCACCTCAGCGAGATTTTCTGGCTGCATCGCAAGCGTTTGATAGCGCGTTGTGTCGATCATCAGGTGGCTGCCAGACAGTGCTGGTCCAACGCGCATCGCACTCTGGTCCAGCAGGGGAACCAGCAATTGAATCTCGTGCATGTCCCGTAGGCGTTCCGCAACCCATGGTCCGGGGCGATTCTCAAGCTGGATGATTGGTGCCGACCAGAAGGCCAAGCCTGCGGCTGAATCACCAGTTGCGGTAAGCCGCAGCTGAATTTGTTGCCCGCTCCACTGTGAGAGATCGATCGACTGATCGATCCAGTGACCTGCAATTGCCTGTTGGCGCGAATCCAGATCGGCAGAGAATACCGCATGTTCGCCAGTTGCATCGGTGATGGTTGCTCGAAAATCAACCCGCCCACCCAACGATCCAATCTGCTTCAGGGCAGCCGGATTCAGGCCAACACCCAGCCGCAACTACGATTTGCCAGCTGGTACAATCAGGCTCCACATCGTCTGCGCTGGTGGGCTGATCAGAATGCCATGGCGCGTATCACCAGTGATTGTCAGATCCTGCACAGACATGCGTGGAGATGCATCGATAGCCTCCCGATTGATCGGGAGTTCAAGCAAGTTAATGACATTGCTGGGCAGGCGAACATCGGTCGTTAGGATTTTCGCTACATTAAGCAGATCCAGGTAGGTTCCTGTATACAGCGGCTGTTCGAGGCCGGTCAGGCGCGAGAAATTATCAATAAACCCGTTGCGATCTTGTATTCGGTTCTCGGAGAGTGCCTGCCCGATCCGATCTGGCCAGGCCGTCGTTACGGACTCGCCTGGATGCATGAGGAAGGTTGGCGGATATTCCCCTGGTGCCAGGAGTTGTGCAATATACAGATAGCGCCGGATGGAGAGGAGCGCCGAATTGAAGCGAATATCATCAAGCTCATAGACCGCTGCGAGTTCTGGAATGATGATGCCATCAAAACCAAAGATGCGCTCCGGTTCACTGCGGTGGGCGTTCAGGTAGGAGACAAATGGCGGAATAGTATATGGATCATATCGCTGTGGCCTGACGATCCAGCTACTGCTGTTTGCAGCCTCAATCACCAGTATTACCAGCAGTGTCATCGACACGCCATACCGAAGATTTTTCCAGCGTGGCAGTTGCACGGCATAGATTAGCCCACACGTAAGGAGTGTGATCTCGGCAAGCAAGAGTGACTGTCTCATCAGCACTGCTGGATCATACACAAGCCCGCTGGGATTTATCCATGCTCCGGCAACCACACCGCCGACGAGGATCGGAATCAATAGGAACAGCCACCGTGGTACAGATGTGCGTAGTATCCGATCTAATCCGAATCCGGCCAGGATCGCCAGACAAAAGCTGATTGATGGAATTGGGTATTTATACAGCAGGATCTGGTTATACCCAGGCAGCAGCCCGATCCATGATACCAGTGGAAAGCCATAGACTTTCAGGTAGAATATCACGCCATATACTGCAAAAAAGAGAATCGCTCGGCGATTGCTCCTTGTACGCCAACTCAAGGCGCATCCCATGATTCCAAGTATGAGCGTCACGGTATAGTAGTGCGGCGTCCAATCAGCCAATGGAAAGACCTCTGGCATGACATTGGCCAGTGTAAGATTCCAGGGTAGTGCGATCAGCCCAATGCTGCTATCGTGAATATGGAGTGATTCATTGATCCGGGCGATAAGGGGCATAAGAAAGAAGGCCGCCAACCCGATACCGAGGATGGTCGCCATAAGCCCCGCAAACAGCAGTCGTGCTGCTAATCGTAGCTGCCAGCGTGCTTCGATAAGCATCCACAGCATGCGATAGCCGTACCAGAGGCCCGCAAGTGCCAGCACCAGGAATCCACTCTCTGGAAAGCTGGCAAGCAGACACCAGGTTACAGTCAGGGTTGTGCTGACCAACCAGGCCCGCGAGCTGCGTTCTGCCAGCCGATCATAGCAGTAGATCAGCAGCGGCAGCAGAGTCTCGGCTCGCATCTGTGGATGATTGCCATACGCCACAAAATAGCTGGCCAGCATATATGCTGTTCCGGCAAGCAGGGCAGGAATGCGCAGTAGTTGCAGCCGACAGGCAAACAGGTAGGTAAAGAACCCTGCAACAAAGTAGCGTAGCAGCATCTGAATATCGATAGCTGTTGCCCATAGCGTGTTAGGAGCAAGAGCAACGAGGATATTCAGCGGATCAAATGCTGCCCCATTGCCATCGGTAAACAGCTCCGCGCCTAGCCCAATATGCCGATTCCAGATCGGCAACTCACCGCGCGCCAGTGCCATACCCGAAGCACGCAAATTGGGCTCGTGGACCCAGGCAATCGCCTTACTATCAACAGAAACTGGATTAACGAAGCCGGTGGATGGATTAGGATACCCATAAGCACCACCGCGAGCTGAAAGAGGCATCGTTCCAGCGGCAGTATTGAGCATCAGAAAGGTGTGCCCACCAAACGCAATGTCGCGATAAAAAAACAGCAGTATCGCCAGGAGCACAAGTGCATCAACTGCAATTGCTCGGCTTGAGCGAGGTATCGGAGTGAGATGTGGCCAGCGGGAGCAGTTATCAAGCCCACCCACACGAACATTGGTCATGAGGCATTTCCTACTCATAGAGAGAACAAGTATATTGTAGACTCTTGTTTTCTTGTTCCGTCGCACAGGAACAAACGAACAAGCAGCACATTATTCAATGTTTACTTGCTCTTTGTATTAGATGCATGCTCAATCGATAGGCCGCTACATCGATGTAACTTTGTGATGTAAATTTGTTTCAGTAGTGGGCTTTAGCTCATAACAAAGCGGTATTCGAGCAAGCGTATCGGCGCTTCGGCACATCAGTATAGCATAGGATCAAGGTTTGGTTCCGCATACATGACTTTGCACTACTCATCACAATTGCCTCTTGACATGTCGATCATCATCCTTTATTATTGTAGGTGTGACACTGACAACAAGCTAGGGCGGAAGGCCCATTTTTTAAGCGATAGAGATAGTGTAGAAACAACAATTGAATAGGGCATCGTGAACGCGAATTCAGGATGTCGGCTACGGCCAGTAGGCCGTTTTTTCAGCAGTGTTGTTAGTGTCAACTAGACAACATTATATCGATTGCCTCTCAACCTAATGGTATACGAACAATCATTCAGGAGCATAGCAATGGCACTTCAACTCTTCCACACCGATCCAGCAGTAGCGACAGAAACGATCCAGGCGATTGCGGAACTAAAGCGAGCGCGCAATGCCGTCATTCTGGCGCACAACTACCAGTATGCCGAAATCCAGGATATTGCCGATTATGTTGGCGATTCGCTTGGCCTCTCACAGGTTGCGGCCACGACCGATGCCGATGTGATTGTGTTCTGTGGTGTTCATTTTATGGCAGAAACAGCCGCCATCCTCAGCCCAAACAAAACCGTGCTTCTGCCCGATCCCGATGCGGGGTGTTCACTGGCCGATTCAATCTCGGTTGAGCAATTGCGCGAATGGAAAGCCCAGCATCCCGGCGCAGTCGTGGTTTCGTATGTCAATACCACTGCCGCTGTCAAGGCCGAAAGCGATTACTGTTGCACATCTGGCAATGCCGAGCGGGTTATTCGTGCGATTCCAGCCGATAGAGAGATCTTGTTTCTACCAGACATGTATCTGGGCAGCTATTTGCGACAGGCAACTGGCCGTGATATTCAGGTCTGGGCGGGCGAGTGCCATGTCCATGCGGCAATTAAGCCAGCTATGGTCGAACGCATGCGTGGTGAGCATCCTGGCTCCGAATTCCTGATCCACCCAGAATGTGGCTGTGTCAGTTCCACAATGTACCATCTTGCCAAGGGAACCATCAACCCAGAGCATTCCCATATTCTTTCGACAGAGGGCATGATTCGGCATGCACAGCAGAGCAACGCTACACAGTTTGTTGTCGCTACCGAGATCGGTGTGCTGCATCGTATGCAGAAGGCCAACCCAGAAAAAAGCTTTCTGCCAATCGATGAATCAATCTCATGCCGCTACATGAAGATGATCACGCTCGATAAAGTGCTACATTCGCTCGAAACCATGAGCCATCGTGTCACCGTTGCACCCGAATTGGCCGATAGGGCGCGCCTGGCGATTGAGCGGATGATTGAACTATAGATCTGTCAGGAGTCAGGAGTCAGGAGTCAGGAGTCAGGAGTCAGGAGTCAGGAGTCAGGAGTCAGGAGAGATATTCCGCTTATTGTCCGCAAAAAAGTTGCTCGTGAGCTATTCTGAATTCTGAATTCTGACTCCTGAATACTTCGTGAGGTTGCTCGTGAGCTATTCTGAATTCTGAATTGTGACTCCTGAATACTTCGTGAGGTTGCTCGTGAGCTATTCTGAATTGTGACTCCTGACTCCTGAATACCTCGTGAGCTTATTCTGAATTCTGACTCCTGACTCCTGAATACTTCGTGAGATTGAAAGGACCCATCCATGCGCTACCCACACCTTGATACTATCCGGGTTGCCACCCCTCGATATATTGCCGATCCATCCACATCCAGCCAGATCCATACAACGGATGTGCTTGTGATTGGTGGCGGGTTGGCTGGCCTAACGGCTGCGCTGATCGCTGCCGAGCATACCGATGTGACACTCCTGGCCCGCGTGACGCTCAACGAAAGCAATTCAGCCTGGGCCCAGGGTGGCATTGCCGCTGCTCTCGATCACGATGATACGCCACGGGCGCATGTTGAGGATACCCTGATTGCAGGGGCTGGCCTTTCCGATCAGGCAGCCGTGGAAGTACTGACTAGCGCTGCACCAGGGTTTATGCACGAGCTAGCCGATTGGGGTGTGCCATTCGAGCGCCATGGCGTTGATTTTGCGCTTGGGTTAGAGGGTGGTCATTCAAAGCGGCGTATTCTGCATGTTGGCGATGCAACCGGTTGGGCGGTGATCCAGGTGCTGATTGCACGTGTTCTGGCGCATCCACGCATCCATGTCCGCGAACTCCAGGCTGTCGATCTGCTTGGTGATCAGTGCTGCACCGGCGCACTTGCCCGCGATGCGAATGGCAACTGGCATCGGTTTCTGGCTCGCGCTACGATTCTTGCAACTGGTGGAGCCGGAGCCTTATTCGGCATCTCAAGCAACCCACCAGCTGCCCTTGGCGAAGGGATCGCCATGGCCTATCGGGCCGGGGCCGAAATCGCCGATATGGAGTTCGTCCAGTTCCATCCAACGATCTTCCGAACACGCACTGGTGCTGGTTTCCTAATCACTGAAGCAGCTCGCGGTGAGGGTGGCCGGTTGCTCACGCCCGCTGGGCAGCGCTTCATGCCCGCCTATGATCCCCGTGCCGAACTCGCCCCGCGCGATATTGTCACCCGCGGGATCTATCAGGCAATGCGTGAGGCGGGCAGTGATCATGTATTGCTGGATTTGACTCATCTCGGTGCCAGTTTTCTTGCCCAACGCTTCCCGACGATTATGGCACGATTGCGTGATGAGGGCCTCGACCCAAGCCGTGAGCCGATTCCGGTCGCACCAGCTGCCCATTACCTGATGGGTGGCATTCGCACCAATCTGGAGGCTGCAACAAGCCTGCCCGGGCTGTATGCTGCTGGCGAATGTGCCTGTACTGGTGTTCATGGAGCAAACCGGTTGGCCAGTAATTCGTTGTTAGAATGCCTGGTGTTTGGGAAACAGGCCGGTGCGGCGGCAGTCGCGTATCGCCCATATCTCATCGCCCAGGAGACTAATCAGCAAACACCCTTGGGTTCTGGTGCGCCAACACTCCCACTATCACGCGCCGAGATTGCCACAATCATGGCGAGCTACGCTGGGCCGATCCGCAGCGGTGAACAGCTTGCCACAGGGCTTGCAGCGTTGAATGACACAGCATCTGCAATCGGTGGCAGTGGCGAGGCGCTGACGTGCGTGAATGCGGCGCTCACAGCACGGCTGATTCTGGCATCGGCACTGCTGCGGAACGAAAGCCGTGGTGGCCATTTCCGCAGCGATCATCCGTATAGTGACGATAGCTGGCGGGCGCATCTTGTGTTGCAGCGTGATCACGAACCGCAGCTTGTGCAGCAGATTACCGAAGAACCGATTGGCGTAGCATAACGGAACGGATCCCGTACCGACGCGATGCATCGCATCGCTGCTTCTACTGTAAAGGATCTCTCTATGAACCTCGCCCTGCATGTCATCAAAGAAATCGTTGAAATGGCATTACGCGAAGATATTGGCACTGGCGATATCACAACAATGGCGGTTATTCCAGCCAATGCCGAGGCCAGCGCCAATTTCGTGATGCGCGAACCAGGTGTGATCTGCGGCCTACCAGTTCTGCAAGCAGTCTTTGCAGCAATCGATCCACACGTCCATGTGATATTGCCAATCGCTGAAGGGTCGCATGTTGCACCAGGGACAGTTGTTGCGAGCGTGCGCGGCCCTGCTCGGGCGATCCTGACGGGCGAGCGTGTCGCGCTTAATCTGGCCCAGCGGATGAGTGGGATTGCTAGTATGACGGCCAGCTATGTTGCGCTGCTGCATGGCACGAAGGCCCGCATCCTCGATACACGCAAGACCACGCCGGGTCTACGGGCGCTGGAGAAGTATGCAGTGCGAATTGGTGGTGGAACCAACCATCGTTTTGCACTCTATGATGGCGTGATGTTGAAGGATAACCATCTGGCGCTGCTGGCTGCCAATGGGGTTGGGTTGGTGGAAGCGGTACAGCGTGCCAAAGCCGCAGTCGGCCCGATGGTACGGGTCGAGGTGGAAGTCGAGACAGTTGCGGATGCACTGATTGCCGCAGAGGCTGGCGCAACGATGATTCTACTCGATAACATGCCACCTGCCGAGATGGCATTGGCGGTTGCGGCAGTGGCGGGGCGTGCCGAACTCGAAGCATCTGGTGGCATAACGCTCAGCACAATCCGAGCCGTTGCCGAGTCGGGTGTTAACTATATTTCAGTCGGGGCACTGACGCATTCGGCCCGCGCACTCGATATTGGGCTGGATTTCGTCTAACTCTAGCGAAAGTTGAACTCCTCGAAATGGATGTGATGCCGAGGCACGCCGCGGGCTAGCAAACCAGCGCTGAGTGCTTGGGTCATGGTCAATGGCCCACACAAATAGAAGTTCATGGCAGCAAGATCGGCTCCGACGGTAGCAGCGATCCGATCAATTGTCAGGCTGCCATCGCGCGAGGAAATGTTCAGGATTGCACTGAAGTTGGTATAGCGCTGATCGGCAGCGGCGAACTCACCCCAGAATAGCGCATCACTTTCGGCGCGCACAGTATAGAAGAAGTGAATCCGCTGGCTTGGGTTGGCCGCCATCGTACGCACCCAACTAAGAAATGGCGTTACACCAATCCCGCCAGCGATCCAGATCTGCTGTGGCCCACCGCGTGTGTGATCGAACTCGCCATAGCAGCCATCGATCTGTGCCACTACGCCAGGCGTAATATGCTGATAGAGATGCTTGGTCCAGTCGCCAGCGGCTTTGATCGACAGCCGTAGGCTTGGTTCATCTGGGCTACTGCTGACGGTAAAGGGATGCGGCTCGCGTAGCACCCGATCATCTGGAAAGCGCACGAACGCAAACTGCCCGGCACGCTGGATTGGCTGCTTGCCATCTGGTGTGAGTGTCACCTCAATTGTCGAATTATTGAGCCGCTGCACATCCGTGACGGTGAAGCGCTGCATGCCACGCACGAAGGGTGCCACCACAATCTGGTAGACATATGCGCCAGCGCCAGCATAGGCAACGATCTTCCAGTAGAGCGCCGGGATCTCGGCGGTTTGTAGCACATTCTTCACATTAAAGGTATGCAGCATGCCCAGGATGAAGAAGGCACCGATTAACTTGTGCGTCCAGCGCCAATGATGGTAGGCCAGCTGCAAATACCCACCCAGCACCGGCAGACGTGGTGCAACTGTCAGCGCAACCAGCGTGAGCATGCCGAAGAGTGCGATCTTGCCCAGCAGCCGCCCTGGCGTTATTTCACCAAGCCCTGGCATCGTCAGGAAGTGCAGCAGCACGAGCGCCAGCCCAGAAAGAGCGGCGGTCTTGTGAGTCTTGTACATTTTGTCAAGGCCGCCAAAGAATGGCTCCAGGAAGCGCGGGCGCAGCGAGAGAATGATCGCGCAGGCGATCAACACCATGCCAGTAGAGGATAAAATCTCACTGATGACCTGAACAGCGAAGTATGCACCGCCGCCATTTTCGGGCGGAAAGATGATCCACAGCACAACATTGAGCAGGGCGAGGGCGGCAACTCCAAGGTTGCCAAGCTGCGATTGGCGCATCCATGGGCTCCTGCTGACGGCGAGAACGGGCGATAGAGCAGTTATACCATAATCTGTTGTATATTGGTACCTGCAAACAATCTATAATCAGCTATCGAATGCTCCCAATCAATCCGCGAAATCTGCGAAATCTGCGGATGAATCACGCTATCGCCCAACATGTAGCCGCGAAGAATATAACTATAAGGGCTGAATGCCGATGGCTCGGTATGCTGATCTCCACGAAACGATCCTGCCGATCCTGTGCCGCCTACTGGCCGATGCGCCACTACCGCACACAGGTTGTATGCTCGATTTGGCCTGTGGCGATACCGCAAAATGGCCGATCTACAGGGAAATTCTCGGTCCTGAAGTTCGGTTGCTTGGTATCGATTGGGATCGCGCTACTCTGCCATCACTCCCAATAACTGGTTATACCACTGGATCGAAATCCTCTGCTCAGAAATCTGCGCTTGTTGTTGGCGATGCCCATCAACTCCCATTTAGTGCTGCCAGCTTCGATGCTGCGCTGTGTATTGCCGCGCTTGGAGTGTTTGCGGATGCACAGCGTGTACTCGCCGAACTCCAGCGAGTGCTATGCCCCGGCGCTCCTGCACTGATCTTCACCGCCGAACGGCGCTGGGTTCAGGTGCTGCACTGGCCAGCAACGCTGGCAGCGCGCCTTAACGAGGCTGCATTGCATACAACGCTACCGCTGGCCCACACCGATCTGATCGGCGATCTCGTAGCAACGCTGCACCACAGCGGATTTGCCCATGTGGCTGGCCGCGCCTTCTTGCTCGAAGAGAACCTGCCACCAGCGGCAGCTGAACTAGCGCTGCTACACTGGGCGGATGTTCGGCCATTGCTGGCAGCCAATCTTACCCCTACCGAGCTCATGGAATGTGATTTGATCGCGCCAGAAATCGATCTGTGTAGTGTTGGGCTGGCATGTGTGGCCCATAACTAAAGGCTGGTTTAATCCAAGTGTTCATAGTTCCTGAGCGAAAGTTCTTGGGATTTCAATATATAATAGCCCTTGATATTTACACGGATTGGTGTATAAAGGGCATATGTTTTGTTTGTTGCAGGGCACACGATATGCTACCATGCAAAGAGTGGCGTAACAAAGAGGTGTGGGATCATCATGGATCAATTCAACGCAATATCATTATTTTCTGGTGCTGGCGGAATTGACATTGGTATTCGTAGCGCAGGATTCAACATTTTATCTTGTGTAGAGCGAGATCCATATTGTTGCGAAACGCTGAGAGCGCATGACCTCGCGGGAAATCGTACTTTGACGAGGCCGTTGCCTCACGCATAATCTTACCCTCCGACGTTCGGATCTGAACGAACACGGAGGGCAGTGTGCGGTCACGCATGCGCTTTCGATCCAAACGCGAATTACTCGCGCAGGTTGCACCACGCTCCCAGCTGGCTGGGCATGCCCAGAAGTCGGTGATCCTGGACGAATGTGTCGCTGCGACGGGCTATGCTCGGAAATACGCGATTCATCTGCTTACCCAGCCGCCATTGCCAGCACCAACCCAGATCCGCCGACCACGGGCTCCCCAGT
>JBBQSD010000113.1:0-21400 GCA_038214135.1 Chloroflexales bacterium | reverse complement strand
TCGCAGAGGTATTTGATGGATTTTCGTGGGCAAGTTGTTGTTGTGGTTGGCGGCTCGCGCGGGGTTGGGCGGGCATCAGTGATGATGCTGGCTGCGCGTGGGGCGCGGGTATTGCTGGGCTACCACGAACGACATGCTGATGCAATCGCCTCGGCTGCGGATTGTGCCGAATTGCCTGGTGAGGTTGCCATTCAGCAGTGCGATATTCGGGTGCGCGAATCGGCGGAGGCACTGATTGACGCTGCGCTGACGCGCTGGGGCCAGATTGATGGGCTGATCAATTGTGCTGGCCTGATGCGCTATGCACCAATCGAGGATATTGATGATGCCCAATGGCATGCGCTGTTAGCAACAAATCTGGATGGGGTCTTTCATTCCTGTAAGGCAGTGCTACGCCCGATGATGAAACGGCGCTATGGCCGGATTGTGAATGTGGCTGCGCTGCATGGGGTTGCCGGTGGGCCAATGCAGGCCGATTATTCGGCGGCGACGGGTGGTGTGCTGGGGTTTACACGAGCGCTTGCCCGTGAGGCGGCCCCATGGAGTATCACCGTAAATGCGATTACGCCAGGGCTGATTGAGACAGAACAGCTTGCGGTAATTCCAGAAGAACAACGGGCCTGGGGCGAACAGGTGATTGCGTTGCGAAGGGTTGCGCGGCCCGAAGAAGTTGCAGCAGTGGCTGTGTTTCTGGCCTCGCCATTGGCCTCGTATGTCACTGGTGCGACGATTCCGGTCGATGGTGGTTGGCGAATGGCATAGCGATGCCTCAAGGGTCTGAACACTCCGCTATCCCGTTTTGATCCCTTCCCTACCAACAGTATCCCCCATGCTGCCCGGCCAGAACCGGCTGTTGCATCGAAGGCCTTGCTCACGTTCCGAGCCAATAATCATTGTGGCTGCATTCGTCGTGAGTTTTGCTGTTGGAACCGCTCTTCGATTTGCACCGCATCCAGTTGCATCATCAGCAACCCGGCGCCTGCTTATCGGTCTCCTCGGTGGGAACATCCCCACTCGTTTCCCCCGATGTACGGTCGCTTCCGCTCTGCGTCTTTGGCGGGGCGCGCCGCTTATCTACTCTGCGATCCTCGGTTAGGTTTCTCCTTGGTTCGGTTTGTGCTGGTCCCTTGAGGCTTGGCAGCATGATACCATTGGCATGCCTTCCTTTCAAGATGTTCATCGTTGGCTTACGATAATATGACAGTTTTGATAGTCGGTTGGCGTTGCAAGGCCATGAGTTGGGAGCGGGTGTACGCTGGTGTGTAGGAACCGAGGAGTCAGGAGTCAGGAGTCAGGAGTCAGGAGTCAGAATACCGAGAGAACAAGAGAACAAGAACCCATGTAGTGCGGACCCATGTGTCCGCCCAACATGAACCGAGAGTTAGGGTGCGGATCCATGGGTCCGCCCAACATGAACCGAGAGGTGCGGACCCATGTGTCCGCCCTGCAAGCACCAAAAGCTTCTGTTGAGAATGTATCTCGGTGGCTGATGCGAATGTATGCCGTTCATTCTGCCATACATGCTGTTTGTGCGCTGCCGTGTGCTGCTAGGTTGGGGGGAGGGCGTATGCGATACGCCCGTACGAAATCTGTCGGCGGCGGGGCGTGTCGCATACGCCGATCAAGCGCGCATACGCCGATCAAGCACGGAAGGGGCGTGCTCTGCACGCCCGTGGTGACCGGCCAGTAGGGCGTTCTGGTTTGCTATGGTGGTTGGTGGGCCACAGGGCTGGTTTATTATAAAAAAAACGGCTTATGTGTCGTAGGAATCGGCGAGGACACGTTCGACGACGGCCTGGCCAGAGAGCAGGACGAGTGGGATGCCGCCGCCTGGGTGGGTGCCGCCGCCGACGAAATACAAGCCGCTGGTGTCGCGGGCGCGCAATGGCGGGCGTAGAAAGGCCGTCCAGGGTGTGTTGGAGGCCAGGCCATAGATGGCACCGCCGGGTGCGTTGTAGCGCTGCTCAAAATCGGCGGGGGTGATTGTGTGGCGGTAGGCGATGCTATCGGCGAGGCCACTGAGGCCCATGCGCTCTAGCTTGCGGATGATCAGATCGCCATAGCCCTGTGCTTCACGCTGCCAGTTGATGCGCCCATTGTGTGCTGGCGCATTGACGAGCACAAACAGGTTCATGTGGCCGGGTGGGGCGTGCGATGGATCGGCTGGTGCGGTGACATTGATATAGATGGTTGGATCGGGCGCGGGGATGGCTTTATCGAAGATCGCGGCAAACTCGCGGGGGTAATCGGACGAGAAAAAGATATTATGTTGGGTCAGATCGGGATAGATGCGGTTGATGCCAAGCAGCATGACGAAGCCAGCACACGAGCGTTCTAGGCGATTGATGCGGGCAGCGCTGGCTGGCCGATCAGGCAGGAGTTGTGCATAGGCATAGCCGGAATCGGCATTCACAACAATTGTTGCGGCATCCAGGGTTTCGCCATTCTCTAGGGTGACGCCAATGGCATTGCGGCCATTCGTGCGAATGCGGGCAACGGGCGTGTTGGTGCGGATCTGAACGCCAACACGGCGGGCGGTGCGTTCGAGGACGCGGGCGATTTCGTACATGCCACCCTGGACATACCAACCACCCTGGCTGAATTCCACATAGGGAATGACATTGAAGGTGGCCGGGGCGCGGTATGGCGATGAGCCGTTATAGGTGGCATAGCGATTAAACAACTGCCGCAGGTATGGGCTATGAAAAAAGCTGCGAACGGCCTGATCTACGGTGCGGAATGGATCGATTGCCAGCGAATCGCGGATGAGCGTTGGGGTTAGCAGATCGCGCGGGCCATCGATGGGGCGCAGCATGAATGGCCCGACGACGGCACGGTAGATGCCAGCGCTATAGGCCAGAAACTGCAAGAAGCCCTGCACATCGCGTGGCTCAAGCCGTTCGATCTCCTGGAGTAATAGCGGGAGCGATTGATGGGCATCGAAACGGGTGTGATCGGGCCAATGATACCGGCAGGTTGGCTCAAGGGCTGTGAGCGTCAGTTCTTCTTCCAGGCGGGTGCCAGCAACAGCCAGGAGTTCGCGCAACACCCAGGGCATGGTCAGCAGCGATGGGCCAGTATCGAAGGTATAGCCCTGCTCGCAGTGGATGTTGAGTTTGCCGCCAACCCGCTCATTCTTTTCGAGCAGCGTCACGCTGCGACCGCTGGCAGCCAGTCGGATGGCAGCGGCCAACCCGCCTAAACCGCCACCGACAATAATGATTGGTTGCGCCACAATCTCTCGCTCGCTAGGATTTCAGCCATCAGCCCTTAGTATAACCGGGGATGGCTCTCCATCCGCAGGCTGAAGCCTGCGGCAAAGGGGAACGATGGAGGCAAAAGGGCGATGCCCTAGCCGCAGGCTTCAGCCTGCGGGGCATGGTGGAGGCGAATCCTACCCGATTAAAATGTAAAAGATCATCAGCCTGCGGCAAAGGGACGATGATGGCAAGGACGATGCCCTAGCCGCAGGCTGAAGCCTGCGGGGCGTGGGATGTCGCAAATGGTTGAATCTCATCATCACCCATAGAGACGCTCGTTATCCCCGTAGAAACGCAACATCATCCTTCGGTGAGACGCAACATGTTGCGTCTCTACTTGACGTTGAGGTAATGTTGACATTATAATGTGTTATACATAAGAATACCCCATATGAATTGGAGCGGGCGCATGGGCAGCATGAATCAGGTTATTGGTGAGCGGGTTGATCGAACGGCATTGCGGGTGAATCAGGCGTTAATTATTGTCTTTTTGACGGCAGCATTCTTGCTCGATAGCCCATGGTTGGTTGTATTTGTTGCGGTGGTGATGGTATTGGGAACAATCACTCCCGCATTGGCTTTATTCCAGCGTTTATATCGGGATGTTTTGAAGCCAGCTAGTGTGCTGAAGCCGGATGTCCATGCTGAGGCTGCTGCGCCGCATCGATTTGCCCAGGGAATGGGCGGTACAGTATTGGTTGGTGCGAGTGTGGCATTGTTGGCTGGTGCATTGGCAGTTGGCTGGACACTGGCAATTCTGGTAATTGTATTAGCAGCGGTGAATCTATTCTTCGGGTTCTGCGCTGGTTGTTTTGTGTTCTTCCAGCTTCAGCGATTGCGGCGCTCATAAAGGATCGTGGTATGGTTGATCGAATATTGATACTTGGCGTTGTGGTGCTGGGTGTGGCTGCAATCTGGGGTTTGGTACGAGTGTGGCAGTATCTTGCTGTTCGGCGCATGCAGGTGGCCTCGCCATTTGCGACATTAGTTCCTGCTGGACGGCCAGCGGTGATTTCGTTTTCGACGCCAACGTGTGGTGAATGCCGCACGCGCCAGGCTCCTGCGCTGACACGGCTGAGCGAGCAGTTTGGTGCGAACGTCACGATCCTGAAGCTCTCGGCACCGGAACATTCGGAGCTGGTTGAGCAAGCGGGTATTTTGACGGTGCCAGCGACGATTGTGTTGGATGGGTTCGGGGTGGTGCGCCACCTGAATTTGGGGTTCACCGATACGAATCGCCTGGCAGAGCAGGTGCAAAACACCAGCAAAAGCTTGCCAAGTATGGTATAATTTCAGGGAACATTGGTAGGGTATTCTTCTTATAGGATTCTCTCCAACGTTCTAGTAGTATGTGAATTGTCGGCGGACCCGGTGCGGCTCCGCTAGACCCGCAAACGGAGCACAAACCATGGCCGAGAAGAAATCAAAGACCGACGTCACCTCCCGCGATAAGAGCGGCAAGATGACTATCCACGATTGCATGAATTGTGGGCAGCGAATCACCAATGACCGCGAGATGCTCGTGGTGATGGATGGCCGCCGCCGCAGCAAGACCTACCACCACCGCACATGCTTCCAGAAGACGCTGTCGTAGGGTTAGTCTGAACCAACAAGAGGCCAGGGTACCGTATTGGTATTCTGGCCTTTTTGCATGTTGTTGACCTCACCCTCGGCCCCTCTCCAGATCGGAGAGGGGTGCTTGTATGTCGAGTAGATTGTCTGATCGCTGATCGTGCTACAGTAGCGCACTATTTTGCCGCTGCGCGAGACTCACATGCGACTACTATCACCTCTCATGCCTCGACTCCTGGCTCGACTTGATCTGCGCCCTGGCGAAGAGCGCCTGACGTTTCTGCTGACCGCGCTCTCGTTCTGTCAGGGTTGGGCGTTGGTTCTGGCCGATACCGCAGCTATGGCTCTGTTCCTCAGCGCTCTAGGCCCTGCCGCGCTACCGGGGGTATATATCGGTGCGGCTATTGTCGTTCCGCTGGCTGGTGCTGCCTTTGGTTGGCTTGGCCAGCGTATCGCAACCGAACGCCTGGCTGGTGGATCGCTGCTGGCACTGTTGTTGCTCTTGCTGCTGCTGTGGGGTGGCAGTGCGCTCGGAAGTTGGGCCTTCTTTCTGCTGTTGCTATGGTACCGAATCTTTAATGCACTCTCTAGTTTGATCTTCTGGGGGCTGGCTGGTCGCCTACTGCATCTACGCCAGGCAAAGCGGCTGTATGGTGGGTCAGCAGTAGCGAGAATGTGTCGCGTGTTCTTGGCTACGCACTCGTGCCGCCCCTCGTCAGACTGATGGGTATTGCAAATCTGCTGGCCTTAGCTTGCATCAGCCTGGTTGGTGCGCTGGCATCTGTTGTGGCACTCGGTTGGTGCGCCGTGCGCTGGCAAGCCCGCACAGCGGTGAGGAGGATCTGCTCACACGGGCGGCCATCGTACGAGCGCTCTGCGCTGCTGCTGAGGCCGAGGCAATCGATATGGTTGCCTTCTTGATCGATAACCCAGCACCAGAGATCTGTCGCAGCACGTTGGTTGGGTTGATTCGCCATGGTGGCATTTCTGGCATTCTTGCCGTTGGTCGGCGGTTGCTCGATCTGGCGGAATCACCCAAACCCGACGAGCGAATCCTAGCTGCCACAATTGTGGGCGAATTGCGCTCGGTTGATTTCTTCCAGCCATTGCGTCGCCTGTTTACCGACCCCGACCCAACTGTACGGCGGTAGGTAGCCAATCAGCACGTCGCCTTCAACGATCAGGTACATGCATGTGCCAACATCGTGCTTGCTAAAGATCGTCGCGCCGCTGGCATAGTCCTCTTCGATCAGCAGATCGGCGATCTCCGCCAGACCCTCCTCGGGCGTCGCGGCGAATAGATCGGCACCCTTCAGCACGATCAGTCGCTCGATGTGGCTCAGCATAGATGCGCGCTCCTATGCGAAAGGAACATTGTATCCTGAATCCGCAGGCTGAAGCCTGCGGCAAAGGGACGATGCGCTATAGCCGCAGGCTTCAGCCTGCGGATTCTGGGGGCAATGTGGGCGAACACGAGGTTCGCCCCGACAAATCGGCGGGCACATATCATTACCCGTCGTGATGGGCGGTTCACGAACCGCCCCTCCGGCCATGATTGGTCGTTGCACCATCGCATGCGGAACTTTCCGTCACACCCCGTATGGTTTTGCACCGATGTCGATATCGATCATCGTGTTGTGGGCAGACCAATGTGTCTGCCCACGATGATGGCGTTGTGCCCAATGTGGGCGAACACGAGGTTTGCCCCGACAAATCGGCGGGCACATATCATTACCCGTCGTGATGGGCGGTTCACGAACCGCCTCTATTCCGGATGATATCGTACCCTTCTTGGATATCAGCGTTGTTCGTGGGCAGCAATAGCGAGGCCAGATGCCACGCCGGTGAAGACATCCATTTCCTGGAGGCGTTCTTCGCCGAATTTCTCGGCCAGCATGCGAACAAACACGGGAATGCGTGATGAACCACCGGTTCGCAGCACAACGGTGATGTCCTTGGGTTGCAGATCTGCGGCGGCCAATGCCCGATCCACACAGGCCGATACAGCACGAACATCCGGCCCGATCAGGCGTTCGAAATCCCAGCGTGCGACTTCCTGGTCCATACTGATGCCAGGTACGTGCATGGCGATAGTGGTTGTGCGGTTTTCGCTCAGGCGCACCTTGGCACGCTCGACTTCTTCGTAGAGTGGCAGGCCATAGTTCTCGCGAACGAGCACTCGCAACTGTTTGAGTTCGTGGGTCTTGTCGCCAGTCTGGATCGCCTCTTCGATGATCTTCTGATAGCGTGGTTGGGTCAAATCGATAATACTCTGCCATTCGCTGAGATGTTCGAGAATAACGGCAGGGAATGGCAAGCGCCGTGGCCCAAGCACGGTTCCAGCTCCAAAATGACCAAGGACTTTGCCCATCACCAGCCGTCTGTCGATCAGATCGCCACCGATTGGGACGCCATCGGTGGCGAGGACTTCGCGGCCGCCCTTGCCATCCAGCCGCATGATCGTCACGTCCAGCGTACCGCCACCAAAGTCGAAGACCAGGATGTGCTGTTGGCCCTGGGCGCTTGAGGCATACGAGAGTGCCGCAGCGGTTGGTTCGGGCAGAAACCGGAATGGCGGCATACCAGCTTCGACACAGGCAGCGGACATGCGCTCGATTGCCAGGGCATCGAGCCGTGCTTCGGTTGAATAGTGGACAGGCCGCCCGATAACGATCTCAGTGACCTTCTGGCCCACTTCGGCCTCGATCCGTTCGAGGATCATGCGCAGGACGACAGCGATCAGGGTTTCGATTGAGTAGCGGGTTCCAAAAACATCAGTGCTAGTGAATGAGCTATCACGCAAGTGGCTTTTGAGTGATTGGAACAGCCGACCGGGTGTGTTGGCATCCACGATTGCATACAGGGATTGCATGATCGTGCCGACATCAGCGAGTGTGACCTCGGCTTCACCGATGTAGCGCCATTGATATTCGATCTCGCGCCCGACATTTGCTTCGGTGAAGCGATTGATGGCTTCACGCCCGATGCTTGGCGTCCCATTGCGCGAGATGAAGAGGGTCGTTCGCATGATTGAGGGTGCATTATTGACCGGATCGAGCGGAAGGAGGTGTACACGCGATCCATCATACACTGCAGCGCTCGAATTGGTCGTGCCGAAGTCGAGTCCCACACGCATCGTTTACCTCTTCTTGTATTGAACAACACAAAACCGACCAACGGCAGGGCACGTCGGCCTCCAAAATGGATAAGTTTTCGATAGAAACGAAGTATAGCCGATTGATCTGCGCTGCGCAATCGGTCTTGAGGTGGTTATTACTCTTCCATCGCCCTCTGTTAACCTTGACAACCTGATTCGAGCGTGCTATTCTTCCGGGCACGACTTTACCACTATATTGCCCTGGCCCGGATGCGCGGCTGGGGTTTAGTTTCATATATGCAGCCACGCTTATGGATACAACCACCGATCTAAAAGATGAAGCGGAGGCCATCCCCGAGCCTCCGCGTTCTACCAATACCTCTCGGCGCTCTGTTGATTCTGCAAACGAGCCGCTGCGCCCACATCCCGATTTGGCGGCATCGCAGGCTGCGACAGAGCTTGTCGAGGGGTTATCTGCCTACCATGGCAATCCACGCGATGAGCGGCTGATTCGGCACGCCTATGCAATCGCTTCCGAGGCTCATCAGGACCAGCGCCGCAATTCTGGCGAACCATATATCGATCATCCAGTTGCTGTGGCTCGTATTCTGATTGATCTGCATCTGGATGCGGCATCTGTTGCTGCTGCACTCCTGCACGATGTGATCGAGGATACGCGCATCACCAAGGTTCAGGTCGATGCGTTGTTCGGTGCCGAGATCGCCAATCTTGTTGATGGTGTGACCAAGCTTTCCAAACTGGAACACCAGAGCAAAGAAGAGGCGCAGGCTGGCTCCTATCGCAAGATGTTTGTGGCCATGGCCGATGATCCACGGGTTGTGCTTGTGAAACTGGCCGATAGGCTGCATAATCTGCGAACGATCAAATTCAAGCCAATCGAGAGCCAGCACCGCACGGCCCGCGAGACGATGGAGATCTATGCGCCATTGGCCAACCGGCTGGGGATCTGGAAGATGAAGTGGGAGCTTGAGGATCTCTCGTTTGCGGTGCTCAACCCGGAAAAATACCAAGAGATCACCCGCGAGATCAGCCAGCATCGCGAAGCGCGTGAACGGGTCATTCAGCGTGTGATCGTGCGGCTGAACCAGATTCTGGAGCGGGAAGGGCTTAAGGCCGATATTACTGGCCGCCCGAAACATATATACTCGATCTATCGCAAAATGGAACGCAAAAACGTCAGCCTGGATGAAATCTATGATCAGTTGGCGGTGCGGGTGATTGTCGATTGCAGTGAGGTGGGCGAGTGTTATCGGGTGCTTGGGCTGGTTCATGCAACCTGGCCGCCGGTTCCTGGTGAGTTTGATGATTATATTGCCATGCCAAAGGAGAGCATGTATCAGTCGTTGCATACGACGGTGCTGATCCCTGGTGGCCAACCCTGTGAGGTGCAGATCCGTACAGCGGAAATGCATCAGGTTGCAGAGCACGGGATTGCGGCTCACTGGCGCTACAAGGAGGGCTTTGGTCGAACCGATTCCTCGTTCGATGCAAAGCTCACATGGCTACGGCGCTTGATCGAATGGCGGCGCGAACTCCCGGCGGAGGAGTTCGTTGATGAGGTGAAGAAGGAAGAACTTGAGGAACAGGTATATGTCTTCACCCCAAAAGGCCGCATTATTGATCTGCCGCTTGGCTCGACCCCGATTGATTTTGCGTATCGCATCCATTCCGAAATTGGCCATAGTTGCGTTGGCTCAAAGGTGAATAATCGTCTGGTTCCGCTGGATTATAAACTCCAGAATGGCGAGATTGTCAATATTATGACATCGAAGACGCCACGTGGGCCAAGCCACGATTGGCTAAATTTCGCCAAGACATCCGGCGCGCGTAATCATATTCGGCGCTATTTTAAGAAACTGCACCGCGATGACAATATCACCGATGGTCGCGATCTGCTGGAAAAGGAACTAAAGCGCCTGAGCCTGGTGATCCCGTTTGATGAGATCGCCTCTGAGGTTGGCGTCAAGACGATTGAAGAGTTGTTTGCTCAGATCGGCAGTGGCGATGTCACCGCCCGAACAGTTGCACAGCGCCTCATGGCCCATCGCACACCGATTGCGGAACTCGCCCCAGAAATCCCACAGATTAACCAGACTAATGGGCACAAACCCGATCCACAGGGCATTCGGGTGCGTGGTGTGGATGGGGTAATGGCGCGCATGGCCAAATGCTGCAATCCTGTCACTGGCGAACCAATTGCTGGCTTTATCACCCGTGGCAGAGGCATCACGATCCATCGAGCCGATTGCAGGATGGTTGTGAATGAGCGTGATCGTGAGCGCTTGGTGGATGTCTCGTGGGGAGCTGCCGCGCCGCCACAGGGCTCGCCTGTGCCGGTTCGAATCGAAGCCTGGGATCGGGTCGGGCTGTGGCGCGATATTTCGAGTGCCGTTGCCGATGCGAACATCAATATCGATGTTGTCGAACAGGTACCGACGCGCAAGATTGGCCGGGCTGTGCTGCGTATCACCCTGCGGATCGGCAGTGTCTCCCAGTTGGCAACGATCATCGACAAGCTCAATCGATTGTCCGATGTGATCGATGCGCGTCGTGATAATAGCGGCCTCGCTGTAAGCACATCCGGCAGTTGAATGATTGATGGCCTGCCATCCGCAGGCTGATTAGTCTGGAAATTAAGTTTCTGGCATGCTTTCCCTCACCCCAACCCTCTCCCGGAGGGAGAGGGAGCAAGATCCGCAACTCCCCTCTCCCGCCGGGAGAGGGGCCGGGGTGAGGGAAGTAAAGCGCCATGCGCGAACCAACGCCATCCTCCTGGCGCATCCATCTTTTGGCGCTGGCGATCTATAGCATCTGCGCGCTGATTGTCACCTACCCATTGGTGACGAAGCTCTCCACCCATTTTATTGCCAATACATTCGGGCAGGTCGATGGCTTCCTGAGCATCTGGAATGTGTGGTGGGCCGCCGAGGCCATACGAACGGGCCAGAACCCTTTCCACACGCCGCTGTTATTCTACCCGCAGGGCCTCGATCTGTTCTGGCTGTGGCTGAGCCTGCCCAATGGCCTGCTGGCTGCGCCGATCACGTTCACGTTTGGGCCGCTGCTGGCCTATAATCTGATGATCCTGGGCGGCTATGTGCTGGGCAGCTATGCCGCCTTTTTGTTTGTGCGGCGGATTGTTCGCGATGATGCGGCGGCCATTGTCGGTGGGGCGCTGTATGCGCTGACGCCCTTCCATATGCGGCGGGTGCTCGATGGGGTGATGGACACGGCATCGATCCAGTGGGTGCCGCTGTATCTGCTGGCCCTGTATAGCTTGCTCGAACAGCCACGCTGGTGGAAGGCGCTGATCAGTGGCGTGCTTGTACTAGTGGTTGGCCTGGGAAGCTGGTACTACGGGCTGTTTTGCTTGATTGTGACCGGCCTGATGGCGCTGGTGTGGGCATTCAAACAACCAGTAACGGCACCCTCACCCCTCTCTCCTCTCTCAGTGGGCGAGGGGTTAGGGGTGAGGGTGGGCAAACGTGTGATCAATAACTCTGCACTTCGTTATAGAACACCAATCAACTGGCGTACGCTGGCTTGGGGGCTGAGCCCTGGTGTGATCTGGGTTGTGTTGGTCGCCCCGCAACTGATTTCGCTGATCCTGACTGGTGATCAGACGTTGGGTGTCGGGTTGCATGCCAATGAGAGCAATTCGGCTGATCTGATTGATTTCTTCCTGCCTAATCCGTTCCATCCGTTATGGGGGCCAGCGCTGAGCGCCTGGTATACCAACATGCGGCCAACTGCCTGGCTGTGGCAGGTGTCGTTTGGCTGGGTTGCGTTGGCGTTGGCAGCCCTTGGGCTACGCTGGCGCTGGCGTGAATGTTTGCCCTGGCTGATCGTGCTGCTCACCATCATGCTGCTGGCCATGGGCGAGCGCTTGCAGCTATTCGGGCAGATGACCGCCATTCCGCTACCATATGCGCTGCTGGCTGGCCTGCCAGGGATTCGGACGAGCCATCGGCCAAATCATATTCTGTTGATCGGCATGCTGCTGCTGGCAGTTCTGGCGGCCTATGGCGTTGCGGAACTTGTGCGGCGCTTCACACGGATGCGCTGGAGCCTGGCTGGCGGGTTGGTTGCGGCAGCGCTGTTTCTTGATGGCTGGGCTGGTGTTCTGCCATTATACGCGCTGCCGATTCCAGCAGGCTATACAAGCGCATTGCCAAGAGGTGATGGTGCGATCCTGCCGATTCCGGTGAATCTGAATGTGGCCCGTGGCGAGCAACTCTGGTATCAGACGGCCCATGGGCGGCCTATTATTGGTGGCTATACCGGCCGTGAACCGGCCTACCCGATTGGCAAGTATGCGCCTGGCATTCGGGAACTGCGCTATGGCCGCTTTGATGCTGGCGATATTGTGACGCCTGGTTGGCCAGATGCGCCACGAGCCATGCTGGCTGCGCTTGGCATTCGCTATGTGGCTTTTCACCCGGATCTGATGAAGGATTCGATCACCCGTCAACGCGCTCTGATCGCACAGATCGGCCTGAAACCCAGTTATAGCGATCCACGGCTGGAATTGTACCCGGTACCACCGAATGAACATCCGCAGATCATTGGCTACCTTGGCGATGGCTGGGGCGGATTGGAGCGCCAGGATCAGCGGCGTTGGCGCTGGCTTGGCGATGGGCCAGGCGAACTGTACCTGTATAATCCGCATGGCGAAGCGCATAGTGTGATCATCGATCTGCAGCTCGAAGCATTTCAACAGGATCGGCCATTGGCAATCAGTTTGGATGGCCGCCCGCCCGTGACACTGCTGGCCACCAGGGCCGAAATGCGCCGCAGCCTTACGTTGCTGCTAGAGCCAGGGGCGCATGTGGTATACTTCAGCGCGCCAGCCGACCGGACGGAGAATGGACGTTGGCGTAGTGTTTCGTTTTTGGGAATCGGCGTGAGAGAGTAATGCCCGAACAATCTACATCATCAGAACCATTTGTCTCGCTGCCTGGCCTGCGCTGTGTGTTGTATGAAGTTGCGCTGAATGGCTGGAAGATCCTCTGGCGCACCGTCAACGATTTCAGCCTATGGCGGTTGATCGAATATCCCTGGGCCACACGCACCCTGCAAGTTCATCGCGGCGATCTGGTGATCGATATTGGCTCAGGCACATCTTCCTACCCACATATGCTGGCCAAAGAAGGCGTCAATGTGGTGATCGTCGAACTTGAGCACGAGCGGGTGCGCTGGCAGCGCGATAAGCGTAGGGCGACGGCGCGGCCTGGCGATGGCGAATTGCTGCCGATTGTGGCCGATGCAACCCGTATGCCGATCCGCGATGGCGCAGCAAAACGCATTGCAGCGGTTTCTTCCCTCGAACACATCCCCGATGACCATGCGGTGGGCCGCGAGATTGGCCGGGCATTGGCCGAGGATGGAATTGCAGTGCTGACGCTGCCATATACAAGTACTGGGCGCTCCAACTTCTTCGAGGGTATCCGCACGTTCGTCCAAGTTGGGCGCAATGCCTTCGTCCAGGAGGGCAAATCTGGCTCGTTCTTCCGGTTCTATACCGAGGATGATATCCAGCAGGTGTATATCGAGCCAGCAGATGCAACCGTTACGGAGCGGGCGGCATTCGGGCGCAGCCTGTTGAATGGGCGCTACCACGAAACCAAGCTGACCAAATATTGGCGGGTGTTTGTGCTGAAGGATTGGCTGCTGGCAGCGATTGTGCATCCGCTGGAAGAACGACTTGACCGCAGCGATCCGCTGTATGTGATGTTAGCGCTACGGAAGCGGCAGAAATAAATGCCCTTCCATCCGCAGGCTGAAGCCTGCGGCCAGGGGATGAATCCTAGATGAATCCTAGCCGCAGGCTTCAGCCTGCGGGACATGGTGGACGCAAACAATACCCAATGAACATGTAAAGATCCATCAGCCTGCGGGGGCATAGTGCGGATGAACCACACCCAAACGGCGATTGCAAGCGCCAGTTTCACCCCTCGATCACTAGCGCTCAAGCGTGCCCTGCCCCATCTTGTAGCACTATTCCTGTACCTCGTTCTGGCGATTGTAGTGACATGGCCACTGGCGGCGCATATCACGACCGGCGTGGTTGGCCAGGATCAGGCAACCGATTCCTACCAGCATATCTGGCACCAATGGTGGGTGGCCTATGCGCTCACCCATTGGCAGAATCCATTCTTCACCAATCTACTGTACTACCCAGATGGCATCGATCTCTTCTGGCAGACGCTTGGCTTCACCCAGGGCCTGGTGGCAATCCCGGTGACGCTCACGCTCGGGCCGGTTGCAGGAGCCAACTTCACTATCTTCTCCAGTTTTGTGATTGGTGGCTATGCCGTGTTTCTGCTAGCTCGCCGGTTGACCGGAAGTTTCGCTGGCGGGCTAGTAGCGGGCGCGATCTATGCCTTCTCGCCATACCATATGCAGAAGATGAGTGAGGGCAGTATTGAGCTGACCTCGATCCACTGGTTGCCGCTGTATGTCTGGGCGCTGGATGTGCTATTGGAACGGCCAAACTGGCGCAGAGCATTTTTGGCAAGCTTTCTGCTGCTGTGGGTCAGCCTGGGTGCCTGGTACTATGGCCTGTTTGCGGTGCTGTTCACTGGCTGCGCCATTGGGTTGCGGGTGCTGCGGGAACTTGCCAGGAGTCAGGAGTCAGGAGTCAGGAGTCAGGAGCGTACCTCACCCCTCGCCGCTCTCCTTTCAGGTGGTGAGCTTGCTCAAGCAGCTCTTAATACCCCCCTCGCCAACCCCTCCCCCACAGGTGGGGAAGGGCTCAACAGGTTTCCTACTGGACAATTCCCCCGCTCCGCGGTGTGGGAGCGGGGGGCAGGGGGTGAGGGGCAACGCCTGCGCCGCTCACTGATCATTGGGCTATGGGGTGTATTGCCGTTGTTGATCTGGGCGTTGGTATTGGCACCCAAGATCGCAACGGTCAATCAATCGGTGGATCAGGCGAGCTGGGATATGCGTGCATCGCAGATCACGCATTCGGCTGACATCATCGATTTTATCCTGCCAAGCCCGATTCACCCGCTATGGGGGGCAGCCATCCGTGAATGGCGCACCGACCGCTTCCCGGATGTGCTCACCTACTGGAATGTATCGCTGGGGTTGGTTGGCCTGCCCCTGGCGCTGATCGGGCTGATCACTGGCTGGCGAGCAAACTGGCGCTGGGGGATATTACTCCTAGCAACAATGATACTGGCGATGGGGCCGATACTGCGGTTTGCTGGTGTTCAGACGCATATTCCGCTGCCGTTTGCGCTGATCCAGAGCTTACCAGGGGTGCGAATTGGCCAACGCCCAAGCCATATGGCGGTACTGACGATCCTGATGGTTGCGATTCTGGCTGCCTATGGCGTTGCACGGCTGGTACGCGGGCGCACACTCTGGGCTACACTGGCAGTGGTGAGTTCGTTACTGCTTTCCATTGTGGCAATCGATGGTATGGTTGAGCGCGAGCGGCTGACGATCTATAGCCGCACGGTGCATCCATTCTACGCAACCCTGCCACCCGCCGATGGTGCGCTCATGACACTGCCAATGTATGTCAACACCGTTCGGATCGAACATATGACCAACCAGATTGTGCATCACTGGCCAATCTTTGCCGGCTATGTGGCGCGGCCACCGGCCTATCGGTTCGTCTATGAAACCAATGGTATCTCGCAGTTGCGTGAGGGCCGTGCCGATGCGGATGACATCATCAACCCTGGCTGGCCTGAATCCGGGCGGCGGGCACTGGCAGCCTATCGCATCCGTTATGTAACCCTTGATCTGACGAGTGAGCGTGGCGATGCAAAGCTCGCGGCTGGCAAGCCAGAGTATTTTGCAGCAGTGCGCCAGCTTCTGATGGAACTTGGCGTTGGTACACCGCTCACCGCCGATGCGGATCTGGAAGCATATGCCATCCCACGCGATTGGCCAATCGGGCCGATTGCGTCGCTTGGCGAAGGTTGGCGAGCTATCGAACGCCAACCAGGCACACAATTCCGTTGGCGCTGGATGGGCGAGCAATCCACGATCCGTATGTTCAACCCATATGAACAGCCAATTGCCGCATCGCTGCGCCTGGATCTGGCGAGCTACATTATGCCGCGCAGTGTGCGTATGCTGCTGGATGGCAAGCAGCTTGGCGAATTGCCTGTAGAAACAACACCGCATGCCCGTACAATTGCGTTTATGCTGCCACCAGGGGCGCATATCGTCACGCTTGCGGCACAGGCGCAACCAGATCCAACGATTGGCGGGCAACTCACCAGCGTACGGGCGTTTGGGATCGCGTTTTCGTTTGCACAACCAGAGCCCCTCATCCCCTAGCCCCTTCTCCCATTGCCAGGGAGAAGGGGGACATGAATCCGTTAGCACGTTCGCGCCCCTCTCCTCGTGTGGGAGAGGGGGTTGGGTGAGGGCGTCGCTGATTTGATTGTCAGGATAGCTCAATGTTTCGCTCCGCTCGGCATAACAACCGGTTGATACACATCGGCAGAGATATGCTGGCGCTGGCGTTGATCTGCCTGTTAACAGTGCTTGGCTTCGGGCTGGCAGTACGCTGGACGCCACGCTATCCGGTTGATCTGAGCATCAAGGATCCGGATACGCGCCTGGAATTGGCTGGGTTGCATATTCCCGAAACCAATGGCGAATTCAACTACCGCTGGTCGCGGCCATATGCCTTCTTTCAGCTTGAGCATGCAGGCCAATATGCACCAGGCTATCTTGCTTCGGTTCGGCTGCGCGTCCCTGCTCCCGATCCAACCCGGCATCTGACCTTCCTGCTCAATGAACAGCCGATTGCGAAAACGGTGCCAAGCGCGGCATTTCGGGTCTACCATCTGGCGCTGCCTGCCAGCGATACCGCATCCGCACTGCGGCTTGGGTTGCAGGCTCCCGAACTTCGCATTCCTGGCGATGCCCGCTCACTGGGTGTGGTGCTGACCCGCGCCGAATTAGTTCCGCTCCGTGAGCTACGAATCCTGGATGTAGTAATCACAATCGGCGGTCTGGTGGCGCTCTGGCTGCTATTGCGGCGAACTGGTTCTGGCGTGCTTGGTACAGCACTAGTCTGCGGCGCATTGGGTGGGGCACTGATCGGCCTGGAAATGCTCTCCGATCCAGCGCCGCTTGGGCTAGCCTGGCTGATCGGGCTGACGCTGGCTGGTGCGCTTGCTGCGGCAATTCTGGTTCGGGAAACGGCAGCGCGGCTTGGGCTGGCGTTGTTGGCTGGGCTCATGGTATTCAGTGGTGCATTGCGGCCAAGCTGGCTGACAGACGATGCCTTTATTTCGTTTCGCTACGCCCAGAATCTGGCCAATGGTCATGGGTTGGTCTACAACATCGGCGAACGGGTCGAGGGCTATACAAATTTCCTGTGGACGATCCTGGCAGCGCTGGTGTTATGGCTTGGCGGCGAGATCGTCTGGTGGTCGTATCTGGTTGGAATCGTACTGGCACTGGCAATCCTGCTGAGTACATTCGCCCTTGCGCGGCGGCTACTTGGGCCGGGCTGGGGCCTGGTTGCCGCGCTGATTGTCGCAACCAGCCAGAGTTTGCTCATTCACACGGCCCGCGGTGCCGGGTTGGAGACCGGGCTGTTTACGCTGTTGGTGCTGCTAGGGAGCCTGGCGTACATTGCCCACTCTGCCCCCGCTCCCACGCCAGAGCAAAAAGGAATGAAGGAAATGGAAGCCCCTGCCCACCAGTGGGAGAGGGGTTGGGGAGGGGGGCTCGTCGGCCTGTTGTTTGCGCTTGCCACCCTTACGCGCCCAGAAGGGCTGTTCCTGTTTGGCCTGACGTGTATGTATCTTGTGTTCAGCACATGGTTGAGTGAAGCTAGAGCAGGAGTCAGGAGTCAGGAGTCAGGAGTCAGAATACCTGATGCGTCAGCAAGCACTCAGATTCAAGCGAGCATGCTCAATCGTGACGAGAAACCCTCTAAGCTGGTTCAGGCTCAAAACAGCGATGAACAGATGAGCGGCTATCGGCTATCGGCTATCGGCTATCGGCTATCGGTTATCGGCTATCGGCTATCGGTTATGCTTGGCGTGTATGCGCTGATTGTCATTCCGTTTTTCCTGTGGCGCTATGGGTATTATGCCGATCTACTGCCGAATACGTTCTATGCCAAGACCGGCGGCGGGCTACGAGCAGCATTGCGCGGCTTGACCTATGCTGGTGGCTTTGCGCTGGCATTCGGCGGGCCATTCCTGTTGTTTGCGCTTGTTCCGCCGCGCAGAAAACACCCAGGCCGCAGTACCACCCAAACTGCATGGCGCGGGTATCTGCTGCTGTTGTGTGCTGTGTACACAGTTTATATTATTGTGGTTGGTGGCGATCATTTCCCTGGTGAACGCTTCTTTGTGACGCTGGTGCCCTGGTTGGCGGTGTTGATTGCTGGTGGATTATCGAGTATATATGCCAGATTGCTGGCAACTCGCCTACGGCTGCTGGCCGCACCACTGCTGGCCGCGCTGCTGATTGGCTATGCTGGCTATGCCTACACGCATGGCGCAGAAGAAGATGCGATTATGGCGGGCAGCGATGAGAGTTTGGGGATCTGGCGTGAGATCGGCTGGTGGTTGGCCGATCACGGTGAACAGGATACAAGTGTGGCGGCAATGAGCGCCGGGGCGATTGCGTTCTACTCCGAACGAACAACAATTGATATGCTAGGATTGACCGACAAGCATATTGCGCGGGTTGAGGCCATTGATATGGGCGATGGTGCTGCTGGCCACGAAAAGCGTGATCCGGCCTATGTGCTGAATGTTCGCAAGCCAACCTATATTCCACAGATGTGGGAAGATTACTATGGCGGGCCAGATGCGCTGCGTGGCCGCTACCAGTTGATCACAATTACGACGCGTTATGGACGAGAGATTGCGATGTGGCGACTTAAATGAGCATTCTGTATTTTATTCCGCGCTATGATTCAGCACTCATGGGCAACCGCATCCATGCCGAGGTGATCGAATCCTGGCGCACCCGTGGTGTCGATGCCGAAGTGATCACCCTGACGGCTGGAATTGGCACGATCCAGACCGAAACCCACGATGGAATTGTGGTTCACCGGCTGCCAGTTGGTGCAAATCTGCCAACCAAAATCGCCAACAAGGCGCTGAATGTGTTGCTGCACTACCCGTATCTGGCTGGTGCGCTGCTCAACTACCGCCGCTTCCTGGCAACCCATCGCTACGATCTTGTGCATGTCGAAACCGCATTTCCGCTTGGGATTATTGCAGCACTCGCCCCCAATCGCCCACCGCTGGCCGTGACGCTGCCAGGTGCGGATATCATGGCCGAGCCGGAATTCGATTATGGCTATGGCCGTTTTCGCGGCGTGCGAGCGCTATTAAAATTCGTCTTTGGGCGTGCCGATGTGTTGCGCGCCGATTCGCCGCAGATCAAGAGCCTGGCCATCCGCCTTGGCGCACCAGCGGCAAAAGTGACCGCCATTCCCTATAATATTACGGTCGATAGTTACCCGCCGCGGGGTGCCCAGCAGCAACGATTGCGTGCAATCGCGCGGGCCTGGGTTGTTGGGCAGCATCGGCTCGATCCCCATCGGCCAATTATTGTTAGCCTGAACAGATTACACCCATTCAAAGGGATCGAGTATCTTGTTGAAGCCGTGCCAACCCTGCGCCAATCCGGCCTCAACCCGCAGGTACTGATCATCGGGCCGAATCGTTCCACACCACGCTATGGCGATTATGGCGAGCATCTAAAGCGGCGGGCCGAGGCGCTTGGTGTAGCCGATGCGATCATTCAGACCGGCGGCGTACCACACGAACGCACCCTTGATTATCTTGCGGCGGCGGACGCGGTGGTGGTGCCATCAGTGGCCGAATCATTCAGCCGGGTCGTTGTCGAGGCTACCGCCGCCGGAACACCACCAATTGTCACCCGCACAACCGGAGTCAGCGATTATGTGGCCGAATTCGGCTGTGGGCTGGTCTGCGAACCGCGCAGTGGCCCGGCAATCGGCGATGCGCTCGTTCAGCTATTATCGAACACAGAGCTATGGCAATCGCTCGCGGCCCGTTGCCCAGCAATGGCGGCCCGTTTTCGCTCGGATGTGATCGCCGATGAATTATTGCAATTATATAAGCCGTGGGTGCGGTAGTATTCAGGAGTCAGGAGTCAGGAGTCAGAATTTGCTCCACCAGCGTTGTTCGCATTCTATTCTGACTCCTGACTCCTGACTTCTGACTCCTGCCAAAGAAAGGCCTACAATGCCAACCCAAACACAGCTCGGCTGGCAACCCAAACACACCTGGGTGATCATTATTGGCACCCTGGAATGGAAGCATAGCGAGATGTTCGATTCCTTTCCGAAGGAGCAGCGCCGCGATGCCGCCCTTGTGCGCCTGTTTCAGCAGGCGGGCGTGCCAGATGCGCAGATCGTCTATCTGCAGGATCGGCGGGCGACCCACAAACAGATTATTGCATCGCTCAGCGAACAGCTTCCCAAAGCGGCCCCTGGCGATCTGCTGTTCTTCTATTATTGTGGCCATGGCTACCAGCTCGATTCGGGCGTGGCCTGCTTCACGCCCTATGATTGTGGCGATGCTGGAACGCCCGATTGGGAGATGCATGCGGTGCCCACGCTGATTAACGGTCTGTTCGGCGGTTCACAAGCTGTGCTAGCGGCAGATTGCTGCTATTCTGGGAATTTGGCGGCCAACCTCAACAAGCATTCGCGCCGGGTATCGTATGCCTGCCTGACATCCTCATCGGCGAGTGAACTTTCGACGGGCAACTGGACCTTTACCGAGGCGCTTTCGGCAGGGTTGAGTGGCCAGGCATTCACCGATACGGATGGCAGCGCAACGATTACACTTGCTGAATTGGCCGATGAGATCCTTGGCGATATGGCATTTGCCGAGGAGCAACTGGCCTCATTTGCGGTCAGCGGTTCCTTCGATCAACACATGGTGATTGCGACAGCGCGCCCAAAACCAGCGCCATCAGTTGGCCGCCGTGTCGAGGTGCGTTCGGATGGCGAATGGTACAAGGGCCGTATTATCGATGCGAAGGGCGATCAATCGCTCATCCATTATTATGGCTGGGAAACCAGCGACGATGAATGGGTGACGAAAGAGCAGATCCGCAATGCGACGCCAGTTCAGTATACGCCTGGCACCAGGGTTGAGGTACGCTGGAAGGGCGATTGGTACGCTGCGACGATCCTGGAGCTGCGCGGCGGTGTGCATTATATCAAGTATGATGATGATGGCGACGAATGGAATGAATGGGTCGCCTCGAAACGCATTCGAAAACCGTAGAGACGCACGATATTGAGTCTGCCAGATAGTACATCTGTCAGATGTTGCGGATGCGATGTATTCTTTCGGATAGGCCACCACAGCGTCATCCAAGGGTAGGGGCGGTTGGCGGAACGCCCCCACAACACCGCCATCGCAATTTTTTTTTGGGGTGAGGGGACCCCCCAAACATACCAACACAC
>JBBQSD010000112.1:0-21433 GCA_038214135.1 Chloroflexales bacterium | reverse complement strand
GCGACCGTTTTTCGACCGAAGTGCGGGTATGACTATCCGATGCCGTGTAGATTTAAGCCACTGTTGCCTTACGTTCCTCCCGATTTTTACACGTTTGCACGTGACTATGCTGCTGCGAATCCTTAGCTTGATACGCATGGGAGCCATCCACATAACTCCCCTCTCCCCAGCGTGGGAGAGGGGCTGGGGGTGAGGGGGCATGCGCATCAAGTTAAGGAGGTGCCAATGGTTCACGCACGGCTTTTCGACAGCATGTGTAAAGAAATAGTCTCTTCTGAACCATAAGGAACCGTTCGCGAAACCGATTTGCACGCCAATTGAGCGGAATTTTAGCTAAAATCCTTAACTTGATGCATATGGGGTGAGGGGGTAGCGGTTGAGGGGAATCAGTGAGGGTTCATACAGGCTTGACATAGGAATGCCCAATGACCGATGATCGTCGCGAGACGCCAGAGGATCGGCGTGCAACCATTCTGGCGTATCTGAATGACCATGACCGTGTTCTGGTTGGTGATCTGGCTCAACTATTGAGTGTTTCGGAAGTAGCCGTTCGCAAGGATCTCGATCAGCTTGAGGCACAGGGCTTGTTGACTCGGGTGCATGGCGGCGCAATTGGTTCGGGGCGCGGGCGCTTGGAGCTGCACTTTGCGACACGTGAACAGCAGCAGCACGATGAGAAGCGCCGGATCGCACAGGCTGCGACAGCACTGATTCGGCCACATCAGCGCATCTTCCTCGATGCCAGCACAACCGCCCTGCAGATCGCCCGCCAGATCAAAGATCGCCACGATTTACTTGTTGTGACGAATGGCCTCTATACGGCACTCGAACTTAATTTCAGCCAGGGCATTACGACAATTGTTGTGGGTGGGCGCATGCGCCAGCGATCCAGTTCACTCGTTGGTGTGACGAGCTATGCGGCGCTTGAGCGCTTACGGGTTGATATTGGGTTTTTTGGTGCAGCTGGCGTCACAGGCCACGATGGATTGACAGAAAACGATCTTGATGAGGCGCAACTCAAGCAGTGGATGGTTGGCGCATCTGGGGTTGTAATTGGAATCGTCGATTCGCGTAAATTCGGGACGACACAGTTGAGCGCATTTGCCCTGCCGCGCGAGATTGATCGCGTAATTACCGATACTGGTGCGCCAAAGAGTATTGTGGAGGAGCTACGAACACAGGATGTGATTGTTGATCTTGTGTAAATACTGCACCTATATGCCTGAAGGGACGCGATATATCGCGTCCGTACGATCCTTCAATCGTTCTTTCGTTCTCCAAACCTCAAGCTCCAGATATAATCAAGTATAATGGTGTAGGGCCACCTGTATAGGAGCCATACCCATGCTGGCGAGCTTGCGAGCATCCTCTTCTGTGCTGTTGAGGCCGATTGAGATCCTGCGAACCTACCGTCGCAGCGATATTGCTGCTGATCTCGTTGCCGGCGCAACGGTGGGGATTGTTTTGCTGCCGCAGGGCTTGGCCTTTGCACTTCTGGCTGGTCTGCCGCCCGAAATGGGCCTCTATTCTGCAATTGTCGCCTCGATTGTCGCAGCACTATGGGGCTCATCGAACCACCTCCAGACTGGTCCAACCAACACTGCCTCAGCGCTGACGCTTTCGGTTCTGCTGCCGATTGCGGTTCCTGGTTCACCAGCATTTATTGCTGCTGCCGGGCTGGTCGCAGTCATTGCCGGCATCATGCGCCTCGCAATGGGCCTGGCCCGATTGGGTGTGCTGGTCAATTTTGTTTCCGATGCTGTGATTGTCGGTTTTACCGCTGGGGCTGGTGGGCTGATTATCGCAAGCCAGATGAGTACCCTGATCGGTGTGACATCAACGCCGACCCAGGATCTGTTTTCACTGCTGATGGCACTCATCCCACAGCTCCCTGCGACCCATATCACAAGCCTGGCACTCGGCCTGATAACACTCGCGCTGCTTATCGTGCTGCGGCGTGTGCCATCACGCTACCCGCTTTCGTTGGTCGGCATTATTGCTGCTGGAACTGGCGCGTGGGTGCTTGGCCTGGAAGCGCAAGGCCTAAAAGTTATTGGCGCTATTCCCAGCAACCTACCGCCTCTGACCATCCCAGAATTGCTGAACCTCGGGCTGGTTGGCCAGCTCTCAACTGGTGCGCTGGCAATTGCCGCGATTGGCTTGGTCGAGGCCACGGCGATTGCACGGGCATTATCGAGTAATTCTGGCCAGCGGTTGGATAGCAACCAGGAATTTGTTGGTCAGGGGCTTGCTAATATTGCTGCTGGCGTCTTTTCGGGCTATCCATGTTCAGCATCGTTTAATCGCTCAGCGCTCAGCTTTCGTGCAGGCGCACATACGCCGATTGCCAGTGTCTTTGCTGGTGGATTTGTGTTGCTGGCCAGTCTGCTGCTTGCCCCGGCAGTTGCCCATCTGCCCCGCGTGGTTGTTGCCGCAGAACTCATCCTGGCGGCCTATGGCATGATCGATCGTAAACGCATGGCCCGTATCTGGCGCGGTGCCCGTGGCGATGCCGCAATTATGATTGTGACATTCCTGGCGACGCTGCTGCTGCCATTGCAGTTTGCCGTCCTGATCGGCATCCTGATGTCGCTTGGCTACTATATTATGCAGACCAGTGCGCCAAAGGTGTTGTCTGTTCTGCCAGATCCAGGTTTTCGCCACTGGATCCACCAGCCGGAGCGGCCAAACTGCCCACAGCTTGCCGTTGTTGATGTGCTTGGCGATCTCTATTTTGGCGCGGTTGGGCATGTCGAAGATGCCATCCTGCGAATGATGGCTGTCAATCCACAGCAACGCTTCCTGCTATTGCGGATGCACAGCGTCCAACGCCTCGACATTAGCGGAATTCATGTGCTGGAGAATATCCTCCGTGCCTATCGCGCCCGTGGTGGCGATGTCTTCTTTGTGCGGGTTCGGGAGCCGGTGCTCGAACTCATGCAAAGCACTGGTTTCTATGAATTACTCGGTGCGGATCGGATTCTGGCCGAGGATGCAGCAATTGGGCATCTATTCTACAAAGTAATCGATCCAGCCGTCTGTATCTATGAATGCGAGATACGGGCCTTTCGCGAATGCCAGAATCTGCCCAAGCGTGATCTCCCAGGAACCATTCCACTCCGCCTCGTTGAATCGGCCAGATTGAATGAGATCACCCCGCGCGAACTCTGGCGGCAGATCCACACAGCACTGCCACCGCTCGTGATCGATGTCCGTGAACCGCGTGAATTTCGTCAGGGGCATATTCCTGGGGCACAACTGATTCCACTGGCTCATTTCCTGACTGAAGCGCCCGATATTCCACGCGACCAACAATTAGTACTCGTCTGTCGGAGTGGGCGTCGGAGCGCTCGGGCTGGCTCGCTCCTGGCAGCCCAGGGCTACACAAATCTAGCAATCGTCCAGGGTGGTATGTTGAGCTGGCAGGCCGATAATCTGCTTGAGGCATTAGAATAAAATGACACCAATCAACCGCAATCTGGGTATGGATCTGGTTCGGGCCACGGAAGCAGCCGCGTTGAGCGCCGGGCGCTGGATGGGGCTTGGCAATCGTAGCGAAGCCGACGACGCCGCGATGAACGCAATGGCCGAAATTCTCAATTCGCTGGATATCGATGGCTATATCGTGGTTGGCGAGGATGCTCAGATCGGGGATGAATCACCGCTGGCTGGCGGGCGGCGGATCGGAACAGGCCGTGGCCCTGAAGTCGATGTGGTTGTCGATCCAATTGATGGCAAGCGCATGTTGGCCGAAGGGCGCTCAGGTGCCATTTCTGTTGCTGCTGTTGCGCCACGCGGTTCCATGTGGGCACCACGCTCGGCTAGGTATATGGAAAAACTCGTGGTGAATGCCGAAGCTGGTCATGCGCTTGTTCCAGAATGCCTTGATGCGCCAGCCGCCTGGACACTCGCGCTGGTTGCGCGGATCAAGAAAAAGGCCGTTCGCGATCTAGTGGTCTTCGTTCTGGATCGGCCACGCCACCAGGATCTGATCAACGAGATCCGTGCCGCTGGCGCACGGGTGATGCTGCGCGGCGATGGCGATGTTGCTGGCGCGCTGATGGCCGCCTCACGCCGCAGCCCTGTTGATGTTCTGATGGGGATTGGTGGCGTGAGTGAAGGGATCATGTCGGCCTGCGCGGTCACATCGCTTGGTGGCGCGATGCTAGCCCGCCTTGCGCCCCAGAGCGATGCAGAGCATGCGGCAGTCATTGCCAATGGCCATGATCTGAAGCAGATCTTGTCACTCCACGAACTGGTTGCCAGTAATCAGATCTTCTTTTCGGCAACCGGAATCGCCGATGGGCCACTGCTGAGTGGTGTTCGCTATGCTGGTGATCGCGCCGAAACCCATTCACTCGTGCTGCGCGCCGAAACAGGCACGCGCCGTATCATTCAGGCCGAACATCTGTTGAGTGAAGAATAATTGGGGCATTTCGCTCAAACCATATAATCCCAATAATGCCCGCCACGATCAATAATCCCGCTGCGATATAGGCATCAAACATTACCGCATGTGCAATATACACGGCAACCATGCCGCATGCACAACCAATCAGGTAGCACGTCAGCACAGCTTCGCGGCGCGTCAGGCCCAGGGCAACCAGCCGATGCGAGAGGTGATCTTTGCCAGGAGTGGTCAGCGGGTTCTTGCCACGCCGTAACCGCGAGAACGTCACAAGCGTGGTATCGAAGATCGGGACGGCCAACACACACACCGGCACCATCCATGTCACCCAAGGGACATTAGCCGGGAAGCGCAGTTTGATCGCCAGGCCTGCCAACAGAAACCCCAGAAACAGGCTTCCCGTATCGCCCATAAATATTGTTGCTGGATTGAGATTATAGCGCAGAAACCCAATACAAGCCCCGACAAGTGCTGCCGCTAATGCACCCACCAGATACTGGCCGCTCATAGCTGCTAGGAGCAGAAAAAAAGCTGCTGCAACAGTCGTCACCCCACCCGAAAGCCCATCCATATTGTCAAGCAAATTAAATGCATTGGTGATCCCAACCACCCACAGCAGTGTTAGGGCGTAATTGGCCCATTCCCAGCTTCCATGGAACAACTGTACTCGTGTGCCGCCGAGGATCAATATCCCGCCAGCCAGAAGTTGCCCACCCAACTTGATATAGGCATGCAGGCCCCAGCGATCATCGGCCAGCCCAAATAACGAAACCAGCGTTGCGCCAAGGAAGATGCCAATCAGTTCGCGCACATAAAAGCGCTCGCCAACCAGGATCAGCGCCAACATAAAGCCAACATAGATCGCTGCACCACCAAGCAGCGGTACTGGCGATGCATGAATTTTGCGCGCACTCGGTGTGTCCACAACCCCAATCCGCAGCGCAACCCTGCGAGCCACTGGTGTTGCAAGAATTGAAAAGATCAGGGCCGTGGTAAAAATGAGTAAAATTTGTGGCATATTGTCACTCAGCAGAAACATTCGCAAGCATCGTAGCATGCAGGCCAGGGTGCGTCAACGGAACGCTTGAACAAAGATTGCGCCGATTCTTGCTCGCTCGTTTTCTTGCTCCCTTGTTCCCTCACCCCTGCTGCGACTCCTTTCAGGTGAAGGGTTTTCTCAGGCCGTTGCTCATTTCCCTCACCCCAGCCCCGCCCCCACAGGTGGGGAGGGGTGTAAAGGATTTGCAAGAGGTCAATTCCCCCGCGCCCCGGCGTGGGAGCGGGGCTGGGGTGAGGGCGATTCTTGGCGTAGTATTCTGACTCCTGACTCCTGACTCCTGAATACTCGGCTATCGGCTATCGGCTATGCTAGCCTCCCACCCAGCGCGCATGAACGCTAGCGCCTCTGGTGCCTGTGCCTCCAGATCATCCCAGCCACACTCAGCCGAAATCCTGGCATCGTAGCCAATCGTACGTAGCGCCCGAACAAACCCAGCATAATCATAGCCGGGCGTCTGTGGTGCCTTGCGCCCACCACCTGCCGTATGAACATGAGCAATCAGTGTGCCAGCCGCGATAACATTCTGTAATGGCTCATGCTCTACTTCAAGATGATACAGATCGGCCAGCAACTGGACACCAGCGATATGGCGTTCTTCAATAAAAGCCTGGCATTCCGCAACAGAATTGAACACATTGCATTCATTCTGATTAAGATGCTCCAGAGTCAGGGTAATGCCAGCTTTCCCCGCTTCTTCTCCCGCAACCATCAGCGCCTCAGCCAGTTGATCGAGTGCCCGTGTACGCGGCCAATCCTCGGGAATGCGCCGGGCCGCCCCACTGCCCAGAACGACGGCTGCCCCACCAAGCGATACCATGCGGCTGAACGCCCGCTGCAAATAATTCCGTAACACATCCAGATCAACAACCGGCCCACACATCCGAATCTCGCCTGGGACAAGCACATTGAATGATTCTGGCCGGATTGGCGCTGCGGCAATCGCCCGTAGTGCCGGAAGCGCCGCTGCATCATCTTCCAAGGGCAATACCGCACGAGCTGGTAGTTCGCAAAAATCAAATCCAGCGGCAGCGACAATGCCGATCTGTTCTGGCCCAACGCAACATCCATAACGCATGGTTTCCTCCAAACATAGCAACAAACGAACACAAAAAACGCAGGGTGATCATACCACCACTGCGTCTGTTGGAATTCGGGATAACTCTGCCTAGCCCAGATGCCCAGCTTCAGAAAGGCGCAGGACTAATTCCAGTACATCACGCTCACGGGCAAAACTGGCAAGATGTAAGGCTTCATCAATTGGGAACCAGCGCGCATCATCAACTTCTTCCTGCTGTGGCACCAGCCCGCCACTCGTGTAGCGAACCAGAAACAGATCGACATATTTATGAATGCGGGTTGGGCCAGCTCGAAACCAGTACTCAATCGTTGCCAGGTGCCGCTCGACCAAGCCATTCAGGCCGGTTTCCTCGGCAATCTCACGAACCGCCGCAGCTTCCGCCGTTTCTCCACGCCGAACATGCCCTTTGGGCAGCCCCCAACGGCTAGCACTTTGCGTCGCAATCAGTGCCACTTCCAGCCCGGGATCAGTAATGCGATAAATGACCCCACCTGCTGAGTAGGCAGTGCGCTGCTCGCGGTGGAGAATGTGATCGTGTGTCGGCATGATCGAATGAGTTGTCCGCCTATGCCTGTCGCTTCAAGCGCCCTGCACGCATATCCCAATAGTTGTTGATCGAATAACGAATGCGTTCCTTGGCGACCTGCGCGCCTTCCCATCCAATTGGCTCAACTCTGCCCCCCTCTAAGTCCTTATAGACTTTGAAGAAGTGCTCGACTTCACGGATGAAGTGGGCTGGCAGTTCGGTATAGCTAGTAAAATCAGTGAAGAAGGGATCATAGTGCAATACCGCCAGAATCTTATCGTCCTGCTCGCCTTTGTCCAGCATACGGAACATGCCAATTGGCCGAGCTTCAACAATACAACCAGTGAATGTTGGTAGGTTGGTCATCACCAGGACATCAAGCGGATCACCATCATCATAATAGGTCTGCGGTGTGAAACCATAATCACCAGGATAGTGTACCGGTGAGTAGAGCACCCGATCAAGCTTGAACGCCCCTGTCTGCTTGTGGAACTCGTATTTGTTGCGTGATCCCTTGGGGATCTCAACGATGACGTGGATGATATCCGGGACATTCGGGCCTGGTTCCAAATCATGCCACAAATTCATTACACACTCCACATGTCATTGCTCTACATGAAACGTATTATAGCACGCCAGAACCACAAACAGCAGTCCTGGCCGCAGGCTTTAGCCTGCGGATGTCGTAGGCAGGCGTGTAGCAAGAGAGGAACAAACGAACAAGCAAACAAGCAAACAAACAGCCTATTCCTAGCCGCAGGCTTCAGCCTGCGGAGGGAGAGGTATATCATCCCCGCAGCGTGGCTCCAATATCGAATTCCAGGCCCTTCACGATCTTGGCGCGGATCTTATTGACATCCGCATCGCTAAGGGTTCGTGTAGCAGATCGGAACGCCAGGCTGTAGGTCATGCTGCGCTTGCCCTTCTCAATCCGCTCACCCTCATAGACATCAATCAGGGTTAGTGACGCAAGCTCATTGCCGGCATACTTGCGGATCGTCGCTGCGACCCGATCCGCTGGGATCGCATAATTCACCAGGATTGAGAGATCCTGCGTAATTGCCGGGAAACGCGAGATCGATGTATAACGTGTCGGTTGGGTCGCGCCAATCAAGGCATCCAGCTCCAATTCCGCAGCCAACGCCCGCGTCTTCTTGATCCCCAGCCGCTCGCTCACATCTGGATGAATCTCACCAAGCACGCCAACAACAGCCCCAGTATCGCTATTGCGCCCCTTTGGGCCCGAATCCAGAATGAGTGTCGCCGCTCGCCCTGGATGAAAGCGTGGGTCATCAGTCAATGCAACAAAGCGCGCTCGTTCGGCGATGCCCAATCGCTCGAGGATGAGCTCGATTGCGCCCTTCAGATCAAAGAAGTTCAGCACCTCACTCCCACCAAGCCACGAACGCACAGAACGTGTGCCAGACATTGCAAGACCCAAGCGCCGTGGTTCATCCGGCAACAACTGGCTATCACGCGGCAGATACGCCCGCCCGATCTCGAACAGCAACACACGCTCACGCTCGTTCAGATTTTCGGCCAATGCCTCCAGCAGCGTTGGCAGCAGCGAACGGCGCATATACTCGCGTTCCGCCGAGAGCGGGTTCGAAAGCTTGAGGAAGCGCGCTGGATCAGCCTCGCGTGCATCGATCCTGACCACGCTGGCCATATCGGTCAGCGAATAGGTGATCGCCTCATCCATCCCAGCGCCAACCAACAGATCGCGAACCTTCTGCTCACGCTCCACCTCTGGCACAGCCCGCTGTGGCGGCAGCTCATCGGCCAGCATGGTTGTTGGCAGCCGATCATAGCCATACATGCGCGCCACTTCCTCACATAGATCGGCTGCCAATGTCACATCCCAGCGGAAGCTTGGCACCGTCACACGAACAAACTGGCCATCCTGTCCATGTTGGTCATCGATCAGCACACACACAAAGCCAAGCGGGTTCAATAGTTCCGCAATCTTACTGGCAGCCAGATCCAGCCCAAGAATGCGCTTCACCACACGAGTTGTCAGATCGATCTGTGCATCCTGGCGTGGCCGTGGGTACACATCGATCATGCCATCGGCAATCGTTCCGCCAGCGAATTGTTGGATCAAGCTCAATACGCGGCGCTGCGCCAATGGCGCTATACCAATATCAATCCCGCGCTCATAGCGCCGCGATGCCTCCGAACGCATCTTCAGTGTGCCCGCCGTCCGCCGAACCTGCCCAGCCTCCCAGAATGCCATCTCAAGCAGAATACGGCTGGTTGTTGCACTCACCTCACTCGCTTCGCCACCCATCACCCCAGCAATCGCCAGCGGCCCCTGTGGATCACAGACCATCAGCCGATCTGGGCCAAGCTCATACTCCTTGCCATCAAGGGTCTTCAGGATCTCGCCAGGCTGCGCTCTGCGCACTATAAGGTGCTGGTTGGCCACCCGATCTGCATCAAAGGCATGGCTTGGCTGGCCCAGTTCTAACATGACATAATTACTAATATCGACAATCGCATTGATTGGCCGCATGCCCGCCATCGTCAATCGGCGCTGCATCCACAGCGGGGATTGGCCAGCCGAAACACCCTCAATCAGCGTGGCCGTGAAGCGTGGGCATAACTCTGGCTCCTCAACCGTTACCTGTGCGCGCCCAGCAATGCTCGGCCCGTTTGCAACAATTGGGTAATCCAGCATCCGTAACGGGCTGCCTGTCAATGCTGCTACCTCACGGGCCACGCCCAATATCGAAAGGCAGCGTGCGGTATTTGGCAGAATATCGATCTCCAGCACCACATCGCCAAGATAATCGCGCAGCGGCATCCCAATCGGCGCATCATCAGGCAGAATAATAATGCCCTCGTGTTCCTCGGAAATGCCAAGCTCCTTCTCCGAACACAGCATCGCATCCGACATCACACCGCGCACAGGGCGGCCCTTCAGCTTGACCTTCACTTTTCCATCGGCGTGGCCATCATACAGTTCGGCACCCTCGCGGGCAAACACCCCCTTCAGCGGGTGGCTCAAACGCCCAAGGCCTCGATATGGATACAGATTCGGCGCACCCGTCACCACCGTATGTGGCTCGCTCGCGCCATAATCAACATCAGCCAGCACCAATCGATCCGCATTCGGATGCTGGCGTACCTCCAGAATATTGCCGATCAGCACCTTCTCCACATCCCACGGCAACTCCGCACCAGCCACGCCAATCCGCTCAATCGCCGCAACCTCCAGGCCAGAACGGGTCAACAGTTCAGCTAAATCCTCCACCGAATGCGTAATATCAACAAACTCCCGCAGCCATGAAAGCGGTACTCGCATATCTCCTCCTGATTCCTGCTCCAATTCCTGTATGTTGCTGTTGTAAGCCTTTTTTTGTGAAGAAAGAGCCTCGGTGGCCGTTCCAATGCGATCTCAAATGTTTAATCGCCAGCCAATCTCAACGCTGCCCGCGACAGCTAGTGGCGTGGTTCTCGCCAATATCCCGGAATAATGGCGCATCACTGCACCACCGTCACCGAGCCAACATCAATAAAATCGCCAAGCAATTCATCTCCGGAACTATACCGCCCAGCCCGCCCACCAGTCTTGATATACCATAACCCAACCCGTATCCGGTACGTTCCTGGCGCAATATCAGAAGGGAGCTTCAGCGGGTGCGGGTCTTCAACCCAATCGCCCACAACCCACTGTGACATCCGAAACTGGCCGTTGCGCGGCTCACGATTATCCTCCGCCAGAATCGTCTCCTGGTCGTCCACCAGATGAATAAATACCTGCCAGTTTCGATTCTGGCGGCCAAGCGCATGCCAGATCAACGTCACCGTCAACGTTTCACCAGGCCGCGGGCTGCCATCGATACGCACACCGCGCAGTTCCGCACCGCGCTCATCAGCACGAGCAGCAAAACGGGCATACACCGGCGTGCCCAAGCGGCCAACAGCTTCAGCAGCGGGTAACGTCTGGAACGGATACGCTGGCTCAATCACCCCAAATGGCAACCATAGCGCGATACCAAACCCTCCCAACGCCGCCAACCAGGATAGTATCCTGGTTGCTCCCGCACTCCTGGCCCCTCTCCCATTGGGAGCGGCGCAGCGCAGCAGCGGTAAGGGCATCGGCTCTGGGTTCTCGGTTCGGTCGTTCTGCAGTTCTGCAGTTCTGAGTTCTGAGTTCTCGGTTGTGACTCCTGACTCCTGACTCCTGACTCCTGACTCCTGACTCCTCGGTTCCCTCAAACGCACCAGCCCATATCCAAGAATAATCGCAACAGCCGGAAGTGCCGGAAACAGCAACCGTCCCTGCCATGCCACCAAACCAGCCGTCAGCGCAAAACTCACCAACCATGCAAATGTCAGCACTGGAAGCAGAATCAAGGGCCACCATTGCACCAATGGCAGATACCAAGGCATATTCGTTGGCTGTGTGGCAGGCACCGCTCGCCACGCCAACAATCCACGCACAATCCCTGCCACCGCCAGGAGTTCCAGAACAAGCGCGCAACCAATCACCCAGGATGGTGCTGGCACATTCATCCACCCGAAACGCGCCCAGAACGAATTATGTAGCGTGACAATGCCACTCAACCAGGCATCAAGCCTGTTTGCCTCAAATGCCTGAGTGACAAATTCTGCCTGAAACACCGCAAGCCCAAGTGGATCACCATACAACCGCCAATTACGCAGATACCACCATCCAGAAATAAGCAGCGCCATGCCAAACACACAAACGCCACGAGTAATTACTGGAACAAGCCATTGGCGTAGGCCCGGTTGGTTCCTGGCTCTCGGTTCTGTGGTTCTTGGTTCTTGGTTCTCGGCCTTGAATTCTTGGTTCGGTCGTTCTGCAGTTCGGTCGTTCGGTCGTTCTCGGTTCTGACTCCTGACTCCTGACTCCTGACTCCTGACTGCTGCTCTCTCGGTTCCTGCCCCCAAACACCATAGCCCTGCAATCGGCACTAGCACAAGCGCACTCTGTTTCGTAATCAGCGCCAACCCCAGCACCGCCCCAATCGCCAGAGCTTGCACAATAGGTTTGGAGCCTGTATGCACCAGCAACACAAGCAAACCTGCGCACAGTAGCGTCAGCAACGTATCGTTTGTTACCAATCCGGATGTGAACAGAAATTGTGGGTTTAGTGCGATCACCGCCGCCGCGGCAAGGCCAACCTGCGCTCCAAACATTCGCCGACCTGCGAAATAGGTCACCACAACGGTAACCGCGCCAAGCCCGACATTCACCAATCGTGCGAGATGCCATGCCAGCACTGCACCCTTCCACGGCCAGTACTCGCGGCTCCCATGTGCAACGGCATTCGTCTCGTTGCCACCCAGCCACACAAACTTCAAGTTTCCGGGCAGATCGAACGTACGCTGCTCCTGCGGAAGCCATAGCAACGCTGTTGCCGCCAATGCATAGGCCAATGGCGGCTGATGCCCTTCCCCCGGCACATCGCTGACGCAGGGTGCGCTACACTGCACCGGCAAGCGTGCTTCCCGCGCCAGAAAAAAGACATATTTCGCATGGCCTGGCTCGTCTGGCCCTTCGCCAAGGGGCGTTACCATACTATAGGTCGCCGCCAACGCCAGATACCCGACCACCAACACAATAATTGCGATTCGATGCGCCACGCAACAACCTCTTGATATGAGACAATAACAGGGTGGCGTTCGTGACCTGGTGTTCCTTTTGAACCGGTGACACGGTGACACGGTGAATATGCTCGATAAGGAAAGTACAGCTTCGATCAAGCGAATGTCACCATGTCACCCTTCACCACGTTACCACATCAGGGTTCGTGTTAGGGTTTACCGGAACTGTTCCAGGAAGCGCTCATCGCCACTGAAGAACCAGCGAATATCATCAATCCCGAACAGATTCATGGCCATGCGCTCAGGCCCCATCCCGAAGGCAAACCCGCTGAATCGATCAGGATCATACCCGCCATTACGCAGCACTGTTGGATGCACCATTCCCGCCCCAAGAATCTCCAGCCAGCCCGTATATTTGCAGACCCGGCAGCCCTTTCCGCCACACAAAAAGCACTCAATATCGAGTTCAACGCTTGGTTCAGTGAATGGGAAGTAGCTTGGCCGGAAGCGCGTCCTGACGCCCTTGCCATATAATCGTTCAGCAAACCCAACCAGGGTGCCCTTCAAATCGGCAAATGTAATATGTTCACCAACGGCGAGTCCCTCAACCTGATGGAATTGCATCTCGGCTCGCGCCGTCACCTGTTCATAGCGGTAGACCTTGCCCGGCAGTACAACCCGGATCGGCTCTGGAGCGAAGCGCCGCATGGCATGGATCTGGCCTGGCGATGTGTGCGTCCGCAGCAGCACCCTCTGGTCACTACTTGGCGTATCGATATAGAATGTATCCCACATATCGCGGGCCGGATGATCGGCTGGCATATTGAGCAACTCGAAGTTCATCTCATCGCTCTCAACCTCAGGTGATTCAAAGATCTGGAAGCCCATCTCGGCAAACGCCCCCGTGATCGTCCGCAGTGTCTGCGTACTAGGATGCATGCGCCCAACCGCAGCCGTACGCCCAGGTAGCGTGACATCAAGCTGCTCACTCTCAAACTCATCCTGCCGTGCTGCATATTTCAGGCGCTGTTCTGCCGCCTCATAGGTTGCCTCAAGCTCTTTGCTCAATGCATTGAAACGCTGCCCTGCGATCTTGCGCTCCTCGGCTGCCAACCCACCTAAACCACGGCTCAGGCGCGTCAGCGGGCTTTGCTTGCCAAGATACTGGCTCTTCCACTCTGCCAGCCCAGAAGCATCGCCGACGGCTGCCAATGAGGCAATCGCCTGCTCACGCACGCCATCCAACTCATCCAGAATCGCCATATAACCTCCTAAAAACAAAAAAGCCACGCCCTCGTAGGGACGAGGCGTGACTCGTGATACCACCCTAATTTAGTTCCTGCACATGGCGCAAGAACCCTCACAGCCCCATTAACGGAGGGCATCCGGAGGCAACTACTGCGAATAAGGGCTTGTGTCCTGATTCAGTTCATTGCTCGGCTCAGAAGGGAACTTCAGCGGGATTCACTCGGCACCAGCTCACAGCCATGGCCAGCGCTCTCTGATCGATTCTGCCCGCGTACTCGCTTCGTCATCGCCTAATATTCTTCTATTGTATAGCAATCCTACCGGATTTGTAAAAAGAGTGGGAAATTTTTCGGGGGCTGTGCCCCAAACCCCCACTTTGTGCTCGGCACCCTGATACACAAAAAGTTCTTGGTTCTCAGTTCTCGGCTATGTCCGCCCGCGCATCCGCTGCCGCAGCGCCTCGAACACAATCACACTGCCCGCCACTGCAAGATTGAGCGACTCAGCACCACCGCGCATTGGTATTCCAATCGTTCGAGTTGCATACGCCAGCGCTTCCTCACTCAATCCGTGGGCTTCGCTGCCCAGCAGGATCGCGCTTGGTTGGCGCCAATCGGCTGCATAATAGGGCATGGTTGCGTCAGCTTCAGCTGCATACACATGATCAACCACGGAAAGCCGTTCGGCAACCGCCTCCCATCCGAGATCTTGCTCAATCGCAAGGCGGAAGTGTGCCCCCATGGCAGCCCGCACAACCTTGGGGCTGTAGATATCGACCGTACCGCTAGTACAGATCAATTGTGCGATTCCTGCTGCCTCTGCGCTACGCAACAGTGTCCCAAGGTTTCCGGGATCTTGAGCCGCTTCCACAACAACGATCAGCCCTGGAATACCAGGCGACACAACAGGCCAACGGGCCAGTGCAATAACACCCTGTGGGTGAACCGTATCGGCGGCGGCGGCAAGCACGGGCGGCGTAACGACATGTGCGTATCGAAGTTCTTCTAGTTGCGCTGCCAATGCCTGCCCATGGGGCGTTGTTGCAAGCTGTTCGGGTACATACAATGCCAACACGAGTTCAGCATCATGGCCCAATGCATCGGCAACTAAGCGCACCCCTTCGAGTATAAATAACCGCTCGCGGCGTCGTTCCTTGCGGTCGGCAGCCAGCGAGCGGATACGTTTAATCGTTGGATTTGTTGGGCTTGAAATCATCCCGCGCGCTGGATCTGCTCCACAACGCGTGTAAAGCTCGCTGGATCGCGAACTGCCATATCGGCCAGGATCTTACGATCCATCTCGATCCCAGCTATCTTCAAACCATTGATCAAGCGGCTATAGGAAAGGCCGTGCAACCGGGCAGCAGCATTGATACGAATGATCCACAGCTTGCGGAAATCCCGTTTGCGGTTACGTCGGTCGCGGTAGGCATACGAAAGTGCCTTCATGACCGTCTGGCGAGCTACTCGGAAACGCCGGCTGCGGCTGCCCCAATAGCCCTTTGCCTGATTCATCAATTTCTTGTGACGCTTCCGCGCCATCATGCCACGCTTCACGCGAGCCATTGTCTAAATCCTATCTGTATCACTAGAACAGTATTGCTGTCGAGTCGGCTACAATTAACGGGCGTGCTTGACACCATAGGGCAGTGCGATCTTGATCCGCCGCTGCACCGTCTTATGAATTGGCTTCATTTTGTCGAGCTGTTGCAACAAGCGAATGGCCTTGCGGCGACGGAAATGGCCGCGGCGACCTTGCATGCGAACCAGCTTACCACTTCCAGTGAAAGTAAAACGCTTGGCAGTTCCTTTATGGGTCTTCATTTTCGGCATGAGGGTCTATTCCTTGTCTTGTTTCTCGATATCGTCGTCATCATCGTCATCATCAATATCGTCGTCGTCAAGATCGTCAATATCGTCGTCGTCAAGATCCACATCATCAATATCGTCAATATCCTCGATATCGTCAATATCCTCGATATCGGCAGTTTCTGCTGCGACTGCTGCCACTGGGGCAGCCTTTGGATCGGCAGCTGCTTTATCGGCACGAGCCTGAGCTGCGGCACGCTGCAGCTGTGCTTGCAGGGCTTTTGCTTTAGCATTTGGTGCCAACAACAGTGTGAGCGAACGCCCTTCCATCAATGGCTTCTGCTCGATGGTGCCAATGTCGCGCAATTCCTCAGCCATCTGCTCTAACATGGCCATGCCGATGTCCGGGTGGAAGATCTCACGCCCACGAAACTTCACCGTGAACTTGACTTTGTCGCCGCTGACCAGAAACTTGCGCGCCTGCCGCGATTTCACACCAAGATCATGATCATCGGTCTTGGGCTTGAGGCGCACCTCTTTCATCTCGATTTGCTTCTGGTGCTTGCGCGCCTCCCGCTCCTTCTTGGTCTGCTCGTAACGGAACTTTCCATAATCCATTACACGGCACACCGGCGGTATGGCGTTTGGCGCAACCTCGACAAGATCAAGCCCGCGCTCCTCAGCCATCATTAGCGCCTCACGCAGATTCACCACGCCAACCTGCGCCCCGTTCTCATCGATCAGGCGTACCTCGCGCGCGCGGATACGATTATTAATTCGAAGCCGATCCTTTATTGCAGCACTCCTTCCGAGCACTCAACAGACAATACTATACCCACCCTGCCAGGGGTGTAACGTGACGGGTAGTATAGCATTGCTCAGCTGATCCGTCAACCATATTGCACGATTGGGCAGCCCAAAGTACAATCGTTTTGCATACAATCGGTATTGAATTCTTATATGTGGCGAAGGAGTATTGGCATGCAGATCAACCCAGGGATCTTCAAAGCCTACGATATTCGCGGCGTCTACCCGACGGAACTGAATGAGGAAGGTGCCTATGCGATTGGGCGGGCCTTCGTCACCTTCCTGCAAGCGGAAAAGGTCATTGTTGGCCACGACATGCGTCTTTCCGGCCCATCAATCTTTGAGCAGGTGACACGTGGTATTACCGATCAAGGAGCCGATGTGATCAACATTGGCCTCGTCAGCACCGATCAATTCTATTTTGCGTGTTCGGAATATGGCCTGCCAGGGATGATGGTCACGGCCTCACACAACCCCAAGCAGTACAACGGGTTCAAGATGGTTCGCCAGATGCCGTATTTGCTGAGTGGGAACGAGGGAATTCAGGATCTACGCCGGATTGTGGAGACGGATGATTTCGCGCCAGCGACCAAGAAGGGTACAATCAGCACCGCCGATCTTTCCGAACAGTTTATTGATGCAGTGCTTGGCTTGATTGATATTGAGCTTCTCCAAGGAGCCAATCTAAAGGTCATCGCCGATACTGGCAACGGAACCGTTGGCCCAATCCTCAAACGGGTCTATGAGCGCTTGCCGGTGACGCTGGTTGGAATGTACCTCGATCCAGATGGCAATTTGCCCAACCATGGCCTCGATCCATTGCAACCAGCCAATCGTGCTGAACTTGAGGCACGAGTTGTTTCGGAGGGTGCCGCTGCTGGTTTTGCCTTCGATGGTGATGGGGATCGCTTCTTTACGATCGACGACCGTGGCCAATTCGTTGCGGGCGATTATATGACGGCACTGCTTGGTCAATATCTGCTGACGAAGAAACCGGGCAGCAAGATTGTCTATGATGTGCGGGCGTCGTGGGCGGTGCGCGATCTGATCAGCGCCGATGGTGGTACACCGCTGATGGAACGGGTTGGGCATGCCTTCATCAAGCGCCGCATGGCCAATGAACAGGCGCTATTCGGTGGTGAAGTGACTGGCCACTATTATTTCCAGGATTTCAACTATGCCGATTCGGGCCTGATTCCATCGCTGCTGATTATGGAGATGATCGCCAAAACTGGCAAACCAATGTCGGCATTGCTGGCTCAGCTTGAAGCCAAATATTTCATCTCGGGCGAGATCAACTCAACAGTCGCTGATCCAAAAGCCAAAATGGAGGAACTGGCGCAGCGCTATGCCGATGGGCAGATCGAGCATATGGATGGTATCTCCGTTACGTACCCGACCTGGCATTTCAATGTGCGTGCATCCAACACCGAACCGCTCATGCGCCTCAATCTCGAATCGCTTGATCGGGCTGAGATGGAACAGAAGCGCGATGAGGTGCTGGCCATCATTCTTGAATGATAAATGCTAGGATGGGAAGGCAAAGCCCTCCCATCCTAGCAAAATAGTACGAGCGCGATATATCGCGTCCCTGCGAACCCTGACTCCTACGCACGTAATGGTTGGCTAAGCAGATCGGCGAGGATCTCCTGCGCGGCCCGGCGTCGCTGCGTATTGGTGGTGAGCAACGCTTGCAGGAGCGTATCCTCGCTCGGCGATGCCGCCCGAATCTCTGTTGTCAGTAATGCTGCAAGCAGTGCTGCTGCATCGGCAGCCATGCTTGGTGATCCATGGGCGTAGTTTGCTAAGGCTCGTGCTGGAGCACGCAGCGAATCGGCACGCGATGCGATCAGCAAGCCGCCAACAAGCAGTGCAATGCCAAGGCTTACCCAGAACCAGGATTCGAGGGCGACCAATGGATTGCCAGCGGTGCGTGGTAGGCGTGCTGGTACAATTGGGGCTACTGCCTGGCTCTGTGTTGTTGGTTCAATTGGTGCTGCAATCTGCGTTGGAGCAGCAATCACAGCCGCTGGAACACTGGTTGGAATCGCCGTTGCCGCTGGGAGCGCAGGTACAGCACTCGTTCCCATGAGATGGCGGATCACAATGGTGTTGGCTGGAATATCGACACTATACGTTTGTGCTAGTGTGCCGTTTGGCGCGACAAACCCAACAGTATAGGTTCCAACCGCTATCCATAGATCGTAGTTGCCATTCGCATCTGCAATAATCGTTTGGTCGCCAACTCGCACCGTTGCATTCGGTATTGGCGCATTACTTACTTGGTCGATCACGGTTCCAGTGATATGGCCCATATCATCTGTGGATTTGGAACTACTTTTGCCCTGATCATCAGGCGGTAGCGCCGGCCGTGGCGTTGGTTGGGGCACCGATTGAGCGCTGGCTGGGGCAAGGGGCATGAATGCCCCCAGCCCTGCCACGAGCATCAGCATGCCCGCTGCAACCATACAGAAGCTGATCGCACGTCGGATCATGTGGGAACTCCTTTCGTTAGCGTAGCGGCTGATCGCGACGGAGATCGCCATCAGTTGTTAGCGCCTGTTCGGGTATTCTAAGCGATGTATTCTGGGATGATGTACCAAACCCAGTGACGTGTAATCCATGAATGGCTGCGCTGTTGTTGGTTTCATCACTCTCCTTGATGAAGCCATCTGGTTCTGTCGGGCCATTCCAGCTATCGACATAGACATACACATCAGTTGTCCCTGGTGCGAAGCTGCCAGTCCAGCGTGTGCTTGCAGCATAGTTCGTTGATGTGAGTGTTATGCTCTGGCCGCCTGCGAGGCCGCTCTGAACATACCATGTGATGCCATAGCATGGGTTGAGCGAACAGACGGTATTCCACAGAATTCCAGCCCTGGTCGGTTGCACACTTGGATTAATATACAGCTCGGTGTAGAACCCGCCGGTTGGGAGCGTCCCATTGTTGCGGATGGTAACACTGATCTCGACCTTATCGCTGAATAGATAGTTTGGTCCGGCTGGTGTGATCGCGAAGTTGGTGATCTCCAAATCTGGCCTGATTGGCTCGCCCAGAACGAGTGGCAAGTAGGCATAGAACAAGCCAACCTGCACCCGAACCGTTGCGGTGGCGCTGCCGCCATTGCCATCGGAAATGGTATATGTGAAGCTATCTGGCCCATTGTAATCCGCAGTTGGCTTATACAGAACGCTCGTGCCGCCTGGTGCGATCACCACGGTTCCGTGCTGAGCAGGGCTGACAGATGTGATCACCAGAGTTTCACCAGTATCGGGAAGAATGCTATCGTTGGCCAGAACGTCGATGCTGGTATTTGGGCTATTCTTGGGAATGTTGGCCGTATCGTCGTTAGCAGTCGGTGCGTCGTTGACGGATGTAATGGTTATTGAAGCTGTTTCAGCGGCAGTACTGAAGGCCGTTGGATCCCCATTGAAGGAGACATCAACCAGGGTTGCACCATTGGCACCGCTGGTCTGGTCCCAGGCTCGGAAGGTGATGCCTGGATCAACAATGCCGTTGTAATTTGGATTTGGCAGGAACCGCACCCGCGTTTGGCCGTCGGAGGCGAGCAAAACGGCTGCACTATCAGATGGTGCCGTGATAAGTGTCCAGTTCGTTCCGCCATCGATTGAAAACTGCCATGTTCCATTCGTTGCAGCGATATCGATGATAGCAATGCCCTGCAATGCCCCTGTGTCTGGGTCGGTGATGCGTGTGCCACCCGCGCTGGCAAGTATCGTGCTGATCAATGTTCCAGGGTTCGATGCAGCTACAACATCCTCTACAATTGGTGCAAGTGTCATGGTTCCAGTATTATCCAGCACTGGGGCCTGATTAACACCAACAACTGAGATCGAGGCTGTTTCGGTGGTAGCGCTGCCACTAAAGGCGCTCGTCCCACCACCTGGAGTGCTATCGATTCCTGTTGCACCATTGCTGCCACTCGTCTGATCCCAGGCAACAAACGTAATGCCAGGGTCGACAATGCCATTGAAATTTGGGGTTGGTACAAAGCGAACGACTGCGCTTGGTGAGAGCAGGGTTGCATTCGTTGGACTCAGGCTGCCAAACGCCGTCCAGCTTGTTCCGCCATTGATCGAGAATTGCCAGATGCCATTTGTCGTATCGGCTCCGATCACAGCAATGCCTCGCAGCGCGCCGGTGTCTAGATCGGTGATTCGATTGCCACCCGCACTGGCGATAATTGCGCTGACCAGCGTGCCGTTGTTGCGGGTTGTATTTTCGGAGATGGAATTCAAAATCATGGTGCCGGTGTTATCCAGCACTGGTGCATCATTCACACCAAGCACATTCAGGCCACGGGTGGCGCTGCCGGTATTTGGTGCGCTGCCACCATCATTCACACCGATAGTGATAACCTTGGCTGTTGTGCTGCCCTGCGCGAAGGAATCCAGCGTGTTGTTATAGCGCAGTTGCTGGATCAGTTCCACCGTCACAGCAGGTGTTACGGTCGCGCTGGTAAAGGTGATAGTAAGCGCAGTACCGTTTGTTCCGCCACTTAATGTACCAATCGGGTTGCCCAAATACTGAACCGTATTGCCGACTAGCGTGATGTTCCCACTGGCGATAATGGTGATGGTATCGCCGCTATCACCCAGGCTGGTGATGCTCGCGCTGAGCGAACCATTATTGAAATTGAGCGAATCGCTATCGGTAACGGTTGGAAGGCTATCGACTGTAACAATTGCACCATTCTCGGTATAGCTGATCGCCGGAACGCTCAGTGTCACGACTGGTGCATCATTGACGGGCGTGATGGTGACATTGACGGTTTGGTCGGTGGAGCAGGCACTTCCAGGGGTGCCCAAATCGCACACATTATAGGTAAAGCTATCGGAACCGCTGATGTTGGCGTTGGGCGTGTAGACAAACGTGCCATTGGTGAGATTTATGCCGCTG
>JBBQSD010000111.1:0-21549 GCA_038214135.1 Chloroflexales bacterium | reverse complement strand
GCCCGAAAGATATTGTAGGTTGTGGTGGTGTTATGCCGGAACATACGCTCCTCGGTCCAGCCGCTTGGGTTTGGGTTTGCGGCCAGATGAACAACGGCATCGAAGCCATGCAACGCCTCAATCGTCTCGCCCAATTCCATCAGATCCACCGTTTGGTAGGCGCATAATTGCTCCAGGGGCGGGCGAATGTCCAGGTTCAGCACTTCATAATCGTGCTGCAGTAATTCCCGAATTGTGGCGCTGCCAGCCTTGCCGCTGCCACCGGTAACAACAATCTTCTTCATGGTATGTGTTCCTTTATACATGTCGATCATCGTGCGTGTATGGAGTGCGGCAGCCGTGCTGCCGGAGCGCAAGCATGGCTTGCGCATTCCACATCAACGTTGGTCGTTCGATAGTTGTTTGCGAAGATAGAAACGTGTATAGCGTCCACCAATGCCATCGAATGAGCCGAAGACGTGGTAGCCACATTTCTTATAAAAATCAATCGCCTGGAAATCGTGGGTATCCAGCAATACCTGGGTGCAATCGCGTTGTCTTGCTTCAGTTTCTGCCGACGCAAGCAGGCGGCTACCATAGCCCTGGCCGCGCAATTGTTCATGCACCCATAGGTTATGAATCTCAAGGTAGCCAGCCCAACTCCCGCCATGAATACCCGCAATGATCTGGCCGGTTTCGTCGCGAACAAAGATCGCCAGGGCTTGCCAATCGTTGATTCCGGTTATCGCAATATTGTAGGCATTGATCTGATCGGCAAGAAATCGCGTATCCTGTGCTGCTGGGTTGGTTTCAATAGTGAATGTTATCATTGGAGTTGTTCCAGACGCGAGGCATCACGTCTTTACAGTTCTCGGTTTCTCGTATTGTCCGCAGTTCTTGCCTCACCCCTGCTGCGCCTCCCGCTCCCACTGGGAGCGGGGCCGGGGGTAAGGTCAGGCCCCATATGGCACCCATATATTCTTGATCTGGGTTGCCTGCCGTAGGAACTGATCATCTGGCACATCCAGCCATGTTTGCGGTGTCGCCGTCCAGGTTCGCTTGAGATTGCCCGCCGATGCCTTTTCGACAAACGTGCGGCCTGCTTGTTCGCCAACATACCATAGCCCATCGACATCAAGATGTTCGGCCAGGGTTTTTGCCAGCGTCGCCTGGCTGCCGGTCACAATATTAACAACCCCACCCGGCACGTCGCTGGTATCGAATACCTGATACAGATCTGTTGCTGCTAATGGATGCGTTTCAGATGGAACCAGCACAACTGTATTGCCCATGGCGATCAATGGGGCTAGCAACCCGATCATACCCAGCAGCGGCGATTCATTCGGGCAGATCAGGCCAATCACCCCAATTGGCTCGGGAATCGCCATGGTCACACCACGGAAGGGCGTGTGATGAACAGCCCCATCATATTTATCGGCCCAGGCGGCATAGCGGAACAGGCGCTCAATCGATGCCTCAACCTCCGCAGAAGCCTCTTGTGGCCCACAGCCGGTTAGCGCTCGTAATCGGGCAGCAAATTCGGCGGCCCGCCCACTCAGATTCTCGGCAATATAGTAGATAACCTGAGCGCGGCCATGCGCCGTCTGGCCACCCCAGGCCGCTTGTGCAGTACGCGCCGCCTCAACAGCATTGCGAATATCCTTGCGGTTGCCATCGCCAACCTCGCCAAGGATATGGCCCTGCGGCCCATACACAGTCCGGCTATACCCAGAATCTGGCCGCGCCTGCTTCCCACCAATATACAACTTGGGCGTGCGATCCAGGGCTGGCACGTATTCAGCAGTCAGCAACAAAGAGTCAGAATGTGGCTCCTGCTCATTCTGTGCCATATGTGTAGCCACTCTGTCGGTTTCCAGCGACTCCTGACTCCTGACTCCTGACTCCTGACTCCTCAGATATTCGTACATGCCCTCGCGCCCGCCCTCACGCCCGAAACCACTCTCGCGGTAGCCCCCAAACCCGGCAGCGGCATCGAACATGTTGGTGCCATTGACCCATACCACCCCTGCTTTAAGCTGACGAGCGACATCAAGCGCGACATTCACATCCTCGCTCCACACACTGGCTGCCAGCCCATAGCGTGTGTTATTGGCAAGTTGAATGGCCTCAGCAGGCGTTCGGAAGGTCATCGCCGCCAGCACCGGCCCGAAAATCTCAACCTGGGCGACCGTCGCAGCTGGGCCGACATTGGTCAGCAGTGTTGGTGGGTAGAAATAGCCCTCAGTCGGGCAGGCCCACGATGGCTGCCACACCTCGGCACCCTCCAATCGGCCCTGCTCGACGAGCCGCTCGATTCGGCTGAGTTGCTGTGGCGAAACAATCGCGCCAATATCAATCGCTTTATCAAGCGGATCGCCAACCCGCAGCTTCTCCATGCGGGCACGCAATTTGGCAAACAGATGCAGTGCAACGCCTTCCTGAACCAACAGCCGTGAGCCAGCACAACACACCTGCCCCTGATTGAACCAGATCGCATCGACCACGCCCTCGACAACGCTATCCAGATCGGCATTCTCGAACACAACAAATGGCGATTTCCCGCCTAATTCGAGACTCAATGCCTTGCCACTTCCGGCCGTCGCCTCGCGAATAATTCGCCCAACTTCTGTGCTGCCGGTAAAGGCAATCTTATCGATCCCGCTGTGTCGCACAATCCGTTCGCCAACCGCACCATCGCCAGTGACGATATTCAGCACTCCGGCTGGCAACCCGGCCTGCTGTGCAATTTCGGCAAACAGCAACGCACTCAGCGATGTCCATTCGGCTGGCTTGAGCACAACGGTATTGCCAGCTGCCAGGGCCGGGGCGATCTTCCAGGCCAGCATCAGCAGCGGAAAGTTCCAGGGAATAATCTGGCCAACAACGCCAATCGGCCCATAATTGGCAAATTCAGTTGCCGCCAACTGCGCCCAGCCTGCGTGATGATAGAAATGCCGCGCAACCAACGGAATATCCAGATCACGAGTCTCGCGGATTGGCTTGCCATTATCGAGCGTTTCCAGCACTGCCAACAGGCGGCTATGCTTCTGAACTTGGCGGGCCAGCGCATACAGATACCGAGCGCGGGTGTGGTCAGGTAACTGCGACCAGCCTGGAAAGGCCGTGCGCGCAGCAGCAACCGCCGCATCAACATCGGCCTCGGTCGCCTGGCTGATCTGGGCTAGCACCTGGCGATTGGCCGGATTGATCGTCTCGAACAGGTGCGCATCATCTGGTATTGTCCAGGCCCCATCAATGAACAGGCCAAAGCGGCGCTGATGCTGATCAAGCCATTCATTAGCCTGCTTGGCGCTTTCGGGAGCCGGGCCATATTCGAGCGTTGTGAGGATATCCGCAACTGATGGGGTAGCCATATATTTATTCCTTGGGTATGGACCACGCCCCGCAGGCTGAAGCCTGCGGCTAAAATTCATCGGAATCATCCCATTGCGTGGCGATGCCCTGCTGAATACTTACCCGTCACCGCATGTTCCAGCTGGCGCTCAATATCGCCAAGCAACGCGCTGGCCCCAATCCTGAAGCGATCCGGCTGCATCCACGCATCGCCGAGCTCTTCTTTCATGAGTGCCAGCCAATCGAGCGATTGCTTGGCCGTGCGGATTCCACCAGCTGGCTTGAACCCAACTACATGGCCGGTCAGTTCATGGTACTCACGAATGGCCCGCAGCATCACCAGGCTCACCGGCAGCGTTGCATTGGTCGTTTCCTTGCCAGTCGAGGTCTTGATCACATCGGCACCTGCCAGCATACACACGATACTGGCTTTGGAAACATTCTCAAGCGTACCGAGTTCGCCGGTCGCCAGGATTGTTTTCAGATGGGCGGCACCACAAGCATCGCGGAAGGCGCGCACCTCATCGTATAAGGCACGCCAATTGCCACACAACACATGCCGCCGCGAGATCACAATATCAATCTCGTGTGCGCCGGCTGCAACAGATTCCTCGATTTCGCGGATTCGCAGATCAAGGGGATTCAGCCCAGCCGGAAAGCCAGCCGAAACCGCTGCAACAGGGATGTTCGTCCCATGTAACGCCTCAACCGCAACAGGCACCATCTCGTGGTAGACGCACACCGCGCCGGTGGTGATAGTAAGCTGGGCGACACCAAGGGCTTCTGCCAGTTCTCGGGCGATCGGTTGGCGGGCCTTGGCACACAGCCGCAGCACCGTACCGGGCGTATCATCACCAGAAAGCGTCGTGAGGTCGATACAGCGGATCGCCTGGAGCAGCCATGCCGTTTGCCACTGCTGCTTGACAGTTCGGCGGGTGGGCAGGGTTGCGGCACGCCGTTCAACCGCGCTGCGATTGATCCGCACCGATTCGACCCAACCGAGATCGAGTGGGCCGCCAGGGTTTCGATCCGTATGCGGAACGGGTTCAAGCGCTGCCAGGCGCTCGCTGCGTTTTGGTTTCAGCATAACCGGCTCCCGGTGAATAATCGAACTATCAAAACTATCAATAGGCACGATAGATGCACCAGGAATTATAGCATGGTCGGTCAGTGCTCTGGCTGCTGCGCCAAATACACACGCAGATCCTCGATGGTGACAAGCGATAGGGGTTGAGGCAGGGCATCAAGTGCAAACCAGCCAATGGCGCTACATTTCTCTGGCTCAACAATCCGTGGTGTTCCACTCATATGGCGAGCCAGGTAGGTTGGCGAGATCCAGTGCTGCTGCTCATCCGGAATGAAATGATCAACGACATGTAACAGCCGCCCAACCTCGATCTGCATGTCATATTCCTCAACGAACTCGCGCCGAATGGCATCCTCCAGGCGTTCGCCATAATCGACGCTGCCACCCGGAAACTCCCAACAGCCGCGCTCGTTCTTGGCCTGTGGGCCGCGTTGGGCTAGGAATACCCGCCCATTCTGATCGAAAACCATTGCCCCGACCCCCACCCCAATATAATCCCTGCCCGCTTTCATTTGTACTCCCGCGTATAAACGCCGATTATTGTTCGTTTATGACATTTCAGCTTCAAGCTGTATCAAACATCGTGGGATCGACGGCACTTCCCACTTTCATTATGATATACTACCTCGCAATCTGTTCGTTGGCAGGATATACGAAAGCCTGTGAGGAGTGCATATGACCACCTCATTCGTTCCGTTTATGCGTCAGGTGCTCATCTATCCCGGTGAGGATGGCTGGTTTGTGGCCGAGTGCCCTAGCCTGCCTGGCTGTATTAGTCAAGGCCGGACACGCTCACAGGCGATTGCCAATATTCGCGAGGCAATTGATCTGATGCTGGAGGAGCTTCAGGAGCAGGGCGAACCAGTCCCAGATGATACTCTCGAAGCCGTGTTAGTTGTGGTGTAAGATGCCCGCATTACCACGTATATCTGGACGCACATGTTGTGCCGCCTTGGCAAAGCTTGGCTTCCTGCTGGTACGTCAACGCGGGAGTCACATGCTTATTCGTCGCTCTGATCCACGCACGACGATCAGTGTCCCTGATCACGACGAATTAGATCGCGGCACCCTCCGTGCGATCATTCGCCAAGCGGGTATTATAGTTCAAGAGTTCATCGATCTGCTCTAACCTAGGCGTAATCACTTTAGATGACGCATATCTATGCAGCCAGAAACCGTGATTGTTCGCCACAATCTGGCATCAGAATGCTGAAAGCTGAAAGCTGATGGCTGAACGCTTACCTACTACCCAAGCGTAATCAATTGCTGCCGTACCGCTAAACTCACGGCCTCGGTGCGATTGCTCGCCCCAAGCTTGCCAAGAATATTCTGCACATGCACCTTCACCGTGCGTGGCGCGATTGTCAGCGCATCGGCGATCTCGGCATTGCTGCGCCCCTGGCCCATGAGTGTCAATACTTCCAGTTCGCGCGGCGTGAGCGATTCTTGGCCACCCTCACTGACACCAACAACCAGGCGGGCAGCGATTTCTGGTGCAAGCTGGGTCTTCCCTGCTGCAACAGCCCGAATCGCTGCAATTAGTTCATCCGCAGAGGCATCCTTGAGCAGATAGCCGCGTGCCCCTGCTCGAAGTGCCTTGAAGATAAACTCATCGGTGCCATAGGTTGTGAGCACCAGAATGCGTGCCGCTGAATCAATCGCCCGAATCTGCCGTGTCGCCTCTGGCCCATCGACACGCGGCATCTGTAGATCCATCAATACCACATCGGGGCGCATGCGTTGGTAGAGTTCGACAGCTTCTGCACCATCGGGTGCTTCGCCAACGATCTCGATTTCGGGTTCATCCTCTAACAATGCGATCAGCCCCTCGCGAACGATCCGCTGATCTTCAACCAGAATAATACGGATGGGCATATAAGCCTCGGTTCATACCTTCTGCGGAATACGTAATGTCATGGTTGTCCCGGTGCCCGGCTCGCTCATAATCGTTAGTTCGCCACCAGCCAGTCGAGCACGTTCGCGCAGGCTGATCAGCCCAAAACCATTGCCCACCCCAGCCGCTGGGTTCTGCACATCAAAGCCAATCCCATCATCGCGAATAGCGATCTGCAAACTTGCCTGATCAACACACGATTCGACAACCACAAGCGATGCTTTGGCGTGCTTCTCGACATTCTGGAGCGCTTCCTGAACCACCCGCAGTGCCTGTGTTGCTGCAGATGCTTCCAGCAATGGCGCTGGTCCATGATGCTGGTAGTGTGCCGAAACAGCAGTACGCTCACGAAAGCGATCCACGGCTGTCGCCAATGCCTCGGTCAGTTCTTCGGGGCCAATCAGTGGCTCAGCCAGAGTCCAGACACTGCGGCGCACATTTTCGAGTGCTGCACGGGCCAGTTCGTGGGCGCGCCCAAGGCGTGTGCGGGCGCGGGCTGGGTCACGCTCGAAACTGCGCTGGGCTGCTTCAAGCTGCATCAGCACTGCTGTCAATTCCTGGGCAATCGTATCGTGTAGTTCGCGTGCCAAGCGGTTGCGCTCAGTCAGGGTTGCTGTTAGGCCAGCCTGTTCATACAATCGGGCCAGTTCATCACGCTGGCGGGCCATGTCCGCGGCTAATTGATCAGCCTGACGGCGGGCTGCCGATTGACGTATGGCCATGCGCACAAATGCCCCTATCAGGATCATCAATGCCGCATAGGCAGAGGTTGTTGGAAGTATGATCACTGGTGCTGTTCCATGCAGCAACAACCCAATTGGCAGCAGCGCTAGAAAGAACGCGCCCACCAGCATTGTTCTTGCTGGTGAATATGCCAGCGCGGCCGTCACCAATGGCACACACAAGATGATCGGCTGAATGAATGGGTCACCATTGATGCTCAATAAGGCCAATCCAATCAGGCCAAACAGCGCTAGATACAACCACATGCGCCCATCGAGCAACCGGCAGAGGAATGCAATCCTTTGCTGCATAAACAGCAGTAATGCAAGCGCACCAAGCCCAAGTTGTATGCCCAGTTGGGTTGCACTCCAGCCCGATACCAATCCAATCGCGAATGGAACGCCGCATCCGATCAGAATGGCGACGATACCACTCCAGATCAGGCCGCCACCGATCTCATAGGCATCGTTCAGCGCCGATGATGTTGGGCTTGCGGCAGGCATACTCATTGAGCGGTAAATTCCTCAACCGGTGCCGATGTCTCAGTCCGCATGCGTTCACGGGCTGAGTTGCGCCCGCGTGTAATTGGCCCATGCCCTGTTGCAGCAGCCAACCCGGTTCGTGGCATATTGCCATACACCGATTCGAATTTGCCGGCTTCGACGGCAAAGGTCTCGTGCCAGATCCCGACTGTGCCATCGGCTCCGATTGCCTGATTGAACCGTTGCCATGCGCCCAGATGCGGATCAGATGGATTCTTGGCAAACTGCTCCAGATCCTCAAATGATCGCCAATACTGGATCATCGTCACTCCCGGCCACTCAATCAGCGTGCGGCCACCAAGAAACCCCTTCTCTGGATGCCGATAGAGCGCCTCGATCATCGGGCCCATTGCCATTGCCACCGGCCACCACTTCGAGAAAGCCCACAGCTTATTGACCCGCATGCCAATCAGGAATACCACCAGCGGCCCGTCGTGCTGTGCCGTATAGCGCCCAGGGAATATCTGTGACATCTTGTGCCTCCACGTCCGTTGAGAGCAAGAGAACAAGCGACAACTCTCATTCTTTTATCTGTTCGCTCTATTCTATCGTTCAATCACACTATCAGCATCGTCACAGCGCGCTATCTTGTATGTTCGTACAGGCAGGCGTGCTCGTATATCGAAAGGACTATAGTCGACATTCAGCTACTATGGCCACGCCCGCAGCATCGCAATAATGCCAAGTACCGCCAGCCCAATCCAGATGCACACAATCACAACTGCGGCAGCACGGCTGATTGGCTTTCCTGAGGCGAAGGCATCAATCGAACGTTGGCGGCTTTCGGCCAGAATAGGCGCAGGAATGAGCTTAATCGCCAGTGCAATCCCAAGCGGCACAAGTACCAGATCATCAAGCAGGCCCAGCACTGGAATAAAATCGGGAATCAGATCAATTGGGCTGAAGGCATAGGCAACGACCAATCCAACCATCAGCCGCGCATACCAGGGCGTTCGCGGATCGCGAGCGGCCAGATACAGCGCATATGTCTCGCGTTTGAGTGCCTGCACCCGTAACCGCCATGTCTGTAGCATGAACAGCTCCTCATGTATCGAGATGCCATTCTAGCACGCCTCTTGCGATGCGCCGCTCACCCAACGCTCAGGTTGATCTTATCCCACCCTCACGCGCCTTTAATCTATGATCGCTATAGTACCAATCAGAGGCAATCAAGCCTATTCCACAAGTGTTTCGCTGCGAGCGTACAGTGAACGCTAGTAACCTCAACGTGCGGGGTCGGCCTTATCCTCTGCCGACGCTCAACCACTGGCATCGGGTTGGCCCTGCACGGTTCCTCATTCTACCGCCCAATCCTCAGTTTGCAGTTTCGCCCGCGATGAATCCAGCCGCGCTATTGTTGCTCGCAACTTCGCGCCCTTCGTTGCGTCGATCTGCTCGCGAGTAATGCCGCCAAGCCGCACTTTCATGCGCCGTACCCACGTTCCATCTGGCCGACGCAATGCCAGATACACAAACCGATCACCAACTGGCCCATGCACAAACTGCCCACGATAATCAACTGATTCCTGACCAAAAAGAGCCTCAATGGTACAGCGTAACTCCAACCCGCCCTCAACCGGCTTCCCAGCGTGCAACGACTGATTGCGATCCTGAATGCCAAACTCACCCAATGCGCTGTCCGGCGGCTCCGCAACGATCAGTGCTATCTGGAATGGCCGTGTGGGCTGCTTTGGCATGCGTGTTCCTCCAGAAATAGCTTTTAGCCGTCAGCCATCAGCCGTCAGCTTTTTGGTGCAGATGGACGTTCTTGCTTTCCCTGCAATGCCTATTGTTGGTATAAATGTCCATCGTTAGAGAGCTGAAAGCTGAGAGCTGAAAGCTGAGAGCTACAAACTGCAACCTCCCCCGCTCGCGAAACGTTCAATCGATACAATAGTGGACAATAGATGGAGCAGAATCATGCGACGACGTGGCGGGAGCCTGATCACAGCAATTGCCCTACTCATCACGCTCTGGTTGATCTGGAGCAGGCTGCATATTGTTGTGTTGGTCAACATCCCCTGGTGGGGCTTACTCCTGATTGGCCTGGTTCTCTTTCTGGTAATCGATTATCTGCTGGATCGAATCCTACGCCGTTCCTGACCTCTGACAGGGTGATACGGGATTTATCGAAGTTGTACAGCAACAATCCAGCGCTGTCACCAAGTCACCGTCACCTTGTCACCTGGTCATATTGTCAATCCGCACCAAACGCACCTGCTCAATTGGTTTGTCGAAGAGGCCGAGCTGGCCACTACGGCGAAAGATTGAGTCGAAATCATCTGGCGTAAAGGCCTTGCGTAAGCGCCCGGCATATGATGTCACCAGCGTATCCAGATAGTAGTCAATATCGTAATCATTGGCGTCATCGTTGCGCGCCTCACCCTCGGCAACATCAGGCAACCAGATCTGCCTATCGCTGCTGGTTCGATAATGGCGCACTCGTTCTCCCTGTGCCCAATCGTTGCGTCCAGCTGCCAGCAGCGCCTCATAGGCTGCCTCGCGCTGGCGTGTTCGCGCACTCGCATAGGCACTCGGTGTCTTCGAGAGCCGCACCCGCGTCGCAACATCACCGGCCGTCAGCTTGCGCTCACGCAGCGCCGTCACCGTTTCGACAAACGCTGTCTGCACGCCAAGCACATCATTTCTCATCAGGCAGCCCAAGGCCTGCTTGAGGAAACGCTCGCCAAATGGTTCCGAACGGCTTGAACGCATGGCCGCGCCACGAACAATCAAGTGCCCTTGGTAGGTGAGCAGGGCATAGTTCTTGACCTCATGGCTGAACATGGCCTGATAACGGCCCTCATATTCCAGCCGAATCCGTGCAGGCAGTGTCGCTGCCACCTCCGCCACCAGTTCGCGCTCGCGCTCTGCATCCCATGTCGGCGGAACCGCAAAAAAGACGCCATCGGTATCTGCTTCGATCAGCGCTACCCCGCGCTGGCGTAATTCGCCGACCACATGCTCCAGCACTGCACGCCCATGCCGCGTGACTTCATCGGCTGCATGTCGATCCGCAAACAATGCCATTGTTCCAGCACCCATATAGCCATAGGCCGAATTGATGATCAGCTTCATTGCGGCCTGGAGCGCATTATGATGCCCGCCCTCAAGCGAGCCAGGAATGGCATCACGGGCAGCCTGTTTATGGAACAAACGCAATTCCGTCAAGCGCCGCACGATCGTCAGCAATGCGCCAAGCCGGTCACACGCCGGGCCAATCGCATACACATCCATCAGCGATGGGTACAGCGAGGCGACATCGGCCTTGATGACATGCTCAGCAATTCCGGCGGCGAACAGGTGCAATCCGCCACCAGCATGCGGCCCAAGCCCACTATCGGTCGTCGCTGGTAATGGCGGTGCGGCTCCGGCGCGAACATAGGCGCGGATCAGCATTGGTTCAAGAATGCCCATCGCCGGGCCTGCATAGGTCAGCCGTTCATAGCGGCGCGGTGCCATCCCAGCTAAAGCAAAGGCCGGTGCCGCCAAACGGCGCGAGAGTGCATCAACCTCGGCCACATCGCCGAGCGCATAGCGCCGCACAAGTTCTGGGTTCTGGCGGTAGGTTTCCAGCACGGCTGCACCAGCAATATACACACGTTCGGGCGCAGCGATGCCAAAATGGCGGGCAACATCCTTCAAGCGATGGCTCGGCAGATCGCGGGTCACGAAATCGTGCCGCCGCACCGCATCAAGGGTATCGATCAATTCGCGGCCAGCCACAGTATAGCGATGCCGCCGCTTGGCTTCTTGGTCATCCGCTGGCCCTTCATACACGCGTGTAAGCCCGCGTGGTCCTTCGGGGCGGCCCAGATCGAGCGGCAGGCCATGAACACGGGCGCGTTCTTCCAGAAACAACAGATCGAAGCCAAACAGATTATGATTCTCAATAATATCAGGGTCGCATCTGCGTACAATGGCACACAATTCGCTGATCAGCGCTGGTTCGTGTTCAATATCAGGCGCTTCCAGCACCAGCTCAAACCCGCGATTATCGCGTATGGCGGCCATGAAAATGCGCCCCTGCTGTGGATCAAGTGCCGTCGTCTCAAAATCGATCTGCATGCGCTGCAGATCATCGAACACCAGCCCCCGAAACGAAACCCGCCCTGTCGCAATCAGATATTGCTCAACCGCCCCCACCCGATAGTAGTCACTCAGATCATACAGGCTTGCCACCGTTCGCCCAAGGCGGCGGCTGGCCCCATCAAGCAGCGAGCGCTCAAGCAATCGGCCACTCTGGGCAGTGATCAGAAACCGACAGTGATCTTCTGGGCCATCAAGTTCACGTACACTAAATGGTGCCCGCGAATCGAGTGGGCTAGCGCTGCGTTCAACACTCAGGTGCGCCAGATCATTCAGGTTGGCTGCAAACAACCAGGGACGGAAGCGCTCGCGTTCACACACAACCCGGCCATCAACGCGCCGCCAAACAAGCACACGGCCATCGCGATCGGCCCACACCGAAACGATCCCTGGCGTCGGATCCCAGCCAAATAATAACTCATCGGCATTCAGTGTCTGCATAGGCCGAGTATAGCACATGCGATCTAGTAGGGGCGAACCTCGTGTTCGCCCACTAACCTCAATGTGGGTGATCGCCCGCGCGTATCAAGCTCAGACACCCGAGCGGCCCTCATCCCCCAGCCCCTTCTCCCATTACCAGGGAGAAGGGGAGCGATTAATCGCTTGAGAACCTTACATGCCCCTCTCCCCGTGTGGGAGAGGGGTTGGGGTGAGGGGCATTAGCCGCATGACGCGGTGGAAATGCATAGGTTGATACATATTGGCGAATCTCGTGTTCGCCCGTGTTCTAATAATGCCACGAAATCATGCGACATGCGATTGGTGGTAATCGGCAGAACCATATATGATTGATTGAGCCTTGCAGGGACGCGATATATCGCGTCCGTACACAATGTAGTTGCAAGCAGTATAATAACGCACACCAAATTGCTAAGGGGACAAACCATGAATGAGTTCTTTCGCAAGTTCGCACAATCGACATCGCATAAAGCAGGATCGCCATGGGCATTCATTATTGCTGTTGCCACGCTGATTGTATGGGCAATCACTGGGCCATTATTTGGCTTCTCCGATACCTGGCAACTTGTGATCAACACTGGGACGACAATTATCACCTTTTTGATGGTCTTTCTCATTCAGAACACGCAGAACCGTGATGCACAGGCCATGCATCTCAAGCTGGATGAGTTGCTGCGCAGTATCAAGGAGGCACGCACCGATCTCGTGGATCTTGAGGATCTGCCAGATGAGGATCTCAAAAAACTGCAAGATGAGTTTCAGCGCTTGCGTGAGGCGCAGCCAAGCTTGGCCGAGGATCATCTTGAAACACTAGAAGGCGAACTGAAAAAACGCTCCAACGATACTTCCGCATAATAATGAACGACGGTATATGTTTGTTCTTTTGTTCGATGGCAAACGAACAAGCACACAAGTAGCACTATCGCATGTTTATTTGTTCCTGCTATTAGGCCAGCCTGCGCTGAACGAATGCTATCTTCGAGTACAATACAGCCATCTGCGGCCACGCGCCGCTGAATCAGAGGGAGTAAATCATGAGCACTAAAAACCTACAAGAACCACTTGAGCAATTGCATACTGAGCTAGAACAAGCAGCAACAACCGATCCGCAATATCCACAGCTCCAGGGGTTGCAACAATCAACCCGCCAATTGTTGGATACCCTGGACCAGGATGATACGCCGCTCGATGCATTTCGTGATGAACTCACCGGCTCGCTCGTCCAGTTCGAAGCCACCCATCCGCGTATCACTCTGGCCGTTATGAATGTGATCGATGCGCTAAACCGTATCGGGATCTAAGCGAAGACAAACCGTACAATGTTGATACGATGGAGTGCGTAAGCTATCATTGCTCGTTCGCTACCGACCAGTGTTCAGGGCCTATTGTTTGCTTGGTCTTTGGTTTAAAGAATGCTTGTGGCTCGTCAACTCTCATGGGTCATGCCACGGCTGCGATCAATCAGTGTTGGTGGCACATTGGGCGATAGCCGCTCGCCTGTACATGTGCTTCTGTTCGGGCGAACACGAGGTTCGCCCTACCGGGGTTTTAGTTCTTGGTTCTCGGTCACCGTGTCACCTAATCACCGTGTCACCTGGTCATTCTGACTCCTGACTTCTGAATACGGGTTCTTGGTCTTCTGACTCCTGACTCCTGACTCCTCTTATAGTAGTGTGTTGAAAAGGATTTCGCATGAACGCGGAAGAGCTTCATCGCCAGGCTATTGTGATCGATGGGCACTCCGATATCCTTAATCTGCTGGCCGATGGACGCCTGCGATTGCGCGAACACCCAAACGTGCCACCGCCTGCTGCCTGGCCAAGCGATCTCTTCCCGCCAACAATTGCCACAACAACGCCATATCAGCTTTCCCCGTACACGAACTGGTTTCAATGCCTTGGGCAGTACGATATCCCCTGTTTTCAGGCCGGTGGTATAACAGCCCAGGTTCTGGCGATCTTCATTGATGATGCCTATCTGGCCAACCCGCTCGAACGGGCATTGGCGATGGTGGCGGCCTTTCACCGCGAAATCGAAGCAAACCCCGATACGCTGTTGTTTGCAACAACTGCTGCCGATATCCGTCTGGCCAAAGCCACATCGAAGACAGCGCTACTGCTCAGTTTTGAAGGTGGTGAACCATTCGGGCGCAATCTGGTATTGCTGGATATCTTCTATCGGCTGGGGCTGCGGATGATCTCGCTAACCCACAGCCGCCGTAATGCACTCGCCGATGGCACCCAGATGCAGATCACAACAGGTGGACTCACGCATCTTGGGCGCGAATTAATTGGACGCATGAACGAATTAGGCATGGTGATCGATCTGGCGCATCTCAGCGATCCCGGGATCTGGGAGGTTCTGGAGCTATCACGCGATCCGGTGCTGTTGACCCATACGAATATTCGGAATGGCATACCGGGCTATCGAGCTGGCCTGACCGAGATTCATCCCCAGTATGGTATCAGTAAGCTTCAGGCAATTGCGGCCAAGGGCGGCGCAGTCGGGGTGATTTTCTGGGGCCAGCCGGATATCGAAACAATCGTCGACGAAATCGATGCGATCATTCAACACGTCGGCGACGATTATGTGACATTGGGCAGTGATTTCTATGGCCTTGAACAAGCTCCACAAGGATTGGAAGATATCGGCAAACTGCCGGCGCTCACCGAAGCACTCGTTCGGCGTGGCTATAGCGATACAACCATCGCAAAAATCCTGGGCCAGAACATGCTGCGGGTGTTCGAAACAGTGCTACGCTAGATTACGCTGCTATTTAATACTGACGCCGTGAACGCCGACCATACCCACCAGAGCGGCGGACGCGAAATGCTTGCAGGAGCGCGATCAGTAGCACAGAACCAACAATCGACCAGATCAGTTCGATCTCCACATCAAACAGCCGCAACGTCAGCAACGATGGCAGGCGTAGAACATCTGCAAGCCATGAGCCGAACAATGCACCGAGCAGCCCTAATATCGTGGATGAGATCATGCCGCCATGCGAATAACCGATGATTGCCTCGGCAACAACCCCACAGACGAGTGCAACCACCAACCAGACGATCAATTGTGTGAGTGAAAGCGCATTGCCATTAAAGGTAAGCATGGTACCCCCACGTATCTGTTCTCTCTGAGGAACCCATTGTAGCATGAGTTATGCCATGCGAGACTGTGCATCTTGCTTCATAGGGTGTTAATCGCTCGCGCCGCAATAATTGCCAATACTGCCAGTGAAAGTAGCGATTGTATCATCAGCAGTAATTTTGCTCGTTGTGAAAGCACCAACGTATCGGTTGGGCTAAAGGCTGTACTCGTATTAAATGACAGAAACAGATAATCTACAAACTGTGGGCACCACTTCTCCGGCGGTTGGTTCAGCGTCAATTGTGGGAAGACAAAATCTCCACTCTGGTAGCCCTCACGATGCCGTTTCCCTGGCCCACCATCATCAATCTCCCAATACCACAGCGCAAACGTCAAGATATTAACGATCCATAGTAACGAAGCATCGCGTAATAATATAATCGCAGCATCGTGTGGTGTTGTGCGTTGTGATGCACTAAGCAGGGATGCCACCAGAAACGAGACGCTAATTGCCTCAGCAACGGTAATCAGGCCCAACAATGCTATACCAAGCATCCGGCCTAAACGAAACCTGCCCCTCTGGAGGGCCACAAGGATAATTGCGATAATGGGTATGATCAATTCGAGCAGTAACCAGCGCGGGCCAAGCAATAGTTGCTGAGAAATCACCGCATAGATAATCCCGATGCCAATTAGGGCAATGAACACCGGCATATGGCTTTTGAGATGCCAATGCGGCATTACGTTTGGTGTATTTGCTATACTTGGTGATGGTGTATCCATGTCCATCCAACAATTCCTCTGCTCAATAGGAAAGACCTGTCAAGTATTATATACTCGACAGGTCCCTACGATGAGATAACGTCAGAGATTTGCACGCTGCTCATAGAGGCAAATTATAATGAGGCGAGACACACCGCCAGGGCGTCTCTACCCTTATGTTCGTATTAACCTCGGCGGCGAGTTGAGCGGAACGATTGCTGACGCTGTTCGGATGCTCCGATGCGGTCACGAACCTGGCGCTCACGCGATGTTGACGACACCCCATGGTTTGGGGAAGCGGCAGGCTGTGGGTTGCGGTTGCGCGTATCAACAGGTTCACGGCGGCGCTGTGGCTCACGGGGTGGGCGGCTAAACTCGTGATCGCGTGCCGGTGCTGCCAGATTATAATCAAAACCGGTCATCGTCCGGCGCTCCAATTTGGCATTCAGCACCCGCTCGATCGAGCGAACCATCACCGAATCCTCTGGTGTAACCAGTGTGAGCGCATCGCCAGTTTTGGCGGCGCGTCCAGTTCGCCCGATCCGGTGGGTATAGGCCTCCGATGTATTTGGCATATCATAGTTAATAACATGTGAAATACTGGAGACATCAATCCCACGGGCGGCAATATCGGTTGCGACGAGGATCTGGTACGATCCATCGCGGAATCCATCGAGTGCTGCCTGTCGGCGGTTCTGCGAGAGATTGCCCTGGAGTGAAGCAGCCTTATAGCCCATCTGCTCCAACTTCTCGCCAAGCCGTTTGGCGCGATACTTGGTACTGGTGAAGATTAGCACCGATTCGGTATCGGTATGGCGTAGCAATTCAAGCAACAATGGCGTCTTGAGATGTGCGGCAACCGGGTAGATAGCATGTGATACCGTGGTTGCTGGTGCTGGTTTGCCAATCTGAATCATAATCGGATCGCGCAGCGCATCTTTTGTCAGCGAACGAATATCATCAGGCATCGTCGCAGAGAACATCAGAGTCTGCTTTCGAGCAGATGTATAGCGCAGAATCTGGCGAATGGCAGGCAGGAAGCCCATATCAAACATCTGGTCGGCTTCGTCTAGCACCAGAACTTCGACATTGGCAAGTGCAACCGTTCCCTGACCAACATGGTCGAGCAATCGGCCAGGGCAGGCAACCGCGATCTCGACGCCATCACGCAGCCGCTGGATTTGTGCATGAATACTCACGCCGCCATAGAGCGTCACACTGCGCAAGCCTGTCTGCTTACCAAGTGCAATAATGGCATCATTGATCTGCTCGGCAAGTTCGCGAGTTGGTGCAACGATCAGCGCACGAATGCGGCCACGTGGGCCATCAATCAAGCGCTGTAGGATTGGAAGAACAAACGCGGCTGTCTTGCCAGTGCCGGTCTGGGCGAGGCCCATCACATCGCGGCCTGCCATAATTGGCGGGATAGTCTGTTCTTGAATAGGTGTAGGGGTTTGGTATCCGAGAGCCTGGATACCTGCGGCGATTCGGGGATGAAACTGAAACTGATCGAATGACAACTGAGAGTCCTTCTTGGCTACGAGATGAGCCAAGTCGCACGCTTAGCCCGTCCTTCGTTTATACAATATCTAAAGTGTACCATGATTTTCATGGCTACTACGATGTGCGACTGCAAGCCCACTTGCAGGGCATCTGCAACATTCATTGCAGATGGAGTTTGGAAATTGCTGCATCTCTCGCGTTTCTCACGCGATCAGAGAAGCAAGAAAAAAGGCGGCCTACTCACGAGGAGCAGGCCGCCTGCTTACGCTAGCATTTAACTACCAGCGGTTGTTCGACCGTCCAGAAGACTGGCGCTGCTGCTGGAAGCAATCCGAGCAGTAAACTGGCTTGTCGCCGCGTGGTACGAAAGGCACTTGGGCCTCTTTACCACACGATGCACAGATTGCGCTGTGCATTTCGCGCGGGCCACGGCTGCTGTAGCTATCCCGGCTGCCGCCGCCATAGCTGCTGTCGCGGTCGCTGTAACCACCGCGGCTGCCGCCGCCATAGCTGCTGTCGCGGTCGCTGTAACCACCACCGCTGCGACCACCGCCGCCGGCCTTGCGCTGTTGGCGGCATGAGGGGCAGCGCGTTGGCTCGTTGGTGAAGCCCTTCTGCGCGTAGAACTCCTGCTCACCACTGGTGAAGACAAAGTCTACACCACAATCCCGACACGTGATCGTCTTGTCTGCGTAACTCATCGTTCGCGAACTCCCTGTAAGAAAAACTAAAAACCGACTTGTCCATTGAGTTTGGAAACGATGAGCGAAAGAGCAAACGTCCTGGGAGACAGGAGGAGCGCCGAGGCATCTCGTGGAGCCAAACTTTTAAGACAACGGGAGTATAGCACATAGTAGCAGGATATGCAAGTGCCAATATTAACCAATATACAGGGAAAGTTGATAAAATTGATTTGGATAATTGACAAATACATATCGATGTGTACAGCCAAGCATTTGAATACCATTGTTCCGCAGCTATAGGCTTGTTCCCATTATTTGTGGTATTGTTTAGTACCGAATCTTTCAGGGATGACATGTATAGATCGACGATGTCGGGCTGTTTGACTGATATGTTTGGATCTCTTGAGAAAGGAATCACCATGGCAGCCGTTCCGCAGGAAAGCCCAACGACACTGAATACCCGGCGGATTGTTGTTTCGGGTGTGTTGGGTGCGATCGCAATCGTGTTGGCCGTTACACAACTTGGCTTTATTCCAGTGCCGAATGCAACGGGTAATGCCACGATCTTACATGTTCCGGCCATTATTGGCGCTGTGCTTGAGGGGCCGATCGTTGGCGTGCTGGCCGGTGGTATTTTCGGTATCTATAGCATGTTGCAGGGCGGGCCGCTGTTCACCAATCCATTGATCTCGGTGGTTCCGCGCCTGTTGATCGGTATCACATCATGGTTGGCCTATCGTAGCCTGGTGAAGTTTAATCAGGATGTTGCTGCAGCCGTTGCAGGTATTGTTGGAACACTGACGAATACCATCCTGGTGGTTGGTGGCCTGATCGGTTTTGGTCTGGTTCCTGCTGCGGCGCTCCCAACAATTATTCCACAATCAATCTTTGAACTGGTTTTGGCTGCTGTTATTACGCCACTTGTCGCTCGTGGTGTGAACCTCGTTCGTTCAGGACGCACAACAGCCAAGGACACAACGCCACGCGATAAATCGTCTTTTTAGGAAGACACTGGTAATGCTTCAAGCGACAGAACTCTCGTTTGCCTATAATGCTGGCAGCCCGGATGCAATTGTGGCATTGGATAGGGTCACGTTTCAGGTACAGCCGGGCGAATTGGTTGCGGTGATTGGCCATAATGGCAGCGGCAAGAGTACCCTGGCGAAGTTGCTCTCGGCTGCACTGTTGCCCACCAGTGGCAGCATTCATGTCGATGGGATTGCTGCGGGTGCGAAAACCGTATGGGAGATCCGTCGGCGGGTTGGGTTGGTGTTTCAACGCCCAGATGATCAACTGGTTGCCAACACGGTTATTGATGATATTGCCTTCGGGCCAGAAAATCTTGGCCTTCCTCGCGCCGAGATTGAGCGCCGCGTTGCCGATGTTCTGCACGCGCTTGGCCTGACTGAACTGGCGCATACCCAGATTAGTGAACTTTCTGGTGGTGAGAAGCAACGTGTGGCTATTGCTGGCGTGTTGGCCATGCAACCAGCCTATGTGATCCTGGATGAGCCGACGACCATGATTGCGCCGGTGCTGGCTCGCCAACTTCTGGCGCTGGTCCATGAATTGCGTGAACAGGTTGGGCTGGCGGTTATTCATATTACCCATTATATGCACGAACTGGTTGGCTTTGATCGGGTTATTGTGATGGACGCGGGGCGGGTGCTGATGGCAGGCACGCCCCGCGAGGTGTTCGCGCGGGCCGCTGAATTGCGTGCGGTTGGCTTGAATATCCCACAGGTGACAGAACTTGGCCGGCGTTTGCGTACACGCGGAATCGACATACCGGCCTGTGTTCTGACTACCGCAGAGTTGCGTGATGCGCTCGCACCACAGCGTATTGATGCCCCAGCTTCGGTACAGAATGCAGAACCATTGCCAATAGCGAATTATTCGGACGCCACGCCACTTATCGAAACTCGTAATCTGCGCTTTACCTATATGGCAGGTACGCCCCTGGCCCAGGAGGCATTGCGCGGCGTTTCCTGCCGTGTGTATGCGGGCGAGACTCTCGCGATATTGGGTGGCACACAGGCTGGCAAGAGCACACTGATCGAATTCTTCAATGCGCTGCGCAAACCAATGCCTGGGAGTGTCTTTTTTGAGGGCCAGGATGTTGCTGCACCCAAATTCGATATTGACGCGCTGCGCCATGCCATTGGGATTGTGTTCCAGCAGCCAGAAAGCCAACTGCTTGAAGATACGGTTGGCATGGATGTTTCGTTTGCGCCGCGCAATAAGAAACTGGCTCCAGCCGAATCGCGGGCATTGGTTCAGCAGGCGCTCACCGATGTTGGCCTGGATTACGAGACATTTCGTCTGCGCTATATCTATGCACTGAGCGGCGGCCAGAAACGGCGCGTTGCGATTGCAGGTGTGCTTGCCAGCCAGCCACGCGTACTCATTCTGGATGAACCAGTTGCAGGGCTCGATCCACGCAGCCGTGCAGAATTGGCACGCCTGATTACTGACCTGACCACTCGGCTCAAGTTAACGGTCGTGCTGGTTGGGAATATGATCGATGAACTAGCCGAATTGGCTGATCGGGCGATTGTTCTGCACGAAGGCCAGGTTGCGATGGAGGGATCGCTGCGTGAACTGCTGCGCCGCGCCGATGAATTGCACGGATTTGGGCTGGAATTGAGTGAGCCTGCCGAAATTGCGCTGGCGTTGCGGCCAATTTTCCCGGATCTGCCAACGGATCTGTTGCATCTGGATGAGCTTGAGCAAGCGTTGGTAGCCAGAGTGAGGCGTAGCGAGTAGGGGTCAGGGGTCAGGAGTCAGGAGTCAGGAGTCAGGAGTCAGGAGTCAGGAGTCAGGGGTCAGGAGTCAGGGGTCAGGGGTCAGGGGTCAGGGGTCAGGGGTCAGGGGTCAGGAGTCAGGAGTCAGGAGTCAGGAGTCAGGAGTCAGGAGTCAGTCTGCCCCCGGTGTCTTGAGAACTGCAAACTGGAGACTGATCCTGCACACTGACTCCTGCCGCCTGCACACTGACTCCTGCCGCCTGCACACTGACTCCTGCCGCCTGCACACTGCAAACTCCCCCCCGAGCAGAGAGGTATACTGTGCACCATAGCATTCTATACGAGGAGGGAGACAAGCATGGCGGTGCGCACAGCGGGCACGGGCAGCATCGACACGGCGGCGGCAGAGGAGCTTGGCGGGATCACGGTGATCCGGGGCGGTGGCGAGCGGCGCGGCTGGAACGGCATCCAGTACATGCAGGGCATGTCGGCCAAGAATGTTGGCGCCCAGGCGCTCTCGATCAACGTGGCCACGGTGCCGCCGGGGGCCGTGGCCTACGCGCACATCCACGATGGCTTCGAGGTGATGCTCTTCATCTTGCAAGGGCTCGTCAAGCACACCTACGGCGAGGGGCTCACCGAG
>JBBQSD010000110.1:0-21605 GCA_038214135.1 Chloroflexales bacterium | reverse complement strand
TTCATCAAATACTGGTACAGTGGCGAATCCTTGGCTGGAATAGCATGTTCCTGTGGGATTGGCCTGCCAGAATAGAAGAAATCGGCAGACGCAGCCGACATACCGCCACACAAACCATAGGCCGCCGGGATCTCGGAGATCCCAGGCAATTTCGGCATACTAAAGGGCAGTGGCGTGCCTGGAAAGAGGTTCAGGAACCAAAAGCCATTGCGCGATGCGATGAATGTGCCAATAACGGGTGCTGGTTCTGGCAGGGTAATATCCTGGGTCGCTGCGCTGAGATCAATCGTGTGAACACGCGGATCGTTATAATGCGTGTAGGTAAGCTGTAGATAGGGCGCATAGCGATCAAGCGGGTTGGTAATACCAATCGTTCGCGGAACAGGTATCCAGCTTGGCAATGAACGTGGGAGGTTTACTTCGAGTTTGTCGGCAGCCCGTGAGCGATCATAGGTGACAGTATAGACGCCATTGGCAGCGCTGATTCCTAGCTCAAGCGTCAGATCATCATCGCCGCCAATGGTATCCCTATCGAACACGCGCACTTGGATACGCGGCGCTGGTACGCCATTGGCATATGTAATTCGCCCGGTCACGTGATCAGCCATCGCTGCCTCCTGTTGTATGGATCTCTATTGTGTGTGGATATTATAGCGCGGAGTGAGGAGTGTGGCTATAAGATCAATAGATGGATGCCGCTGCGCGGTGGGCAGCAAGAAACCGTTCCTTGGCCTTTCTGTCTTGCGGAGCTACGCGCCCCACGGTCGGGGCCTTGCCCCGAACCCCAAATGCAACGTGGTGGCTCGCTAACGCCCGTTGGTCATGCCTCGGCTGCGTACCATAAACACCATGGCGGTTTGTCTGCCAGCAACAAAACCAGCGCAAACAATGAACGTAGGGGCGAACCGCGTGTTCGCCCGCCATTGCAGGCCACATTGGTTTGCGCCGCCCCTCTCCCCGGCGTGGGAGAGGGGCCGGGGGTGAGGGCCTATGGTGCCCGTATCAAGCTAAGGATTCGCAGCAGCATAGTCACGTGCAAACGTGTAAAAATCGGGAGGAATGTAAGGCAACAGTGGCTTAAATCTACACGGCATCGGATAGTCATACCCTCACTTCGGTCGAAAAACGGTCGCTTGGAGACCTTTCTATGGCTTCGCTTGCTTAGGTTGATACACATGGGGTGAGGGCCTATGGTGCCACATTCGTACAGACGACGTAGGCATCCAGCGACCACTCGGAATTATTAGGAGTTCTATCGATGGCCTCCTGATGGTTGAACGCTGAGCGCTAAACATGTCCGATCACATTGGCATCAGTTCTTTGTATACATATACACAGCAATGTCAGGCGTGTATGCCTCGACAGTTGACAAAATGTTGTTGTTATCCCCTCCAATTGCGTAGATGGTGTTGTTGGCTGTTGTGGCGGTAAAGTAGGAATGAGGCGTAGGCATAGATATCTTGGTAACCCAGGTATTAGCGACTGGGTCGTAGGCTTCGGCTGTTCGCAGAATGGAATTGCTGCTGCCGATTCCTCCGATCACGTAGATGGTGTTGTTGACTACCGCGGCAGCAAGGGCATAACGCGCCGTGGGCATAGGTGCCTTAGTAACCCAGGTATTACTGACTGGATCATAGGCTTCGACCGTTGGCAGAGCGCCGCTACTGATACTATAGCCCCCAATCGCGTAAATGGTGTTGTTCACCACTACGGTGGCAAGGTACTCACGCGCTGTAGGCATAGGTGCCTTGGTGGCCCAGGTATTACTGGCTGGGTCATAGGCTTCGACTGTTGACAGAGGGTAGATGCTTTTGCCATCGTAGCCCCCAATCGCGTAAATGATGTTGTTCACCACTGCGGCACCAAGACTCGCACGGGCCGTAGGCAGGGATGCCTTGGTAGCCCAGGTATTGGTGGCTGGGTCATAGGCCTCGACTGTTGACAGAGGGTAGTTGTTACTAAAGCCCCCAATCGCGTAAATGATGTTGTTCACCACTACGGTGGCAATATGGTTACGCGCTGTGGGCATAGGTGCCTTGGTGGCCCAGGTATTGCTGGCCGGGTCGTAGGCATCGACCGCTGAGGTAAAGCCGCTGTAATTGTCCCCTCCAATAACATAGATGGTGTTGTTGACTGTTGCGGCGGCAGCGGATTTACGAGCGGTAGGCAAGGCTGCTTTGGTGCTCCAGGAGTTGCTCGTGAGCAACTGCTGGCCACTATAGGTATATCCAGTCGGTGCGCTGGTGCTGAAGCCAAGCAGCACATCCGGCGTACCTGCTGGTCCCTGCGGCCCAATTGCCCCTGGCACACCCTGTGGACCTTGTGGCCCTGGCTCGCCTTGTGGTCCTGGCGTACCGATTAGTCCTTGTGGCCCAACGAGACCCGTATCGCCTTTTGGCCCGATTGCGCCAGGAAGCCCCTGTGCCCCCGCTAATCCCTGCGGCCCGGTTAGCCCAATTGGGCCGGGATCGCCTTTTGCTCCTGTTACGCCAGGAAGCCCCTGTGGGCCGGTCTGGTTCCAGCTGATCTGCGTCTCGCTCTGAAGACACTTCTGCCCGGCCTGTACGTCGATCAATCGCGGCACCCCAAGCCGCGTTGTGTAGCAGGCCGTGATCACACCACCAGCGCCGGGGATGGCGGCCAATGCCACTGTCCCCAGCACGAGTGCGAAGCAGAGTGCCAGTGTTCCGCCTAGCCCAAGGCGGCGCAGGCGGTTGGAACGAAACGAACGGGTGCTTGAGCTGCTGCTTAGTGCGGCGATCAAGCGACGCTGCTCACGTAGTTCGGCTTGGAGCGTCGCGATGGTCGGCTGGTGGTCACTGTTGTCCTGCATGGGTGGCTCCTTCTGTTTGGCGGCAGAATGCTTGAATGATGAAAATATAGTTGTCACCTGCTCGCGAACTGGCTCATGAAGTGTTCGTGCCATAATGAATTAATGGCTACGACTGCTGCGAGAAGCAACAGCACTGAGCATTGTTTGCACTGCCAACAACAAGTTGTTGCGTGGGCGCAATGCCCACAATGATCGTGGGCGTTTCGTGGAGCCGATTGGCTCAGTTGGCTGTTCGCGCAGAAGCTCCCCCAGAGCGGCCTGTTCAGCAGCGCGCTCACGCTCGATCCGATCTCGGGCGGCGACGTGTTCGGCGACATACGTATTGTGGTACATTGGGCTGCCTCCTCGTGCTGTTGCTTGTTCGTTACGGCGATCCGCTTGATGTGCACTCAGCATAGCAGCCGATCGTCGAGAGATCGTCGAGAGATCGTCGAGGGTACGGCCCTCACAGTTCTTGTCGGCTACTGGCGAACCACATCCACATCATTTGCCATCACAAAGGCAAAACGATGGTTGTAGAAGATCTGATAATACTTCGTTTGGCCAGTGATCACCTGATGATCGGAGCCTGCCAGCGTCGGTGCGAAGGTCGGAGCCGAATAGTAGTCGCTGGTGAATGGCCCAACTGCCACATAGATCTGCCCAGATGGAATACTATACTGGTCGATTGTTCGCACCGCTTGTGGGAACACATCGGCTGGGTAGGCGGATGCCTCTGGGTATGCGCGGCCATAGACGGGAATGCTGGCTACTCCGGGTTTGGGTGTGATCAGGATGCCGGTTCCTTCGACAGCCTTGGTGTTGTTGGGGTTGTAATACCAGGCTTGCTGGCCACTGAAGTAAATGCCATCCCAATCGCCCTGGCGTGCAAATCGATAGAATGTCTGGCCCGTCACCGCTTTGTTGGCCCAGTTATTGGCTCGCGATGGATCAGATCCAATATAGGGATTGCTGATCAGTGGTGCGTTCAGATCTGGCGCGCTATACAGATACACAAAGTTCGACGGCTGGGGCGAGACATCCCGGCAATCGTTGGCACCGTAGCAATACGTCAGGTTCGGGTGGTTCGAGTTGAAATCAGGCGCGATGGTGATGATACTCTGCGGCTCTTGTTCGGCCTCACGCTCGATTGGATGGCCAAGCAGTTGCATATAATGCGCCCAATCCCAGAACGGCCCTGGATCCCAGTGCATGCCTGGTTGGGTGCCCGGCGTCGGGCCAGGAATATCGTCGTGCCCAACAATATGGGCGCGGTCGAGCGGGATACGATAGCGATGGGCGAGGTAGCGCACTAATCGAGCTGAGGCGCGGTACATGCTTTCGGTATACCAGGTTGCGCCAGCAATTGCGAAACCTTCGTGCTCGATTCCAATTGCATGGCCATTGACATACCAGTTGCCGGCATGCCAGGCCACATTCTGGGTCGCAACCATCTGAGCAATATGGCCATCCGATGAGCGGATGACATAGTGGCTGCTGACGTAATTGAATGGATCCTGGAAGATCTGCAGTGTCGTGTTGTAATCAACTTCAGTATCGTGAATGACGATATAGCGCACATCCAGGCCATCGGCTGGCCGGTTGGCCAGATCGTAATTGCCATAATCGGTTAAATCAGCCGGATTATTGATCACATAGGCTGCCGGAACAAATTCACAGTTGAGCGCGTTCGGGCAATCGATGCCTGCTTGCTGGGGTTTGCTCGTTCGGGCCGCCGAGCTTGGGCGATGCGGGGTGATAGCGGCTGCTGCAAGTGTTACCTGCTCGCCAGCATCGGTGGTGCGGGCCTGGCCCTGTTGGATGATGCTATACACATCATCGGCAAAACTATTTGCGGTTGCCGTATCGCTGGCCTGGCTATAAGCCGCAACGGCGCTATACCAATCGGCCAGATCGGTTGGCAGCGTACCATTGGCAGTCGTGGCATACTGAGCCAGAAGCGCTGCGCCACCCCGAATATTCTGAACGGGATCGCGCTTCAACACATCGGGGCTTATTCCAAGCAATGTTGCCGCTGCATCAAGCGTATGCAGGCTGGCCCGGCTTGGCAGCGACAGATGTGTGTGTTGGGCATCATCGCCTTTATCATCGGAGGTCGGAATGCCATCGACGTGGATGAGATGCATTGGGCCATAGCCGCCCGCAAAACTCGGCGCACCATTGTGCGTATCCCAGCGTGAGAGATCGTACGAAACCGCTAATAACACCTGTTCTGGAACGCCAAATTCGTGCGCTGCATGTGTGAACGCAGCCTGCAACGATTGCCGACCTTTTGCCGGAGTTGGTTGCGGTGCAGCGGCGGCTGGGCCAACCAGTACCAGTGTAACGAACAGGATACCGACAACGAACAGGTTCCACCGCTGCATACGACTGTTGGTTTGCATCACAATTCCTCCAGTTCCCTATTATGAATATGGCCTCAGCATCGCAAGTGATTATCGAGAGATCGTTGAGAAGTACACTTTCTCTTGTTATATAGACAGATCTTATTGATACTCAACCAGTATGTGCCCGCTGAGATGCGAATAGAGCATCGTCATCGCGCCCATTCCAAACAGGCCAACCACTATCCATTGCGCCGGGTGCAGCCGATCCGCGATGCGTGTGAGCAGCAGGCAACCAAACGTAAAGCCGATTGTCAGCGCTACCTCAAACAGACCATATTCAAACGTGGTGGCGTGTAGCGCCTGTGTGGCGAAGGGCAGCAACAGGGCATTTTCAAGGCCAAACACCAAATAGATCGGCGCACACAGTAGCAATAGGCTGCGTAACACCGGCGTGTTGCGTACCAGGCGTAGCCCGCTCAGCAGATCATCAAGCAATGCCGGTGCGATGCATGCCTACATTACGAATGCGCTTACTTGCGGCGGTACTTCTTTAGCCGTGTCTTCATTGGGCTACTCCTTTCTTGTGTTTCGTTCTTGTGTTTGTGTGCGGCAGTAATTTGTTTGATGTGTGAACTATAGCGAACTCGAATGTTGTAGGCATCAGCAGAATTACGGTAATGCGCTACGGTAATGCAAGTTGCTTCAGTGCTGCGCTTCTCGACGTTCTCTCGATGCTTGCACGATATGCTTAACCTATCAGATGAAATACCACCAAGATTGACTCAACCTGTATACTGAATTATCCTGAGTCGCAATCGATTGAATAAGCAACTAATATCTATGACTGAACAGACGCCAGCAATTGGCGAGATCACTGCATGGAATCTTGGTGATCACACAGCGCACGAAGATCATGATCCCGAAGCTGCCATCGCCGAGTATAGTGCAGCGCTTATTCGGCTTGCCAACGCACCCGATCCGCTTGCCGAATACGAACTGCGCTCCAGCCGTGCGGCGGCCTGCCATCGTGTCAGCGATTACATCACCGAACGCGCCGATCTGGAGCGCCTGGCCGAACTAGCTCATATATTTGGTGACCAACATCGCCAGATTGCCGTCGTCATCCGGCAGGTAGCATTAGCCAATCTGCTTGGTGAGGCAGCCATGTGGCGTGCTGCTGCTGAACAGGCGCTGGTGCGGGCAGGCGAATTGGGCAATACTGCCCTACAGGCCGATTGCCAGCATGTGCTTGGTGAGGCCGATTACTATCTGGCTGTCTATGATCGTGCTGAAACACACCTGTTGCATGCGCTGGCGCTCTACCGCCAGCTTGGCGACCAGAATGGCGCGGCGCGCAGTCTGCGTTCGCTCAGCGGGCCGCTTGTGGCCGTCAACCGCCAGCTCCAGGCACGCGAGTGCCTTGAGGCGGCCCAGGCGATCTATCATGCACTTGGCGATCACACTGAGGAAGCACATACCCTGATCTTCCAGGGCCTGATTACAGTCGATACTGCTCGCAGGCGCAATGCGCTTGAGGAAGCCCTGCAGCACACCGCTGGATATAGTGATCGACAGGTGCGGGCACGCTTGCTGAATAGCCTTGGGAATTTGTATGCGTTTCTGGGCCTCTACAAACGCTCCCACGAGTATGTTACCCAGGCCGTTGCCCTAGCCCGTACACTGCAATTGCGCCTGAATCTCACCTGGTATCTGGATTCGCTTGGGCATGCTAACCTGGGGCTAGGTGCATTCGACGCTGCCTACGTGAGCTTTGAGGAGTGCGCGGCTCTGACACACGCAATTGGCGATCAATCGACCGAGGCCTATGCCTGGCTTGGCATGGGGCGGGCAGCATTGGCTCGTCAGCAGCCAACTCAGGCTCGCGATCTCTGCCAGCGCGCTGCTGATCAGTTTACAACCATGGGCCAGCTCGCCGAGCGCTCGAATGCACTGGCGCATCTTGCTGCTGCACAGCTCGCCCTCAATGATCTCGCCGCTGCACTCACATGCACCGCCGAGGCCGTAACGATCATCGATCAAGGGCACCTCAGCTCCGATTTCTATGCGCATGAGTCGTGGTGGTGGCGCTACCAGGCGCTGCGAGCGGCCAACTCGGATGATCAATCCTGCTGGCATGCGATTCAACGGGCCTACGAGCTTATGCTGTCTGGTTTGGAAGATCTGAATGATGTTGGCCTGCGTCGCAACTATCTCAATAAGGTTGAGGTCAATCGTGCCATCCTGATCGCCTGGATCCACGAAGCCACCCGACAAGGAATTGTGGCCACCCAAGCCCACGGGCCAACCATCGATATTGAAGAGCAGCTCATCCGCATGCTGGCGATTGGCACACACATGAATGGGCAGCGCGAAAGTGCGGCCCTGCATGCCTTCTTGCTCGATCAACTTATTGAACTCTGTGGTGCGGAACGGGCGCTGCTGATGTTCTTTCCTGCCGAAACGGCATTGGCAAGCGGAACACTTGCCGCATACTGGGGCTTGGCATTCCAGGAAGCCAAGCAGTTGTGTACCCAGGTTGAGCCATTATTGCTTGAGGTTGCGCGCATCCACCAGCCGCAGGTACGGCAGGATGTGCCAGATCCGCTAGAAACGGGCGCTGAACAGTTGCCAGGGCTCAGCCATTCCTCGGCACTTGCCATACCGCTGATGGCCGGAACACGTCTGATGGGTGTATTGTATGCCGATGTGCGCTCGATCTATGGGCGTTTTGAACAGGCCGATCTGCGGTTGCTGGCAGTGTTTGCCAGCCAGGCTACAACTGCGCTCGAAAATGCCCGGCTATACGAGGAGTCGTTGCGCGCCAACCTCGAGCTAGAGCAGCGTGTTGCCGAGCGTACTGCTACTCTGGAGCAGCGCAATGCCGATCTCGCGGCGGCCAATGCACGGCTCGAACAACGCAGTACCGAACTGACCATGCTCAACAGTGTGCAGCAGGGCCTTGCCGCCCAACTCGATATGCAGGAAATATTCGAACTGGTCGGCGACAAGATCCGCGACATCTTCGACGCCCAGGTGGTTGATATTTCGCTTTACGACTCTGTCACAGGCTTGGTGCATTCCCAGTATTGGATCGAGCGCGGCGTGCGGTTTTCCGCTCAGCCAATGGCGTTGATCGGAATACCCAAACATGTGATCGAGACACGCCAGCCACTCCTGATCAATAGCGACATGGCACGCGCCCGTAGGTTGTACGACAACCCAATTGGGATGTGGGGTGGTGAGCCATCGAAATCGGCCGTAATCGTGCCATTCGTCGTTGGCGGTGAGGCCAAGGGCTACATCTCGTTGGCAGATCCGGATCGCGAGCATGCCTTCTCGGAATTGGATGTGCGGTTGCTCAGTACGCTGGCGGCGAGCATGAGCGTGGCGCTTGAAAATGCGCGTCTGTTTGATCAGACCAGGCGGTTGTTAGTTGAGACCGAGGAGCGTAATACCGAGCTAGCGGCGATTAATACCATCCAGCAGAGCCTAGCCTGGCAGCTCGATTTTCAGGCAATTATCGATCTTGTTGGCCATCAAATCTCACAGGTCTTTGATGCTGATGTGGTCTATATTGCACTCCACAATTCTGAAATGAAGCATATTCGCTTCCCTTATTATCTGGAACAGGGCGAACGAGAGCATCCTGAGCCAATTGAATATGGCCAGGGGCTCACATCGATCATTATGCAGTCACGCCAACCGCTGCTGTTGGGCACATTTGAGCAGCAACGCGCCCTGGGAGTGTTGAGCGATGGGCAGCCAGCCGAATCGTGGTTGGGTGTGCCGATCCTGCTTGGCGATGATTCCCTTGGTGTGGTGAGTGTCCAACATTATAAGCAGCATATGTATAATGAGCGCGATATACGCCTGCTCAGCACGCTGGCGGCGAGCATGAGCGTGGCGCTAGAGAATGCGCGGCTGTTTGATGAAGGTAAGCGCCTGCTGGCCGAAACTGAGCAGCGCAATATTGAATTGACCCTGATCAATAGCCTGCAGCAATCCTTTGCCACGCAGCTGGATTTCCAGACGATCTGCAATCTCGTTGGCGATAAAATTTATGATACCTTTCATGCCCAGGTCGTTGATATGGGCATCTATGATCGAACCACTGGCCTGCTCTCCTATCCATACTGGCTTGAGCGTGGCGAGCGCTACGCCTCTGAGCCGACACCACTGTTTGGCATCCGCAAGCATATTATTGAAACAGGCCAGCTCTTACACATAAACCACGATTGGTCGAGATGGGCGCAAGAATATAACAATCCACTGGCATTCGCAGGCGAGGTGCCAAAATCGGTGCTGTTTGTACCGTTGGTCGCTGGCGAACAGGCTATCGGGTACATCTCGCTCCAGAATCTGGATCGTGAGCATGCCTTCTCGGATTCGGATATGCGCCTGTTGAGCACATTGGCGGCGAGCATGAGTATGGCAATCGAGAATGCACGCCTGTTCGATCAGACCAAGCGCCTACTGGCTGAAACCGAGCAGCGCGCTGCCGACCTGGAGACGGTTAATCGGATCGGCCAGGCGCTGGCTTCTGAGCTGAAGCTGGAAGCGCTGATTGAGTTAACTGGTGAGCAGATCCGCCAGACCTTCGCCGCCGATATTGCCTATGTTGCGCTGCACGATAGCGAGTTGGGCCTGATTCGGTTTCCCTACTATTATGAGCATGGCACCCGCACATATGATCAGACTATGCCATATGGAATTGGCCTGACTTCACAGATTATTACGACCAGCCAGCCATTGGTGCTGAATCATCAGATCGAAGAGTTTGAGGCGCGCACTGGCTTCCAGCAGGTTGGCACACGCGTCAAATCATATCTGGGTGTGCCAATCATGGCCGGCCAGCAGGCAATCGGTGTCATTAGTGTGCAGAACACCGAAGCTGAAGGGCGCTTTAGCAACGACGACACGCGCCTGCTAGCCACGATTGCCGCGAATGTCGGCGTGGCAATCGAGAATGCACGGCTGTATCGTGAGGCCCAGCGCCGCGCTCAGGAAACAGCAGCGCTGGCCGAGGTTGGCCGCGAAATCTCGGCCAGCCTGGATCTGCCGATTGTGCTTGAACGGATTGCCGCCCGCGCCCTCGAATTGCTGAATGGGCGCGATGTGGCTCTGCGGCTGCTAGAAGCGGATGGTCGCCTGCCTGCTGTTGTCACATTAGGCAAGTATGCAGCGATCTATCAGGCATGGGATGTTTCGCTTGGGCAGGGCATGACGGGCCATATCGCACAGAGTGGCATTGCCGAAATGCTGAATGATCCAGTCAACGATCCGCGTGTTGCTCCTGTCCCTGGAACTGAGCCGGATGATCCAACCGAGGCGATGATCTTTGCCCCACTGCTGGTCGGCCAGACAATCATCGGCGTACTGACCGTCTGGCGCGATAAGACGGTCAGCGGCCCGTTTGTGCAATCCGATCTTGATTTCGTGGTGGGGTTGGCCCGTCAGGCCGCAATTGCAATCGAGAATGCACGCCTGTTCGCCGAGATCAGGCGGCAGAAGCAGTTCTCTGATGCGCTGCTCGAGGCCAGCCCGGTGGCGATCATCCAGGAGGATTTACGCGAACACGTTACTGCATGGAATCCCGCAGCACAGCGCTTGTTTGGCTATACGCCAGAGGAGGCGATTGGGCGACATCTCGATGATCTGGTGGCCAATCGTCCGGATATTCGCCAGGATGCGGATCGCTATACACGCGCTACACAGCCCCCCAAGGGCCCTGGTATTGCAGCGGCCCACGGTATCGGACGCCGCACGCGCAAGGATGGCCAGCTCGTGGACGTGGAGTTCTTCGGCGTATCGGTGATTGTCGATGGCCAGGATGTGGCCGGGATCACGCTGTACCACGATATCACCGAGCTACAAAAGGCCCGCCAGGAGGCGATTGCTGCTAATCTGGCAAAAAGCACATTCTTGGCCAATATGAGCCACGAGCTACGCACGCCACTGAATGCGGTGCTTGGTTTTACGCAGGTGCTTGAACGCGATTCAGCGCTCACCAGCCGCCAGCGTGAGCATCTGGCGATCATCTCGCGCAGTGGTGAACATCTGCTTGGCCTGATCAATGATGTGCTGGAAGTTTCTAAGATCGAGGCAGGCCGATTGATTTTACATACTGCTCCATTCGATCTGCCAGCTCTGTTTCATAACATTGTTGAACTCTTCCGGCTGAGTGCCAGCGCCAAGAGCCTCGATCTGATCGCAGAGGTTGCAGCAGATCTGCCACAGTATGTTCATGGCGATGAAAGCAAGCTGCGCCAGGTATTGATCAACCTGCTTGGCAATGCCGTCAAGTTCACCCATACTGGTGGCGTGACGCTGCGGGCCGCCTATCAGATCGCGGAAACGCCAACGCTGCTGGTAGAAGTAGCCGATACTGGCGAGGGCATTGCCGAGAACCAGATTGCGCGGCTGTTCGAGGCGTTCTCGCAGACCGATAGTGGGCTGCATGCCCAGGAGAGCAGCGGCCTTGGTTTGGCGATCAGCCGCCAGTATGTACAGCTTATGGGTGGCATTATCAGCGCGACCAGCCAGCCGGGCGAGGGCTCCGTCTTTCGCTTTACCGTCCCGCTCCCTTTGGCCGATGCCCTTGAGCCACGTAGGGCAGCAGAACGACGTGTGATCGCACTCGCTCCAAACCAGGGCGAATATCGGCTATTGGTCGTCGATGATAAATGGGAAAGCCGTAAGCTGCTGGTCACATGGCTTCAGGATGTTGGGTTTGCGGTGCGCGAGGCATCCAATGGCGAAGAAGCGATTGCCATGTGGGAAGAATGGTCGCCACAATTGATCTGGATGGATGTGCGCATGCCAGTGCTGGATGGCTATGAAGCGACACGGCGGATCAAGGCCACTCTGAAGGGCCAGGCAACCGTGATCATCGCCCTGACGGCCAGCGCCTTTGATCACGAGCGGACAATTGTGCTTTCTGCTGGCTGCGATGATTTCGTGCGTAAGCCAGTGCGCGAAGCGGTGATCTTCGCCAAACTCGCTGAATATCTTGGGGTACACTTCGTCTACGCGGATTCCGCGCCTGCATTGGTCACAGCTCAGCCATCAATCTTGGCAGCGGATGCCCTGGCTGCACTGCCGCCGACATGGATTACCGCCATGTATACGGCAGTTTCTGGCGCAGATATGGATGAGATCCGGGCGCTCACGGAGCAGATTCAGGGCCAGAACGCAGCACTCGCCGAGCATCTTGGCTGGCTACGCGATAATTTCCAGATCGATCAACTGCTCCAGTTGTTACAAACGGCAGAACAGCGTAGGGCGATATAATCAGCCATCCGCAGGCTGAAGCCTGCGGCAAAGGGAACGATGCACCCTAGCCGCAGACTTCAGCCTGCGGGGCATGATGGAGGCGATTCAATGACAAATGCACAGCGTATTCCCGCCAACATCCTGATCGTTGATGACATCCCTGCCAATTTGAATGTGCTTTCGACCATTCTGACACAGCAGGGCTATAAGGTACGCCCGGCCAATAGCGGCGAGATCGCGCTTGTCGTCGCGCAAAATGCGGCTATTGATCTCATCCTGCTCGATGTGCAGATGCCAGGAATGAATGGGTTTGCCGTCTGCCGCCAGCTCAAATCGCGCCCAGCGACGCATGCCATTCCGGTGATTTTCATCAGCGCCCTGGACGAAGTGCTCGATAAAGTCGAGGCATTCGAGGTCGGCGGCGCGGATTACATCACCAAACCGTTCCAGATTCTCGAAGTGCTGGCACGTGTCGAACACCAATTGGCGCTCTTGCGCCAGCGCCACCAGATCAGCGCCGCTAGTAACCTAGCCGAACAATTACAATCAACTGCCCAACAACTGACAGCCAGCCTTGCCGCATTTGAGCAACTATCAGCCAGCGTGCCAGCAGAACTTTTGGCCGAAATCAGATCGCATGCCCAAGCGATCTCGGCAAACGCAGCTGAACTTGCCCAGTTGGTTCCTAAGTCAATAGCTTAACATATCCTCAACGCCTGCGCCGCCGCTGCCCGAATGCGATAGCCTGCTGGTAGTATGTTAACGCACCAGCCTCATCACCACGATCAATACAGATTGCTCCAAGCCGATCCAACGCCTGTGCCTGTGCCCCAACATCGCCAGACATCTGCGCCAGAGCCAGGCTGCGTTCGAGGTAGTTCTGCGCTCCAATCAGATCGGCCTGACGAGCGGCCAGCGCACCGAGTTCATAACAGGCGTTACTGGCACCTGCGTGATCACCAACTAATTCAGCTGTAGCCAGGCTTTCAATAAAAAGCCGGGTAGCATTTGGCGTATCACCGAGGCGCAGGCGTGTACGCGCCATGTGCCCAAGCAATCGCCCATGTTCGATGTGCGGGCCAGAATCAGTATTGGGTATCAGATCCTGCGCTCGGCTAAAACATGCAGCAGCATCCAGGAAGGCACTGATGTTATACAGCTGTTCACCAAGCATCACTGTATAGTGGCGCTCGTTGGATGCATCCTCGGCATTGTGGTAGTGATGCGCTAGGAGTGCAGCATAGGGTGCCAACGGGTCGGCGCGTTTATAAGTAATGATATCGCCAACGGAAGCGCCAAAGGTTGCTTCATACCATCCTGCGACGGCGCGATGCAATTCCCGGCGCTGTTCGTATAACAGTGATTCATAGGCTGCTTCCTGGATCAAGGCATGCCGAAAACGGTAGGTCAGATCTGGTTCTGGCACCTCGAGCCAGGTATAATCCTTCGCAGCCAATGAGCGCAGAATCTGTACTAATGCCGCTGCTCGTTGCGGAATCAGGCGTTCGTACACAAACTGCAGAATCGTATGGCCGAATGTCTGGCCGATCACCGCAGCAATTTTGAGTGTCAATTGTTCATCTGGTGTGAGCCGATCAATGCGTGCCAGTAATAAACCATGCAGTGTCGCGGGGAGCAGATTCGCTGCTAGCCGCAGGTCGGTATCATCCTCTCTGTGAATGAGCCCTTGTTCGTTGAGTAGCGCGGCTAATTCCTCGGCAAACAGCGGGTTGCCACCGGCTCGCTCACGGACGAACGCTGCCACTGCTGCGGAGAGCGCGGCTGGAAGAAGCCCAAGCCGCTGTGCTGCAACAGCTGTGATGGCACCATCATCAAGTACTTCAAGCCGGAGATACTGGGCATGCGGGAGCATAAGTAAGGCCTTGAGTTGCGCTCGTGCTGGATGGCCCGCATCGAATGGACGCAGTGCCAATAAAAACAGCAGGCCAGCGCGCCGCTGTGTTAAAGCCCGGCTCACGCGAACGGTTAGCTGCCACGAGAGCAGATCGAGTCGTTGGGCATCATCGATAATCAGCGCCAGCGGCTGCATAAATTGCGGGCTATCGAGCAGCGCGGCCAACAATTCGGCCAGGCGCTCGGCGCGCTCGGCTAGATCGAGTGTCTGGGTATAGTTCGTATCGGGGAGTGCCAGATCAAGCAGATCATTGAGCAATGGGCTTCGTTCAGCCAGTTCAGGAGCCAGATACATGACTGCATTCTGCACCCGTGCTTCGGGTGTGGGCGTGAATGTTGGTTCTACCATTACCAGATCGAGGTAGCCAATGATCATCGTGCGCCAAGCCTGGTATGGCCGATTATTGATTGGCTCGCTGCTTCCCATGATCGCAAATACGCCATGCTTGTGCGCCATGCCCAGTAGTTCATTGATCAGGCGTGATTTGCCAATGCCCGCCTCGCCTTCGACAATCAGGACACTGTGCGCTCCCGCTGCGCTCCCAACCAGATGCTGACGTAAAAGGCCGATTTCTGCCTGTCGCCCGATCAGTGTATTCGTTCGTTGTGTGGTGGCATGCTGTCGAACACCGGTTGGGCGGTAGATCGCGACAAGCGCCGATTTGCCTTTCGCCTGAACAGGTGGCAGAACATCGAACATCCAGTGTTCGCGCGCCTGCTGGTAGGTTGGCTCGTCGCAGATAATCGTTCCCGGTGCGGCAACATCCATCAATCGCGCAGCAAGATTGGCCGTATCGCCCATAACCCCATAGGTGCGCCTCGCCATGCTGCCATATGGCCCACAGCGAACCTGCCCGCTCGCAATTCCGATGCGCGCCATCGTGGCACCGGGCAAACCTGCTGGCGGTACACACAGTTCCAGCGCGGCGCTTATCGCCCGTATACTGGCATCGTCATTGGCAATTGGCACACCAAAGGTCGCATACAGAAAATCACCGTGATCGCCAAAGGTCACGTCGATCAGCGCGCCACCATAGGTATCGATAACACACTGAACCCAGCGGATATACGCTTTCAATCCAGCATAGCTCGAATTGTCGGAATGTTCGCCTCCACCAAACGTGAGCATGAGTGTTGTCGCCGGGCGTAGTTCGGCCAGAAACGGTTCGACGCCTGCCTGGATGCGGGCATAGACTGCTGGCAGAATCCATGGGCGTAGCAGCTGCTCGTCCAGTGGCAGGGGTATAACAGGCCATGGGGATGGCATGGCTGGGGTTGGGAGTGTGATGAGAAGGGCAACATGCTCTCCGCTTACTGGCTCAATTCGCCAGGACACGGATGCTGCAAGCTGTTGGGCCAAATATGCATCCACAGCAATCTCATTGCGCTGGACATATCGTGCAGTCGCGGCTAGTGATTCGATTGCTGGGCCAGCCAGTACATCGTGCAACTGAATCTGTGGGTCACCAAGCGTAATCCGGTGAACATTCCCATAGCTGATCGCGGTCTTGATCGTTAATGGGTAGCGCACCTCGATGTTTGCACGCTCAGACACAAGCCGGTGCATCTCCAGCGCACATGTTGCCGCGCGCAGCCCGCTATCGTTGTCGAACCAGCATGTGATCGCATCGCCCGAAAAGCTGACCACACTGCCGCCATACTGGTGTACCTGGCCGATCAGCATATCGTAGAAGCGGTTCAGCAGGATCGTGAGTTCCTCTGCACCACGGCGGGCAGAAAATTGCTGAACCAGTGCTTCAGTCAGTGCCGTAAAGCCATTGATATCCGCAAATAGCACGCTACCAGTTGCCGATGGCGGTAGTTGCGTGCCATGCGCCATAGTCAGCACTCGATCAATGGCGAGATAACAATGCAGATCAGTCATAGGCCATGTTCAATCGCCCAACGAGTGGCAGCGCTGCGCGAGTGAATCTGAAGCTTGCTGTAGATTGAGGAAAGGTAGGAACTGACCGTTCGCGTGCTGAGCACCAGTTGTGTTGCAATCTGAGCGTCGCTCAGGCCAGCAGATACGAGCTGGAGTACCTCAATTTCACGGGTCGTCAAATCCACCGATTGCGTGTTTGAGAGCGGTTCTCCGGGGTATTCGCGTTCTTGCAACGCAACAACAACTGATGGTGCTGCCAGAGCAATTGTTAATGCCTCCTGAAGATCTGGGAGCTGGGTGCTCAGTTCAGTGCCAGCCCTCTCGCTGATCGTGTCCAGAGTTGATTGAAGTATCGTGATCTCGTTGGTCAATCCAATCGCCTGCGCTCGCTGCAGTGCTTCCTGGTATAAGCGTGTAGCCGCCTGTGATTTTCCGGTACTCTTGGCAAGCTGCCCAAGCCGCCGCAACGATGCTAATTCGCCGCGCAGGTTACCAATCGAATGAAACAGGCGATAACTCTGTTCATAGCACTGTCCTGCTCCGCTATGTTCACCAAGGGCCAGCGCTGTATCGCCAAGTTCGTTCAGGCACAGCGCCATGCCGCGCGTATCATCAAGCTCGGCGCGGATTGTCAGCGCTTCCTGGAAATAGGCACGGGCCGACTGGTATTTGCCGCTGGCTCGGGCAGTCTGCCCCAGGCTGATCAGCGGAAACACCAGGCCCCAGCGATTATTCAGTTCGCGCTCAATGATCAGGCTGGCCTCGGCATAGCCACGCGCTTGTTCATACTGCTCGACGAGGGCGGCAATCTGGCCCAGAATCGTCAGCGCTACCGCGGCTCCATGGCGCTCGCCCAGGGTTTGGCTGAGCGCAAGGGCTTCGCGAGCCAGCCGTTCTGCTTTTGGATAATCGCCAGTATAATAGGCGCTGGCAGCTGCATAATTAAGCGGAACGATCCGCTCTACGCCAGCATCCAATGCCGGCAGGATGCTCAGGCTATGTTCCAGTAGGGCAGCACCATCACTCTGGCGGCCCAGTTGGATCTGGCACCAGCCCTGACGTGCGAGGAGTTTGCCGATTGCGAGTTGGGTTGTTGGCGTATCCCGATCAGCAGATGCAGCAAGCCGCTTGGTTGCCAAACTGAATAGTTCCGTACCCTCACGAAACCAACTGCGCATCTCCAGGAAGAAGAACAGGCCATCGGCCATTGCAGCAAGCAAATCAGCACGGATCGCCACCACCGCCCAATCCCATGCAACCCGAATATTATCAATTTCATCAGCAATCGTCGCAGCGGCGATCTGCTGTCGTCCAGTACGCAGTTCATTACCACGATGAACCAGCAGATCACGATAATAGCTGGCATGGCGTTCACAGGTACGCTGTTGTGTGTCTGGCAGCTCGGCTAATCGTTCAGCAGCATACTGGCGTACCAGTTCGGGAAGATCATAGCGGCCTTTCGTTTCGTTCACGGTGCTGATTTGGCGTAGGAGCGAATTTTCCACCAGTGACGCCAGTGCGGGAAGCTGCGCCTCGGCAACCAGGGCCGCCGCATGGCGGGTGAAGCCACCCCGAAAGACCGTCAGTTGTTGTAGGGCACGCTGTGAATCGGCATCCAGCAATTGCCAGGAGTGATCGAAGACGGCCCGCAGGCTGCGGTGGCGCTCGGGTAGATCGGCGCGCGTGCTGTGCAGAACTTCCAGGTTTTTCGCGATCTCCTCGGCTATTTCTGCAATCGGCATCAGCCGGGCCAGGCTCGCAGCCAGATCAATGGCAAGCGGCAACCCGCCTACCAATCGGCAGATCCGGGCAGCCGCTTTGGCAACCGAGGCATTCCATACAAGCCGGGTGCTGGTTGCTTGTGCTGTCCGGCGGAAGAGTTGTACAGCGCTATAGCTATCAAAACCATTATCGGTAATGTCGCTGGTTGGAAAGGGCAAGCCTTCAAGTTCGATCACATGCTCACCCAACACACTCAGGCGGCTGCGTGAGGTCGCTAGTATCTTCAGGTGCGGGGCATGCTCCAATAGAGCAACGATTGAGCGTGCAACCGGCAGATGCTCACAATTATCCAGAACAATCAGCAACGCCTTCTCGTGCAAATAGCGCAAGATCTGTAGATCGGCTGCTTCCGTGCCCGCGAGGGTGAAGCCAAGTGCATCGGCAATACGGGTGGCAATCGCGGTCAGGGCGACTTGGTCACTCTCAGATGATCCACTCGGGATCGTAAGGCTGGCCAGTGGCACAAAGATGATCCCATGGCGCAGCAGATTGCTGGGCGGGCGAGCAGATTCAAGCTGCCGCGCAACATGAAAGGCCAACGATGTTTTGCCCATGCCACCAGAACCAGTGATCGTCACAAGGCGGCATGTTGGAGCCAATACCTGATGTATGATCCAAGTCGTCTCATCATGGCGGCCGATCAGTGGCGCAAGCGCTGTTGGTAATTGCTGTATCGTGGAGGCCTGCCGGGATGGTACAGATAGTGATCCATCCAGCAACTGTGCTGTTGGGAGTTGCACCATCAGGGGGGTACGGGCAGCCGGTAATCCATCCAGAATCTGGCGATAGAGGGCTTCCGTCTCCGGTTCGGGGTCGAGCCCGAGTTCATCGGCCAGCATGCGACGGCAGGCAGTATACTGTGCCAGAGCCGCACCCCGTTGGCCGCTGCGCGCCAACAGTTCGATCATCTGGCGGTGGCACTCCTCGCAGGTTGGGTCGATGGCCAGCCGTCGGCTTGCATAGTTCACACCATCGGTATAGGCACCCTGGGAGATTGCATTGGTTGTGAGGTGCCTGAGTGCATCCATTGCCATGCGCTGCAATCGTTCGCGCTCAGTGGCCGCCCAGGTCTCGAATGATACCGCGTTATTGGCGGTAAAGCCATCCAGGAATGGCCCGCGATAGCGTGCAACCGCGGATTGCAGGGAGGCAACCGCAGCAGGTGCAGATTCATGCGCTGCATTAATCTCGGCCTCGAACTCCCAGACATCAACCGTAATCTGTCCATCTGTGCGTAGGGCAACGCTCTGGCGGGTAATCTCGAGCGCAGGATCGATCAACTGGCGCAGGTTGGAGAGCACATCACGCAGATTTTTTAGCGCTTGTGATTCGCCTGTCTCTGGCCAGAAGAGGCTGGCTAAGACACTCCGACTATGGGCACGCTTTGTTGCCGCAAGGTAGTAGAGCAGAGCCGTGGATTTGCTGGAGACGAAGCCACGCACCGGCAGACCATCAATGGTAGCGGTGGGGGTTCCCAAAAGCATGATCGAGAGCGCACTAATAGGAAGCCTCCTGCTTGAGAGATCTAGTATAGCATGATGAGCAGATGCAGTTAGTATCATATGTGCCTTTCCTGCGGGATTTCCGCTGCGCGTGGCTGCGAACGATGGCTGGTTCTGCCTCCTGACGGCTTGATGGCTCGCTTCTGACTCCTGAATACTCGACTCTGAATTCTTGGTATCGGTGGTATACGTTCTCTAAGCACGCTGGTTTAATTGCATCCCTGCAACGCTATTCGTTCACCTCCTGTATGGTGAGCGCGCTGCTTATTGCCTGCAGGTCTCGAAGTCCTGTCCGATCCAGTTTGTACGGGAATATTCGAATAATGAAAGTATAGCGGTGATCTGTTCGCGACCTAGCTCATAAAGTGTTCGCTGTCGATAGCATTGTGCGGATTGTTATGCAACGGGGGCATCAATCTATGCAGGCACCATTCCTTCGGCTGCTAGGTAGCGCACAACTTGTCATAAGCGATCAACAATCACAATCGTTGAGCTCGCGCAAAGGGCTGGCCTTACTTGCGTATCTTGTCTGTACTGGCGATGCAATCCCACGTAGCCGCTTGACCGATCTGCTATGGCCGGATCTTTCTGAACAGCGTGGGCAGCGCAATCTGAGCCGTGAACTCAGCCAACTGGCAGCCCTGCTGCCTTCCTGCTTCGCTGCCGATTACTCCACAATCGCCTGGCAACCAATGGCCAATCTGCGTATTGATATTCAGGATGTAGCCACACTGCTCAAATCTGCCCACATGCCTGGCCCAGGTATTCCAGCGCGCAACGATAGCGAACAAGTGGCGCTTGCTCAGGCGATTGCACTCTACAGAGGCGAATTTCTGAGTGGGTTGTTTCTGGATGATTGTGCCGAATATGAGAACTGGCTGGTACGTGAGCGCGAGTGCTGGCACCAGCAGATCATCCAAGCGCTTGAGCGCCTCATTGCGATTGCGACACTTGTGCCACTGCGGGTGTTATTAGAGGCTTTGTATTCACTCCAGCGGCGTTCATTGATCGAACAATCAAGCGCTGGCTTCAACTTGCAGAATGTCGTCCTAGAATACCTGACCGAACTGCTGATCACGACGGTGTGTGAAGAATTGCTACAAATGCGCCCTGGCAATTGGCGTTATATGCATAGCCATACGCTCATGCAATCGCAGACGATTGAGTATGTCCGCCAGAGCCAGGTACGCCTGATTGTACAGCCGATCATCAGATACCTGGCCGCCAATACTCATGATCGGCTGGCTTCTTTGTTGCATACTGTGTTGGGCAATCTACGAACTGAGGCATTCGCACGTCCGGGGTATGCTGGTGGGGATATCTTCAATCTGTTGGTGCAGGCCAACCTGCCGCTTCAGGGCATGGATTTTTCTGGCCTGACGCTCTGGCAGGGCCGATGCACGAGGAACGCGGCTGAACAATGTAAACTTTGCACGAGCCGATCTGCGGAGTACTGTTTTCAGCGATACCCTGCGTGATGGGTATGCCATTGCCTGGAGCCGTGATGGCAAGCTGCTGGCTGCCTGTGTTGGCAATGGTGAAATCCGCTTGTGGCGCGTTGAAGATTGGCAACTCGTTGGCCGCTGTAGCGGCCATACTGGCCACGTCTGGGAGATTGCATTCAGCCCGGATAGCATGCTCTTGGCCAGTGGATCCGATGACGCAACCATCCGGATCTGGGATGTTGCCAGTTGCCAGCCGCTCTACACACTGCGTAGCAACGCACAGCCGGTTCATTCAGTCTCCTGGAATCCAGATGGAACCGCGATTGTTACTTGCAGCCGTGATCATGTAGCGCTGATCTGGGATATTGCCAGCCAGCGGGTGTTGCATGAATTGTGTGGACATACCGACGTTATTTCGTGGGTGTCCTGGAGTCCCGATGGCACGCTCGTTGCAACCGCAAGTTATGATCAGACGGTACGGCTGTGGGATGTTCGCGATGGGCATGTAATCCATACGCTCGAACACCCGCGCTTGGTAAAGGCACTCGCATGGAGCCCCGATAGCAGACAGCTTGTGACATCCTGTATCGATCATCTGGTGCGCCTATGGGATGTACAGCAGGCCAGAGTCGTGCAGAATCTGGC
>JBBQSD010000109.1:0-21677 GCA_038214135.1 Chloroflexales bacterium | reverse complement strand
TGGAGGTTGTATTCATCATAAAAGCATTGTACCATAATCCGAACATATGTGCAAGTATCCGCTGAAGCGAGCTCAAGCAAGGCGCTTCCTCCCACCGCTGAAGCGTGTGGGTTTCCGCGCCTAAAGGATATATCAATGATGATACGATATTCTATAATCAAGCATTGCATGGTTTTGAGCCAGCAGCAGCCGACCAATGGGCCTGGCTAGCTGCGCGATGCGTTGCGTTTCCGCCGGGCCATATTGGCTCGGCGGTTTTTTATTGCCAGAAAAGGGGCTGTTCGATGGATCTTTCGCTGTTGGCACATGGAATGCTGTTGGGGCTATCGGTGGCGGCACCGGTTGGGCCAATTGGGTTGCTGTGTATTCGGCGCACCCTGGCCGATGGTCGGGCGGCAGGGTTTGTTTCGGGCCTTGGTGCGGCAACAGCCGATCTGCTGTATGGTTGTGTGGCCGCATTTGGGCTTACTGTAGTAACGAGTGCCTTAACTGGCAATGTATTCTGGTTGCGGATTGTTGGCGGGCTGTTTATGCTCTATTTGGGTATCCAAACGTTTCGGGCGGTTCCAGCAACACGCGCAGCCGAATCATCGGCACAGGGCCTGATTGGTGCCTACCTTTCGACACTGCTGCTGACTGTGACGAATCCACTGACGATTCTTGCATTTGCGGCGATGTTTGCCGCCCTTGGCGCTGGTAGTGTTGCTGGCGATTATGGGGCTGCAATGCTGGTTGCGGCAGGGGTGTTTCTTGGCTCGGCCTGCTGGTGGCTATTGCTCAGTGGAGGGGTGAGCCTGTTGCGAACACGAATGAGTGAGCGCTGGATGCAATTGATCAATTCTGCTTCTGGGATCATGATCGTGATCTTTGGCATCCTGGCGCTCGCAAGTGTGGTTGTGCAGTAAGAGCGCGTTGATGGGGCGCATGGAGCGGTTCACGAACCGTCCCTACAGGAATGCCGTTTATGCCGGAATTCTATGGCAGCGCACGAAACCGCCCCTCCAGGAATGCCATTTATGCCGGAATACCATGGCGACGCCAGGAATCGAGCCCATAGCGAATGAGTTCGATCCCAGATGCAATCGTTACTGGTGCGCCCGCGCCTTCGCCATACACCGAAACGACGGCATAGGCTGCCACTTTACCCGTGGCCATCACCGCCTCAATCGCGCCCTGCACCTGTGCCATATCCGGCCCATTTGGCTCACGGGTACTATGGTTGGGAACGAACTGCTGATCAAGAATATCGGTATCGATGTGTAGATAGACATAATCAACGCGGGCTGACAATTCCTGGATGGCCTGAGCAAGTTCAACATCACCAGAGAAGCCAGGTGCAACGCGGGCGATTGTCACATCAGTGGCGCGGATGAGTTGCTCTTCTTTTGGATCCAGATTGCGGACATCGACCATAACGATTCGTTCGGTTGGCAGCGGGCTGGCAATATGCGATTGTTCGCGCCAGAATGGGTAGGCCAACCCGGCACACACCGCAACAGGCATGCCGCCCAACATCCCCGAAAGGGTTGTCCTGGGGGTATTGAAATCGCCGTGGGCATCGAACCACACCAAACCGATCCTGGCTGCTGGGCCGTGGGCATCCTGCATGCCACCAAGCACCCCAGTAATATGGCTACAATCGCCGCCAGTCATCAGGACACCCCGGCCGGCATTGCGGGCAATAGCGACTTCGCTGGCAATCGCGCCGCCAAGCAAGCCCAGATTATCGGGCGCATCCGGCAGCCGTTGTTCTTCCGGCAGGTGTGGTTCGGCAATCGTGATTGGTAGCCCAGCACTCTGGTAGACGCCCGACGCAGCATAGGTATCCAGGCAACGCTCATCACGCAGGGCAAGGTAGCAACTGCGATAGCGCACACCAACAACATGAACGGCTTCGAGTGGCCTTCCGGGTTGCATGCAAACTCCTTCTAATAGAAAGAACAAGTACACATTGAACACTGTGCTGCTTGTTCGTTTGTTCCTTTGTTACTGAACAAGAGAGCAAGACTTATTCTCTGTAGTAGCTTAGCGGCGCTTCTTATTGGTTTTGCGCGCGGCAGCGGCAGCTTTGCGTTTGCGTTTCTTCTGAGTGGACTTGTTCTTCTGGTTTGATAACTGATTAGCCCTGGTTTGTTGTGGCTGTTGCAATGCTGGTGAGTTAAAGAGGCTTCTATCTGCACGCAAGAGCGTACGCTGGTTGGCGGCCTGAACTAATGGATCTTGCTCATCGATTGGCTGGCCTAGTTCTTCAAGCACATCCGGCCAATCACCAGCAATCTCTATATCAATCGCCTCATCTTCAAAAGCCTGGCGAATGGCCGGCAGTGCATCGGTTGCCTGAAACTTGAGCAGCCCAGCAAGCAGAAAACCGTTGAACATGGATTCGTTGCTTTTCGCATCCAGAAGTGCGGCGGTATAGAGCTGAACAGCGCGATCACGTAGTTCTGGATGGGCTTCGACAAGATCATTCATAATATCAATGGCCTGAGTCCGCCCGAATACCCAACGACTGCGATCATTCAGATATGCTGCCAAGGGTGCAAAGGCTTCTTCGCCAAATATGACAAAGACCTCGGCCAGAAATCCGCTCATTCCATCATCATCAAGATCAAGCAATGGCATCAGATCAGCAGCGCGATCACTGGCATTGATGCGGCCAAGCCCTCGCATAGCCCAGATCGGTGCCCAAACCTCGCCTGAGTCGCTCGATAACGTGTGCAACCTCCGGTCGCGGGCCATTCGAACAAGATCATCGGCCTGTTCGGGAAGAAACTGCATGGCCTCAAATGTTGCCTGCCGCTCCTGTTCAATAGCAGAACCAAGGGTGAGCAGTTGATCGAGAGGGGCTGGATATGGCTGATCGGTCGGGATCAATGCGGCAAGCACATCCTTTTGGATGGGCTCAAATGGATCGCCGCCATCGCCACCCCAGGGATAATCAAGTGGTTCAAGTGCTTCTAATTGAGGGTCAGTCATAATCGCTCCATTAAATGATTAGGTGCGGGGAGTCAGGCCACGCACAGTAAGGACGCGCTCATTGCCGCCGCTGCATGGATTGCCTTGCCTGGTAGTGAGTGCGTTCCAGAATGCGCCACTCTGCCAGTTTGGCCATATCTGATTGCGAATAATAATTCGCTGTGGGTAGCCAAGGATGGTATCATAGCGAACCTGGAGAGAGGTCACACGCTCACAAGGGCAGCCTGTTCCAACGCAAACAGATCGATCAGGCTCAATTAAGGCAAACAAACTTGCCACAGGGCGTGCCTGCCCACGGCCACAGGGTGTCTCATAACCCCAGGAAACGTGCTCGGCAACAACTTCATAATCGGTGGTGCAATTTCCATCTTCGAGCACCATGCGATATTTCGAGAATGTGCGCTTCTCCCAGCGAGCCACAGCGTTGCGTCGTTCTTGCACCTGCGCTTCTGCGCTTGGGCGCATAATCAGTGTGAGCAGCACACAGGCAAGCAGAAGAAAGAGTATTGTTGAACCGATCAGTATGCTGACGCTGCGTCGCATAGCGTCCTCGGCATGATCTCTGGTAATAGGCAACTGGAAGACGCCTCCATTATAGCACGCCCTCGGTGGTATAATGCTCGTTCGCAAAGATGCGCTTTCAGGAGAATGCTCCAATGATATCAACTCAACGACCTCTGAATATCGTGTTGCTTGGGCCTCCTGGCGCTGGCAAAAGTACTATCGCCGAGGAACTAGTTGTTCATTATCATATGGTTGCGATTTCGACGGGCCAGTTGCTACGCAGTGAGATCAAGGCCCGAACCGCGCTTGGCCGTACCGTCTCTGGCATTATTGATAAAGGCAATTTGGCTCCCGATTCTGTTATGGATCGGGTTTTGCGGGCTAGCCTGGAAACACTGAACGATGACGAAGGCATTCTGCTGGATGGCTACCCGCGCACGATGCACCAGGCGCTTGGATTAAGCCTGACACTGGCAGATTATGGCCGAACGCTTGATGCAGTTGTTGCGCTGGAGATCGATGATACTGAAGTTGTGCGCCGCCTGAGTGGCCGCCGAATCTGTGAAAGTGCTGGCGAGCCATTTCCCGTTCATATCGATGATCTCGCCAGTATGATGCGCTGCCGTGAACGTGGTGGGCAGGCAATTCAGCGTGAGGACGATAAGCCAGAGGTTGTTCAGCAGCGCCTGATGATCTACCACGAACAGACGCGCCCGCTGCTTGAATTCTATGAACGCGAACACGTCCTACATCGCGTTCCTGCCAGTAATACCCCGGCGGCAGTCGCGCGGCTGGCCCTTGCGCAATTGGCTGAACTGGTGAATTAATGCTGATTCCCCCTCTCCCCCAACCCCTCCCCTACCGGCGGGGAGGGGCGCACAGGGCTCCATATGGGCCATTCTCCCTCTCCCCGGCGTGGGAGAGGGCAGGGGTGCGGGGAACAGAGGCGAGGGGGCTGGGGATCTACCTACATCCTATTCCTCGACGCCGCGATCTCCCAGGCCCAATGGCAATGCTGCTGGGCGGGCGCAGGTGCTTTCGATCTGAATATGGCGGCCTTCGCGCGAGGCATCGTGGAAGGCATGCATCAGATCCAGCACATGATAGGCTAGTTCGCCACTGACCCGATGCGGGCGGCCTGTGCGGATTGCGGTGGCCATATCGGCCACGCCCAACCCACGGCTGTTCTTGGTGAACCCATGCGAAATCGCCACATCACTCCATTCACTGGCCCCTGCGCGCCGCAGCTTCACAGGCCCACCAAATGTGTTTGGATCTGGCACGCTGAGCGAGCCCTCCGAACCATAGATCTCGATCCGTGGCAGGTTGGCAGCCCACATATCGAAACTGGTGATGATCGTCCCGACTGCGCCACCCTCAAAATCCATCACACCCGCAATGTGTGTTGCGGTATCGACTGGGATTTTATCGCCATAGTTATATTGGTTGGTCACCGTTCGTTCGGCAAAGCTGATCTGCGCCGAACCAGTCACCCGCTTGACTGGCCCGATCAGGTTGACCAGTGTTGTCAGGTAGTATGGGCCCATATCGAACATTGGGCCGCCACCAACCTGATAGAAGAAGCTGGGGTTTGGATGCCAGCTCTCCGGGCCATGGCTTGGCATAAAGGCAACCGTTGCAACTGGACGGCCAATCCAGCCATCATCAATCAGCTTTCGGCATGTCTGAATACCGCCACCCAGGAATGTGTCGGGGGCACAGCCGACCCGCACCCCCTTCTCTTTGGCGAGCGCCAACAACTTCTTGCCATCCTCGCGGGTTACAGAGAGTGGCTTCTCGTTATACACTGATTTGCCCGCTGCAACCACCTGCATGGCCACTTCTGCATGCGCTGCCGGGATCGTCAGATTGATCACAATCTGAATCTCTGGATCGGCCAATAACTCTGCAACGCTACACGCCCGTGGTACGCCATATTCTGCGGCACGCGCAATCGCCCGATCCATATCGATATCGGCCACGGCCACGATATCAATTGCGTCGAAGACCTTGCCATTTTCGAGGTAGATACCGCTAATATTGCCGCACCCAATGATACCAATCTTGGTGGATATTGCTGCCATAATAATGTCCTTCTATGTTATTTACTGGCCCATAACAAGCCGCGCCGAACGATCTCGCGTGCTTCTGGCACATCAAAATCCTTTGCAACATGCCCAAGTGACGTATAGGACACACGCCCCTTGCCCCACATGCGCGTCCAGACGACGGGCATAACCGTGCCTTCGATCCAATCACAATATTCAGCGCTGAAGGTCGTCGTCGCCAATACATTATTGTTTGGATCGACATGGAGATAGTACTGTTCCGAACGCATGTCGAAATCGGATAACCCACTGGTAATTGGGTGATCGTGATTGGTGATCGTCACATGATAGGGAATGATATTGCCAGGGTGCGCAACCCATTGGCCGCCGACCATAAACTGATACTCGGTGTTGTTACGAAAGGCATCGGCCATACCGCCATGCCAGCCCGCAAACCCGACACCGCTTTTGATGGCTTCGAGCAGCCCATGCTCTTGTTCGCGTGTGATTGTGGACATCGTGTAGACCTGGGAGATGAGACTATAGGAGTGCAATTTCTCGCGATCCAGGTAGCTATCGAGGCTATCCGAGATCGTGACTTCGTACCCCTGGTCCTGGAGCAATGGTGCGAAAATATCGACACACTGCTTTGGCTCATGGCCCTCCCAGCCACCCCATACGAACAACGCTGATTTCATATGGAACCTCTTTCTATCTTCTAGTATTGGTCGGCTTCGACACTATCATAGCACAAAGTTACAGCGCCCCTACGCAGGCCATAATGTTTGCATAAAAGCGCCCTCGTTCTCGCAATGGGAACGAGGGCGCTTGGAATATAATCAGAATTGTTATTTAGCGCTTGTTTCGACAAGCGTACTTGCCGGAGTCGTAGCATCCGCAATTGCAAACGATGGCATCCATACGCTGTCTGTCAGGATGCGCCCCTGGGTTGTGTACTGGATTGGTGCGCTGGCCGAAAGCTTTGTGATGTAATCCTGAACCACATCGGCCATTACGAAGCCCGTATCGAGTTGGTCGGTCGCACCACTCGTCGTCGGGTCGGCGAGGTCGCCACCTGGTGTAAAGGCATTATAACCATCACCACCGGTTAGCATGAAGTTATTGGTCGCCACTTTATAGGTCGCTGCTAGGTCGATTGGCACATAGCCAGTATCTGTCTTGATCTGAACATTGCGAACCCGGTTGCCTTTGACGGCTACGGTTGAGCCGCTTCCCTGGATGGCGGCACGCCCATAGCGATTCCAGAAGAAGCGTAGCCCGGCAACCTGCGGGAATCGTCCGGCAGTTGTTTCCACCTGGCTAACACCATTCTCAAGCGCTGCAATAATCTGCGCACCCTTTACGTTCACCAGTGCAACAGTATTGCCGAATGGCAGTACGCTCAGCACATTGCCAACCGAAACATCGCCAATATTGATTGTATTGCGGATACCACCACTGTTGGTGATGACGATCTGGGCACCGGCTGGCTTGGTCTTATCCAATAGTGCATCGGCGATCAGGCTGCCAAGGTTGCTCTCACGGGTACGGAATGCCGAGCCACCATTCAAAATAACAGCGGTTGCACCGATTTTTGTGTTCTGCAATACCGTAATCGGCGGCTTGTAGACGGTATCGATCCTGGTTTTGAAATCTGCATCGGCACCGACATCGGTTCCTTCGTTTGTCAGCAGCGCCCGTGGTGGAGTTCCAGTGATGCCATCGGCCCAGACTGGCTTGATTGTGCCGGTTGCGCTGGTGACAGCGCCGGTTGCGTCAAAGCCAATCGTGATATCGCCAAGCCACTTGCCCCACTCCCAGTCTGTCACAACCACACAGGTATTGCCATCTGGTGCCGTGACATTGGTTGGGTATGGGCCAGCCGCGTTAATGCCAACAGGTGCAGCGAAGCCACTTGGCAGGATCGGGGTGTGCGAATGGCCCCCGACGATCACATCGATCCCAGAGACTGCTGCTGCAAGTGCCAGATCAACGGTATAGCCAAGGTGGCTGAGTAGGATGATCTTGTTGACGCCAGCGCCCTGAAGGGCAGCAACCTGGGCCTGTGCCGCCGCCGTTGCCGCTGTGAATGTCACCAATGGGCCAGGGCTGCTCAGAACCGCAGTATCCTCGGTCGTCAGGCCGAAGATACCGATTGTCTGTCCACTTCCTACAAACGCTTTGGTGATCCGTGGCTGGATCAAGCCGACCAATGGTGAGCCAGCGGCAACGGTAATATTGGCGCTTAGCACAGGGAAGTTCGTACCTGCTGTGAATGCTGGCTGGCCTGGGTAGGTGCCAGTCGTTGCGCCAGTAATGAAATCGGCCAGCGTCTGCGCACCCTTGTCGAATTCGTGATTACCGATTGCGACGGCATCATAGCCAATCCGCCGATAGAAATCGAGATCGGCCAGGCCATTGTACTGGTTGAAGTACAATGTGCCCTGGAACACATCCCCAGCATCCAAAACGAGCAGATCGCGGGTGGCAATAAGAGCTTCAGCCCGAATTGCGTCAATCAGAGTCTTCCGGCGGGCAACGCCACCAAAGTTGCGGGTGATTGCTGGTGCGGGGGTTGAGCGGATGGTCACGGTTTCGGGTTCAATACGGGCGTGATGATCGTTGGTATGGGCAATGCGGAGGAAATATACTTCTGGGCCAGCGGCATAGGTGATCCGATAGCGACCACCGCCATAGAGTGTGAGAGCTGCACCTGCGCCCAGGGCAACAGTGCGGCGGAAAAATGTACGTCGGTTGATGCGAACCATGGCACCTTCTCTTTACTATAGACTCCAACATGGTATTCGGGATGATAATGCTTCATTACTAACTGTATCGTAACAGCCTATTAAGGAAAGGTAATCTCCTTGCATTAGCATGCTATGATAGCACTGTCATCCTGCTGTAATCTTAGCCACCAATCGAAAATTGGTCAAGTAACCATAACCATCCATTCATTATCCATCTATGGTTGGAATTCGCATGCCAACATGAAAGGAATCTCAGTATGGTTAAGATGTCGCGGCGCACATTTTTGCGGAATATCGCCGTCGGAACCGGAACGTTGGTCTTTGCCTATACTGGCCTAACCGTCGAAGCTGCTGGCCCTGAAGCCTACCAATTACGGATCTTCCACACCAATGATCACCATGCACGCATCGAGCCAGTGACTGGTGGTACGCCAGTTGCTCCAATCCATGCCGGTGTTTCGCGCCGCAAAACCCTGCTGGACGGCCTGCGTAGGGATGCGAGCAAACAAAATGTGTTGCTGCTCGATGCTGGCGATGTCTTCCAGGGGACGCTGTTTTTCACACAGTATCGTGGCCTAGCCGATCTGGAATTCTATAATGCACTTGAATACGACGCCGTTGCGATTGGCAACCACGAATTTGATATTGGCCAACAGCCGCTGGCCGATTTTATCAGCCGCGCCAAGTTCCCGGTTCTGAGCGCCAATATCAAGACTGATCGCAGCTCGCCATTGTATGGCAAAATCACCCCCTGGTATGTCAAATGGGTTGGTGGGCAACCAATTGGCATTATTGGTGTGACGACAGAAGACACAGAGACACTCAGCAACCCCGGCCCTGGTATTACATTCACCCCAGCGATCGATGCCGTTAAACTGGGTGTCGCCGATCTGCGCTCGCGTGGCGTGAACAAGATCATTGTGCTCAGCCACCTCGGGATCACGGTTGATCGCGATCTTGGCAAACGTGTTGATGGCGTTGCGGCGATCATTGGCGGCCATTCGCACACGCCAATGGGCGCCATGCTGCCCAAGCCAACCAGCGCGCAGCCATACCCCGAGGTCGTTCCCTCGCCATCTGGGAAGCCAGTAATCATCGCAACCGATTGGGAGTGGGGCCGTTGGCTTGGCGATCTGACGCTTGGCTTCGATTCCAATGGCGATATTACATCGGTTGTGGCAGGCCAACCAACCGAGGTTGCGGCGAGTATTACGCCAGATCCAGGCTATGAGAACCGCATTGCCGTGTTTAGTGCGCCAATCAATGCGCTGCGCAAGCAGAAAATCGGTGACACAAGTGTACTGCTCAATGGCGCACGCACCGATGTCCGCTCGAAAGAAACAAACCTGGGTAATTTCGTCGCGGATTCAACATTGGCCAAGACGAAAGCTGCTGGCACAACGCTGGCAATCGTCAATGGTGGCGGTGTTCGCACAAGTATTGCTGCTGGCCCAATCACCCTTGGGAATGTGCTGGAAGTATTGCCATTCGGCAACACAATGGTGGTGATGACAATCACTGGCGCGCAAGTTCGTGAGGCGCTGGAGAATGGCGTCAGTCAGGTCGAAGCTGGTGCTGGTCGCTTCCCACAGGTTGGCGGTATGCGCTATACATTTGAGCCAAAAGCCGCAGTGGGAAGCCGTATCGGGAGTGTTGATGTCAAGGATGGCAGTGGGTATAAGCCGCTTGATCCAGCCGCATCATACAAGATCGTGGTCAATAATTTTATTGCCGCAGGCGGCGATGGCTATAGTGTACTCACAAAAGGAACCGGCAAGGTCGATACCGGCTTCCTGGATAACGATACCCTATCGGAGTATATCAGCGCCAATTCACCAGTGAACGCAGCCGTTGAGGGCCGCATTACCGTGAAGTAAGAATTGGTATTACCCTCACCCCCCGGCCCCTCTCTTTTGAGGTAGGTTTTTGGTCGCGGGCGTCCTGCTGCCCCTCACCCCAACCCCTCTCCCCGTAGTGGGAGAGGGGCTTTATTCCGTACCCTGGTGCAGCACAGTGCTCATTAGCCCGCCGCATCAATATACCCCTGCAATGATCGCCGCAATGTATCCAGCAATTCATCACGATTGGTCGCATTCTTCGTCAGCACTCGCTCAACTGAGCCATTCAGGCGCAGTTGCTCGCCAAGTGAGAGTTGTTTGGCAGTGACGACGACGACGGGAATATTATGCCAGCGTGGGTTGGCGCGCAGTTCGGCCACAAACGCAAATCCATCAATCTCGGGCATCATCAGATCCAGAACAATCACCGCTGGAATCTGGCGGTTGAGCTGGGCAAGGCCAACTCTTCCATTTTCGGCCTCTGTGACGGCCCATCCATCACGCTCAAGCGTGCGCCGCATCACCTCACGCGTATCTGGGTCGTCGTCAACGACAAGTGCTGTTGCCTCCTGCTGGCGGTATTTGCGAACAAGCTCAATCAGTTTGGTTCGGTCAAGCGGTTTGGTGAGATAATCGGCCACACCAAGGCTATAGCCAAGCCGCCGATCTTCAACAATAGTAAGCATGATAATTGGAATATCGGCGAGTTCTGGTTCTGCTTTGAGTTCTGTTAGAACCGTCCAGCCATCCATTTTGGGCATCATCACATCGAGTGTGATAGCGATTGGCGCGAGCGTTCGTGCCAGATACAACCCCTCTGCACCAGTTGAAGCTCCAACGACCCGAATGCCCTCGCGTATCAGGTAGCGCTGAAGGAGTTCGGGCACCTGTGGGTCATCATCGATTGCCAGCAGGATGGGTTCTTGCCCAGGCGTAATTGCTGGCCGTTCGCGCGGTCGCTCGTCGTGATCGGGATCGATCACCACTTCGGGCAGCGTAACCCGAAACACCGAACCAACGCCTTCCGTGCTTGTAACGCGGATATCGCCACCCATCATGCGGCAGAAATGGCGGCTGATCGCTAACCCTAAGCCTGTGCCACCATATTTACGTGTTGTCGATGAGTCGGCTTGATTGAATGCCTGAAACAGGCGCTCGATCTGCGTTTTGCTCATACCAATGCCAGTATCGTGAACCTCAAAGATAACTGTGGCTGGTTGGCTATCATCAGTAGCGCCATTGGCGCTACGCAGTTCTGCAATTGATGAATCGCTTGCATTGCTTGTTTGCTCTGGATCGTATGAGGATACTACCCGAAGAGTGATCGTTCCGTTTTCGGTGAACTTGGCCGCATTCGAAAGCAGGTTGACCAAGATCTGCCGTACTTTTGTCACATCCGCGTGGATACTACCAACCAGCGCGGATTGTTCCAGCACCAGCGTATTATGGCGGCGTTCAAGCATCGGCCCAACCGTCACCAGCACTTCATCGACCAATCCGGCAACATCGAAGGATTCGAGGTGCAGATCCATCTTGCCAGCCTCGATCTTCGAGAGGTCGAGTACATCATTGATCAGGCTGAGCAGATGTTTCCCGGCTGTATGGATCTTATGCAGATCCGAGGTTATTTCGCTGACCCCCAGATCCGCAGCATCTTCCTCCAGCATTTCGCTATAGCCAATGATCGCATTCAGTGGTGTACGCAGCTCATGGCTCATGTTTGCTAGAAATGCGCTCTTGGCTCGGCTCGCTTCGAGTGCGTGGTCACGCGCTACCGCCAGATCGCGCAATGCCAGATTGAGCCGGTTACGTTCGTTTGTCAGCTCCTGCACCCGTGTTTCGACTTTATGTTCGAGATCGGCATTCAGTTCGCGTAGCTGCTCACGATACCCAACCACGGCCTGTGTTGCTCGGTGAACACTATCGGAAACGGCAATAAATTCACTAAACACGCTTGAGGAACGCAGATGTGCGGTGCGTGCCTCAGGGAGCTGTTCTGCCGCTGCCCGAATATCCTCCAGCGATTGCAGAATTGAAGCGCGTATGACGCTTGTCAGAATAACGCCAATCAGCAGCGTCACCAGGGTGAATCCGGCAACCAACCCAGTGTTCAGCGGCCCGGTTCGGAGCAGGAGTGCGCCAACAATAATCAGGCTGATCAGAATCAGGGCAACGAAATAATTGAGCTTCAGTGTCAGATTTGTTTGAACGACAGGCCCATTCCACGCATTGTGTTGGGCCAGGCGTCGGCGGACTTCGCAGCGCAGTGGCGCATTCAGGATTTCGATTGCTGGAATACCAATCATTAGAAACAATGGAACCGATAGGCTTCCGCCAAGCAGAATGATCAACGCGCCCGAAAATACGCCCGATGCAAGCACATCGGCCAATAATACACATGTAACCAGGCACATAGCAAGCAAGATCGAGAGCTGCGTAAAGCGGCGCGGCATCAAATCAATTGCACTCGCAATCGATTGCAGCGTGCTAACATCTGGTTCGCCAACTAGTTCTAGGCCACTTGTGTGGTCATTGATCGGACGAAAGCTATGGATCTCGACCCGTAGCTGCCAGCGGCGCAGCAGGCCATTACGAACAAAACTGATCAATGAAACAATCGTCAGCGAGCAGATGACTGTTGCGAGAAAGATGATTGCACGCACCAGCGACATATCGGCGAGTATCAGAACAAAGGCCACAGCCAACCCAGCTGCGATCTGGCCGCTGACCGTGGCGATCAGCGTCACCGCAAATGTATAGGAAACCGATGTAGCCAGGTAATGAAAAAGTTTGCGTATCACGGGCATATCAATCGGGTACTATTGTTCACTCGCACGCGGCGGGCTGATGAAGATTGATCAATGAATCGGGGATATGGCATTGCTCATCCATCCGCAGGCTGAAGCCTGCGGCAAAGATTAAACGAACCCCTCGCCGCAGGCTTCAGCCTGCGGGGCAGGTTATACCCGATTAAAATGTAAAAGATCATCAGCCTGCGGATGGAAGGGCGGAGCCAATATGCATTCGCCATCATCATCCTGCAAGCTGATAGCTGAATGCTTACCGAGATTATAGCATTCCGCATGCCAACTACCCTGCCAACTGATTGGCTGTTTGTATACAGTTATCGATCAATCCTGATTGCAAGACCAACAGCAATCGTTTCGGCTTCCGAGAAATCCGTTGTCCATGTGATATGCTCGGTTCGGGTGAGGCTACGGAGATCGGGTTCAGCGGCGCTGAGAAGTTCGCGTAGTTCGGCATCTTCGGTTGCAATCACAATCCGCGCGATCTGGGTTCCTAAGCCAAGCCGATTGGTGGTTTTGAAGCGACGCACAGCCGCCCCAATGGCAATCAGCGCCTCGGTGGTGCGCTCGGCGGTTGGGTCGATCATGGCTTGATCAACGCTGGGCCAGCCAGCGGTATGGATCGATTGGAATGTGGCACCGGAATCAGCAAATAACTGCTGGTAGATAGCCTCGGTGACATGCGGCATAATCGGAGCCAGGAGCTTGAGGGTCGCTAGCAGCGCGATCTGTAGCGATTCCAGGGCGGCTGTGTGCGGCGCTCCCTGTTGGTCGTAGAGCCGACTTTTCGACCACTCTAGGGCATTGTCGCAGAGTGTATCCCAGAAGAAGCGCTCGATTGTTTCGCGGGCGGCTGCATACTCATAGTTCGTATACTGGGTCGTGGCTCGCGCAATCGTTCGGTGTGTCCACGAGCGCAATGCTCGATCAGTTGGGAGCAATGCCGAATGAGTGCCTGTGGATGGTGCTGCCTTCTCGGCAAATCCGGCCAGAAAGCGTGCCGCACTCCATAGTTTGGCGGCCAGGCGCACACCCTGCTTCATCTCGCTTTCATGGACTGGCTGATCGGCTCCTAGCCCGCCGCCACAGGCCCAGTAGCGCACCGCATCGGCACCATGGCGTGTGATCAACACATGTGGGTCAATCGGCGAATTGCCAAGCGATTTATGGATGCTGGTGCCATCCGGTGCCAGGGCGTGGCCCGATATCATGAGCGTTTCCCAGGGAATCTGCCCATAATGCAGATGATGTTTAACGATTGTGTCGAATGCCCATGTGCGAATGATATCGTGAGCCTGTGGCCGCAGTTGCATGGGCAACATCTGGAGGCCCTGGGCCTCTGGGAAATGTGTTGCAATTAAAGGGCTCACCGATGATGTTGCCCAGGTATCCATCACATCCTCATCTGGCCGCAGCGTTCCACCACATGTGCATCCCTGAATTGGTAGATCGACAGTCGGATCAACGGGCAGTTGTGCTGGATCGGCCAGGAGGATGGCCCCACACTGGGTGCAATGCCAGGCCGGAAACGGAACCCCATAGAAGCGCTGGCGTGAGATGCACCAATCCCAGCTCAGGTTCTCGACCCAATGCTCATAGCGGGTGCGCATATACTCGGGATGCCATGCAATCTGCCGCCCGGCTGCCAACAGTTCTTGCTTCAGATCCAGCACACGAATGAACCACTGATTGGTCTCCAATATCTCAATTGGCGTCTTGCAGCGCTCGTGAATACGCACGGATTGGCTGGTCGGGCGCGCATCAAGCAGCAGCCCAGCGGCATCGAGATCGGCCAGAATGCGGGCGCGGGCCTCGGCCAGTTTGAGCCCTGCATAGGTTCCAGCGCTATCGCCAAGTGTCCCGATGCGCGTAATCAGGGGAATGAGTGGGAGGTGATGGGCCTTCCACCAGCCGACATCGGCGGAATCGCCAAAGGTGCAGCACATGACGGCACCAGTGCCTTTTTGTGGGTTAGCCCCTGGATCAGCCAGAATCGGAATCTGCCGCCCGATCAGTGGGATAATTGCTTGCTGCCCAATCAGATCCTGATAGCGAGTATCATCTGGATGCACGAAAATGGCAACGCAGGCCGGCAGCAGTTCTGGGCGTGTCGTCGCAATCGGCAGATAGATCGTCGATTGCGGAGTTATTGCATCTTCAGCAGATGATCTGGGTTTAACAACCTCGAATGAGAGCGTATAGAAGGTTGTTTGTCGTTCGGCATCATCCAGTTCCGCCTGAGCAATCGCCGTTTGGCATTCGACACACCAGGGATTGGGGGCCTGGGCGCGGTAGATGCGGCCCTTCTGAAAGAGATCGATAAACGACCACTGCGAGATCTTACGGGCATGCGGGTCAATCGTTGAATAGCGCAACCGCCAATCAACGCTCATCCCCAGGCTCTTCCAGAATATCTCGAAGCGATCTTCGACATCGCGGGAGACTTCCAAACATGTGGCGATGAATTCAGCACGCGGCAGATCGCGGGCACGAATCTTGCGCGAACGTTCGACATATCGTTCGGTTGGCAGCCCATTATCATCAAAGCCAAAGGGGTAATAGACATTGCGGCCCTGCATGCGCCAGAAGCGAATCATGGCCTCGGCCTGAACATAGGAATAGACATGGCCGATGTGGATGTCGCCAGAAACCGTCGGCGGGGGAGTATCGACGGCAAAGATCGGGCGTGGGTCGTTTGGATCGAATGCAAATGTCTGGTGTGTGGCCCATGTGGCCTGGCAGTCCTGCTCGTGCTGCGCGGCATCGTAGCGATTGGAAAAGCCCATTGCAGTGCTCCTGATCGTGCTGCACTGGGCACCAACGAATGAGTGGCCGGTTCACCGGCGCGCTCGCTGCGTCGGTTACTGCGGTGCTCCTTGTGCTGGCAACCCAGGGCAATAGTATGCAAATGATTGGATATGTTGTATTGATCGATCTACGCCATCTACGCCATCGCCTACCATGGCCACCACCTCCCTTCCGGCGCGCTGTTGGCCGCCGTTGTGTTCAAATATACTTCTGCACCAACCATACAATGATCCGATCCAACACTCGCGCAGTTAACCCAGGAAGAACTTGGTGTTATTCTATCACGAACCCATATATAATCGATCCGCACCAAGGCTGGCAAGATCTGGCGCAGATCTGCTTCCTTAGCCTTTGGGTAGGTTGCCCCAAGGCCCCAGTTTGTTGATCGATAGCTATCGGTCATGCGTTGTGCAATTTGATTATAACTTTCCTCACGTTCAGCGGTGTTAAAATCGCCCATTGCGATCAGCGGGCCTGTGGTTGTATCGATTGCCTTAAGCAACAGCGGCAGCGTCCACTCACGCAGGCTCGGGTTATAATCATCGAGAACAGGGATTCGCCGATCTGCTCGCCATGTATAACTATACTTTGGTGATGGCAAGTGGGCATTCAACAGCGTCACATGGGTTCCATCAATATCCAGCACCAACCGCTGCAGTCCAATATCATACAACCGTTCCTGTTCGATAATTGGAAAGCGGCTGAGCACTCCCTGCCCGGCCCAACCTAGCCCTGGTTGTAGATAACGATATGGGTATATATCGGCCAGATCCTCCGAAACGTGGTCCGCAACGGTATACGATAATTCTTCAAGCGTCACGATATCGGCACGCTGGGCACGGATCGCAGCGGTAACAGCCTCTGGTTGCGAATTGTAGTAGTAGTGATTAAACGTCAGCAATCGCAATGCCCGCCCCTCACTAGGCGCTGCATGTGGCGGAAGCAGCCACATGCCAAACTGACCCAGAAAGAGTATGAGCATTAACCAGGTAGCGCTATGTAATGGCACAGAACGGCTACGCAATGCGAGTAGGATCAATACCGGCAATGGTACAAATAGATAAAATGCAAAGATATTCGTGAGCGCCAGCCACCAGGTTTTGGAAGGGCCAGATGCCCATAGTATGGTTAGAACCAATAATCCCAGGCTGTATGCAAGCATGCCCCAGGCAAACAGATTGCCCGATAATCTGAGGACGCGATTGGCAAGATGTCGTATTGTGGTCATTGATTCTTCTACCAAAATCCGCAGGGGCGCGATATATCGCGCCCGTACACATATCGTTGTGCTTCCTGAGCTTACTTCTTGATACTGGCCAGGTAACTCTGAATCGCTAGGAATGATGGGCGCGGGCTCCAATCCGGATTGAGAATACCAAATGCGGCCTGCTCGTGGTCTGGGTTGCCTTCGCCACCCCACAGAACGGCGAAGTTCATGTTCCACAGAAACATCACGCCAACCCAGGGCTTGCCATTCTCATCTTTGTATTTGTCGTGGGCCATCTTCATCGCATCAACAATATATGTCGATTGCTGCTCGGTTGAGACAAAGTTCCCGAACTCATAGCCAGGCGTATTATTCTTGGTCGCCCAGCCGAACTCAGTCACCCACATCTGATGATCGCCAACGCCCTCCTCGACCATAAAGCGCCGAACGTTTTCCATATGCCGGAAATAATGGGTTGCATTATCGGTCCAGCAGGTTCCCAATTCGGGTGGGCAATCCGCAATCGTATTCGGGTTATCGGGGAACAGCGTGCCTGGAGAGTTGGCCGCACCGCCTGGATGCACAGCCTGGGCATCGAAATGGCTTTTGATCAGCCCATCCTTATAGCTATACATTGCTCGGTAGTATTTCTCGTCTGGCAGTGCCACATCCTCGCGCTCAAAGGCTGTCGATGATGGCGCACCGGCCAATACAATCGTATTGGGGCTGATCGCCTTGATCCGATTATAGCATTCAACCAGAATATCAACATAATGACCAGCATCATCGGCGGTAACACGGCCACCATTTTCGACGGCCAGGTTCTGTTCGTTCCAGATCTCGACGGCGGTAATCTTATCGCCATAGCGTTTCATCATGGCTTCGACAAAATCGCCCATCGATTTTGGATCGCTTGGCAGCCCATTGGTGGGGTTATAGAATGTTGGTGATTTGACAATACTGATCAGCAGTTTGACATTGTTCGTGGCCGTATCGTTGACAATCCCATCAAGATCGCCCCAGGCATAATTACCTGGTTCTGGCCCTTCCAGATCCTTCCACTGGATCTGCTGGCGAGTCCAGGTGAACCCTGCAATATTGGTCAGCGTCAGAACCCGATTTCTATCGGTATAGTACAGATGGCTGACGACACCATATTGGGTGTTGCGGGTGCGAATTGGCGTACCAGGCTCGAAGATACCCTGCGGCTCCGCGGTTGGAGCTGGTTGTTCGGTCGGCTTTGGCTCGGGTGCCACAGTTGGCTGGCTACTCGTGTCATTGGGCTTGATGGTTGGTTGTTCTGTCGATGGGGCAGTTGGTTGGGCAGCAGTTGGTTGGGCTGCTTGGGGTGCCCCGCCACAGGCAGCCAGAATGATACTGAGCAGTGCAGCAGCAGCACTGATACGGGCGCGAGAATACCATTGGTTATACACACGGCTCTCCTTAAGAAGGCATCTTCAGTTTCCTCTAGCAGTATATACGATGAAGATGAGCAGCAGGCTACATAACCGCTGAGTCAAATCTGATAATGGCCTCATACATGTAAAAACCCCCTGTGGCATCGCATGTACTACGATACCACAGGGGGCCAGGATGTTCCTTACTTGGGCATATTCTTGAGTGCGTTATAGGCAGGGCGCGGGCTCCAATCGCCATTGATAATGCCGAATGATGCCTGCTCGTGTAGTGGGTTACCCTCTTTCTGTTGCCATGGCACAGCAAAGTTGATATTCCAGAGGAACATTCCGCCAACCCAAGGCGAATATTCTGTGCGGGCGATCTGATAGGCACGCACAACCCATTCGGCCTGCTCATCGAGTGAGGTGCTATTGCCGAATTCGTAGCCAGGTGTGTTATTACGGGTTGCCCAACCAAACTCCGTTACCCACAGCTGGCGATTGCCAAGGCCGTATTCCAACATCAGTGCCCGGTAATCTTCCAGGCGGCGGAAGTAAAACTCACGGCTGGTGACGAAATTCGGGCCAGGGCCAGGCCGGTTTGGCCACATGGTGTCGGGTGGGTTGCTTGTGCCGCCCGTATGAACGCCGATAATATCGGTGTGAGAGGCAAACCGTGAGTCAGCAAACATCTGGCGGAAGAAGTTGAGATCGCTGATTGCAATCGTTGGGCTGTTTGTTTCGGTTGTTGCTGGTGGCCCAGAAACAACGATTGCGTTTGGATCGCCAGATTTAACTGCGTCATAGCCAGTTACCAGCAGATCCATATAGAATGTTGCATTGGCAACCCGCCCACCGTTTTCGACAGCTAGATTTTGTTCGTTCCAGATCTGGTAGGCACCAACCCTGCCCTTATAACGCTTGGCCATCTCGTTCATGAAGAAGGCGAATTTCGGGAAATTGGCGCGATTGGGCATGCCATTGCGGCCATTATCGGTTGCCCAACTTGGTGCAGCAACGATACTGAGCATGAGCTTGATACCGGCCTTATCGGTGTCATTCACGATTCGGTCGAGTTCATCCCAGTAGATCGCCCCAGATTTATCGTGCAGATCCATCCAGCGTACCTGTTGGCGCAGCCAACCGAAGCCAGTATCCTTGGTGAGTGCGAACACTCGGCTGCGATCCTGCCAGTTGCTGTAATCGCCATACAGAATGGCATTATAGCCATACACAAAGCCCGGTGTTTGTGGTGGCGGTTGGGATTGATCATTGCCAGGGCCGATCCCTGGGCCGCTGCCATTTGGGTCGAAGGCTGCGTTGGCCTTATGCTTTGCATCGCGATACTCATTGCCAAGCAAGCCGAGCAGCACACGGTAGCGTGCATCTGGCTCGTTGGGGTGCCATTCCATGCGTTGGCGTTCGTAATATTGCGTCCAATAGACCTCACCAGTCGCCTGGTTTTTTTCCTGGAACTGCTCTGATTTGGGCCGACCAAAGACGGCCAAACCGCCATTCTGATCATAGAAATCGCGGAATGGCGCTGGCGAATTGCGCAGTGTGTGCTGGGTCGCCTCATCCCAGGTACCATCGCTCGGGTTTGCAACCGAACGGAATGGATCCTCATTCTCGCGGCCCTTGATGATCTGGTTGCCCATCAGCCGGCCAAGAATGTAATACTGTGTGCCACCATTCTCGGGATGCTCTTCGAGAACGGCCCGCTCATAGTATTGGACACGATAGAATTTGCCTGGTTCACTGAAGCTCTCTTCAATGAATGGCTGCGAAATCGGGAAACCCAGTACAAACAATGCGTTGGGAGTGCGCTTCCAGAATTCGAGAAAGCCATTATAGGCGGTGTGCCCCGTCTCGTTAAAGCGTTGCGAGCCATATGGTGGAAGTGGCGGAGGTACTTGTTCTGGTTTATCGGCGGCGCGGCTAATTCCTGTGCCGAGCACGATTCCAGTAAGGACGACCAATAGCATTGCGAGTGAGGCGAACTTCCGATTCCGCATTGTGATCTCCTGTCTCCCTTGTCAGACGTGAGTGCCCTCTCGTTCGATTATAGGTGCTGCTGCTGACACACCGCTGAGTTTGTTCTGATGAAGCAGTTACCATTCGATGACTCTCATGCGATTAGTAGCCACCGAGTCACGCTGCAGCATGCGAGCGAGGGTCGTAGAGCCGCGGTATTGTATTGGAGAGCACGCCTGTCGTCAAGTTCAGGTGAATGCCCGCCGACTAGCCCGTTGGTAGAGGAACTGGAGCACCGAGGCGATCACACCAGCAACCGGAATGCCGAACAGCAGGCCCCATCCACCAGCAAACGTCCCGCCAATCAGCATTGCGGCAAACACAAGCAGTGGGTGCAGGCCGACGCTCTGGCCCATGAGGCGTGGCATAATCATATTGAACAGGATTTGTTGGGCGATAAATAGCAGCACAATCAGCCAGAGTGTCTGGTCTGGGGCTTGAACCAGCACAATCAGGACGGGTGGAATGAGGGCAAACAGCGATCCGATCAATGGTATCGCAACCAGGATGGCCGAGAGAACCCCAGCGAGGGCGACATCGCCAATGCCAAGTGAAGCCATAATGATAATTGTTGCAAAGCCATAGATCACCGATTGGAGGATCTGGGCGCGCAAAAACCCACCGAAGACCCGATCAACAAGTTCCAGAAACTGGCGCGTCTCCTCGTGTAATCGCGGTGGCATCATCGCAATCGCCCGCTCACTCAATCGGTGCCCATCGATTGTCATGTAGAAGCTGAGAATCAGTACCAAAAACGCACTAAACAGCAGTGAAGCGATGCTGCTGGCAATGCCAACCGATTGCTGGACGAGTGCGGTGCCGATTGCCCCAACCTGCTGTGCCAACGCCTCGGGTTGCAAAATAGTATTGAGATCGCCCCGGAACCCAAAGCGGCGCAGTTGATCTTCGGAAGCTTGAATCCAACTCGCTAGCGTTGCCACTGCTGTTGGCATTGCATTGCCAAGCTGGATGATCTGTGGCCCAATTGCTGGAACAAGCGCGATGACCAACACAATCAATAGTGTAAATACAAAAATATAGACAAGTGGAACAGCCAGTGCTGGCGCAATATGCCATTCTGTTGCGCCGCGCGCCGCACGTCGTAATCGTACGGGAACCGGTATAGGCAGATCGGTAAGGCGGCGGACAATCGGCTGGAGGATGAGTGAGAGCAGCCAGGAAAGCCCGAAGAGCAGTAACGGGTTTGCGAAAAACGCCAGAAGAAACAGAAATCGCTCCGCAAGGAACACCACAGTTGCCGTAATCAGCAACCAGAGTGCTGTATCGCGCAGCTGATCGCTCGACATT
>JBBQSD010000108.1:0-21864 GCA_038214135.1 Chloroflexales bacterium | reverse complement strand
ATATTGCCGTCATGGTGGGCGGTTCGCGAACCGCCCCTACCGCCTGTTCCTGACATAGGAAACGCATATGCTCACATTTATTGGCCGACGCCTTGTGTACATGGCAGTGACAATCCTCCTGGCCTCACTGATTGGTTTTTTCCTCATCCAACTGCCACCCGGCTCAATCGTTGATATCAAGATCAGCCAGCTGCGCTCAATGGGCGGGAGCGTCACTCAGGATCAGATTGAGTCGCTTAAACGCCGCTATGGTGTCGATGATCCAATCTATGTAAAATACTGGAAGTGGCTCTCGCGTAGCTTCCAGGGCGATTTCGGCACATCCTTCGAAACTGACACGCCAATTGCGCCAATTATTGCTCAGCGGCTGCCAATAACTGTTGGCTTGACCTTTGGAACAGCCTTCTTTTCCTGGCTAATCTCGATCCCATTGGGTGTCTATATTGCGACCAATCGGCGCTCGCTGCCAGATTATGTGATTACCTTATTCCAATTCCTGGGGATCGCCATTCCGAATTTTGCTCTGGCATTGATCCTGATGGTCTTTGCCGCATTTGTGCTGCGCCAGGATGTTGGCATCGGCTTTATCTCGGCCCAGTATATCGATGCGCCGTGGAGTTGGCCAAAATTCGTCAATCTGTTGAGTAATCTGTGGATTCCGGTGATCGTGTTGGGAGCTGGCGCAACAGCAGGGCTCACACGCGTGATGCGGGCGAATCTGCTCGACGTGCTGAATGCCCAATATGTTCAGACGGCGCGCGCCAAGGGTTTGACTGAATTTGCAGTCATCTGGAAACATGCAGTTCGTAATGCCGTGCATCCGCTGGTGATGGCGATTGGCTATATCTTTCCGGCTTTGGTTGCTGGCGAAGCGCTAGCAGCCGTTGTGCTGAATCTACCAACACTCGGCTCGCTATATTTGCGTGCATTACAAGCAACCGATATGTACCTGGGGATCACCATCCTGATGATGCAGTGCATTATGCTGTTGATCGGGAACCTGATTGCCGACCTATTGTTGGCCTGGGTTGATCCGCGTGTGCGGCTGCAGTAGTTGAGGAAGAACGATGGCGACCACCGCAGAAACAATTACCAAGCTCAACAAGCGTGGCAAAAAAGTCGAAGATGTCGGCCAACTCTCACAATGGACCCTCATCTGGCGTCGATTCACAAAGAACCGGCTGTCGGTGATCGGTGGCATTGTTCTGATCGTCATGTATCTGATGGTCGTCTTTGCCGATTTCATCGCACCCTATCAATTCGATGAGATCGATTCCGACCATCAATACTCAAGCCCGACGCAGCTCGTCTGGGCGAATGGCGGCGTTGGCATCAATGGTGCCAAACAGGTGCTCGACTCGGTCAATTTCCAGTATACCTATGTTCCCGATCCAAATATCGTCTACCCAATTAAATTCTTTGTGCAAAACAGAGCCCAATACAAGATGTGGGGCCTGATTCCAACCCAAACAAAACTGTTCGGGCTTGAGTCTCCGCCTGAGGTCAATGCCAAATTACTGCTATGGGGGGCCGATCGCCAGGGCCGTGATGTGTTCTCACGGGTGCTCAAAGGCGGCCAGGTATCACTCAGTATCGGATTCATTGGAGTGATGCTGCAGATGGTGCTGGCCTCAATTATTGGCACTGCATCGGGCTATTTTGGCGGCTGGATCGATAATATTGTCCAGCGCTTTATTGAACTCATCCAGACCTTCCCGTTCATTTCGATCTATATCGCAATTGCGGCAGCCCTGCCAAGCAGTATGCCGGTGTTGCAACGCTATTTTTTGATCACGTTGATCTTTGCGCTGATCGGCTGGACCGGAACATCGCGTGAGATTCGTGGTAAGGTGCTTTCGTATCGCTCTGCCGATTATACCAATGCTGCGATTGCATCAGGAGCCTCACACTGGTGGGTGATCAGCCGTCATATGATTCCCAATGCGCTCAGCCATATTATCGTTGTCACCTCATTTGCCATTCCTGGTGCAATCGCTGCCGAAACTGCACTGAGTTTCCTTAACCTCGGCATTTTGCCACCCGCCGTTAGTTGGGGCGTGTTACTACAAGATGCCCAGCAGGTTCAATCGGTGGTGCTGTACCCCTGGTTGCTCATCCCGCTTGGCGCGATCATCCTGGCCTCACTATGCTTGTACCTGCTTGGCGACGGCTTGCGCGATGCCGTCGATCCCTATTCGTCGTAGATTTGTTGGGCGTATGGCGATACCTGAATGGCGCACGACGTATTGGTGGGCGGTTCACGAACCACCCCTACCGGATTGCGTTGGGCATATTGATGATCTTTACAAATGAATCAGGTATGGTTCGCTCACCCGCCGCGGGCTAAAGCCACGCGGCTAGGGGTTCGTTTGCTCGTTGCCGCAGGCTGAAGCCTGCGGATGGTAGGGCATCCATCGATCTTCCCGATTATGTGCCTTTAACCTGAACCTCACATACGGCGGTACACCCCCTAAAAAGTGGTATGATGGGGCAACCTCGTTCGATGACGAAGGAGCCTCATCATGTATTTCACACTCGAGAAGCTCACAGCTCGTATGCCGGAGCTGATCGCCTCCACGATTCGCGCCACCCATTCGATTGACCCGATTCTGACAATGCCTGCCCTCGGGACTCCCCCCGATAACGCGATGTCGCCGCCGCCACTCGCCGATCACCCTGGATGGCGAGCGCTCCATGAGCGTGCGTTATGGGGTGGCAACCCGGCCAACGATCCATCAACACCGCCCGCCATGCTGGGCTGGGGTATTCCTGCCGATGGCGGCCATAACCATTGGCTGAAAGCCAGTTTTTCGGTTCCAGACGACTGGCAGGGCAAACCAGTCCTGCTGCATCTCGATTGGGAGACCAATGGCCAATCCAGCATCGAAGCAATTTTGTATATCGGCGGGCAGGCCGTCGGCGGGATCGACCAATTCCATAAAAGCTATCTGCTCCCACCAGAACTACACCAGGGTACCCACGAGATCCTGCTGCGCGTTTACACGCCCTTTGCACAACCATTCGGCGGACTGAAACTGCAACTGCGCGACAGCACCATCATGAAGCTGGTTGCCTATATCTACACGCTCTCCGAGGCGATCAAAACCTACCGCGATAGCGATCCGGCTGGCCATGCGCTGCTGACACTCGTCAACCGCGCCTATAATATGCTCGATACCCAGGCTGGCTGGGCTGCCGAACAGTATGCGGCATCGGCGGTTCCGGCACTCACACAGCTCGAACACGATCTGGATCTGATGCGCGGCCAGGGCGGGTTAGCAACCAATGATACACTCGGCTCACGGCGGCCAATTATCTTCGGCACTGGCCACGCCCATCTCGATACTGCCTGGCTGTGGCCATTGTGGCGCACACGCCAGAAGGCTGCACATACCGTTGCAACCGCACTGAGCCTGATGGATCGCTACCCGAACTACCATTTCAGCATGAGCCAGCCGCAGGTCTATGATTACCTCAAACACGATGATCCCGATCTGTATGCGCGTATGGTTGCCAGGGCACGCGAGGGCCGCTTCGAACAGGTTGGCCTGATGTGGATCGAATCGGATTGCAATGTGCCAAGCGGCGAATCGCTGGTTCGCCAATTTCTGGAAGGTTCGAAGTATTACGAGCGCGAGTTTGGTCAGAAGAAACACATCCTATGGTTGCCAGATGTGTTCGGCTATAGTGCCGCATTGCCCCAGATCCTGCGTGGCTGTGGGATCGATGTGTTTATGACAACCAAGATCAGCTGGAATCAGTTTAATCGCATGCCCTGTGATACCTTTCGCTGGCGCGGCATCGATGGCACCGAAGTATTGACCCATTTTGTCACAGCGACCGACCAGCCTGTCAAGCCGAACCCGACCGAAGCGCAGTTCTATACCTATAATGGCACGATGCAGCCAGCCGAAGCATTCGGCACATGGCAGCACTACCGCCAGAAGAATGTCAACGACGAAGTATTGTATATCTATGGGTTTGGCGATGGTGGCGGCGGGCCAACCGAGGAGATGCTCGAAATCGCGGCGGTGCTGAGCGATCTGCCCGGCTTCCCACAGGTGCAGATGGGCCGTGTCGATCAGTATTTCGAACGGGTGTATGAGCGCGTCTGGAATAACCCGCAACTACCATCCTGGGTTGGCGAGCTATATCTTGAATATCATCGTGGCACCTATACAAGCCAGAGCCGCACCAAACAGCATAACCGCGCCAGTGAGTTGCTCTATCGTGAGGCCGAATGGCTGAATGCCTGGGCAACATTGCTTGGGGCCACAAGCGAACAGGAGCGCTTGAATGAGGGCTGGCGAACGATTCTGCTCAATCAGTTCCACGATATTCTGCCTGGCAGTAGCGTGCCGTTGGTCTATGAAGAGAGCAATCGCCAATATGCCGTGGTTCAGCAAACCGGCGAACAGGTGCTTCAGTTAGCAGCAACATATATTCTCACCAATGATGATAGTGTCTCGGATGGGCGAGCAAGCGGGAATACTCAAGCAACAGCTCCAACTGCTTCTAGCAGCCAACCAGCAGCGATTGTACTGATCAACACATTGCCCTGGGATCGCGACGAACTGGCGGTTGTTCCACTTGGCCAGAATGCAGCGCCAACCATTCCTGGCCTTGTTCAGGAAGTGACTGAACTCGATGGCAGCCGCGCGCTGCTTATTCCAGCCGAGGTGCCGAGCTATGGCTATGCCGATCTGATCAGCGCCGCCCGATCCGCTGCCGATATTGGCGAGGGCAAACCGGGTGCGCTACACAGCAGTGCCAGGGCCGAACAGAACCTGTTGGAGAATGGCATCCTGCGGCTAACCCTGGACGAGCATGGCGAGATTGCTTCGCTGATCGATCTGGAGCATCAGCGCGAATTGGTGTTGCCAGGGCAGACGCTCAACCAGTTGGTGACATACGAAGATCGGCCAATGTACTGGGAAGCCTGGGACATCGACATCTTCTATGATGAGAAGCCCTATCCGCTGCGCTCGATCAGCAGTTGGAAGGTGATCGAAAGTGGCCCACTGCGGGCAACTATCGAGATCATTCGCAGCGTTGGCAGGAGCACAATCACGCAGCGGATCAGTATGCAGCAGGGATCGCGGCGGATCGATTTTGCCACCGAAGTCGATTGGCAGGAACGTCAAACAGTGCTGCGAACGCTGTTTCCGCTCCAGATCAACGCCACCAAAGCCACATCAGAAATCCAGTTTGGAGCTGTCGAACGGCCAACCCACCGCAACACAAGCTGGGATGTCGCACGCTTTGAGGTCTGCGCACACCGCTGGGTTGATCTGAGCGAAGGCGGCTATGGTGCCGCACTGCTCAATAATGGCAAGTATGGCCACAGCCTGCACGATACAACATTGGGTATTTCGCTGCTGAAAGCAGGCATTCATCCCGATCCAAAGGCCGATGAGGGGTTGCACCGCTTCACCTACAGCCTGTTGCCGCATACCGGCAGTTGGCAGGATGGCGCTGTCGTCCGGCGCGCATATGAGCTGAATGCACCACTCCGTACCCTGGTGAGTGCTCATCACGTGGCACCGATGATCAATGGGCGGTCATCGTTCCTGCGCGTCGATAGCGAGCATGTAGTCGTTGAGACGATCAAGGTTGCCGATGATGGCGATGGATTAATTGTGCGGCTGTATGAAGCCCACAACCAGCGCGGATCGGTTGGGTTGCATTTTATACGACCAATCAGCAGCGCCATCGAAACCAACCTGCTCGAACGCGAGATTGGCCCAGTTGCAATTGATGGCGCAACCGTGCGGGTGGATGTTCGGCCATATGAAGTCAAAACAATCCGGGTACGCCTAACATGACAACTATGCATCCGATCTACGCCTCCGAATTTGTTGCGTATGCGGCTGTCAATGGTGCCGCCTGGCATATGCCAGCGCATGCACATCAGTGCTATGAACTGCTGTATGTTCTCGATGGCAGTTGCCGGATCGAGACCGACGGCGGCACCTATATCGTCCAGCCGCATGATCTCATCCTGTTTCGGCCATACCAGCGCCACGAAGAGTTCAATCTGACCGACACCTATGCTGTGGTGTGCCTACGTTTCCCTGGCGAGTTTGTTGCCGAACATCGCGTACCACTCCCTGATCCATCGGAACTACCGACGGTGACACAACTGCCACCAACACCCGAATTCCGCTCAATTCTGGATCGGATTATCGCCGAACACGCCAAACGCGGTAGCTTCAGTGCAGCCATGATCGGCACATACCTGTTTCAATTTGCGGTACTGCTACGACGTATTCTGAGTGGCCGCCCAGAAGAGGCAACACCCTATGCCCAGGCTCAGGTGGATGATCTGCGGCGGCTGCTTGATCAGCATATTACCAGTACCAGTTCCATACGTGATATGGCTCGCCAGGTTCATATGAGCGAATCACATTTTAGCCATCAGGTCAAAGCGCTGCTTGGTGTCGCACCCAAAACCTATGTCCGCGAGCAGCGTATCGCACGAGCGATTGAACTGCTGCGGGCCACCAGACTGAGTGTTGAAGAGATTGCGCTCGAACTTGGCTATGATGCACCAACATCCTTCTTCCGTGCCTTCAAACGCGCCACTGGCCGCACCCCTGGCAGCTATCGTAGCCATGCGCGTGAGCGGACGTAGCTTCCCTGACCCCCTGACCCCCTCGCCCACGCTGGGGCGAGGGGAATGGCCCATTGCGAACCCTGTGCGCCCCTCCCCAGCGGTGTCGATGGGCAACACCTTGTTCTCGGTTCTTGGTTCGTGGCGCTGTTTACCCTAGACGCTCCGGCGGAGCGTCTCCTACCTGATGGAAATTCTGACTGCTGACTCCTGAATACTCGCTTCTTCGCAGCGCCTGCTACCTGCCCTGCAATCCGTGTTATAGACGTATCCTTCTACTAGCACTATCATTCACCATTACGCAGCCCAGAATGGTTGCGATATGTTCGTTGCGAGAATTGCACGCCATTCCAATGGAGGAACAGCATGGAAAAAGTCCGCATTGGCATTATCGGCTGCGGTGGCATGGCCCGCCATCACGGCAAAATGTTTACGCAGCACGTCCCGGAGGCCGAGATCGTTGCATTGGCCGAGCCAAACGAAGCAAATCTGGCCCGCTTCATCAAGGATGTGTTTAACGACCCAGCTGCCGAGCCGGCAACCTTTAGTGATTACCGCCAGATGCTTGCTCAGGTTGAACTTGATGGCGTAGTGATCATCAGCCCACACGCCTACCATTTTCAGCAGGTTGTCGATTCGATCAGCAATGGCTGCCATGTTCTTGTCGAAAAGCCGATGGTGATCAGCACCGCCGATGCACAGGCCATGATCGCCCATGCCGATGGGCATGCGAAAACAGTTTCGGTTGCCTTCCCTGGCCCATTCACCCCCGAATTTCAGTATATTCGCAATGTGATCGCCAGCGGCCAACTCGGCGAGATTTCACTTGTCAGCGGGCACTGCTGCCAACAATGGATCCAGAATGTCGGCGGGACATGGCGCACAGTGCCGGAACTCTCTGGCGGCGGCAATCTGTATGATAGCGGCGCGCATATGTTCAATGCCATGCTCTACCTGACCGGCCTTTCGGCCAGTGAGGTGTTCTCATTCATCAATAACAAGGATCAACAGGTCGACATTGAGGGTGCTGTGACTATTCGCTTCAATAATGGCGCACTCGGTACAGCAACAGTCAGTGGCGACTCGACCTATTTTGAGCAGGGGATCTATATTCAGGGCACCAGGGGCACCATCAAAACCAGTATCTATGGTGGCAGCCTGGAACACTGGCAGGATGGCCAGAAGGTCAGGTACCCCGTTGTTCCAGAAATTTCTTCCATTCAACAGAACTTCGTCGATATCGTGCGTGGCCGTGCTGGCACACCCAGCCCAGCGGTCCTTGGGCTACGTCAGGCCCGCCTGATGGACGCAATCTATGAATCGGCTCGCACCAGCGGGATCGTCAAAGTGTTAGCAGATTAAGCCGTAGAGACGCAAGATGTTATGGGCCATAGAGATACAAGATGATCTGCTTACTCTGGCACACCATTAGCAGGGGCTTCGGGGCCACAGGCTTTAAGCAGTTCCTTCTGGCACGCGCCAGTCGGGGCCACAGGCTTTAAGCAGTTCCTTCTGGCACGCGTCGGTTGGGGGCTTGGGGGCCGCAGGCCCCCCAAAAGATTTTCTCTTACTCGCGGCGCTCAGAGCGCCGCGAGTGAGCACAAAAGGAGAACATATTATGCACGTCGGAATTCTTACTGCGCCAGTTCGCAAACAACCGCTGACAGAACTGATTCCCTGGGCCGCCTCGATTGGCGCAAAAGCACTCGAAGTTGATGTAACCCCTGGCGCAGCACTCGATGCCGCCACAACAAGCGACGAAACGATTGCGGAAGTCAAGGCGCTGCTGCAGCAACACGATGTGCGGATCTCCAGTTTAGCCTGCTATGTACAGGTGGTTGGCTTTCCAAGGGATCGCACCGATGCAGCCAAGGCCAGCATCGCTAATGCGATTGGGCTAGCACACAAACTGGGCGTCGATACCGTCTGCACGATTGCTGGCTTTCCAGAGCCAGGCAAGAGCAAAGCCCAGACAATCCGCGAGGATCTGCCTGCTGCCATACGCCCATTGCTGGAACTAGCTGGCGAGCAGGGCGTACGAATTGCGCTTGAGAACTGGTTCGCCACCAATATTCAGCATCTTGAACACTGGCGGCAGGTCTTTGATGTGCTTCCCGAAGAGAACTTCGGCCTGAACTTCGATCCATCGCATCTGGATTGGCAGGGCATTGATGTGATCGCCGCCGTTGAGGAATTCCAATCGAGGATCTTCCATGTGCATGCCAAGGATGTCTCGGTTAATCTGGCATGGCTCACACGGGTTGGCTATAATGGCGATGGCTGGTGGCGCTACACACTACCCGGTTATGGGCGCATCCGCTGGGGCGATTTCATCTCTGCGCTGCGCGGTATCGGCTACGATGGCGTGCTCTCTGTCGAACACGAGGATAGCTCATTTTCGCCAGAAGAAGGCTTCATCAAGGCCGTTAAATACCTCAATACATTGGTATAATCTCCCGCACCCCGCCCTGCAGGCACCCTCTTCCGGCGGGAGAGGGGCCGGGGTGAGGTTACGCCCCAAGGCCGATCCCCAATCCCCAGGCCCATGCTACCCTTGTGCCTCCACACAATCACGTAAGCAAAAGGGTGGCAAATGCGGCTCTACTATGAGGTTGCGCTACGGGCCTTTCGGCGGGCCACCACCTACCGAATCTCGTTCCTGAGCGGCCTACTGACCAATGCATTCTTCGGAGCCATGCTTTCTTCGATCTATATGGCCGCCTATCAGGGGCGCGAACGTATGGCTGGCTATGATGCCGGTGATGCGATCAGCTATCTGTGGGCCGCACAGGCACTCATTTCTGTTGGCAGTGCCTGGGTAACAGGTGATCTCTCACGGGCTATTCGCAGCGGTGATGTTGCTGTTGATCTGATGCGACCCTGGAATTTCTATGCCTACTGGCTCAGCCAGCAACTTGGTGATCGGCTGTTTAATCTGCTGATGCGCGGCAGTTTGACCTACCTGATCGGGATTTTGTACTTCGGGGCACGATTGCCAGCACTCGCAGCTCTGCCAGCGATCACGATCTCGGTCATCTTTGCCGTACTGATCTCAGCAGCATATGGCTTCCTGCTGAATGCCAGTGCCTTTTGGTTGCTCGATGATAGCGGCATACTGACAGTCGGCAGCATTGTGACCATGTTCTTCTCTGGCTTTCTGATCCCACTGGCCTTCTTCCCACCCTGGCTGGCCAGTATTGCTAGTTTCTTACCATTTCAGGCTGTGGCCGGGCTGCCAATTGAAATCTTTCTTGGCAAACTCCAGGGCGTTCATCTCGCCCAGGCATTGGCGCTACAAGCATGTTGGGCAATTATTCTAACCAGCATGGCGCTTGTACAAATGCGGGCAGCCATGCGGAAAATCGTCATCCAGGGTGGATAGTATATTGCAGATGAGCAATTGTTGATTATTGATTATCCATCGGCAATCAAACAATCGGCAATCAAGGAATAGAAGAATGACTAGCCTCTACTTCCGCTTGATTGGTGCCCGTATCCGCTCCCAGATGCAGTACAAACTCTCCTTCTGGCTGGATATGGCCGGATTTGGGCTGCTCACCTGGATCGAGTTTGCGGTCACATTCGTGTTGCTCTCGCGCTTTCAATCAATTGGTGGCTGGGGTATTGCAGAGGTTGCGCTGCTGTATGGGCTTAGTTCAATCGCCTATAGCATTGCAGAAATGGCCGGGCGTGGCTTTGATCGCTGTGACACTCTGATTCAAACGGGTAACTTTGATGTGGTGCTGACGCGCCCACTTGGGAGTTTCTTCCAGGTGCTGTGTTCGGATTTCCAATTGCGGCGGCTCGGGCGAACATTCCAGGGAGCAGCAGTGCTTATCTATGCGCTCACATCGCTACATATCGTCTGGACACCCGAACGGCTGTTGGTCATTCCCGTCACAATCGCCTCGGGAGCCGTGATCTTCATCGCCATCCTCATGATTGGCGCAGCCATGTGTTTCTGGACGGTCAAGACTCCAGAGATCATCAATATTTTCACTGCCGGTGGTCAACAGATGACATGCTATCCTCAGAGTATCTTCAACCAATGGATCAGGGGCGTGTTCTTATTTGTGGTGCCGGTCGCATTTGCGAGTTACCCAGCCGGCCTGCTCATCCTGGGGCGCAGCGATCCCAATGGGCTACCGGCAGCAGCGGCATGGGCCGCCCCGCTCGCCGCCACCCTGTTCTTCCTCGCTGCATTGGGATTCTGGCGGGTTGGTGTCAGCAAATATACATCAACTGGATCGTAGAGCTTCCGTAATCGCTGCCAATGCATGCCGTGCAGGAACCTCCGGTAATGCCATAAGATGCTCCATAGCTTGTTCAGCATAGCGATACCCTTCGGCCATTGCTAGCCTATCCCCGCCCAAACGCCGCACTTCGGATACGATTGTGTGTGCATCCTGCTCCAAGAACGCAATACCCTGCGACGGATTCGCTTCTGCTGCGTAGATCAATGGCAGGGTGATACTGCCGCTATGCAGCGCTACTGAATCATCTGCTTGGAAGGCCAGAACATCATCGTTAATTCGTAATGCAAGGCCAAGGGCATACCCAAAGCGGCCCAATGCGTCGATCTGCTCACTGGTGAGTTCGCCGCACACAGCACCAGCCTTGCAGGCAGATTCAACCAGAACAGCGGAGCTGTGCCCGATACCATCGAAGTACTGCTGACGTGCAATAATTGGATCGAGCGTTCGTGTTGGAAGGAGTGCTGCTTCACAAAAGGCCATCACGCTGCGTGAGTAATATCCAATAATCCGCGCATCTGGCGCAAGTGCCATCTCGGAGGCTGCGAGTGCAAACAGGTAATCGCCAACCATGAGAGCGACATTGCCATACATTCCTGGCCAATCCGAAACAGCATCGTGTCGCCGGGCTAATGGATCAACCAAGCTATCGTGCATTCGTGAAGCGGCCTGGATAAGTTCGACTGCCGTTGCCGCATGGATCGTTCGATCAAGCTGGTAATTGCCGATCTGTGCAGAGAGCAGAACCAATGCTGCACGAAGACGTGGGCCACTCGTCTGTGCATAGGGTGCCGCAATCTGCTCGACCATTGGCCGCCGGTGCAGGCGTTCGGCAATTGCACGCTCAACTTCGGCAAGATCAGGGCCAAGTATTGATGGGATGGGAAGTGTAGCCATGATCGTCACTTTCTGTCGTTGTTCAAACGAACTCCATGATCATCCATGATTGTTCGTTGCAACTCATTTTATAGGTTTGCGTCTATTGTACAATACCAGTATGTAATCATACGAGGCATGGCATTTAGCATTCAGCGTTCATCCGGGAATAAGGGAGCCAGACCAATGCGACGAATATCAGCCCCTCTATTATTTTTGTTCCTGCTACCGATTCTGGCTGCTTGTACCGATAGCAACGGGAATGGCAGCAATGGCACGCCCCAACCACCATCAAATGCGCTCAAGATCACCATTGCCTACAGCCCAGAAAAAGAAACCTGGCTGAAGGAACGTATCACTGTCTTCAATAATTCGCGCACAAAAATTGGCGATCAGGTCGCCTTTGTTGAAGGGGTGAACAAATCTAGCGGTGCTGCCCGCACCGAAATCAAGAATGGCAGCCTCAAGCCAACCGTCTGGTCGCCATCGGCCTCCACATGGCTGGAAGTGCTCAAATACGAAACGGGCAATCAGAATATTGCTGTTTCGAATCAGTCGCTGGTGCTCACACCAGTTGTGATCTCGATGTGGAAACCAATGGCCGAGGCACTCGGTTGGCCAAACAAGGCGATTGGTTGGTCCGACATGTTGGCGCTGATCAATGATCCAAAGGGCTGGGGTAGCTATGGGCACCCCGAATGGGGCCGCTTCACCTGGGGCCATACCGACCCCGAAATCAGTACGTCGGCGCTCTCCACTCTTCTGGCCGAATTCTATGCCGCTGTCGGCAAACAGCGCGACTTGACCACTGCCGATATTCAGAATCCCAAGAGCCAGCAATTTATCCGTGATCTTGGCAAGGGTATCAAGCACTATGGCTATAATACCCTGGTGTTCAGCGATAACATGCAGAAGTTTGGCATGAGCTATATCTCGGCCTTCCCAATGGAAGAAATTACGCTGATCGATTTCAATAAGAACAAGAACCCATCAACACCTCTCGTCGCAATCTACCCGCGCGAAGGAACCTTCTGGCACGATAATCCATTTATTGTTATGTCGAGCGCATCGCCAGAGGAGCGCAAGGCAGCCGAGGCATTCTATAATTTCCTGTTCACACCCGAAAGCCAGCAACTCGCCATGAGCTATGGCTTTCGGCCAGCGAATGTGAATGTGCCACTCGCCGATCCAATCAGCCCAGCCTTTGGTGTACAACCACAGGGTGTACAGAGCGTCCTACCGATTCCACCAGCCGAGGTAATTGTCACTGCGAAAAGTGTTTGGGCACAGAACCGCAAGCGTGCCGATATTCTGTTGGTTGTCGATATTTCTGGCTCCATGAACGATGATAATAAGATCGAGCAGGCCAAGGCCGGTTTAGAGACTTTTCTTGCACGAATTCTGCCCGAAGATCGGGTTGGCCTTGTCGTCTTCTCATCAAGTGCGACGCTGCTTGTACCACCAACATTGCTTAGTGAGAACCGCATCAGACTCGGCGACGCTATTCAGGGCCTACAGGCCGAAGGCAAAACTGCTGTCTTTGATGGCCTGATCGCCGGTAAACAAGCGCTGGAAGATCTCCCTGCTATCGGTGATGAACGGATCAAAGCGATTGTGCTGCTCAGTGATGGGCAGGACAATTCCAGCACTGTGACAATCGATCAACTCAAGCAGGATTTCCAGGAATCCAACATTAGTATCTTCCCGGTGGCCTATGGTGCCGATGCGGATACCGTTGCACTCCAGCAGATCGTCGATTTCTCGCGGACTATTCTGGTCAAGGGCAGTTCCGGCGATATTGGCCAGATCTTCGATAATCTCAGTCGCTATTTCTAGAGCATTCAGATAATAAGGGAGCTATGCGCCCGCATGAAAAACATCACCCGCCTGATCGGATTTGGTTATCTGGCGATTGCCCTGGTTGCGGTAATCGCCAGCGTCACGTTCGGGCCGATTGGCTATGTACCCGTTCCAATCGCAATCGGCCCTGCTGCCGAACCTGTGATCGTGAATATATGGTATGGGACCGAAAAAAAGGAATGGCTGGAAGATGCGGTAAAGCGTTTTGAAGCCACCAACCCACGCGAGGGCCGTCGACCGATCCAGGTCGAATTACGCGGAATCGGTTCCCGTGCTATTCCCCTGCGTACGGCACAGGAGCAATGGGGCGAGGATGGCCAACCAACCGTAATTAGCCCCGCCAGCAGTATGTGGGTCGAACTCCTCCGCACCGAATGGGCCGCCCGCCACCCCAATCAACCAAACATCATTGCCGCTGGCGATGCCGCTCCCCAACCACTCGCATTAACGCCACTTGTGATTGTGGCATGGGAACAACGCGCCAGGGTGTTGTGGGGCGACGACACGAGCACATTCTGGGATACACTCCATCGTGCGCTAGCAAACCCAAAAGGTTGGGTTGGTGTCGCTGAACAACGTGGCTTTGCGGTTGGCTCGCCTGAATATACCCAGGCGCAACAATGGGGCTTCGTCAAATTTGGCCACACCTCACCGCTGACATCGAATAGCGGCGCTCAGACGCTCATGCTACTGGCCTATGCCTATCATAATAAGAGCAGCGGCCTCACGTCGGCGGATATCACCGATCCGGCCTTCCAGAAGTGGCTGCTCGAAGTCGAAACAGCCGTTCTCGAGTTTGGCGATAGTACCGGCACATTCATGACTAACATGGTTCAGTTTGGCCCAAGCAAATACGATGTCGTTGCAGTGTATGAGAATGTCGCGATCGAGAATATTCAGGCAGCACAAGGGCGTTGGGGCCAGGATATCAAGATCTATTATCCACCCGCGACAATGTTTAGCGATCATCCGTATGCGGTACTTGATGCCCCCTGGACAACGCCAGAGCAACGGGCTGCGGCAGTCCAATTTCGCAATTTCCTACTTTCGCGCCCGATCCAGGAACTAGCACTCCAATCCTATGGATTTCGGCCAGCTGATCCAAATGTGCCGCTGCTAACGAACGATGCCAATAACCCGTTCAATAAATATAAAACGTATGGCGTGAAGGTCGATATCGCCCAACAGGTTCAGACGCCAACCGGTGATGTTGTTAGCACGCTACTGGATCTCTGGCGCCGCCAGATTAATCGGTGACGGTTTCTCCCGCCATCATGGAGAGTAATAATGCGTAAACGCCCAAAATTCGTCATACTCCTGGCCTTCCTGGCTGCGATGCTTAACGCATGCGGTAGCCAGATTCCTGGCATTTCTGGTACACCAGGCGGACCACCCGCTGGTGCAATTGAAGTCACGGTTGCCTATGGCAGCGAAAAACAAATCTGGATGGAAGCTGTCACCAAGGATTTTAACAGCCAGAATAAGAAGACAGCCAGCGGCAAACCAATTTTTGTGACAGCCACACCAATGGGTTCGAACGACTCACTCAATCAGATTCTCAGTGGCACGATCAAACCAACCGTTTGGAGCCCTGCAAGCGCAATCCTGGTTCCCGTCGCTAATCAGCGTTGGGCGGCACAGAATAATGGTGCCAAGTTGATCGGCACTGATCCGCCACGCCTGCTGCTCAGCCCAGTTGTGATTGCCATGTGGGAACCGATGGCCCGCGCACTCGGCTGGCCCGATAAACAACTTGGCTGGACCGATATTGGCGAACTGGCCAAGAGTGGCAAGACCTGGGCCGATTATGGGCGCCCGGAGTGGGGAGCTTTCCAGTTTGGCCATACCCACCCGGATTACTCAAATAGTGGCATCACCAGCATTATTGCGACGGTCTATGCCGCTACCAATAAGACCCGTGGGCTAACGGTTGCTGATGTCAATAAGCCTGAAACTGCCGCATTCCTTGGTGCTGTGGAAAGCGGTGTTATTCATTATGGCGAGAGCACCGGTTTCTTTGCCGATCAAATGTTCAATCGCGGCCCTGGTTACCTCTCGGCTGCTGTACTCTACGAAAATCTGGTGATCCAATCCCACGACAAGACCCTCTATCCAAATCTTGGAACACCAGTCGTCGCTATCTACCCACGTGAAGGCACCTTCTGGAGCGATCATCCGTATGCCATTCTGGATGCACCCTGGGTGAGTGCCGATCAACATGCAGGGGCCGAGGCGTTCCGTGATTTCCTGCTGGCAAAACCACAACAGGAACTTGCGCTTAAGAATGGGTTTCGCCCAGCCGACCCATCTGTTCCAATCGCTGCACCAATCGATGCTACAAATGGTGTCGATCCACTCCAACCAAAAACACTCCTGGAAGTACCGAGTGCCGATGTGATTGATGCCATCGGCAAAATCTGGGTTCAAAACAAAAAGCGCGTTGATGTGCAAGTCGTTCTTGATGTTTCGGGTAGCATGGAGGACGAAGGCCGCCTGGAACAGGCCAAGGCTGCGCTTCGCGATTTTGTGAACCAACTCGCCGAGGATGATCAGCTTGGACTAACCATCTTCAGTGATAGAGCCAGCGAACTCAGCCCCATGTCGCCGGTTGGGCCGAAACGAGCAGAACTCCTAGATCGTATTAGCGGATTAGTGCCACAGGGTGGAACACGGCTGCTCGATACAGTGAAGGAAGCATATCAGAAGCTGAACGCAATAGATGCAAGCCAACATATTCGCGCTATTGTGATGCTAACTGATGGCCTCGATAACAAGAGTACATCAAGCCCTTCGGAAATCTCAGCACTACTCCAAAAGAACACTGAGGGCCGGAGTATTAAGGTCTTCACGATTGCATTTGGCGGCGATGCAGATGTGAATCTGCTCAAGGATATCGCCACCGCTTCGGGCGCGAAGAGTTATGTCGCCAAGCCAAACGAACCAGGAAGCATCACACAGGTCTATCGGAATATTGCGACGTTCTTCTAACAGAGCGATTACGTACACATCTGTTCAGGCGTATACTAACGACTGAGCAAGCGCCACAGTGTTCAATGTTCATTTGTTCTTGCAATGCCTGTCTCGCTATAATAAGGCACAAATCATGAACCCAAACCCTGCCTATGGACGTGCAGCACTCCAGCCGCTTGCACTGATCGTTCTTGTCGTTGCTCTAGTATGTGGAACCATCATCGCGATCTGGCTGTTACCACTTGGCCTACTCGCCTATGCCGCCATGGTCTATATTGGTGCTCGCGATCCAGCACTCAAGTTTCAGGTTGCACCAACGCCACGGGTTGTGCGCCCCAAGCTGACCAGCCCGACATTCAAGGCGCAGCTTGATTCGATTGAACGCACTCAACAGGAAATTGGACGCAGCGCATCACAGACGAATGCAGCACTCATGCGCTTGCTCAGCCCAATCAGCGATCAGGCTCGTGAGCTTGTACAAGAATCATATGGCCTCTCCGATAAGGGCCAGACGATCGAGCGCTATCTGGCAACGATTGATCGGAACGGGATTCAGCGCGAAATCAAATCCCTCGACACGCAGATCGCCACAACGCAGGATCAATACACCCGCGAGCAACTCCAGGAAACCCGCCGCCAGCGCGAGGAGAAACTGAATAATGTTCGCGATCTGGAAACCTATATTGGCCGTATCAATGCCCAACTGCAGAATATCGGCGCAACCCTCGATAATGTCCTGGCCGACACTGTGCGCCTGCGGACTGCCGATGCCGCCAGCGCCGATGCGACCTCGAACCAGGTTGCCCAGCGCCTAACCGACCTGAAATCCGACATGGATGCCTTCCAGCGTATTCTCGATACCGCCCTAAGCCAGACAACGCAGCCGTAGCACTACCCTCATCCCCGACGTGGGAGAGGGGTTGGGGTGAGGGGTTAGAAGCGCTGGCCCGCTAAACCAATAGTACTTTTCCTTTTAATTAATAGAGGTTTTTTCGCATGACACTCACGCTCCCGCTGCCCGATATTGCCGCCCAGTTTCAGGTTCGCCGTGATATTGTGTTCCTCAACCATGGCAGCTATGGTGCCTGCCCACGCCCTGTCTTCGAGGCCTACCAGAACTGGCAGCGCGAACTCGAATATCAGCCAGTCGAATTTCTTGGCCGCCGCGTCCCTGGCCTGCTGGCCGATGCCCGCGCTGCACTCGCTGGCTATCTGGGAACACGCGCCGATGATATCGTGTTCGTACCCAATGCGACATATGGCATCAATGCGGTTGCCCGCTCGCTCGAACTCCAACCAGGCGACGAAGTGCTGACCACCGATCACGAGTATGGCGCGGTGGATCGAACCTGGCGCTTTATCTGTGGCCAGCAGGGCGCTGCCTATATCAACCAGCCGGTTGCGCTGCCACTGCACGATCCCGCCGAGGTCGTGGCGCAACTATGGGCAGGCGTGACTCCACGTACAAAAGTGATTTCGATCAGCCACATCACCTCACCGACTGCCCTGATCTTTCCGGTTACCGAAATCTGCCGCCGCGCCCGTGAAGCAGGTATTCTGACGGTGGTTGATGGAGCGCATGCACCAGGCCAGATCAATCTCGATCTCGACGCAATCGGGGCCGATTTCTATACAGGGAATTGCCACAAATGGCTTTGTTCACCAAAAGGTGCGGCATTCCTGTATGCCCGCCCAGAAGTAAAGAATCTGCTCAAGCCACTGGTTGTTTCCTGGGGGTATGAGAGCCGTACACCAAGTGGATCGAATTTTCAGGATTATTTTGGCTGGACCGGTACGGCTGATCCATCGGCCTATCTGAGTGTTCCGGCAGCAATCGCCTTCCTGAATGAATATAACTGGCCAGAGGTGCGTCTCGCATGTCATCGTCTGCTGTTAGATGCCTCCCGCCGCATGAGTGAACTCACCGAGGTAGAGCCAATCGTTCCGGACACAACCGCTTGGTGGATGCAACTACGAGCGCTGCCACTCCCACAATGTAATGCCGCAGAGACACAGCACCGCCTGTACGATGAATACCAGGTCGAGGTGCCGATTGTGGAATGGAATGGTCGCCAGTTTGTGCGGGTATCTATTCAGGCATATACCAAGCCGAGCGATATTGATCGGCTGGTTGAGGCGATTGCCGCGATTGTTATGGATCGGTAGGGCGGTTTGTGTGCGCCCGGTTGTGCACCCACATCGAACATACGGCGTAATCATCAATCCGGTAGGGGCGAACCTCGTGTTCGCCCGGTTGGGCATCACCATGCGTTCCATGTGGGCAGACACATCAGTCTGCCCCTACACAATGACCGACGTGGACATCGGCCACCATCGCGTACGGGCGTATTGCGGGTGTGACGGAACGTTCTGCATGCGATGGTGCAACGACCAATCATGGCCGGAGGGGCGGTTCGTGAACCGCCCTCCATGACCGGCAATGGCGCCCATGGTGGGCGGTTCGCGAACCACCCCGACCCCATCGCCATGCCAACGCTGCCTAAATGCAGAACATTCCGTTACACCCGCGTATTGCAACCCCCTTGACACACCATACCTGTGTGTGCGATCCTCATGCCTCACACTGCCTGTTGCACGAGCCGAGGGATCGCAATGACCGATATCGCCGCTGCTGCCGCTGCCTTCGTTGCCAAATGGCAGCAGAATGCCCAAAAAGAGAGTGCCGCCGCCAAGGAGCACTTTATTGATCTATGCCACCTGCTTGGCCTCGCTACTCCCAATGATCCCGGTTCTGGCCCAGAAACCTATTGCTTCGAGAAATCGCTGACCAAGGTCGGCGGTAGCGCTGGCTTCGCCGATGTGTGGAAGCGCGATGCATTCGCCTGGGAATATAAGGGCAAGGGCAAGTATGCCGATCTGCGCGCCGCCTATCAGCAGTTGCTGCTGTATAAGGAAGATCTCGGCAACCCGCCGATTCTGGTGGCCTGCGATATTGCGACCTATGAGGTGCATATTGCCTATACGGGCTACCCGACCCGCGTGGAGCGGTTTACCAACGCCGATCTTCAGAATGTGGCTACCCGCGAATTGCTGCGGCTGGTGTTTACCGAACCAGAACGGCTGCGGCCGGTCGAGCGTACCTCCACCATCACCGAAAAGGCAGCTGGTCGCTTTGGCGAGGTTGCGCGATTCCTGGAACAACGTGGTTATGCGCCAATCGAGATCGCCCATTTCTTCATGAAACTGCTGTTCGCACTGTTCGCCGAGGATATCCAACTGCTCCCGGCTGAACTGATGTCCAAAAGCCTGCGCCAGGCGATCACCAACCCGGCGGAATTCCCTGGCCGAGCGCGGGCGCTGTTCCGTTCCATGCGCGAGGGCGGCTATTTTGGCATGGATCGGGTGCCGCAGTTCAATGGCTGGCTGTTCAACGATGATGCCGTGCTGGCGCTGAATCCCGATGAGCTGCAATTCCTGGTCGATGCCGCCCGGCTGGATTGGAGCGCGGTGGAGCCTGCGATCTTTGGCACGCTGTTCGAGCGTTCGCTCGACCCATCCAAGCGGGCGCAGCTTGGCGCGCACTACACCAGCCGCGCTGATATTCTGCTGATTGTTGAGCCAGTGCTGATGGCCCCACTGCGCCGTGCGTGGGCCGAGGTGCAGGTTGGCACCGAGGCGCTGCGCCAGCAATGGGAAAGCGCTGGGCTGAGCGCCAACCAGCGCCGCAGGCTGCAAGGCATTGCTGATGGCATGCTGCTCGATTTCCTGGAACAATTGGCCAGGGTGCGCGTGCTCGATCCGGCCTGTGGCAGTGGCAATTTCCTATATGTGGCGCTGACCGAGTTGAAGAATCTGGAAAAAGAGGTATGGGCCTATGCCGGTGGGTTGGGATTGCAACAGCCAGAACTGTCCGTCTCGCCTGCTCAGCTATACGGGATTGAGAAGAACCCATTTGCCGCCGAACTGGCCCAGGTGGTGGTGTGGATCGGCTATCTGCAATGGCTACGCAACAATGGCTTCCTCGAAGGAACGCCAAAAGAGCCAATCTTGCAGACCCTGTATAACATCGAGTGCCGCGATGCCATCCTGACGGTCGATCTGAACGGCCAGCCCGCCGAACCGCACTGGCCAGCCGCCGATGTGATCATTGGCAACCCACCGTTTTTGGGTGGCAGCAAGCTACGGCGGGAACTAGGCGATACCTACACCGAGAGTCTTTGGTCGCTTTACACAGGCCGCGTACCAGGCGGTGCTGATCTGGTAACATATTGGTTCGAACGGGCGCGAGACCTCATCAGTTCTGGCATCACACAACGGGCAGGTCTCATTGCTACACAATCAATTCGGGCAGGATCAAGCCGTAAAGTCCTAGAGCGAATTAAGGAAACTGGCGACATCTTTATGGCCTGGAGCGATAGGCCGTGGGTACTTGATGGTGCGGCTGTTCGCGTATCAATGGTTGGATTTGATAGCGGCGATGAAACAACTAAGTTACTTAATGGGGAAAGTACATCAGACATCAACGATAACCTAACGAGCGAGCTAAATGTTACGAAAGCGCGACACCTCTCAGAGAATGCAAATATCGCGTTCCAAGGTCCGTCTAAGAAAGGGCCGTTCGAAATAAGTGTTGATGTTGCCCAAAAAATGCTTGCCGTGGATGCAAATACGAATGGCAGACCGAATAGCGATGTTGTAAGACCGTGGGCAAATGGATCTGACATTACAGGTCGATCGAGGGAGATGTGGATAATTGACTTTGGTGTAGGTTTGACTGAGCAGAATGCATCCCACTATATGCTTCCTTTTCAGTATATCAAAGACCACGTTTATCCAGTGCGATCTTTAAATCGGCGAGCAGCATATGCAGAAAAATGGTGGCAGCACGCAGAAGCAAGGCCAGGCATGCGAAAAGCACTTCAGGGCAAGTCAAGGTACATTGTGACCCCGCGTGTTGCAAAGCATAGGTTGTTTATATGGCTAGAAGCAAACACTCTCGCTGACGATAGAACTTTTGTATTTGCCCGTGATGATGATTACTTCTTTGGAGTGCTGCATTCACACCTGCACGAAGTCTGGTCGCTTGCTACATCATCACGTCATGGCGACGGCGATGATGGCGGTCGGCCAACCTATAACAATACCACCTGCTTCGAAACCTTCCCCTTCCCCTGGTCACCAGGCACAGAGGATCACAGCAACCCACTGGTGCAGGCGATTGCACAGGCAGCGCGCAACCTCGTGGCCCTGCGCGACGCATGGCTAAACCCGAGCGAGAGCGAGAGCGTCCACTCCCCTCTCCCCGGCGTGGGAGAGGGGCTGGGGGTGAGG
>JBBQSD010000107.1:0-22392 GCA_038214135.1 Chloroflexales bacterium | reverse complement strand
ACTTGAGCAACAGCTTGATCTGATCGAGGGGCCACGATTAGAAATATCGAGCAGTGATCTGCGCCAACGCAGCGCTGCTAGGCAGCCAATTCGCTACCTCACACCCGATCCGGTTGTGGCGTATATTGAGGAACAGGGGTTGTATCGAGGTTAGGGATGTTAATTGGCTGTTAGGGCGTATGCGATACGCCCAACGCTTGCTTATACAATGAACGACGGTATGCATCTTCTACAAGAAACTATTTCCAGTTGGGGCTTTACGCTGAGCGATATACAGATTGCTCAGTTTGCAACCTATGCCGCAGAACTCCAGCAATGGAATGAGAAATTGAACCTGACATCCGTTGCGGATGAACAGGCGATTGTGACGCGCCATTTTCTTGATTCGCTGCGCTGCGCGCTCAGTTGGGGGGCTGCACCCGAACGCCTGGCCGATATTGGAACTGGTGCAGGGTTCCCAGGGTTGCCGCTCAAGATCCTGCGCCCCATGATGCAGCTTACCCTTGTTGAGAGTATTGAGAAGAAGGCAGCATTCCTACGACATATCACTGAAACACTTGGCTTGGATGGTGTCACCGTGCTGACAGCGCGGGCGGAGGTTATTGGGCGCGATCCACGGCATCGAGAGTGCTACGATGTCGTCACGGCTCGGGCAGTCGCGGAATTACGGGTGCTGGTTGAATACTGCCTGCCACTATGCAGGGTTGGTGGGCGCTTTCTGGCACCAAAAGGCGCGCTGATCGATGCGGAAGTAGCCGCAGCGCAGAGTGCGATCAGTATTCTTGGTGGGCAGATTCTGGCAATTGAGCCAGTTACCGTGCGTGATGAGCCAGAGCGATCACTGGTTGTGATAGCAAAAATCGCTCCTACCCCTGATCGATACCCACGAGCGGCTGGCATGCCCCAGAAACGGCCTTTAGATTAATCGTCCTGAAGTACCGGGTTAGGCCGTAAAGACGCAAATTGTGCAACCTTCTCTCGCAACCAGCGTACATATCAATGGGCAAACACGCTGTGCTACAATAACGGAAGCCGAAAGCAGAAGTGCTGCGGTAATAGACATGCAACAGCGATAACAAGGAGGAAGGACGATGTCGATCTTCGGCCGCATTCGGGATATTCTGAGCGCTAATGTCAATTCTATGCTGGATAGCGCAGAGGACCCAGAGAAGATGGCGGATGAGTATCTCCGCCAGTTGTCCGCTGAGGAGTATGAGGTCAAGACGAGTGTTGCTGCTTCAATGGCCGATGCCAGCCGCCTCAATCGCCTTGAGGCGCAGTATTCTGCCGAGACGGAAAGCTGGGATTCTAAGGCTGCGGCGGCGTTACGTGCTAGCGATGAGAATCTTGCCAAGGCGGCTCTGGGACGCAAAGTAACGGCCAATAAGCTGTTTCAGGAATACAAGACCCAATCGGATTCACAGGAGCAGCAGGTTGAGCAACTGCAGAATGCACTCGTCCAGCTGCAGACCCGTATTGCCGAGACGCGATCCAAGCGCGATCTGATCGTCGCAAAGAAGAACCGTGCTGCGACCCAGGAAGCGATTCAGCGCACCGTTCGCGGCATCAATAATGTCTCGGCCCTGGATCGGCTCGATCAGCTCGAAGATAAGGTTGATGATCGGCTGGACAAGGCTGAGGCGATGACCAAGCTTGAGGGCGATACGCTCGATAGCAAGTTCCGCGATCTGGATAAGCAGACCGAGGTTGATGCTGAGCTGGCCGAGTTAAAGCGCAAGTTGGGCCAGGCCTAGTTTCGATTCTATTCAGAAACAAAGCGCCACCCCAATAATGAGGTGGCGCTTCGTTGTGTGGCGATGTTTAAGATCAGGATTTCACACCGGCAGCTGGGAGATACAGGCGTTCTGCATATTCCTTGACCATGCGGCGGGTGCTAAAGACTGGTGCAATTGTTGCGATTGCTTCCTTGACTCGGGCGATCCACCCGCGTGGAATCCCATCTGGCCGATCATAATACAGCGCACTCATCTCGTGTTCGAGAATATGATACAGATGCTGCGAGTCGTTCCAATCCTGTTCATCCTGATTGGGATACTCGCGTTCTTCGCCAATCGACCAACCATTGCGCCCGTTATAGGCTTCTGGCCACCAGCCATCGAGGATCGAGCAGTTGATGATACCATTCAGGCTGGCCTTCTCGCCGCTGGTGCCGCTGGCCTCGTGTGGGCGACGGGGTGTGTTCAACCAGACATCGACGCCATGAACGAGATAGCGTGCAACGCACATGTCGTATTCTTCGAGGAACACAATCCGGCCCGCAAAGCCATACTGCTGCGACATCTGATAGACCTGTTGAATGAAGATCTTGCCTGGATGATCGGCGGGATGGGCCTTGCCGGCAAACACAATCTGGATTGGGCGATCGCTGCGATTGATGATATACCGCAGCCGATCAGCATCGCGGAACAGCAGTGTGGCCCGTTTGTAGGTCGCAAAGCGACGCGCAAACCCAATCGTCAGGGTATTCTCATTGAGCAGTGGCCAGGCAATCGGTGGCGTGTTCAGGCGTGCATGGCGCTTGAGCGTCCGCTCGCGAGCGAATGCAATCAGTTCTTTCTTGAGCTGGTGCCGAACCGCCCATAGTTCCTCATCGGGAATATCATAGATCTTTTTCCACATCTGGACATCATCAAGATTATCTTCCCAATTCGCACCAAGGTAGGTTTCGTAGAGGTGGCGCAACTGAGGTGCCAGCCAGGTTGCCGAATGCACGCCATTGGTGATCGACGTAATCGGCACTTCGTCCTGCGATTTGCCCTCATACAGCCACTGCCACATGCCACGAGCGACGTGACCATGCAGCTTGCTGACGCCATTATGGCCAGTAGAGAGCTTGAGCGCCAGAACCGTCATAGCAAATGTTGGCCCCCAACTCTGGTGTTGCATGGCCACATTGAAGAATTCTTCGCGGCTGAGGCCGAGTTGCGGCCAGTATGGCTCGAAGTATTTCTCCATCAGCGGCAGCGGGAAGGCATCGTTGCCAGCCGGAACAGGCGTATGGGTGGTGAAGACCGAATGGCGGCGAACTTGATCGACAGAATCGGCAAATGGCACACCCTGGGCAAATTTTTCGCGGGCCAATTCGAGCACCAAGAAGGCCGAATGTCCCTCATTCATATGCCAGACGGTTGGGCTCAGGCCAAGCATGCGCAGCGCACGCACGCCACCAATTCCAAGAACTATCTCCTGGGCGACGCGCATTTCCTGATCGCCACCATACAGCCGCGCCGAGAGTTCACGATCCTGCGGGCTATTTGGATGAATGTCGGTGTCCATCAGTAACAACGAAACGCGGCCAACGCGAATGCGATAGACTTTGGCATAGATTGTGCGGCCCGGCAACTCAACTGTAACCACGACTTCGCCGCCATCGGGGGTGCGAGCCGGCGTTGCCGGGATGTCGGCAAAATTGATCTTGTTGTAGATCGCCTCCTGCCAACCACTCGCATCGAGCTGCTGGCGGAAATAGCCCTGTGGATAGATGAAGCCAACCGCTACAAATGGCAGATCTAGATCGCTGGCTTCCTTAACATGATCGCCTGCCAACACGCCGAGGCCACCAGAATAGATCGGCAGGCTCTCGTGCAGGCCAAATTCCGCCGAGAAATAGGCGATCAATTCATTCTTGGCATCTGCATGGGCGCGTTTGAACCATGTGTCGTCTGTACCTACATAGGTATCAAATGCAGCAATCACCGCATCATACCGGCGTAGATACTCTGCATCGATAGCAGCAGCTTCCAGTTTGGTCTGGCGAACATCACGCAAGAAACGGACGGGGTTGTGGTATTCGGCCTCCCACAGGTCAGCATCAATACTGCGGAATAGATCCTGGGCTTCGTCGTGCCAGGTCCACCAAAGGTTGTAGGCGAGATCGCGCAGCCGGGCAATGCGCTGAGAAATGGGAGTGAACAGCAGATCGGCGCTTACGATACTCAACAGTCTAGCCTCCTACATTATGTGGGTCACATTGCGAATCCGATACCAGATCGAGTGATCCATCAAGCAATCAAGCAATATATGGGCAATCGACCTGTATTGGTGACAGTAGGCGCCTCCATCATCGCAGTGCCCGTGGCTACTATACACAAAGCCTTGGATCGGTGCAAGCGCAACTCTGTTATAATTTTGCACTACTATTGAGGAGATAATGTCAAAAGCAGCGCTGCAACCAAACACAGAGGCACTTCCACTGCTGGAACGTTGGCTGGGTGCCATCGTGCTGGTTGTGTTGAATATTGCAACGCTACCGCTGCTGAACCGCTCGCTGGATCGGCTCCTTGATCGCCTGCTGTACCCCTACCCAAATGATGGCCTGGAAGGAACACTGCTCTACGAGGCCCGCTTGATCCAGGCTGGCCAACCATTGTATCGCCCACTCTCGCGCCATGAATTTGTTTCGGCACCCTACCCGCCAATTCATACTGCACTCGTTGCATTACTGGACCAAATTGCCGGGCCGAATCCATTCTGGGGTGGGCGGCTCGTTTCTGCATTGGCCGCGTTTAGTATCGGGCTGCTGATCATCCTGATCATCTGGGCTGTTGGGCGTTCGTGGTTGGCCGGCTTCCTTGGCGCAGCGATGTTCTTAAGCGCTCCTGTTGTTATACTGTGGAGTAGCCGGATTAAGCCAGATATGCTGGCGATCTGTTTCGCAACGATTGGATTATTGTGTGCGTTGCTGGGAACATCTGCCAACCAATCGGCAGCAAACAATCGTCAATCCCATCTGCAACCATTCTGGAGAACCCATGCGTGGTGGTGGCTTACCGCCGCAGCAATCTGGTTTGCAATTGCGTTCTTCACCCGCCAGACAACCCTAATGGCTGCGTTTGCGGTATCTATCGCGCTGGTGCTGAATGATCTGATCGCCTGGCGGCGGAAGCAGTTGATCGATCAATGCTGGATTCTGCCACTTCAGAAGCGTACTGTTGCCTTTGGTATGCTGCTGGTTGGGTTGATGCTTGGTTTCTGGGGTGTAGCTGATCTGATCACCGCTGGGCAATTCACCGCGCATGTGTGGGGATTACACCGCAGCGAATGGTGGTCGCTGTATCTGGTGCAGAAATACGCATTGCGATTGACCCCGTATTGGCCTGCATTGCTGCTTGTGTTGCCGTTGTTGGCCTGGGCATGGCGCAATGCGCGGGCACGCATACTGGCATGTTATGTGCTGATCGCGCCGATCACCCTGCTTGGGGCAGCCGAGATCTCGGCCAACCATAATCATCTGCTCGAATCGCATCTCGCAATCGGGCTGGCTTGTGGAGCGGCAGTTGCATGGGCCGTTTCGAGCAAGCAATTCAATCTGATGCGGCGAGCTACAATTCTGCCACGCTTGGCGATTCTGGCATTGTTTGCATTCCAACTATGGGTGGCGTATCAACCGCAAAAGGTATTTGTGGGTGAGTTTCGGCCAAGCGATTCACCCGAGCGGTTTGTTGTATTCATACGGAATACGCCAGGTGAGATATTGGCCGATGATGTCGGCCTGCTGATTGCTGGTGGCAAACCGGTGCGCTACGACGATCCATCGACGATGGGGCCAGCAGCACGCTGGGGTATCTGGGATCAGAGCGGGTTATTGGAAGAGATCGCCCAACGCAAGTTCAGTGCGATTATGATCCGTGATGATGTTGAGAATGATCCATATGATGAGGTTGGGCGCTGGACATCCGAGATGCGGGCGGCCATTCGCAAACATTATGTGATCAAATTCCGGGATCGTGTGCGGGTGTATGTGCCAAAGCAGTAGGTATTCAGGAGTCAGGAGTCAGGAGTCAGAATAGTGGATAGGCAATCTCAGCGGCTCATCTTCTGGCTTCTGACTTCTGCGTTACGGGCTGAGCGTTTATGACAAACATATGCCACTAATACGCATTCTGGCTCGCCTGTTCAACATCGCTGCTCTATTGCTTCTCGGCAGCCTGGTGCTTGCACACCTGGGCTTTTTTGCGATCCGCGCAACCCACCTGCTCGAATATCCCTTTCCGCTGGATTATGGCGAAGGGCCGTTGCTCGCTCAGGTGAACCTGCTCCGCGCTGGCCTCCCGATCTGGCAGTTGTATAGCGATCCGGCTGCTGCACCATACACGGTTGTGAATTACCCACCAATCTATCATGGCATCACATGGCTGATCGGATTAGCGACCGTGCCCCTGATTGGAGATGGACCACACGGAATCCTTCTGGCGGGCAGAATTGTTTCGCTGCTTGCTGGGCTGCTGTGTGTGCCGGCGATTGTGATGCTTGCACAACCAGCCGTCAGCATTCAGCATTCAGCATTCAGCAGTTCAGTTGATCAGGAGTCAGGAGTCAGGAGTCAGGAGTCAGAAGATACCCCATCACCTCATCAGCAATCAGCAATCAGCAAGCCCCCAGTCACCCAGTCACATATCACCATCGTATTGGTTGCCTTGGCATTGCTTGGAATCCCGATCATGCGTGAGTGGTCATCGGTGATGCGCGTTGATCTGCTGGGTGTGTGCCTGGGTTTATGGGGGCTTGTGATCATTTCGCGGCGGGTTGGCACATGGCAGATCCTGTGGGCGGCTCCCGTGTTGGCATTGGCGCTACTGACCAAACCATCGCTGGTTGCGGCTCCGGCAGCAGCAGTGATCTGGTTGTTGTTTCGCGATTGGCGGCGGGCGATTGTGTTGGGTGGGCTGATCGGTGGGATTGGTGGGCTGGCGATTGGTGTTTTGCAACTGGCAAGCCGCGGGTGGTTCTGGGTGCATGTCGTTTCCGCGAATGCCAATCCCTGGGATTTCGATCTTGCCCACGGATTCTGGCGCGATCAAATCGTCCTGATGCAGCCGCTGCTTGTGGCAGTAGTGCTGATGATTGGGGCCGGGGTGCTGTTCAAACCAAGGATAGCGCTGCTTTTGCCAGGCTATTACACGCTCTTTGGGCTGATGACGGCCTTTGGCGTTGGGAAACTAGGGGCCTATAGCAATTACTTCCTGGAGGCATATGCTGGCCTGTTCTGGCTTGTTGCAGCGAGCATGGCAGGAGTCAGGAGTCAGGAGTCAGGAGTCAGGAGTCAGAATACCGAACCAAGAACCAAGAACCAAGAGCCTAATACCTTGAACAAGAGAACAAGGCAACAAGGGAACAAGAAACTGGTATTCAGGGGGCAGGGGGCAGGGGTCAGGAGTCAGGGAGCAGCACCGCATAAGCAAAGCAACACATCAGCGCTATTGCGATCTATGAATCGCCCGATTGCCACGTTACTACCAAGCATGCTGCTGATGCTTACGGCGTTGGCGCTTACGCGTTACTACCCATTATGGAGCGAGGAATATCTGCTGCCAGCCGGAATTATTGAGGGCCGCAATCCAGTGCGGAATAGTTTTGGCGGCAATGGAATCTGGCAGGATCTGCAACGCGAGCAGATTATTCTGAATGCCCGTGCCACTATCAATCGGGCGCTTGCTGAGCCGATTCGGGCGGCCAATGGGCCAATCTTTACCGATATTCCTGGTGTGGCGGCCCAACTGGCGGTTACATCGCGTGAACAGGTCTTCGAGCAGCGCATGCTGTTCGATATTGGCCTGTGGGACCAACGACCCTTGCTGCGTGATATGGCATCTGGGCGCGTTCCACTGATTGTACTCGATTACCTTGGCAACTGGCTCACCCCAGCCCAGATCAGTATCATCACCCATCGCTATGCTCAGGATCTCTCGATCGGCACCTATTCGATCTATCGGCCAATCGACCCAGGCCCACGCCGGGATCTCGATCTTGTCTTCCCGCACGGCCTGCACGCAACAGGCATTCATCTGGCCCAGCCTGGCGATGGTGGCAGGACGTATGGCCCAGGCGAGACATTGGCAATCACGCTTGAATGGCAACAAACCGCTACCGATATTCGTGGAACGCCTGACGTCGTGCTGCAACTGGCTGATCGAACTGGCCGTGTGTTATTCGAGACAACGCGGCCATTGTTGTATGGTGTGCTGGCTCCGAATGATTGGAGCAACGATGAGCTTCAGCATGTTCAGCCGCTTAGCCTGCCAGCAGAGCTGCCAGATGGCTCATATCGGCTGATGCTGACATTGCGGGCCAATGGGCAGGATCTTGCCATAGCACGCGACCTGAGCACGCTCGTGGTGGCTGAGAGGGGCGGGCGCATTCTGGGAGAACAGGGCTATTATGTTCCCAAACCGTTTTTTGCCGAATGGGAGCGATTGGGTGGCTATGGTGGCCCTGGCGATCCCGTAATGCCAGCAGTACCATTTGCTGGTTTTGTGCAGCAGTGTTTCAAAACAACCTGCCTACGGCTGGCAAATGGGCAGATCGAGCGATTGCCTGCTGGTGAACTAACTTGGATGGCCGATGCGGGACTGCCTCGGATTGCGGAGGCACCGCCAGAAGGGCAACTCAGCCCTGCATTCCAACAGCTCTATGATCAATCGGGTGGTGCCGCAACACTCGGCCCAGTACTCGGCGTCGAAATGAAACGATTTGGCGATATTGTGCAGTACACCCGCTATGCCAGGCTGGAACGACCACTCGCTGGTGGCCCTGCCCGGCTTGGCAATGTTGGCGAGGATGTGCTACGGTTGCCGGGCGGAACGCCATATCTCTGGCCCTGAGAACGAGGAGTCAGAATTCAGGAGGCAGGAGTCAGAATACTGCGCCGGAACTACGAATGCCCACGCAGCTACGACACACTGATCAATGAAACAACAGTCGCTTTGCATGTTCGGCTATCAATCTATCGGCTATGTTCAGGCTCTCGTGTCACTCCGTTGGGAGGCCAGGGAACGACATTTCTGGGCCATGACCACGCTTATAGACCATGACCGTCCGTTTGAATTCGATCACTGTTGTGCCATCCTGATTGACACCAACCGTCTTCACCATCACAATACCCATTGTTGGACGTGAACGTGACTCGCGCACAAATAGCACTTCGCTCCATGCTCGCAGCGTATCGCCAGCAAAGACTGGATGCGGCAGTTTGACCTCATCCCACCCGAGGTTAATGGCATGCTGGGTGAGATCACCAACCGAAAGGCCAGTGATCAACGCCAAAGTAAAGGTCGAGTCGACCACCAAGCGCTTAAATTCCGTCTGCTGTGCATAGACTTGATCAAAATGAATCGGATTCGGGTTGACTGTTAGCAGCGTAAACCAGATATTATCGACATCGGTGATCGTGCGGCCAAGTGGATGCGGATAGATATCGCCAATTGTGAAATCCTCATAGTACCGGCCACGCCATCCATGAACAATTGGCATACCACGACTCCTTTCAGATTGTTGTATCGCAGGTATGGTAGCACTAAAAGAACGACTATGACGAATGCAATCAGGCTGTATAACGATATATGGGGCAAGGATTACGCTATGTTTGAGGCGACCTCTAATATCAGCCTCAACCCACGCAGCACGGATATGCTCTATGATGTGTTTGCTACACTGGGCGTTAGTTCTGGCCATACCGTGCTCGATATTGGTTGCCGTGATGCGAAATATGCAATTGAGATCGTGCGCCGTTTCGGCTGCCAGGCCATCGCCGCCGATCCGGTTCCGCTGCATATGAAGTTGGCCCACGAACGCGTTGCCGAGGCGGGATTGGGCAACCAGATACGCATTGTTCAATCTGGCATTGAGTCGCTGCCATTGGATGATAGCTCGATTGATTATGTATGGTGCCGCGATGTCCTCAATCATGTCGATCTCGCGCCAGGGCTGGCCGAGTGCGCCAGAGTGTTGCGCAGCGGCGGGCAAATGTTAGCCTACCAGACATTCGCTACTGAGTTGATCGAGCCACACGAGGCGGCGCAGATCTACACAGGATTGGCGATTGTGGCAGACAATATGTCCGAAGCGTTTTTCAGAGCAACGGCAGAATCGGTTGGCTTAACAATTGCAACACGGGATGTGATCGGCAGTGAGTGGCGTGAGCGCTGGGCCGAAGAAGGCCGCAACGATCTGGCTAACGATTTGTTATGGGTTGCGCGGATGCGCCGCCGCGAAGCCGAACTGGTGGCACGCTATGGGCAGGCTCACTACCATGCCCAGTATGCCGGATGTTTGTGGGGTATCTACCAGATGCTTGGCAAGCTCCAGCCAACCGTGTATGTGCTTGAGAAACACTAAATGCGGCCAATGATTGAGTATTATCTGTCATACTCGTAGATGCAATGATATGATATAGTGCTGGCGCGCCGGAAGACGGCGTATACACGGAGAAAACCTGATGCAACCACCAAGCCTGCGTACGCCACTTGGCGTGCTGGCCATTGGCCTGCTGGTGATGGCACTCCTGCTCGTTCGCCCAGCGGACTACCCGGTGGCGCACTCACAAGGATATGCTGCGCCAGCGACTGCTACGCCACCGCCACCAACAGCAGTGGTACAACCAACGAGTGCGGCTGTTAGCTCACCAACAAGAGCTGTGCCAACCGCAGTGATAGAGACTACAGTTGCGCCAACGGTATTCGTTGCAACACAGCGACCTATTCCAACCCGCCCGCCCGTTCAGCCGACCGAAGAATTGATTACCACCCCGTCCACACTCGAAGAAGTGACCAATGCAATCACATGTACATATGGCGTTCCAATCGAGATCAATGGGTTCGCGCCACCCCGCGCAGCACTGCTGCTCTACTTTGGGCCACGCGCTGTAGGCGGCGGGAGCGCTGCCGCAGATGGTTCGTTCACATTGATACTGAATGTTGGCAATGAACGATCTGGGAGTTACCCAGTGAGTGTTCTGGTTCGTGGCTCCTGGCAAGAAGTCGCGCATACAACATGCGTCGTTCCCTACCTCTCGCCAACACCACGCATCGTAAATTAGGGTATGATTCAAACCAACTTGACCGTTGGGGGTTGCGAGGGCCTTCGGCCCCCGCAAGAATCATTTCTTGGTGCGGCGCGGCTTTGCTGCGCCGCACCAAGAAACGGTACAGCAAGCTACTGAATGATAGAGAAAGTGTATTGGCATGTCGCTAGAGCGCGAGCAACTGTTTGAGTCGGTCAAACAGGATTTTCTGACAGTGCCGGACAGTATTGCGCTGGCGGAGCTTATTGATCGAGCACCGTTCATGCGTGATGATGACTTTCTGGACGCAGTTGCCCAATGGCAGGCCGAAGCCGAAGCAGCCGAGGGATGGGATGTTGCTGCTGGGCTGCGTGAGCGGCTTGAAGTTCTGCGAGAACTAGCAAATCCGAATGCAACTGAGGCAGATTGGCCAGCAGCACTCGAAGCCTTCGCCGCTGCGCGATCAACCGAAGAATTGATGGCATTGGTTCATGATCAGCCGCTCGTTCGTGCTTCATCATTTCATAGTATCGTGGAACAATTGATCGCTCACGCAGAAGCTGGTGGTGAACACAGCGACGCACAGGCACTACGGCTACGGCTCGCCGATCTGCAGCAGATCACAATTGATGATCAGCCGGGGGTAACACTAGCTGCATTGATCGATCAGATGAGCACTACTGATCCATATGCCGCAAGCACCCGCGAGAATAACCCTGAGTTACTCGAAGAAGCCGAGCGGCAGGCATTGGCGCTGCTGCGGCATCTCAGCGATCAGCAACAGTTGCTGGCACTGGTTGGGCAGGCACCATTTGTGCTCGATGACACATTTCTGGTGCGGGTTGAGCAATCATTGGCCGCTGCTGCGGCCGCTGGTGATACAGCTGAGGCTGGTGGGTTGCGCGCCCGGTTGGAAGGGCTGCGAATGATCAAAACGCAGGTCCAGGTTACGCTACCTCAGACTCTGGCCGCGTTTGCGAGTGTCACCGATGGGGGTGAACTGTTGGCGCTGACGCAGCGGGCACCATTTGTGATGGACGATAGCTTCATCTCGGCGGTTGAGCGGGCAATTGATGAACTTGAGAGTGGCGGTGGTGATGTTGAGGCCGAAGGATTACGTGTACGGCTCTCAGCACTGCGCCAACTACGCGATCAACGCGATATGGCTGAACAATCGCCAGTTATGCAGGCACTGCTGAACTTCCTGAATTCCCACGATGATACTGCGGCTCGGGCGATCTATGAGATCCAGCAGGCTCAACTCAATAGTGATGAAGCCCAGCAGACGCTTGACACGGCATTCGCTGGTGGCGATCCCGAAAGCCAGCGACGTATCGAAGAACGCCGTATTCTGCTACAAACGCTCCGCTCGGAATCGGCAAGCAATAATTGATGCAAACCCAAGTATTCAGAAGTCAGAAGTCAGGAGTCAGAAGGACCAAGAACCACTGAACTGCAGAACTGCCCAACTGCATTGTGCAAAAAGCAGCTACAATTGCTGCTTGATCGCAGCTGTGGCATGATCAATGAGCATAGGCAGGCCACTAAGCTCTGTTCGGGGTTCGGGGCAAGGCCCCGACCGCTCGCCACGCGCAGTGGCATGGTTCAGAAAGAGCGCTTCCTGGAAGCGGGGCGCACGTAGTCCAAGCATAAGTAACAATTGAAAGAGGTATCTGTGACAACCGAGGCACATGGTTTTAGCGCCCTTGATGGCCAGCAATATATGAACCTGGCGACCTTCCGAAAAAATGGTGTGGCCGTCAAAACTCCGGTCTGGTTTGCTGCAGATGGTGGCAAACTGTATGTGATGACAATTGATGATAGTGGCAAGATCAAACGGATTCGTGCCGACAGCCGCGTTCTGGTGGAACCAAGCGATCAGCGCGGCCGCACGCTTGGGCCACAAGCGCCTGGCACTGCTCGCATTCTGCCCACAACAGAAGCCCAACGCGCCAATGACCTGATCAATCGCAAGTATGGCTTCATAAAAAAGGTGTTTGATCTCTTTGCGAGGCTGAACGGCAGCCTGAAGAAGCGGGCCTATATCGAGATCGAACCTGCATCATAGCGATGAGCAATCATCTAGTGTGCCAGTAGTTGGGAGGAACTGTGGCTGACCCAATTCGTATTGTGTATAGCGGCCCGACAGCAACCGTGGTGATTGATCGGCCAGATGTGCGAAACGCCTTCGATACCGCCACCATTGCCGGGTTACACCAGGCATTTATGGCACTTACCGACGACAAGAACGTGCGAGCGGTGGTGCTGACTGGCGCGGGCGAGGCATTCTGTGCCGGCGGCGATATGAACTGGATGCGCAACAGCGTGAATCTGAGTGTCGCCGAAAATCTGGCCGAAGCCGAAGCGATGGCGGCTATGTTTGATGCGATCTGGAATTTCCCAAAACCACTGATCGCCCGAGTCAATGGCGCAGCAATTGGCGGTGGGGCCGGGTTAGTTGCATGCTGTGATATCGCGATTGCTGCCGAAACAGCCCGCTTTGGCTTTGGCGAGGTGAAGATCGGCATTATTCCAGCCGTAATCGGCCAGTATGTCGTTCCGAAAATCGGCTATGGCCATGCACGCGCCCTGTTCGTGACTGGCGAGCGGTTCACTGCTGAACGAGCCTTCGAGATCGGCCTGGTGCATGCGGTGACTCCGACGGATGAGCTTGATGTGACGGTGAGCAATATTCTGAATCGTATGCTGACGAGTGGCCCGCAAGCGGTTGCTGCGACAAAATCCGCCCTGAATGCCATCTGGTATATGGAGCGTGATGCAGCCCGCCGGTATGTTATCAAACTGATTGCCGACATCCGAACCGGCGAAGAGGCCCAGGAAGGGTTGCAGGCGTTTCTGGCAAAGCGCCGCCCTGCATGGACAAAACTCGGGTAGCACCAAGAACCAAACGAACAAGCGAACAAGAACTGAGAACCGATTCTGATGGAGTATCATCCGCAGGGACGCGATATATCGCGTCCGTACAAGCGCGTCAGAGTAGCCATGACAGATTACTCGTACTCCATCCTTCTATGCGGGGTTGGGGCGTATCGCATACGCCCAGGCATGATAGATTTGCTATCAGAAGGGCCATGTCGAGGGAATAGTATGCCTACCAAAATCCGTATACTGCCCGTGATTGCCATTGTGCTGCTTGCCAGTGCCGGGTGTAGTAATTCGGCTGGATCGACCCAGCCGAGCCAATCGATCTCGCCTTTGGTAGCCCAGCCATCGCCAACGATTGCGGCGGTTGCGCCTGCGCCAACAAATGCGCCTGCTCTCGCACCAGCGCCTGCTCCAGTTCAGCCAACAGCAACGCGGCCTATACCAACGCGGGCTGTTATTGCAACCGCTAATCCAACAGTGTTTAATTATTTGTGGCCTGCCTATCTTCCACAGGGCATGGTGCCAATGCCACGCCAATCGCGGATTGCTAAAGATAATGAATTGGGCACGAACGCAGCTGGATTCTTTCTGATTACGTTCAATGCCAATGGCGGCAAGCAGCAGATTATCCTTGGCGGAGGCTCCGTCGAGCCACTGCCGCTGACCGGCGATACCAGGAAGATTACGCTTGATGGGCGTGAAGCGACGCTCGTCACCAATGGCGATCAGCGCTTGGTGCGTTTTGCAACCGAAGCCGACAAGGGGTCGCTGTTTCTATTCACAATTGGGGTGAGTGAGCAGGAACTATTACTGACGGCGGAATCATTGCTACCGATTACGCCAGGCGATATGCGCCTGCGGGTTGGTTCGTAGTTTGGCTACGAGCCTGTCACCCGAATATCGCGGTACTGGTAGCTGAAGCGCCCGCTGATATCGCGCACCAGGAAGCCAGCAACATAATCACCAGCGGCGGCGGGGAGCCGCACAGCCCGCAGAGGCGCATCGCCAAATGTGATTGTTTCGCCAGATACGCGCCCAGGCACCAGCCGCGCTGCACTTGTCGTATATGTCCGCATCTGAGCGGTGAAGCGATCACCAGCAAGCGGCTGAATTTCGAGTGGTTGAGCCTCGCGCCCCTGCCCACGCGGAAACCCATACACACTCTGTAGGGTCGCCTGGCCATCCTGCATGCGAAACAGCAGGGCTGCATCAATTGGTGGATTGCCACCCTGGCCCTGATATAACCCCTCAACGCCATACAGATCGGAGCCATAGCGTGCCGGCCCAAGCAACACTCGAATCTGGGTGCTGCCATTATCCAGACCCCATTGCTGGATGGCCCACGAATTGTGCAGTGGATGTAAACTCCCATCCCATACGGGTGCGTCAGCACTGCCAGGCGGAGTTACATAATCAATATCAATCAGCTGCACGCCTGTTCGATCACTATTTGGGATTCCGACGAAGAAGAACACATTGGCGATTTCACGGCCAGCAACACTTCCATCAAGCGTGATCGTATTGGTCGAATCGAGTGCTGCACGTAGTTCCGTGATCTGCGGAACCGCTACCCGAGAAGCGCCTGCTGCCAGAAATGTGCGCACAAAACGCGCCCAACTCGTCTGCCTGGCCAATGGTGAAAGCTGGTCATAGATTCCTGGCATCCGTTCGGCTGCCTGTGGGAAAAAGACCGAAAGGCCGCTGGCATCGGCATGAAATGGCCCCGACCACATTGCGATCCGGGCTCGTTCGATTGCTGCCACCAGCTCCCTGGCTGGCGCTGCCACTGCTTCAGGCGCACCACGCTCAATCGTCAGCCGCGCCAGATCACCAAGATCGACGGCGCTGAACTCCTCTGGCCGTGGCTGGCTGTATACCGTCGCATAGGAACGCGCTTCGGCAACCGACGTATATGCATTTCCTAGATCAGCCGTGAGCGCATCGGCAAACGCACCGGTACGTGTCACCACATCGCGCAGCAATTCGAGATCAAAGGCCGCCAGCGTCGCCGTTCGTTCATTACGGCTTTCATAGGCAGCACCATAGGTTTCGACGATAACGCGCCCCAATCCAGCACCATCCATGGTCGGCTCCGCTTGCAGTCGCTCTGTCAGCGCCGCCCAATCCCAGCCATCGTTTGGTTCGAGTTCCGCCGAGGCGACCGCCACGCGGCCATATGGCTGCACGGCAAGCAGGACATCCAGTTGCCCCATCAAACAGGCATCAAAGCCGATCAGATCAAAGCGCATGCCATCAAGCTGGGTCTGGGCTGTGCCAAGTGCCTGCTCCAATTCCAAAAGATTCAGGCCATCGCCACCAGCAGAAGCATCGAATGCCGTCCCTGCCCAGGCCGACCCATGATCCCAGATCACCAATGCATGATGGCGAGCCGGATATTGCCGAACGCCCCACACCACAAAATCCGCCAGCACCTGCGGATCGCCCATGTTCAGCCTTTCCAGGTTGGCAAGGGTCGGCGAGCTAATCTGCAGCGGATCAGCATCGCGCTGAACCAGATAGCGCCGAGCGCCCGACCAGCGTTCGCCATCGCCTGCTTGGCCAGTGCGATCAAACTGAACGACAAGCTGCACGCGATCATTCGATCCGGCCTGTTCCATCTCATTGAGATCACGAAGTGCATCGGCTTCCAGGTTATTGTCGCCCGCCAGATAGACAAGAACGGTCCAATCGGCCATCTGCGCCACATCCCCTGAAGCAGGAGCTGCTAGCGCCAATTGCCCGATTGTCGGATTGGACGAGAACTGCGCCGGTCTGATTGCGCCGCCACTGCGCGACAACACCGAAAATCCAATCGCCGCAATCAGCAACACAACAACAACCAGGATCACCAGTAGAATCCATCGTGGGAAGCGGCGCTCAGGCGCGGTGGACGTGGGTGTAGTACTTGGCAGACGGGAGACGGGTGGCGTCGAAACTGCACTACCCGGCGCAGCGGCAGTATCTACATCTGGCTTCGGTAGTGGCGGCTGTGGCACAGGCGGGGCTGGTTGGGGCGGCAGCGTTGATGTCCACACAGGAGCACCTGCATCATAGCGAAACAGCTCATCGCCAATCTCGAAGAGATCGCCAGCCCGTAGGCGATACGGTTCCACGATCCGTTGGCCATTGACAAGCACACCATTGGCACTATCGAGATCAACAAGCACATAGCCGCCCGAATCGGCGCGGATTTCAGCATGGTGGCGTGAGGCCCGCCCGCTTCCCACTGGCACACTATTCTCTGGGCTACGCCCCAGCGAGAGCAGCGCATCACCTAATTCGAATTCCTGACCGATTTGGGTACCACGCAGCCAGACAATCTTTGAGGGCATATGATTTCCTCTCTGCTCCCGTGCAGACACAAGATGTTGCGTCTCTACCGTGCGATGATCGCACCATCCACGCGGCCATCCGGTAGACCTAATGCAGTGATCAATTTCGCAAATGTTTCTGGGTTGCCGGTTGTTGCATACTGAATAAACGCGGCATCAGGCGATTGCCGCAATAGATTGCGCTCATGTAGGATTCGGGCTGTTTGGCGTGCCACTGCTGGAGCTGGATCAATCAGAACGATCTGCGGGCCAACAATTGTACGAATCTGGGTTGCCAGAAATGGATAATGGGTACAGCCAAGCACAAGTGTATCGGCACCAGCAGCGATTAAGGGCTGCAGATATAGCTCCAGCAACTGCTTGGTTGCTGGGCTTTCTAGCTCGCCAGCCTCAACAGCATCGGCAAGGCCAGCGCACGGCTGGGCAATGACGCGAACATCCTTGGCCCATTGATCCACTACATTGTGGAGCAACCCGCCAGCGATTGTCGCCGGGGTGGCTAACACACCAACAACGCCTGTGCGCGTGGTAAGCACGGCTGGCTTGACTGCCGGAACCATTCCGACGAAGGCTATCTGTGGAAATACCTCTCGCAACAGGAAAAGTGCGGCGGCGCTGGCGCTATTGCATGCCACAACAACGAGCTTCGCCGCATGGTTGATCAACCATGCGGCACTCGCCAATGCCAACTCACACAATTCCTCGGGCGGGCGTGAACCATATGGGCAGCGTGACTGATCGGCCAGATACAGCAAGTTTTCCGTTGGCAACTGCCGCCGAACCTCAGCCAGTACCGTCCCACCACCGACACCACTGTCGAACAAGCCAATTGGGCCATCTAAATATTGCATAGAGTAGGAGTTTGGGCGCAACTCCCAAACAACTTCCAACTTTCTTTTTCAAGTCCGATAGGACTGCTGCACTATGATACCACGTCGGTTCGGGAGAGAAGGGCATGGTAGAATGACAGGCGGATGAGGCGCAGCCACAATAATCGAGGAGAAGGAGCAGCACAATGTCCTATGGTGTCAAACTCGATCCACAGCCGATTGCGGCGGGGCTTACCGTTCGCGATCTGGTTGATAAGCAGCTATATGCCTATAATGGCGGGCGGTTGCGCGAGGCATGCCAATTATTCGCCCGCAAGATCGCCCAGCCCGATGTGACAATTGGCGTGACACTCTCGGGCGCCTTGACGCCAACCGGCCTGGGAACAGCAGCGATTGTACCGCTGATCAAGGCTGGGCTGATCGACTGGGTGGTCAGCACTGGCGCGAATCTGTACCACGATATGCATCGCTCGCTTGGCTTCGAGCTGTTTGGAACCACACCATTTGTGGATGATCTCGCGCTGCGTGATCGCCATATCATTCGGATCTACGATATCCTATTCGACCAGAGTGTGTTGCTGGATACCGATGCGTTTCTGCGCGAATGCCTGAGAGGCCCAGAATTCCAGAAACCGCTGAGTACCGCTGAACTGCACTATTACCTTGGCCGCTACACACAAGCCCGCGAGAAGGCGATTGGCACCAGCTATGTTTCGGTGCTGACTGCTGCCTATGAGGCTGGTGTGCCATTGTATACATCCAGCCCTGGCGATTCGACGATTGGTATGAATGTGGCAGCATTGGCATTGGCTGGTAACCAACTGCGCTTCGATGTTGAGCGTGATGTCAACGAGACAACCGCAATCGTTCACCGGGCCAAAAAATCGGGCGGCCAGAGTGCCGTTGTGATCTTTGGCGGCGGCTCACCAAAGAACTTTATCCTGCAAACCGAACCGCAGCTTCAGGAGATCATGGGCATCTCCGAGAAGGGCCACGATTATTTCATCCAGTTCACCGATGCACGTCCCGATACTGGTGGGCTTTCGGGTGCAACGCCGAGTGAAGCCATGACATGGGGCAAGGTTGATCCCGATCAGCTGCCTGATACTATCGTCTGCTATACCGATAGCACGATAGCACTGCCGATTCTGGCCGCCTATGTACTCGATGTCGCTGCTGCACGGCCACTCAAGCGCATCTATGATCAGCGCGATAGCCTGATGGAAGAATTGCGGAGCGATTATCTGGCCGTCAACCAATAATCGCTTTCAATCACTTTTCTTCAATCGTGATATCGACGGTGGTGCCCTCGGCCAGTTTGGCGATGATCACCGTTGCAGTACGTGTGCCTTTTTGGAAACGCAGCACCGTGGCATTCGCATTCGCAGCCGAATCAGGCAGCGTCTGCCAGCCACGGGTTGGCATATCAGTCTGATACAACTCGATGATCGAACCATAGCCCTGTGGAGTCGTATAGGTGGCCTTTTTCGCAGTGCTGACCAACATCTGGCGTTTTTCTGGCAGCGAGACATCATCAAGCGAACCGCTTCCACCCGTTAGTGCATCAACCGTCTGACGGACGGAGACACCATTAATAGGCTGTTCTGTTGCCAGTGCAATCAGTGTCGCACGCATCTCGGGAGCCTGCGCCTGCAGCGTTGGTGCAAGCGCCTCAAGTGTCTGTCGTAAGCCAGGAGCCTGGGCCTGCAGCGTTGGTGCCAACACCGCTGCCGTCTGTTGAAGCGAACTAGCGCCAGCCTGCAGCGTCGGCGCTAACGCTTCTGCGGTGCGCTGCAATTCAAGGACAGCCGTGGCAGCACCATCACTCATCTGCTGAGCACCAGATGGCAGACCACATGCCGCCAGCGCAGCCAATGCCAGGGCTGCAATACATATCATTCGATACATGGAAACTCCTTCTTCCCGGCACAACGCATGATGCCAGAGTTCCCAAAGTATACATGCTTTGGTGCCATAGTGCTGAGTATTCAGGAGTCAGGAGTCAGAACCTGCCCTCTCCCCCGCCGGGGCGAGGGGAATTGCCCATACAGAACCCTTTAAGCCCCTCCCCACTGGTGGGGGAGGGGGAGGGGGAGGGGAGAGGCAGAAACGGCAACGGCTTGAGAAAACCAAGCCACAATCACATATCGTTTGCAGCCATGGCATAACCAACGGACGTTGGCGAACCACAGTGATTCATTCAGAATCCAGGGCACTCCAACGCTGCATTCATCGCGGGCGGACACGCGCCGTGTGGCACAGCAATGGTGGTGGTTGGAGGCGGGCGGCTTGGTACCGCCCCTACATTCGTTGCTTGCGCTGCCGACATTACTAATGTGTGGTGTTTTCTCATGCGCAGCCATGGCATAACCAACGCACGTTGGCGAACCTCTCACATCCATTGCTGGTCCAGGGAACCGGTCGGAACGGTTCCCTGGTGCCTGCCGCGCACAGCGGCAAAACCTAACTACCTATCTCCGCGACGATCAACCCATAATTGCCATCGCCACGTTTGTACAGCACATTCACAATACTCGTCTCGGCATCACGGAAGACAAAGAAGGTATGGCCGAGCAACTCCATCTGCTCAACGGCTTCATCACTATACATTGGCTTGATCTGAAATTCCTTGGTACGCACAATCCGAGGCTGTGGCGCTTCATCGGTATCCAGCACGCCATTCAGAACCGGAACCTCAACGATCTCGCCACCCTGACGGCGGAGCTTACCACGCCGCCAATGCTTCTCCTTATAGCGCTTAATCTGGCGCTGGAGCGTGGTAGAAACATCATCGATCACAGTGAACACATCAGCGCCGCGCTGGTCGGATCGTAACAGAACGCCATGCTCAGCAATCAATGTCGCTTGGGCACGCTGGATGGTGCCATCATTGCGGCGTTGCTCCTCATCAAGTTCGACGGTGATCTTCTCGATTCCATCCATGAAGCGCTGCAGTTTGCCTAATTTCTCTTCGATATAGCTGCGGTTGCGCTCAGAAACTTTGCCGTGGCGGCTCTTGATGATGAGCTCCATGAGAGGCTCCTTCTGCTCGCCCAACGCATCAGTGCGCCGAACGAATTGCTGGTCTGCACCGGATCTGCTTCAAGCCATTGCTCAGGGGATTGTTAAGCAATCGCTCTGTCGCGTGGCGTCATTCTACTACGTGGCAGCAGGGGTCGCAAGCGACAATACCATAACCAAGAGGTACCACTCTTGCAATGCTATAATAACCTACCGGCATATCCCGGTAAGGAGCATGTTGTGAGTACAACACCAATCACCCGCTATACCACAGCTGGGAGCATACGAATCTATCGCATCCCAGTGCAGGTCTTTCCAAAGCTGATCGCCAATATCCATGTTGTCGTGGCCGATGATTATGTCGCCCTGATCGACACCGGTAGCGGCCTTGGCGAGAGCGATACCCAGCTCCAGGCTGGTTTCGCAGCGCTACGCGAAGAATGGGGCGAATCGTTTGGCTGGAGCGATCTGAAGCGTATTATCATCACCCACGCCCATATCGATCACTATGGTGGCCTGACAGCGGTTCGCACGCTATGTAACGCGCCAATTGCCGTGCATGTGCTGGATCGGCGGGTGCTGATCAACCATAGCGAGCGGCTCATCCTGGCCAGCCGCGCACTTGGCGAATTCCTGGCGCGGGCTGGTATTCCACCCGAACAACGCGCCGAAATCCTGCACATGTATGGCTGGAGCAAGGAAATCTTTCGCTCCGTCGATGTCAGCAATACGCTCGAAGATGGCGATCGGCTTGATGGCCTGTTCAGCATCTATCACACCCCTGGCCACTGCCCAGGGCAGGTCTGCCTACAGATCGACGATATTCTGCTGACCGCCGACCATGTGTTACCGCACACGGCACCATTTCTTTCACCCGAAAGCATCACCCCATCCACCGGGGCAGAACACTACCTTCAATCGCTCGACCGTATCAAGCGGGTTTCCGGCGTGAGGCTGGCGCTTGGCGGGCACGAAGAGCCGATCAAGGATTTCGATGAATGCCTCGTTCGCGTCGAGCAAGCCCAACAGCATCGCCTTACCCGCGTGCGCGATAGCTGCGCCGAACCACGCACCATCGCCGAGCTTACCCGCACCATCTACCCGACACTGGCTGGCTATGATTCACTCATGGCGTTGCAAAAGACCGGTGCCTATGTCGAATATCTCGATCAGCGCGGCCAATTAGCCATCGCCAATCTGGATGAAGTCGCCAGCGATGCAACCATCGCACCACGCTACCGCATCGTTTAATAGAACCGATAGCCAGGAATTCAGGAGTCAGGAGTCAGAATACCAAGCATGGCGAAACCCGTGTAGGGCGCGAACCGATGTGTCTGCCCAAGAACCAAAACCATGAACCGATAGTTCTACGGATGGCTTCCTGATGGCTGATAGCTGAGTGCTAAAGGCTTATGAAGAAAGAATGTTGGCGGCACTCGTTAACTCGGCATGTCTATTCGCCCATTATGCAATTGAAGCGCCGCCGTATGCTGCTATGATAGTTACTGGATACGGGTTTCGGGTT
>JBBQSD010000106.1:0-22431 GCA_038214135.1 Chloroflexales bacterium | reverse complement strand
TGCCAATCACGAAAGCTGCCATTCAAACACATGCTGCGATACCCAGCCGCAGAGGCCACACGATGGAAGCCATCAACGATTTCGGCATGGGGGAGTTCACCATTCCAGGGAAGCAGTGCGGCCAGGATACCGCGTGGTTGCGTTATAGGCATCAAAAGCTCTCTGGTTGGTCGTGTGGTAGCAATAACATTGCAATCAGTATAGCATATCGTTTGTGCTACACTATGGGCATGCACAACAAGCCATTATAAAAAGGGGTTTCTGTGACCGACACGAAGGTAATCTATTCCATGATCCGGGTTGGGAAGCTTGTCCCACCCAGTAAACAGGTGCTGCGCGATATTTCACTCTCGTATTTCTATGGAGCCAAAATTGGTGTGATTGGCTCGAATGGCTCTGGCAAGAGTTCCCTACTGCGAATCCTGGCTGGCGTCGATCACGAGTTTCAGGGTGAGACGGTTCTGGCACCAGGCTATACCATTGGCTATCTGGAGCAGGAACCACAACTCGATGAGAGCAAGACGGTTCGTGAGATTGTGGAACAGGGTATGGCCGAGGCGGTTGGCCTGCTCAAGCGCTATGAGGAGATCAACGAGAAATTCGCCGATCCCGATGCCGATTATGATGCGCTGCTGGCCGCGCAGGCCGAGGTTCAGGATAAGATCGACCATATCAATGCCTGGGATCTCGAAAGCAAGCTCGATCTGGCTATGGATGCATTGCGCTGCCCACCAGGTGAAACGTCCGTCAGGGTGCTCTCTGGTGGCGAACGACGGCGGGTGGCGCTGTGCCGACTGCTATTGCAGGAACCGAGTATCCTATTGCTCGATGAGCCAACCAACCATCTCGATGCTGAATCGGTGAGCTGGTTAGAGCAACATCTCCAGCAATATGCCGGTACGGTGATTGCAGTCACGCATGATCGGCATTTTCTGAATAATGTGGCTGGCTGGATTCTGGAGCTCGAACGCGGTTCGGGTATTCCATGGCGTGGGAACTACACCAGTTGGCTGGAACAGAAGAAGCAGAAGCTGTCCGAGACAGAAAAAGCCGAAACGCAGCGTCAGAAATCGCTTCAGCACGAACTCGACTGGATCAACATGGCACCAAAAGGCCGCCATGCCAAGAGTAAGGCACGCATCACGGCCTATGAGCAACTGCTCAATCAGAGCTCCGAAAAAGCCGAGCGTGAGTTGGAGATCTATATTCCACCAGGCCCGCGCTTGGGCGATATTGTTGTTCGCGCCACTGCTGTCGCAAAGGCCTTTGGCGAAAACCTGCTCTATGATGATCTCTCATTCGATCTGCCGCCAGGCGGTATTGTCGGTATCGTCGGCCCCAACGGCGCAGGCAAAACGACGCTGTTCCGCATGATTATTGGCCAGGATCAGCCGGATAGTGGCACACTAATGGTTGGCAGTACCGTCAAGCTTGGCTATGTCGATCAGAGCCGCGCTGCACTCGATCCGAACAAGACCGTCTGGGAGGAAATTACCGGCGGCAATGATCTGCTGCTCCTTGGCAATCGCAGCTTCAATTCGCGCGCCTATGTTGCCCGCTTCAATTTTGCTGGAACCGATCAGCAGAAGAAGGTCGGCATCCTTTCCGGTGGCGAACGCAATCGTGTGCATCTGGCCAAGATGCTGACATCTGGTGTGAATGTGTTATTACTTGATGAGCCGACCAATGATCTGGATGTCAATACGCTGCGGGCGCTGGAAGAGGGCCTGGAAAACTTTGCCGGATGCGCCGTGATTATTTCCCATGATCGCTGGTTTCTTGATCGGGTAGCGACGCATATATTGGCGTTCGAGAGCAACAGCCAGGTCGTCTGGTACCCAGGGAACTATTCTGAGTACGATGAGGATCGCCGCCGCCGTTTGGGAGTAGCCGCGAAACAACCCCACCGGATCACCTATCGCAAACTAACGCGAACATAACCGATAACCGATAGCCAATAGCCAATAGCTCAATGTTAGGGCGCTGTGCGGATGTTACCCTGAGCGAACGCGATGGATCTAAAAGGGGCAGTTCGTTAGATGCTTCGCTTTGCTCAGCATGACATGCTCACAGGATCGCTGCAACGCCAAGACAGTTTGCGCTCTCCCGTGGGCAGAGGGCTGGGGTGAGGGAAGAAACCGACCCTACTAGATCTGTTTCGTTTCCCCAACCTGCACAAGCGCCTCTCGCCCATTGTACATAATCGTCAGCGCCTGTGGCCCAGCCCGATGCGCCATACTCAGCGATGTGTGTGTCGCCCGCAGATCGATGGTATGGGCACCAATGCGCAGCCCTCGCAACGCAACCTCCGGCCAATCGCCTGGGAGCTGTGGGGAAACAGTAAGCCGATGCAGGTGCGCCAGCGGGTGTAATCCAAGTAGCCCTTCCAGTAACCCCTGCACCAACAAGCCAGCCGACCAGAGTTGAATAAAGCAGATTCCCTGTGGTATCAGTTCCTTGAGCGTGCCAAGCGTGCCATGCTGTGCAGTAATCGCAATATTGCGGATGAGCTGCAATCCAAGATCGGTGCGCCCACGATCAAATGCTGCGAGCGCCAACAAGCCGGTTGGTAGTGTCCATACCCGTGGTTCGGCTCCGCGAGTATGAACCAGGCCCCACTCATTCACCCATTCCTGCTCGATCCGGGCCATGCCGCGTAGCGCATGTTCTTCGGAGGCGAGCTTCAATTGAAATGGCAGCACAACCGTCCAATGACCATCGAATTGGGTGCGCCGATCAAGATGCATCGAATCAGCGTATAGCCCTTCATCTTCCAGCCACCAATCCTGCTCGAACCGTTCGCGCAGCCGTATCGCCTGGCTATCGAACCGCGCAGCATCGGCGGGTTTGCCCAGTGCAATGGCGGCCTCACGTAACGAGACCAGTGCTTGATACAGGTAGCAGACACTATCGAGTTTATGTTCGCCCATGCCCAATCGTTCGACAACACCATCGCCAACGGGGTAGCCTGTATGTTCAAGCGCCCAGAAGAAATGATCAAGCCCTTCTACACACAATGGGTACACCTGGGCAAGAAACGCAAGATCGCCACTCCAACGAGCATATTCCCAACAGGCCGCCGCAAATTGAGGTGTTTCCTGTGTATTACCGGGATGAAACACACGACCATTTGTTGTAATCTCATGTGGAATTTTGCCACAGGCGCGCTCGCCATAGGCCGCCAGCGTGGTGAGTGTCTGGCGCATCAGATCACCGAAACCGGCTGCCGTTGCGCCAGGAGTGCTGTATTCATTATCGCAGCCAAACAATTGTGGGTATTCGGGCAGGCCAGCCAGGAAATATGCTGGTAGATCGGGGTATTCGGCAGCCAGCGTGTGGAAGTTGAGGCGTGCAAGCAGCCAGGCCCGATTGATCGCTGGATCTGGCGTTTCGAGCACAACCTCGCCAAGGAGCGCAGCATAGCGGGCAATTTTTTCGCCCAGCAATGCATCGGCGTGTGTACAGGCATTCCATGCCAGCTCACCAGCGGCACCAACACCACCAGTATGGGCGACACCAAGTGCCATGGTGATATGCCGATCCTGGCCTGCAGCCAGCGAGATGGCGATACGAGCAGTTGCTCGCGAATCAACCGCCGACCAGATCGCCTCAGCGTTTACACTGAGTGCCGAAGCACGCCCGCCGAATGGTTTACCATCGCCAGTAACGGTCAGCAGCGAGCCATCCATATGCGGCTGCGGTGTTGTAGCATTCCAACCGCCAAACCAGCAGCCACGCATATCCAATTCGGCGTGTACAAGGAGGGAACCCTCCCAGGCAATCGTACCGCTATTACGAATTGTGATCATACTGGCCAGCGCCGGGCGGCCCTCAACCACAAATTCAGTCCAGCTCAACTGGATTGCCTGCGCCTCATAGTGCCGGGTGACATGCGAACCATACAGGTCACAGGCGATTGCTGCATCAAGTTCTGTGATGCCTTCTGCATCTGCCAGCGCCAGCGACCACCCATGCAGAACACGCATTGGATGTGCCCACACGCCGCCCATCTTGCCTTGAATATGTTCATCGCCATATGGCTGGATCAGCCCGCCAATTGAGCAGATGGTATACATCGGCCCACCTGCGAGATAGACTGGCGTTGTTGGGGCGGCATCGGCCTCCCAGATATCTTTACCAAGATGGAAACGTTGCAGGGTCATCATTGAACCTCTATTATGCCGTAGAGACGCAAAATCTTGCGTCTCTACGGTGCGTTACAAACCGGTTGATATGGCTCGCTCACCTGAAAGCTCTGCCACTCCTGCTCGCTGAGATCGCGGCCTGCAATCGTACACGCCAGTTTCACAAGCTCGCGCGGATCACTCGGCAGATTCGCATCGCTTGGTTCTGGTTTGCTCAGATCCCATAATCGCAGCGATTGGTCTTCACTGACGCTGGCCAGAATCTGGCCGTTCATAGTAATAGCTGTGACTGGCCCATCGTGCCCAATAAGTTGCCGTGCACTGCCACCTGGATCTTTCGATGATAAGTCCCAGACATAGATTGTGCCTCGCTGGCCTGCGGTAATGAGTTTTTGCCCATCCTGGCTAATCAGCGCGTCATTGACTGCACCAGATTCGCCACGCACCACTGCCAGCGGTGCCGGATCATTACGCGTTTCTAACAGCCAGACATATGTTGAACCATCGCTACTGGCTGTCGCAGCGCGTGAACTATCCGGGCTGGTGGCAATCGATGTGATTGTATTGGTTTGCCCGCGCATCACGTATGGGCCAGATGAGAGGCCACTTGCATTCAGTTGCCAGAGGTGGGTTTTGCCATCCGCATCGCCAATCAGCACCCAGCGCCCATTCGGGCTAAAGGCAACCTTGGTGAGTGCTGGGCGTCTATTGCTGGTGGTGATCGGGTTCACTGGGTCACGATCTCTAAGATCCCATAACCGTGCAATCCCGTCATCGTGGCCTGTCAGCACCCAACGCCCATCCGTACTCACTGCAATCGTTCGAATTGGGCTACGTGTGCGTAGTTCACGGGCGGCGGCAGTTGTGCTCGCATCCCAAATCCATGCGCTGCCGCTTGCGGTGGCGATTGCAATGCGCTGGCCATTGCTACTACTCGCAAGCGCATTAATTGTTGCAGGGACACTCAGTTCACGGGCTGTTGAGCCTGTGTTGCTCAGATCCCATAGGCGTGGGCTGGCCCCATCCTCGCCCGCCGTCACCAGGTAACGGCCATCGCTGCCGATATTCATAGAGCGGATTGGCGCTCCAGCATCGAGCGCTGTTGGTGCAGCGCCTGGGTTGGCCGGATTCCACAGCAGCACTCGCCCATCCGAACCAGCCGTCGCGAGCGTTTGGCCATTATTCCCATATGCAACAGCCCATACTGCACCAACATGGGCATAGTACCCCGTGCCGGTGATCTGCTTTAGGAGCGTTTGTAGGGTATTGACAGCAACTGGAAGGGGTGTCTCGCCACTGCGCAGGCTGACCTGCAGTGACCCTGCGGCCAGCAGCAGTGCAATCTGTGGCTGATTGGGATACGCCAGCGCTAATGCGGCTAGCTCACCGGCATGGGCCTCGCGTTGGCGGCGTTCGGCCTCGGTACGGGCAGTTTCTGCTGATGTTCGCGCTGCTTCTGCTGTGGCCCGTGCGAGTTGAGCCGTCTCTTCACTCTGGCGGGCCTGCTCGGCCTTCTGACGCGCTTCTTCTGCACTACGATTCGCCTGTACTTCCGCAGTCTGAAGTTCAACAGCCTGGGCAATGCGCGTTTGCGATTCGCTACGGGCTGCACCCTCCTGTTGAAGGGCGAAGTTTGCCTGCTGGATTGCGTACCCAGCCAGAATAACAGCAATACCACACATCACCGCGATTGCGATAAACGCCCATCCAAGCCGACGCTTTTCGCGGGCCTGTTCCTCAGCACGTAGTGTCTGTGCTTCGGCGCGCTCACGCTCAACCTCTGCGCGGCGACTCTCCGCCTCCGCCCGGCGTGTCTGTTCCTCGGCCAACGCCTGTGCCTGGCGAACCGCATGTTGCTGGGCTTCCTCGATTGCGGCGCGGCTGGCGGCAACAAGCGCAGGCAGCGCTTCGTCATAGCCGAGATGCTTGGCCTCGCTACTCGCCAGCCAACTCTCGGCCTCACCCAATTGGATGCCATCTAGCAACCCAGCCGTACCGCGGCCAAGTTGGATCCATTCGGCGGCCCGCGCATCAAGCCGACGCCGCGTTTCGAGTGCTGATCGCTCAGTTTCAAGCCAGTCGATCAGCCGTGGCCAGTTGCGGGCCAGCGCCTCGTGCGCGAGTTCAATCTGATCATCAGCGGTTGTGTCACCGAGCATCACCCGTACCAGGCGCTCGAAGATGAGCTGACCAAGCACCTGTTCTGCCTGAACCCGCGGGCTGATACTCTGCAATAGGGCATCGCGGCGAACCCGCTTGATTGCTACATCCTGGCCACGCTCGACACGAACGAGGCGCAGCATCAGCCGACGCATCATCTCCTGTTCGCTTGGATCAATACTTTTATATAACTGCTCGGCAACTCCAGCTAATGCCCGCCGACCAGCGCCAACCTCGTTATAGGCTGCCCATGTGATCAGGTTTCGATTGCGCCGCTCCCAGAGTTCGAGTAGCGTAAACTGGAGCAATGGTAGGGCGGCTGGCTCGCCAAGCAGATCTTCGATCAATTTGTCGACCAACCCCGACTCGAATTTCAACCCGATCAATTCGGCGGGTTTCTCTATCGCCTCACGCAGTTCGCCAGCACCAAGCGGCAGGAGTTGCACACGCGCACGCTCAAACCAGGATTGCAGCGCAGGGAATCGGGCAATCGAACTCTCAACATCACTCCGCATCGTCAACAGCACAGTATGGCGAGCATTTGGCAGATCGGCCAGACCAATCAGCGCAGCAACAAATGTCTCCTGGGCCTGCTCATCAGCAGTAAGTGTAAATAGTTCATCGAATTGATCGACCAATAGCACCGCTGGCTGATCGCCACTCGTATCAATAGCCGCTGCAAACAAGCCCGGCTCGACCGTCAGGCGCACATTCAGTTCGGCCTCGTGGGGCACAATCTTGGCCAGTTGAGCTAGTGGATCGCTACCAGGTGTTATTGGTGTCAGATAGCGCCACTGCGCGCTGCCATCGATTGCCCCCGATTTTAATGCGGGAATCAACCCGGCACGGATCACCGAAGATTTACCGCTGCCAATCGAACCAAGCAGCGCCAGCATACGCTGATTCTTGAGTTTTTCAACCAGAAAGCTCGTCAGGCGTGAACGACCAAAGAAGTGATCGTGCTGCTCCTCCTGAAATGAATCCAAGCCGGCATATGGACACAGCGATTCATCCAACTCTGGGTCGGCATCGCGATCAAATTCGGCAAGGGTTGTGTCTGGCGGTTCGTGGCCAGAACGGTAGATCATCGCCGACCAGTAATCCAGCATACTCTGAGCCGTTGTTCGGTCGTCCTCATGCTCGATCAGCGCCCCCGTCACCACGCCACGGCTCATAAATTCCGCAACTGGTTCGATCGTCGCTTCCAGATTACGAGTCTCACGGATGGCTTTTAGAAGCTCACCATGGGCTGCCCGTAATGCTGTGAGCGATGGATATGGTATGGTGGGCGGATTAGTCGTGCTCATGAATTCCCCTTGACCTTATAGAGAGAACAAATACGCCTTTGCCTCTGTTCGTTTGTTCTTTCCGTTAGATGTCCATGCCGTGGGCGGCAACACTGATCGATGAAACAGCCTCCGGATTGGGTTTTTGGCTATTGGTCTATCGGTTATGTTCACGTTAGGCGATGACACGTAGCACAGATGTGAGCGGATCGCCGACCTTGCGCAGTTCATCACAGAGCCGCTTGAGATCGATATCCACACGATAGAAGCGGTCGCCCATCTGGCGGCGGTAGCGGCGGAAGAAATGGCGGATCTTGGTTGGATCTTTTGCCGCCAGCGCAGCATCGAGTTTTTCGGCATCGGTGCGAACCGCAGTGGACCAGGCTTCATCAATGCCTTCGTAGAGCGGCCCGGCCTGTGTCTTGAGATCGGGCCAGGAGAGTTCGAATTCGTCCAGATCCTGGTCGATTGTTGTTTCGATCTGGCGTAGTTCGAGATCAATCGCCTGATGCCGGTCGTGATCGCCAACCAATGTCAACAACTGATTGCTGAGCCGATCCAGCGCTAATACCGCCGTCTCAAACTGAGCAACCTTCTCGGCATCCAGTTCGAGCATTGGCAGGTTTTCGTGGATTTTACTCAACCCCTGAACAAGCGTCGGCAATCTCAGCGCTCGTGCAGCAGCACTCAGGCGGACATTGACCTGTGCCGGTTGGATCATCAACACCCGATTGATCAGCCGTGCCGCCTTCTTGAGTTGCGGCAGATCGAGTGCTTCAATTGCAGAAGCCATCTCCACACGGGCCTGCCCAACATCGTTTGTCCAGGTGAGTTCGCTATCGAGTTTAGATGATTGTTTGGCGATCTCCTGGAGTTGGGCCACAATCCCCTGGAGTGTCATTTCATAGTTCGAGAGGCTATCCCAGGCAATATCATCAATACTTGCACGGCGGGTTTCGAGAATCAGCAGATTAAAACAGTAGACCTGCAGCGAATGCAGCTGATCATGGATATCCTTGTAGGTTCCAAGCATCTCGATCTGCTCACCAGCGGCCTGAAAATCGGTGCGGAACGCTACGGCAGCATCACGAACCGGGCCAGGAGTCTGCACCATATCGCGCAGGGCATTGAGTCCAGCACCAATCGTTGGCTGGTCGTCGCGGCGGGGTATCGGTGCCTGCATTGCCTGAACCGGCGTCGGTGCTGCTTGTTCTGTAGCGGGATCAAACAACCGGCCATCCTGCGCCCTGGTATAGACAACCGGAATACCCCAATCGGGGCGGCCAATTCCGCTAATATTCATCACCGCCCGGCGGCCCTCGGTGATGCATGTATCCAGCGGCAGGCCCTCGGTCAGCGCTCGATAGAATTCCGATGAGAAGGCCAGGGTTGCTTCTTCGGGCACCCGAAATTGCATGGCAACTACTGCCGGGATCTGGGCGCGCATCAGGGCTGGCGCAACACTGCGGAATGGGTCAGTGGCCAGTTGCCCGGTGCTACACGCATCCAGGATGATCAGGCGCAACCCGCTGCGATTAAGCATAATGCCAAGCTGGAGCGCGCTCATTGGCTCGGGATCGCCATTGGCAGCTTCATATAATAACTGGCCGGTTGCGCCATCGCGGGCAAAGCCACCATGGCCAACAAAATGCCACACATGAAACCCGGAACGGGCCAGCTTCTGGAACTTGGCAACCGTCAGGTGTGGCTCAACCGTGACCTCAACCCGGTCGCCCATCGCTGAAAGTGCCGCGGCAGCGGCATTCAGTTCACGCTCGACATCAATAGCCGGTGGTGTTTGTGCAGCCGTGAGCAGTACCCGTAATGGCAGTGGTGCGCTCATGCTCGGCACCCGATCCTGCTGGGGTAGGTAGCGTACTATCGGGGTATCGAGCAGCGAGAGCGGCCCTTTGTCCGGGTCGTGCATCAATTCCCAGGGCAATTCGGCTGCATGCACGGCTGTTGGTGAGATATTTAAGCGAATACGCAGGCTTTGATCGAGTGAGAGGGTGCCCTGGCTGCGGGCATAGACATCGCGAACAGGGCCTTGGAATAACGCCTCAAACAGAATCTGACCAAGCGACGTGATCATCAGTTCATCGGTATCGAAGCGCCGTAAACGCCCAAGCAAACCCTCAAAATCGGGGTTTTGGTTGGGTAACACAAGCCATCCGCGTGTTTCGCCACCCGGGCCAGCAACACTTACCGGGAAACGATCCCCGTCAGGTGCACCGATCTGTATTTCGAAATCGTTGTATGTTCTCATGCAGGCTAAAACGCAGTTTGCAGCATCATAATGTAGTATAGCATATCACAATCCACCAACAACCGAACGCACCAAATGGGGTGTGACGTAAACTCCTGCGGCGGCCTGCGCTGCGTCCACGCGTATGGGTCGACCCACGTATCGGCCCGCGCTGTTCCGCACTGGTTGGCGGACCCATGGGTCCGCACCCGACCATTCCAAAAGAATACGTCGCACCCCACCAAATGACCATACGTGGTACCATATGAACTATTGCTTTCCAGCGCCCGCCAAGAAGTGTGCAGCATGCCTGATTTTGTTTGGATGACGATAGGCTGGAACACAAAGGAGAAACACACATAATGGCCAATGATGCTGATCTACGAAGAGCTACGTCGGGCGATAAAAATCTCCGCAATGCCAATCTGAGCAATGCTGTTCTCAGCAAGGCTGATCTGAGCAGTGCCGTGCTGAATGGAGCCAACCTGACAAATGCCAACCTGAGTGGTGCCAACCTGAGTGGGGCAATTCTACGAGCGGCTGATCTGAGCGGGGCGATTCTGCGTGGTGCTAACCTGCGCGGTGCCAACCTTGGTATGGCCTACCTGAGTTATGCCGATCTGACGAATGCCGATTTGACCGATGCCAATTTGAGCAATGCCGATTTGAGTAATGCCGACCTGACTGGCGTCATTCGGTAATACTGCCACAAGCATGTGGTTTTGGAATGCGGCAGCCATGCTGCCGCCGCGCAAGCATGGCTTGCGCACTCCACATCAACCGATGCCAAATAATCTGCGTCATCTGCGGATAATTATGGCGCTACCCTACACGAACATCTTCCGCCTCTTGGCTTGGTTCCGGCTCACCACGCCTGCGCCGTAGCGCTTCGGCATACAAGCCCTCAATCCGCCGAACGGCCCGTTCCCAGGAAAGATCACGTACGGCGATGGTGCGGCTGTGCTGAGCCAGTTCGTTGGCCCATTGTGGCTGCTCAAGCGCTTGCAGGATTTTAGCTGCCAGATCGGTGACACTGCCAAAGCTGGCATAGATGCCACTCTCACCAAGATACTCACGGCTGACGGGCGTATCGAAGGTGATGGTTGGTAATCCCATGGCCATGTAGTTGGGAATTTTGCCACTGCCCTCTGTTGCACTCATCTTGGGTGCAACAGCCACATCGCCAAGGGCTAAATAGCTGTGCAGATCCCGATACAAAATGCGCCCAGGAAGCGTCACATGATCGCCGATCCCAAGCGATTCCGCATAACTCCGGTAGCTGCCTGGGTCTGGGTAGCCCATAATCAGGAAGTGCGTATCGGGCCGCTGGGCACACACACTGCGCGCTGCCTCAATCAATACATTGGTGCCCTGGTAGGGTGCCAGCAGCCCGATATAGATCACAATCCGGCGATCTGGGGGAATGCCAAGCTGGGCACGCAACTCCTGGCGCTGCGCTTCCCAACCAGGTGAGCCATCGAATGGTCGGAACCGATCTGTATCGACACTATCGGTGACGCTATGAATCCGCTCTTGCGCAACCGATCCGCTCGCACGCAGTTGCTCCGCACTATTCTGCGTTGATGTGATAATGAGATCAGCCTGACGATTGATCAGCCGTTCAAGGCGTATCAATGGCCTTAACAAACGGCTCTCGCGTTGAATGAAGCGATGATCAAGCATTTCCGCCGTCATGCTGCCCTGGTAATCGAAGACCAGTGGTGCGCCAGTGATCTTGCGTAGCACAGAACCAATCAGTGCGCCTTCGTGCAGATGCGCGTGAATGATTGTTGGGCGAATAGCGAGGGCCACGCGTAGGCTGCGCCAGGAGAGCGCAGCATCGAGATAGATTTTATGGCGCGATGAACCAACCATCGCACGCCGTAACCATGGCACATCCCAGGAACGCCGAATATCCAGCCCTGGCATGTTATCGCCATTATGGTATGTTGCGATCGTGAGCTGGTGCCCGAACTTCTGAAGCGTCTTAGCTTCCTCCCAGATCCGCACATGACAGCCATAGTCGGCAAAGAAACTGGTTGGCGCAATCATCAAAATCTTATGCTGCATAGCGGCTATTCTACCGCAGTGCAGCAGGTGATGCAACTATTGGGGCTTGATACTATACCGTCCAGACGGTATAGTAATATCATGGCAAAACGAGCAACATCGGAAACGACCCGCCGACAGATTCTGCATGCTGCGGCGCATGTCATCCAAACGCAGGGAACGGAAGCACTCACGCTGGAAGCCGTCGCACTGGCAGCGGGGGTCAGTAAGGGCGGCCTACTGTACCATTTCCCTGGCAAATCGGCGCTAATCGGCGGCATGATTGAGCATGTACTGGCAGCCTTTGATGCTGCCCTCGCGGAGGAGGAAGCACACGAGCAAGGGCCACAGGCCGGGAGTTGGCTGCGAGCATATCTACGGGCAACCTTCACACCGGCAGGTCAGCAACTTGAACTAACATCGGGGTTGTTGGCGGCAGTTGCTGCTGATCCAACGCTGCTTGCGCCACTGCAGGCACGCTATGCGATCTGGCAACACCGTGCTGAGACAGATGGCCTGGATCCAGCCAAGGCGACGGTTGTGCGCCTGGCGCTTGATGGGCTATGGATTGCTGATTTGCTGAGATTTGCGCCACCGCACGACCAGCTTCGTGAAGATGTGCGAAATATGTTGTTGGCACTTGCAACTGAATAAAATGGAGATTATATGCCTGCGCTACTCATGTTATTTCTGGCGATTGTGAGTGAGGTTATTGGCACAACGGCACTAAAATATTCGGAAGGGTTCACCAAAATCGGCCCAAGTCTGGTCGTTGCAATTGGCTACGGATTGGCATTCTATCTGATGTCATTAAGCCTCAAGCAGATTCCGCTTGGCAACGCCTATGCGATCTGGTCTGGTGTTGGAACCGCTGCCATGGCTGTGCTTGGCGTGTTGCTCTGGCGTGAATCGCTTGATCCTGCGCGCCTGATTGGGATTGGCCTGATCATTGGTGGGGTGGTTGTGTTGAATATGTTCTCGACTTCGGCAGCGCACTAAACATACTCTCACTATAGTATGTTCAATGCGCGCAAGCGCAAAGCGGGGTTTCGGGCGGGTACCCTCTGGGTGTCCCGAGAATTTCCTCTCTTCTTGTACAAAAATTAATAGGATTACTATATGCGAACACTTAAACCATTTTTTCTGGCGACAGACATAGGTTTTATTGTGTACTGGCTAATTACGGCACTTGGCGTTATTCCAGCCGTCTATCTATTCAAAGATTACCATGACCCTGTACTGGTTGCCTGGAATTGGTCGTTCCTGCCACTCGATCTATTCATATCGGCAACAGGGTTATCCAGCCTGTGGTTGCACCGTGTTGGCGATCCACGCTGGCGAATGGCGGCACTGCTTTCTCTGGCATTAACCTTCTATTCTGGGTTACAAGCGATTGCATTTTGGGTTATTCGTGGCGATGTGGATCTGACGTGGTGGGTGACCAATGGGTATCTGCTGATCTACCCGCTCTTTTTTATCCCCCGGCTCATTACTCCGGAAATTAAATAATCGGGTATTGCTCTCCCTCCCCACCGCGGGCTGAAGCCACGCGGCGAGGGGTTCGTTTTCGCTTTGCCGCAGGCTTCAGCCTGCGGAGAGAAGGGCATCCATCGTTCTCCCCTCTCCCGTTCTGGGAGAGGGGCCGGGGGTGAGGGCAATACGATGCGGTCGGCAGTGTGTTTTTTGTTACCACAGTGTGGCGGCTGATGCAGGAGTGCTTTTCTTGGACTATACCCGACATATTCAGCCATGCGATAGTAGAGATTAATCAGCAACGCTTTCAACGAGCCCATGTGTATTAGTAATTGGCTGATTCCTTACTCGTCTGCTGGATGACTTGCTTCCCGGTTCGCTGATTTGTAGGGCTGCGGTTGCATAGTTTCGCTACGGTTTCGGTATCTATTTGTGATCGTTTTATTCTTGCCTTCGAATGTCTTAATGCTATAGTTGCAACTTGTGATCGTGTATAGTTCTATCATGTTAGTTCACCCTTCATCTACTTGTCGTAGAAGATAATTCCGCCACGGATTGGCATCCCTGGAGATGCATACGCAAAGGCACCTTGGATTGTGCGCCGGAACAATGATGTCCGCTCACCTCTACAAGGAGGATCCCGATGTCCATCCGTTTTGATCGAAGGCAGCGCTTGTTTGCTGCACTCTTGTTTATCCTCAGTTTGAGCGTGGCGCTCCTACCACGCGTTCCAATGGCTCAGGCAGGACCCCCTTCGTCTATCTTCAGCAATGGCATGAACGCCAACTTGGTGCTCGGCCAATCCGACTTCACCAGCAGCGCCAGCGCGACGACCCAGACCGGGATGCAAAACCCGAGCGGTGTGGCGGTCGATGGCAATAGTCGGGTCTGGGTAACCGATCACAACAATAACCGGGTACTCTTCTTTGGCTCGTTTGCCTCAACCGATGCATCGCTGACTAATCTGGCACTCAGCAGCGGCACGCTTAGCCCGGTCTTCGCATCTGCTGCAACCAGCTATGGCGCGACGGTGGCCAATAGTATCAGCAGCTTAATGCTCACGCCAACAGTCGCTACAGGTGCGACTATTACAATCAATGGTGTGTCGGTAGCCTCGGGCAGTACATCCAGCGCGATCCCACTCGCACTCGGGCCTAACACGATCACAATCGTTGTCACTGCTGCTGATGGTGTCACAACCAAAACCTACACGATCATCGTTGCACGTGCAGACGCTGGCCAGTCCTTTGCGATCGGGCAGCCCGCCAACCTGGTACTTGGCCAGCCGGACTTCACCAGCAATGCGACCGCTGCGACCCAGAGTGGGATGCGCAGCCCATACAACATCACCGTCGATCCAACTACTGGCAAGGTATTCGTTTCCGATAGACAAAACAATCGCGTACTACGCTTTGCCTCGCGCAGCGCGCTCACAAATGGTGCTGCTGCCGAGGCAGTCTTGGGCCAGCTGAACTTCACCAGCAACTCAGCAGCCACGACCCAGAGCGGAATGAGTAGCCCATCGAAGATGACGATCGATAGCGCCGGGCGGCTATGGGTATCCGACTCCAAAAACAACCGGGTGCTGCGCTTCGACAGCGCTGTGAGCAAGGCCAATGGCGCGAATGCCGATGGCGTGCTTGGTCAGTCCAACTTTACCAGCAATGCCAATGTTACTACCCAGAGCGGGCTGGATAGCCCATATGGCCTTGCCGTTGATAGCGCCGGGCACCTGTGGGTTGCCGACTTAAGTAACAGTCGTGTGCTGCGCTTCGATAATGCCGCCAGCAAAGCCAATGGCGCGAATGCCGATAGTGTGCTCGGCCAGGCCGATTTCACTAGCAACGGCAGTGCTGCTGCTCAGAACAGAATGGAGTTCCCTGATGGCGTGGCGGTAGATAGTGCTGGCCGCCTGTGGGTCGCCGATTATAGCAACAGTCGCGTGTTGCGCTTCGATAATGCCGCCAGCAAGGCCAATGGCGCGAATGCCGATGGTGTGCTTGGCGAACCCAACTTCACCAGCATTGCCTTTGTGAGTACGCAGAGCGGCATGAGTAGCCCGTTGGGGGTTGCGGTCAGTAGTGACGGACGGCTGTGGGTGGCAGACAGCGGCAATAGTCGTGTGCTGTGGTTCAATAACGCCGCGAGCAAGGCCAATGGTGCCAATGCCGATGGCGTATTGGGCCAGGGGAACTTCACCAGCAGCGCCAGCGCGACGACCCAGACGGGGATGCAAAACCCGAACGGCGTGACGGTTGATTCTATCGGCGGAGTTTGGGTGGCGGATAGCAACAACAGCCGGGCGCTGTTCTTCGGCTCGCTGTTCTCGAACGACGCGACGATGAGTAGCCTGGGCACTGGTGCGGTAACGCTCAGCCCAGCCTTTGCACCCACGACGACGAGCTACACTGCGACAGTTGGCAATAGCGTCAGTAGCGTGAGCCTGACCCCGACGGTAGCCGCAGGTGCAACCGTGACTATCAATGGAGTGACGGTTCCCTCCGGTAGCGCCTCAGGCGCGATCCCGCTCACGGTTGGGGTGAACATCATCACGATTGTTGTCACCGCCGAAGATGGTATCACGACCAAGACCTACACGATCACCATCACCCGTGCGGCGGTCACGCAATACATCATGATCCTGCCGATTATCGTAAAGTCGTAGGATCGTACATCCATCGGCGCTATCTGCGCTGTCGTCTGTTTCATTTAATGGAAGCAGGCGACAGCGCACACTATTGTCACCACATACCATCATTTATGACAGGTTGATCCCTGGTATTTCTAGAATGCATCCCATCCCCAGCCGCCATGTGACAGGCAGTGAATGAATTGTAGCTGGATTGCCAAGTGTATGGTGTTCAGCACTGTTTGCGCGTGGATCGACGAGAACGATATCAATGACCCCTGCTGCAAGATAGAATGGAATAGCATCACGATCCTTCTGCTCATACCCCGCACTGAGTATTTCTATAACAGCACCAGGAATAATACCTGTCAATGCGCCATCGGGGCGTGGTGGCCGCTCACAGAAGATTGCGATGTCGGGTCGCCGAAGCAAGTTCAGGCCGAACTGGATATAAGTATCTGCAATATGGTAGCAGCCGCATGTTGTATTATCGATATTCAGCCGTGTGATTGCCTGCCGAATATCATCAACAACACCCTGATGGAGTGCGCCTGGCATTGCTTCCCACGTTGGGAGCCCGCCAGTGACCTCCAAACGCACGAGGCCGTTATACACAATTTGGCTTATATCCTCAAATGATGGGATCTTGGCTGGTGTCATGATCAACCCCCTTCGGGCTACGCGCCCCAAACCTGCAAACGAATAGCCACCATGGCAGATTGAGCCATAATCACACCGATACGTAATGGTTTAGGGACGACCCTGGTGGTCGCCCGCAAGGAATACCGCATTGGGAAACGGTGGCACAAACGCCTGTATATCTGGGGGTGCGACGGATTGTTCTGCATGCGCTGGTGCAACGACGAATCATGGCCGGAGGGGCGGTTCGTGAACCGCCCTCCATGACCGGCACTGGCGCACATAGTGGGCGGTTCGCGAACCGCCCCGACCCCATCGCCAGGCCAACGTTGCCGCAATGCAGAACATTCCGTTACACCCTATCTCTGGTTAAATCTTGACAAACCTGTGCGATTCGAGTACACTGCCGCCCATTCAGTCTGAGCAATATCAATCGTGCCTCATTGTACTAGCTCTGTTATGGTGTGTCTAGCACCGGCAGTTGCTGAACAAATCACAGTTGCGTTTCAGTGTTGAACCGTATTCCAGTGTTGGAATGGATTGATTGTGGCGTTTCAGGGCCGGGCCCTGTTCGCATAGATTCTATGATTCGGATTCAGTTAAGGAGTAGCAAGAACCATGAAACAGCGTCTTAGCGCGTTTCTAACGTTCGTCGTTGTCTCTCTCGTGCTTGCTGCCTGTGGTGGCGCAACACCAGCAGCAGCGCCGACAGCGGCACCGGCGGCCCCAGCGGCAGCACCGACCACAGCCCCAGCGGCGGCTGGCGGTGAAATTCTCCGCATCGTGAGTTCACTTCCCCGTCAGGGTGCCTCGAAGGGCCAGACGGATGCGGTGGTCAATGCGATCAAGATGCGCCTCGAAGAGGATAATTTCCAGGCCTGTGGTGGTAAATTCAAGATCGACTACCAGGATCTAGACGATTCGACTGCAGCGGCTGGCAAGTGGGATGCAGCAACTGAGACGGCCAATGCCAACAAGGCAGTCGGCGATCCGGATGTGATTGCATACCTTGGTACCTTCAACTCGGGTGCAGCCAAGCTTTCGATGCCAATCCTGAACACGGCCAATCTGGTGATGATCAGCCCAGCCAATACCTACACCGGCCTGACGAAGCCAGGTAAGGGTGAGGCTGGTGAGCCAGACAAGTATTCGCCAAGCGGCAAGAAGAACTATACCCGCGTTGTCACCGCCGATGATGTGCAGGGCGATGCAGCAGCCAAATGGGCGTTAGCTCTTGGTGCCAAGAATGTCTACATCCTGGACGATCAGGAAGTCTATGGCAAGGGTGTTGCCGATGTGTTCGAGGCCAGTGCCAAGACGATTGGCCTGAATGTGCTTGGCCGCGATGGTATCGATGGCAAGGCCCAGAACTATAGCTCGTTGATGATCAAGATTGCCTCGCAGAACCCCGATCTGGTGTTCTTTGGCGGTATTGTGGATAACAACGCCGGCCAGTTGATCAAGGATCTGCGCGCCGCAGGCATGACACCAGATAAAGTTAAGTTCATGGGCCCAGATGGCATTCAGACCGACAGCTTTATTACGGCTGCCGGTGCAGATGTCTCCGAGGGTGTCTATGCAACAATCGCTGGCCTACCCTCCGAGAAGCTTGGCGATAAGGGCAAGAACTTCTACGCCAACTATGAGAAGAAGTTCGGCCTGAAGGCTGAGTCCTATGGTATCTATGGCTACGAGGCTGCCAATGTTGCATTGGCCGCAATCAACAAGGCCTGTGCCAAGGATCGGGCAGCCATCCGCGATGCCGTGTTTGCCGTCAAGGATTTTGATGGTGCGCTTGGCAAGTGGAGCTTCGACGCAAACGGCGATACAACCCTGGCCGACATTCAGGGCTTTGTTGTCAAGGGTGGTAAGTGGGAGGCTGCGAACCTCTTCACGAGCGGTAAGTGGGAGAAGTGATTCTCTTCTAGGTACCTGCTGATGACTGTGGGGAGGGCATGCCCTCCCCACGTCGCTATCGTGAAGCATCGCAGCACAAGAACAGGGATTGACAGATGGCCCAGACCGCCGCCCCCGCTACGCCGGTTGTCCAACGCCGCAACTATAGTTCGTTGATTATCGGCGTTGTACTTCTGCTGGTCTTCAGCCCACTGCTACTCAGCATCATCACACAGATTATTGCAAACCCATTGTTGTTTATTGAGGCGCTCAAGGTTGGCGTGATCAATGGCGCAATTATTGCAATTATCGCCCTCGGCTACACCCTCGTGTATGGCATTATCGAGTTGATTAATTTCGCCCATGGCGATGTCTATATGCTTGGTGCTTTTGCCACACTCGTCTTTTTCGGGTTACTTGATCTCAATAATACGACGCCATGGATCGTTCGCGCCCCTGCACTCATCCTCGTTTTTATTGCCGTTATGGCGATTACAGCGCTGGTCAATTATAGTATTGAGCGCTTTGCCTATCGCCGTTTGCGCAATGCCCCACGCCTGGCACCGCTGATCTCTGCAATTGGGATTTCGTTTATTGTCCAGAACGTTGGGCTGATTGTTGGTGGGCAAACATTGCCACAGGGCGATTACTGGGCGCTGGTTTCGTTTATTGCGCCAGTCCTGATTGCCTGTGTCGCATTGGTGTTTGCACGGCGCATCCAGGCCGCTCGTCCGGTTCCATGGTGGGGCTGGATGTTGCTGATCATTGTGACGGGGTTGATCGCATCGGCTGGCTTTAATCTGATGCACAGTACCCTGCAGAATGTCGCTCCGATTGATGTTGGTGCCTCGATCATGGGCAATACCGCATCTGGCCCGAAGAGCCTGCCAGAAGTGATTGCAGGGCCGACGACTCCACCAGCGATCTTGATCAACACATCCGATTCAAAAGTACTGTTTCGATTGGGTTGGAAGGATATGATGGTTCTGGTTCTTTCGAGCTCATTAATGTTTGGCTTGTATCTGTTTGTGCAACGCACCAAGGTTGGCAAAGCCATGCGTGCAACGGCACAGGATCGCGATGCGGCGGCACTCATGGGCATTGATGTGAACCGGACGATCTCGCTGGCCTTTATTCTTGGCGGCGCTCTGGCTGGCGCAGCCGGGATGATCGTTGGCATGTACAATAATACTGCTGTGTTCACGATGGGCTTTACGGCTGGGCTGCGGGCGTTCACATCGGCGGTGCTTGGTGGAATCGGCAATATTGCTGGTTCGATGCTTGGCGGGTTGCTGATCGGAATTCTGGCGTCGTTGAGCGATATTTATATCGAAACCCGCTGGACGAACGCGGTGGTCTTTGCTGTCCTGGTGATTATTTTAGTCTTCCGCCCGTCGGGCTTGCTCGGCGAAGAAGGCGGCCAGAAGGCATGAGGCGAGCTATGTCGAATGCAGTCAAGGTCGGCCTGTGGAGCGGCCTGCTTGGTCTGTTCATTGTTGTGATGTTCAGTGGTCGCTCAATTCTAATGTGTGGCATTATCACTGGCGTCTTTGCAGGGTTGCTGGCTGGTGCGCGTACCGATGGCTCAACCATGCGCGATGGTATTCGCGATGCTGCGATTGCCGCTGGTGTTGGTGGTGCGTTGCTACTGCTTGCCAACCTGATCCGCCATTTGTTGATCGACCCATTGGTCGCCCAAACGCCACCGCCACTTATTGATGATATTCTGGTGGGCCTGTTGGCGGCTGCTATCGCGGTTGTGATTGGCGTTGCCTTTGGGGCCGCCCATTTCCTGAATGGGCGCGTTGGCCTTGCTTCGGCACGGGTTCCGGCGAGTAGCGCGGCGACATGGGCCTTGCTCGGGCTGATTATTATCGCCTACCCATTCCTCGATCAGGCCATTCAACTCGGCTGGATCGGCATTATTATCACCAGCCTGGTCTTCATCCTCCTAGCAATGGGCCTCAATGTTGTGGTTGGCTATGCTGGCCTGTTGGATCTTGGCTATGCGGCCTTTTTTGCAATTGGTGCCTATACGGTTGCCTTGCTCAGTTCCGATCATCTTGGCGGCCAGCTTGGCTTTGATCTGCGGCTTTCCTTCTGGTTAGTATTGTGGATTGCGGCAGCCATGGCGGCAATTTTTGGCCTAATCCTTGGTTCGCCAACATTGCCATTGCGTGGCGATTATTTGGCAATTGTCACCCTGGGCTTTGGCGAGATTGTGCCGATTGTGTTTCGTAACCTGGATCGGCTGACGATCAAAATCGGTGATTGGGTGCTTGTCAAGAATTTTAACCTGACAGGTGGCGAGCCGGGGATCAGCCCGATCGATCCGCCGGTTCTGCCTGGAATGAATTTCGCTGATCGAACAGACCAGCGGCCCTGGTACTTTCTGCTGATCGCGATCATTATTCTCTCAATGATCCTGATCAATCGATTGCGCGATTCGCGCCTTGGGCGAGCCTGGATGGCCATGCGTGAGGATGAACTGGCGGCTGCGTCGATGGGCATCAACATTGTTCAAACCAAGCTACTGGCCTTTTCGATGGGTGCCTTCTTCTCTGGCTTTGGTGGTGCCTTCTTCGCTGCCTTCGTCTCTGGTGCGTTTCCGAGTTCATTCGATTTTTCGGTTTCGGTGATCGTGCTGTGTATGGTCATCCTCGGTGGGCTTGGCAATGTCACTGGCGTGATTGTCGGCGGCTTGATTATTGAACTGAGTGATCGGCTGTTCTTGCCGCAGGTGTCGCTGTTCCTGCAGGATCTTGCCAAAGCAAACCCAACGCTCGAATGGTTGCAGCGCTTTGATCCGAACTTGTACCGCTTTGGCTTGTTTGGCCTTGTGCTGGTGATGATGATGCAACTGCGCCCAGAAGGCTTACTGCCAAACGCCCGCCGCCGTGCCGAATTACACGAGGGCGAAGAACCAGTCGAAGCCGTTCAGCCGGTTGTAGGCTAGGAGACAACAATGGCTGCAACAAATAATATCCTGGAAGCAGCGGCAGTCACAAAGCAATTTGGTGGCCTCACAGCCGTCAATAGTGTTGATTTTGTGATCGGGCGCGGCAGCATCTGTAGCGTGATTGGCCCGAATGGCGCTGGCAAGACAACCTTCTTCAATATGATCACCGGTGTCTACACGCCAACATCTGGCACACTGCTGTTTGATGGCAAAAGCATTGCTGGCCTAAAACCCGATCAGGTGACGACGAGTGGTATTGGCCGAACGTTCCAGAATATCCGCTTGTTTGGCAACATGACGGCGCTTGAGAATGTGTTGGTTGGCATGCACGCCCGCTTGAACGCCAATCTGTTTGGTATCCTGATTCGTAGTAAAAAGGTCAAGGCCGAAGAAGCCAGCGCCCGCCGTGCTGCACTTGATCTGCTCGATTATGTTGGCCTTGGCTCAGAGCGGGCCAATGAGATCAGCAAAAGCCTGCCATATGGCGATCAGCGCCGCCTTGAGGTTGCCCGCGCTCTGGCAACTAACCCGAAGTTGCTGCTGCTGGATGAGCCAACAGCGGGAATGAACCCGCAGGAGACGGCAGCGCTGACGAAGCTTATTCGCCAGATTCGTGATGAGCGCGATATTACCGTCCTGCTGATCGAACACGATATGAAGGTCGTGATGGATATCTCGGAACGGATCACGGTGCTTGATCGCGGAATCAAGATTGCCGAAGGTAGCCCCGAACTCGTCCGTACGAATGAACAAGTGATTGAGGCCTATCTTGGCCGTGGTGCTGCGGCGCATGGCAAGGGTGGCAGGCGGCCAGCAACCGCGACCTAACATGGATGTAGGATGGATGTCGGGGCGGGGAGCGAACCGCCGGCGAGGTAGGCAGGTCCTTGGCGCCGGGATGGGCGGGTGGCGAACCGCCCACTAGGGTGGCCGTTCAGTGGCGCCGGGAG
>JBBQSD010000105.1:0-22529 GCA_038214135.1 Chloroflexales bacterium | reverse complement strand
ATCACGGTTGAGCTTTCAGATTGGAACATGTCCGTGCGCCGCCAGCGTGGTATCGCCCACGTCCTTACCCCACTGTTAGGCGAACTGTTCGCGGTGCCGGTTCGCGAAATTGACAGTATTAATATCCGGTTTCACTCCTATTCACCCACCGACTTTGCAGTTGGTGGACAACTGCTCTCGGATCGTGTCCCGTGGATCGGGCAACTCGCCAAGCGGCTGTTCGGCTAGGTTCTCAGCTCAGGGAACTTGCAGACCAACGAAAAAAAGGTAGCTACCAAAGCGTGATTACGTGTACGGCGAGCAACGGCTGCCGCCGAACAAGACCATGCAGCCGACCGCCTGCAGCGCAGCGAATCTGGGCTATTTTCCTGGTTTTGGATGCGCCGAGCGGCGGCTTATGGGCAACCCGTTAGCCGGTTCAAGAAAGGTTCACGCTTATCGTCTGCTTCCCGTCTAGTATTGCGCTGCTCTGGCAATGCTCTCCTCCTTTCACCCGCACGAGTTCAATCACGGCGCCCACATCCCGTCGCTCGGAACGCGATCCCGCTGACATCCAGGGCGATTGCACTTGTAAAACGTCAAACGGACGAATCGTGTTTCACTGATTTTAAAAGTACAATTGAAACACTTTTGGCCGAATACGCGCAATCAAGCGACTAAATGTATTGTGCGCTGTTACTTGACGAGAAAACATAAAACCAGTCTGAATTGGTATTTCTTCGCTTATGCAATGATAATTACTAATAAAATTGTCTTCCTACAGGAGTATACGAGATACGGTTATCACGAGAATACCAAATATAAGACATTTTTTATTATTATTCTCACAATAATCCGCAATATCACAAATATGTGCCATATCCTATGACAAACAACAAAACAATGTACTGTACCACAAAATATACGTATATCTATTAGAAAATCGTTAGATCTCAAGTGCAATTGCCCTGCGCTGACATCCACGTCGGACGGGGAGTGTCGTTGATCGGCTGCTCCGAACAGCACACGAACACTCCACGAGGTGATTGTTGATTGGCGGATGGTGTGCTATCATAACCTCCGACGATCACCTAACGTGAATAGGAAACCGATGACAACGAGTACCCGCTATTCGTTCACTATCCGCGATTATGCCCGCATGCGCAGTGCCGGTATTCTCGCCGAAGATGATCGCGTGGAGTTGCTTGATGGAGAGGTGCGCCAAATGAGTCCGATTGGCCCCTTCCACGCGGCGCTGGTCAATCGGTTGACCGCCATTCTGACGCGCCTGTTGGGCGATACCGCGATTGTCAGCATTCAAAATCCGATCCAACTCAATGATTATTCGGAACCGCAACCAGATGTCGTGATCATGCATCCGCGTGACGATTACTATGCGCATGCTCATCCACGACCAGACGATATTCTGGTCGTCATCGAGATTGCCGACTCAAGTATCGACTATGACCGTGATGAAAAGATGCCGCGCTATGCGGAAGCCGGCATCAGTGAAGCGTGGTTAATTGACGTAGCGCAACAGCAGATCGAGCACTATACGCAACCGCGCAATGGTATCTACCGCCAAAAAGTCCTGCTCACCACCGAGGATCAGATCCAATCCGTGCAGTATCCACAGATTATGTTCGCGATTAGGACGCTGTTTCCCTCAGCACCATGACCATCACCAGCTAACATCGCGTTGCAACCGACTGGCTGAATCGGTGCAATTTTGTAGCGCCGTGCATATCAACGTCGGTGCAATCTTCACGGTTGTCTCTTTCAGCCAGCGGCTTACCGCAAGCGTTCGACCGCTGATTGGAGTTGTTACGCAAGATGGAAAGTCGCTTGTTTTCGTTCGTCGGTGGCACAGCCGGAGTGTGGCATGTGACAACGATTCAGACCATCGCCGGTGAAACGGTCGCTGAAATCGAACGGCTCGCCGTCGTCCCCGGGTCCGTTGCCCATCTACCCGGAGGCGCCAACTGGATTTTTCGAGGAATCAGGAGCAACGAACGCTACGTGCTGCGCAGTGAGAAGGATCGCCTCGCGGCCCGGCAACCCGCACTGGGCCGCCCTAATGCAGTGTGTGCCGCGCTCATCCCGATACGCAAGAACGCTGCGTGGTGGGGTCTGTCGCAAGACGAACGGCGAGAGGTCTTCGAGGAACGATCTCGCCACGTCCATATCGGGCTCCAGTATCTGCCGGCCGTGGCACGTCGGCTTCATCATTGCCGGGACCTGGGCGAGAACGAGCCGTTTGACTTTCTGACGTGGTTCGAGTACGCGCCCGAAGACGACACCGGATTCAATCACTTGGTGGCGGAACTTCGAGCGAGTCCCGAGTGGGCATATGTGGACCGAGAAGTCGACATCCGCCTGGCCCGGACAGTGATGCCCGCGCGGCCGAACTATAGCATTCCTATTTGAGTTGTAAAGGCGCGTAGCGCAAAGCGGGGTTTGGGGCCGGGTACCCTCTGGGTGCCCTGAAAGAAATCCCCCCCCCTTTTTTTGCAAATCCGGTAGGATTGCTATAGCGGATGTACCGGAGCGTGTATACTCGTGCTGTTCGGGCTTCGGCTTGATGCCAAGGTGGGAGCCGACTCTGTTATAGACCCAATTGAGCTACAATAGCCTGTATTCGCCGTACTCACGCAAAAGTCATGGGAGTAGCGTCTATGATCAGAGCAGCCATAGCAGAGGCGCGTGCCTTCGAAAGTTGGCACGACTACCAAGCGGCCCTCAAACGTGCAATCGCGCCGCTCACTGAGGAACAACTGCAGCGACAGCTCATACCGGGTCTGCGCACGCCGGGAGAAATCGCCGAACATATCGTCTTTGGGCGTGCCTTGCATCTGCACCGCACGCTGGGCGAGGGGGCGGCGGAATTAACGCCGCTGCTCCGCTGGGAGGACGCCGACGACCCACCGCACACGGCCGCCGAGATTGTGCATGGGCTGGAACTGACCTGGCGGTTCATCAGCGGTTGTCTGATGCGCGGGTCACCCACCGACGCCCTCCCCACCGAGGAGCAGGTCGCGATTATACAGACGATCTGGGGGCTTCTCGACCACGACCTGCCCCACGCCGGGGAACTATCACTGCTGTTGGGTGCGCATGGCATACCTGGGGTTGAGATGTAGCTCGCAGGGCAACCCGAATGTCAACAGATGTTGCACACAAATGGTGGTGGCAGACCTTCGAGGCAGTCTTTGGTATTCCGTTCCTTGCTGCTATCGCTTTACAGTTTGCTGTCCCGCTGGCGCTTCCACGTGGCTTTCTCTCGCCAGCCGTTATCCCCGGAGGCGCTGCCCTCATCATTCTTGGAGTGGTTCTCGTCATCCTTGCGCGTCAGGAATTTGCACGGTATAGCCAGCCGACCGATCCAGGGCGCGTGACAAGCAAGATCATCACCAGCGGTGTATGCTCAGTCTCAAGAAATCCGCTCTACTTGGGTGGCATTTGCATCGTGGTCGGGATTGCGTTCGCTGGTGATCTTCCTTGGGTGTTGTTGCTCCTGCTTCCGGCGCTTGTCATCTGCCATTACGTGCTGATAGCACCAGAAGAGCGGTACCTTGCTGCCAAGTTCGGCGAAGAGTATTATCGGTACGCAGCCTCAGTCCATCGCTGGGTTGGCCGCGCTCGACGCATAGCCCAATAAAAGCCCCTAATAAACTCGTTCCGAGACCGGCACTACCCCATAGCGATCCTGGCTGCCGGGTTGCTGATACCAATAGGCCACAGCAGCATACAGGCATTGGCCGCCCTCGCCCCACTGGTTGCCCTTGTACTTCTCGATATAGCCAGCGAATGAGCTCTGGAATGGCACGTCGTCGCAGATATGGAAGCGGCTGACGGATGTGTGGCCATTCCCGTTCAATGCCACATATGGTTGGCTGGCATATGCGCTCTCGAATGTTGGGAAGGGCGGCTCGGCGGCCCAGGCATAGCCGATATAATCCTCTGAACCAGTGCCAAAGGTTGATGGGAAGCGCTCGCCATCGATGAAGAACTTCTCGTCGCCCTCGCCCCACCACCAGTTGATCGATTTGCGATCCCAGCGGCCATACCACCAGCTATCGGCTGATTCGGTAGGTGCGGGCCAACTATTCCAGACATGCAGATGAATGCCGCAGAAACGGCCCTGACCCTCTGCCAGCAATAGTGGCCAATCGATCAGTCGGCCCTCCGCGTGGGCCTGCTCCAGAAAAGCATCGCGGTGCCATTTCGCATGGAAGCGTAGCAGCGTATCGGCTGATTGTGTGAGCGCTCGATGGCAGATACTAAACCTGAGTGTTTGGGCGCTGGCACCATCATTGGTGATAGCGATTGATGCCTGGCTGGAAAAGGGCATAAACCAATGGCAATAGAAGCCACCATCAGTCACGCCAAGCGGTAATGCTCGATAGAACTGCCTGCCTGGCGCGGAACCAAAGAAATCGCCCAATGGCGACCAGACACTCGGCTGAGTTTCGCCATCCCAGTGTATGCTGAGCGTCAACTCACGCAGCACCTGTTGATCGAGCGGTGGCTCTGGCAGATCAAGCGCCACCCGCAGCCCGGTGATCGCACGATTGCCAACGATGTTATGAACCGGCACTGTTGCGCCAGGCGGAACCGTGATCGTCACATGCTCGAGCATATCGCCATTCGACCGTGGCAGCCGCCAGCCGCGCTGGTTGAGGATGCGATCAGCCTCGGCCAGAGCCAGGCAGTCTGAACGATTGAACGTGCCGTTGAAGTGTGGCAAGAGCGTTCCAGCTGGAAAGGCGCTATAGGTAAAATGATAGTAGGCTCCCCAACCAGGGGCGAGGCGGATCTTGCACGAATGGTTATAGGGAATCGGGATGAAACGGTTACGCCCGCGTGAGAGCGTTGGTGCGAGCGATGGGAAATTGAGCGGTGGGATCTCCTGATTGAAATGCTCGAAGAAATCGCGGAATGGCAGATCAATCACTGGCACGGGCTGATCATCAATGAAGATCTGGATGTGGCCGCTTGCTGGGAGTGCCGACCAAACCCGCCAGATGATGCCTGGCCCATCGCGCTCAAACACAACAATCCAATCGCCCTCTGTGCGAATAAAGCCCGATCCATCATCATTGGCGTCCCAATCCTGATAGGTATTGGTGACAGCATTGTAGCGCGAGCGCCGATCATAGCTCGAACAGCATCCTGCCTGCTCACCAAGCAGCGGCGGCTCGGCCAGACGTTCCAGGTTGTACAGGCGCTCAACCAGATCGGTGTACGAATACTTCATAGCCAGCCCTTTCTATGCCCATCGCCGCTACTCTGTGTCGCGCGGCCCAAAGAACCAACGCGTCACCCGCAACTCTTCGGGCGTCAGATGCTGCTGAATAACTTCGGCATAGACACTGAGGTGATCATAGCTCACGCTGCGGAATTCGATCTGGCCATCCATAATCACCATATAGTGTGCCTGCTGGTCTGGGTCATCGAGCCGACGATACGAAACACTCCCTGGGTTCAGCCATAGTTTCTGATCGCCTAATATCATCACTGCCTGGCGATCAGTATGGCCAACGATCAGCCGATCAATCGTTTGATTCGGGAAGCGTTTCGCACAGAATGTGTGGTAGGCATGGCGGCTCAGAATGAATTCATAGTTCTGGTAGAGATGGGTCATCCCATACTGAATTCCGTCGAGTTCGAATGTCACCGCTCGTGGGAGTGTGGCCAGAAAGTCCGCATCGGCTGTCGTGAGCCGACGCGCGTTGTGATGGCGCCACTGAAGCGCGCTATCGGGGACATGCCAGAGCGCCGCTTCCACACATGTCTCGGCAACATGCCGATCATGGTTCCCTTGTACACACACAACCTGGTGCGCCTGAACCCAGTCGAGCACCTCACGCGGATGAGTCCCGTAGTCCACCAGATCGCCAGCACACTAGATCAGATCGGCATCGTGCTCACGCGCCCAGATCGCCTCAAGGGCCACGATATTGCTATGAATATCGGAAAGAATCAGTGTCTTCATCATTCCCCAATAGAATTACATGGTTGCCTTTGCTTGGCCACCCTCACCTCCGGCCATTCATTGTGGGCGATGTCGTTGCCATCCAATGCGCCGTCATGGCGGGCGAACACGAGGTTCGCCCCTACGTTCGTTGTGGCGATGTCGTCGTTCCAATGGCGTGTGGTTATTCGCCCGCATCGTCATCCATCCCGCAGCCGTGGCATGACCAACCGGCGTTGTGATGCCACCGAGATACATTCAGGGTCCAGGGACAAGATCCCTGGCCGGGAGTGTTGGGGTGGCGGCCCACCCCGGCCGCGGGTGCGGGGCGCGTAGCCCCGCTAGCGAATCCTCAATCGCAGGTGCGGGGCGCGTAGCATCAATACAACCACCTACCCAGAATAACTCACAAACGCCACATATTTACTATCCGGCGACCACGATGGCACATTGATCGTTCCCTGGCCGCCATACACATACGCTAGCACCGTTGGCGTACCGCCGCCTATTGGCATGTGGCGGAGGTAGACATGCTTATATGGTGGATGCGCACTTGGATCAACCTCTGGCATAAAGGTCAGAAACACAAACGATTGCCCATCGGGCGCGATGTGGGCAAACCAGTTATTGTAGCCATCATCGGTCACTTGTTCCTGGTTGCTGCCATCGGCATGCATCCGCCAGATTTGCATGCTGCCGCTGCGAACCGAGTTGAAGTAGATATACAAGCCATCTGGCGTATATTCAGGCCCATCATCCAACCCAATTGCAGTGGTGAGCTGTGTTTCTTCGCCGCCATCAGACGCGATCCGATAGATGTCGAACTCGCCATTGCGCTGGCCGGCATACACCAGAAATCGGCCATCGGGCGACCAGCCATGCAGATAGGAAGGCCCGTGAGCAGTGACACGCCGCGGAGTTCCGCCAATAATTGGAACGGTATAGATGATCGATTGATTGTTGTCCTCGGCACTATGATGGCTGATCGCCAGCATCGTTCCATCGAACGAGATCACATGATCATTATTGTTCCTGGATGCAAAACCAGTATCGATCAACGTTGGCGTATTTGTGGCAAGATCATAGCGATATAAGCGCCCGCCGCTGTTGTAGATCAGCGCACTGCCATCGTTGGTCCAGTTCGGTGCCTCAAAGGGTATCGATGACTGATAGATGATCCGCCGATGGCCGCTGGCGATCTCGACAATTTCGAGATTGCTGCCCAGATTATGGGGATCACGATATGGCGAGAAATCTGGTTTGGCTGGTATTACGATCCGCACATTCTGGAACACGGCCTGTTCAAGCACATCGGCATTGTGTGAGCAGACAAATAAGCCAACTGCGACAGCATCGCCAAGATCGATATCGGCAACCTGAACGGCGACAAACGGCTCACCAAAGCGCGCCACTGACATCATAAAGCTCGTGCCATTCCGTTCCAACTGAATAACATCACTGGTTGTGAGTTCCGCTCGCACTTCCTCTGTCATTGCTGCGCTCGTACGCCGAAATTGCAGCGATGTCAGGCCATCGCCATGGACGACTGCGCTCACATGGGCGGCATTGGTATCCAGGCTCGAACGAATACTCCAGCCCAATTTGCGATGGGCATCGGTGCCAGCACCAACGAAACTCGCACGAGCCTGCACAATAAAATTGCCAGTTAGTTGCTTCCAAACAAAATGAAGCTGATCGTGATCCAGCCACATGTTGGTTCCAGCGCCTGCAATCGTATAGGCTTGCTGCTCAGTATCATAGCGACACGAACCAGCGTGACGAACAGTACCCACATCTGCCTGCTGTTCAAACAGACCAAGTGGTTGCGTAACAGTCATTGTTGTTCATCCTCTTCATTGTGATGAGTAGATGCGGATCAACACATATACGGGCGTATCTCAGTGGCACGAATTATAGCCGAGAACCAAGAACCGAGTATTCAGGAGTCAGGAGTCAGGAGTCAGAATGCTCAGAACCAAGAACAAACGAACATGTACGGGCACAGCGCGCTGTGCCCCAACAAGCTACCAACACGTATCGCATGTAGCCGCGGCATGACCAACAGGCGTTTGTGAGCTACAGACGCACATTTGGGGTTCGGGGCCAGGCCCCGACCGTGGGGTGGTGGGGCGGTTCCGTCCGTCCTGCGGGAGCGGGGTGCATAGCCCCACAAAAGATCTAGCTGGAGCGGTTCCTACGAAAAAGGCAACTACAGAGGCAAAAGATGCCCCCTGCAAAAGGATGCCCGCCGCGCACAGCGGCATCAAATACTGAATGCTCACCTATAATAAACCGATCAATTGTCTTGTATCAACAGAGGGTAGAGCATGACAACGCCAGGAACGATTATTTTTTTGAATGGAACAACGAGCTCGGGCAAAAGCTCGATTCTGAACCATCTACAGCCCATGCTTGCCTGGCCGTTTCTTGATGCCGGAATCGACAAGTTTATCTGGATGCTTCCTGCCCACTATCTGAATGAGCGTGAGCTATGGGATACCGTGCTGGGGCATGCGGCCTCCGCCGGCCCGCTTGGACACACACTCTTTTCGGGGATGCATCACGCAATTGCCGCCCTTGCGCGTGCTGGCAACCACATCCTCGCCGACCATGTGCTTGTCGAACCAATCTGGGTGCAGGAATGTGCGATGCTGTTTCATGAATTGCCTGCCTACCTTATTGGTATTCGCTGCCCACTTGACGTGATCGAGCAGCGTGAGCGCGAGCGTGCTGACCGAACATTGGGCCAGGCGCGCAAGCAGTACGATCTTGTCCACGCCCATGGTATCTATGATTTCGAGATCGACAGCTCGCTAGCTACTCCACAGGCATGTGCGGCGCAGATCCGCGATTATGTGCTTTCTGGCGCACAGCCGACAGCATTCCGGCGCTTGTACGAGAACAGAACCGAGTATTCAGGAGTCAGGAGTCAGGCGTCAGAATCCTGAACCAAGAGAACAAGAACCAAGAACCGAGTATTCAGGAGTCAGGAGTCAGAATGCTCAGAACCAAGAACCAAATCATTGCTCAGCACTGCCCGATAGATCGGCGGGATCAGTGCAATCAGTGAGGCTGTGTCGATCTGCGTGCTGTCATAGACGATCACGACCTGTTCGTTGCCGCCATGTGCCTCGAATCGTTGCACAAATGGCTTGCGAGCCAACAGGCTACTCAGGTGGGTCACGCAGGGCGGGCAATCCATCTTTTCGACAAGCAGTGTCGCTTGGCGCAAATGTGTTGCTGCGGTATTCGACACGGGTTGGCTTTGTTTAGCAGCGACTGTTCTGGTAATTGCGTCTTCCTGCTGAACAGCGACCCAGGGCACAAGTACGCCCAAAAGTGCATAGGCCAGCACACCACTTGTGAGCATCAGCAGCACCCGCCGCCAGGGCTTTTGGGGTAGATTACAGGTGCGTGTTCGCCATATTGCGAGCGCACAACCACCAAGCAACATCAGCACACCGCCGCCAAGCGCCAGCCGCTGATCGATGTGCATATTAAACAATACCGATGAGGAGCCGAGGCCAAGCAGAATAGCGGCACTTGGGCCAATACAGCACAGGCTGCCAATCAGGCCAGCAAAAATACTCCAGGCTCCCTCACATGCGGTTCGCCACCAACTATAGCGAAGCGCAAAGCGTTTGAGCGCAGAACGCAAAGATGTGCAGTGCGATGCCGTCTGCACCTCATCAGTCGGCTCAATCGTTTTGACCACCGCTATAGATTCTTCCCCAAGCATGCGCTGGCTCCTTTGGATCTGGGTGTGACGGAATGTTCTGTACCAATGCCCATGACGATGGCGTTGTAATGCCCAATGTGGGCGAACACCAGGTTCGCCCCTCCGCATCGTGATGCCAATGATCGTCAATTGCACAAACATCCGTCGCACCCTTTGGATCGTGTGCCCGATATGCATGTAGTATACACAGGATTCTATGGAGTTAACCTGAGGACAATCACAACTTAAACCCATGCGAGTATCTTGCAGAGAACACATGATCATTGAAGCTATATGTGAGGCATGCAATGCAACTTACGTTTCTTGGTACTGCTGCATCGGAGGGCTTCCCAGACGCATTCTGTGGCTGCGATAACTGTCTGGCTGCGCGGGCTGCGGGTGGGCGCAGCCTACGCAAGCGCAGTTCGGCATTGATCGACAATCAGTTGCTGATCGATCTCGGGCCGGATCTGATGGCAGCAGCACAGATCCACCAGGTTCCGCTTGATCGGATGGCCTATTGCCTCCAAACCCATGATCACGCGGACCATCTCGATCCAAGCCATTTGCTTTCGCGCAGCACCTATTCGGGTGTTAACACGGCGCCTCAACTTGCGTATTATGCATCATCGGTTTCGCTCGCAAAGATCGCAGAAACGCTCCAACGGCGGGTATCATCGGCAGTATCGCTTGATACTGCGCTCGATGAGCGTCTCAATCTGCGAATCCACCAGATTCGCCCAGGCCAGCATTTTGAGGTCGGCCCATATCGTGTTACGAGTATTGCAGCATCGCATGCCCCCGAGGCCATGCTGTTCTTGATTGAGCGTGATCAACAGTGCCTATTCTATGCAACCGACACCGGCCCCCTATCTGAAGAAGCCTGGCAGATGCTAGCGGCCCATGATGGCCCCATTCATATGGTTGCGCTTGACCATACGTTTGGCTTTAAGCAGCGTTCACTGGCGCATCTGAATGCAGAACAGTTCCAGGAGCAGATCGCGCGGATGCGAGAACAAAACCTGCTGGCAGATCGAGCGCGGATCTTTGCCCACCACCTCGGCCACCATAGCCATCCAGCCCATGATCAATTAGTTGATTATGCCGCATCGCATGGGTATGAGGTCGCCTATGATGGGTTGCAGGTGATGATCGGATAACATGAATATAGCCAAGGGCAAAAGGCAATATAGGCGTGCATTGTAATGCGGTTTGCGTTGCATATTGATCTAGCCGTAGACGCCCCAATGGGGCGTCTCTACCCAGAAATACTTCTAACCCCTAACCTCTATGCTAAATAAACCGGCAAATCTATCACCCGCCAGAAGCTATCGATCAGTTTAACGGTAAAGCCAAATGTTGTCCGCCCATGATGCTGGAAGATACGGCCATCCGCACTGCCGAACTCAACCGTCACGAGCACCGCATCCGCGGCGATCAGTTGTGTATCCACGATTCTGCGGGTAGGCAGGCACGCCAGGCCATTGGCAGTACACCCGCGCTGCCAGAGTGCGAAGGTATCGTCGCCATTCCGATCGGGATTCCATGCCCGCAGTTGATCATAGCTACCACCATAGGAAGCGGCGGCCTCGCCATAGTGCCCTGATACAGGGCAGTAAAGAAGCCAATCAACACCTGGGCAGTATCGGCGGTTGGCGTAAAGCTCTGCCCAACATTCAGCAACTGAGGTAACACTGCGGCATTCGATGATCGGTAGCCAAAGCGGGCTAAACCGCCATGTTCTGCCCAATAGATCTCGAAGCGATCACAGAACGTATGGCGCGTCTGGGCTGCAGCAGGTTGCGGAATGAGCGCCAGCAGGCTAACACATACAAGTATTAGCATCATCATCTGGCGGCGTTTATCTGTTCTATCTATGAGCCTTCGGGTAAACACTGATTGCCTCCTTTGTTCGGCATAGCTACACACAGCGATATAGACTGTGCGTAGATTGTGATTAGACCACAATACCGGCTGGTTCAGAAGGCACTCAGGTCGTACTCTCGCTCATACTCGCGATGGGAAATAGGTGCACCACTTCTACCTTATCGCTGAACCATTGGTAAATACACATGATTGTTTAGAACCGCTGGAATGATGCTAAAGCTCGCATTGCTTTCATCAAACACAGCAGGGTTGAGTACGTTGCTTACGCGGATGCTATAGCCACTTCCAAGAGGTGTAGCCGCTCCCGGAATCCACAAATATTCGCCATCGCCTGCGGTGTTGCTGGCAATTGTGGCGGTATACACGCCATTGCGATACAGCGCAATGTTCACATCACCACCGAAATTGTCGGCCCATGTCACCGAATGCCCAAGCAGGTCGCCCCACTGTTCAGCGCCATTCGGGCTGCTCAGTGTGATGGCTGGTGGCGCATTTACGTTAAAGAATGTCTGGTAGGTCTGGCCGTTGTAGATGGCTTCGTAACGCCAGGTTCCAGCTGGCTCGTTGTTCGAAAAACTCACCGCCCAGCCATTACTCCATGCAGAATTGAATGAATTGTTCCCAGGCGCATACTGCGATGTTTGGAAGACACTGCCATCCGGGCGGTAGAGTGTCAGTTGGGTGGGGAGTGCCGCCTGGTAATCGCGATAATAGGTGTAAAAATAGATATTGCGCGGCGTTGTGAAACTATCCTCAAGGTTCGTAACGGTGGGTTTGCATGGATCAGGCGTGCTGGGCGGTGCCGAATGGGTGCCCAGTCGGTCCACAGCCGAATCAAGGTAGGGTCGTTGGCTAGCCCATAACGAACTTGGCTGGCTGGCCTGCCCAGCATATGGATCCGTCCATTCTGCATTTGAGAAGCCGCCATAGCGCACTTCAAAATGCAAATGCGGCCCGCTGGAATTACCAGAACTGCCGACCAGGCCAAGATACTCGCCCTGTGCCACTGTTGCGCCAACGGCCTTGCTCGTAAGTGAATTGTAGCGCATATGGCCGTAGATCGTCATTCGGCCATCGGCATGCACCAAGGCTACATAATTCCATGGATCGGCACTGCTCGTGATACAGTTGTGGTCGGTGGGATCGACATTGGCTTTTGAGATGATCGTGCCTGCCGCTGCGGCAATCACCTGGACATCACCGGCATCCAGTTTATTCCAGCTAAATGGATAGAGCGCAATATCGGTGCCACGATGCCCATCATAGGTGCGTGAGCCGCCATTATAATCCAGTACCTGCCCACTGTTGGGGTTGTGATCGCTAAACGCAGAAACCCGAAAGCCGGCATAATCCGGCAGGCCAGGAACCATACGCAACGGCCAGCTCAATGGTACAGTTTGCGCTGCATTCTGTGTCACCAATGCGCCTGTGCTGTGCAGTATTGCGAGATTGTGTTGGATGTCCTGCCACATTGCTTGTTCTTGCTCTGGAGAGATTTCGTCGCCGGGCGGCTCAACAGGCTCGTCGCTGGCTGCGACTGATTGTGGCTTGAGTGGGAATGCACTGGTGCTGGATGTGGAAGTGGACCCGATAATCAGCATGATTGAACAGCATAACATGATCAATAGACGGCGGTTGGTATGCATTGTATACCCCCTAGAAAGAGATGTTATCCATATCAATACATGTTGGGATGTATTGATATAGCGACGAGAGAGACGGCGAGGGTGTGTTGGTGTGAACGAAATACGGTTATTAATTCCCCTTCTCTAATAGAGAGCAAATCCATCGTAGACTCGTGTTCGCTTGTTCAGCAACAAAGAAACAAACGGACAAGTAGCATATGGTTCAATATTTACTTGTTCTTTGTATCAGCAGATCGTAGGCTCGCACAATTGCCATAGTGTATGCCAACGCACCCGCCACTACAAGATCATATCATTTACAGCTTATGTGCAATCCAGTAACTGGGCGTTTCTTCTATCCCAAGTTCGAGCGGGCCACCATCGGGAGTGCCAAAATATTCCCAACGGGTGAAACCTGCCAGTCGTAGCAGCAGTTGAAATTCCTCCCTAAAGATCCAGCGTCCAATCATCGGGAATTCTTCCCGTTCTGCTTCGTATTCAATAAAACATGTATCGATCGTGCGTTGCTGATTAAAATCAACAGCGCCATTGACGCGCTGGCGGATCGGCAGGCCCGTCTCGGGGTGTCTCCATGTATACCAGTTACCTTGCCTCGCGACAGAACCATCAACCAGGCCACGCATGCTGGCAAGCCGAATATCGAGTAGGAATTTCCCATTGGGAGCAAGATGGGCATAGATATTCTGGAGTGCGCGGATCTGGGCTTCCTGGGTTGCCAGCATCAGAAACGTATTTGTCGGAATCATAATTGCTGCAAATTGCTGATCGTAGCTGAATGATTGCATATCCTGCCAAGATCATCCATCAGATCAGGCATCTCTTCCATCATCTGATCATAGATAGAACCCCACCATTTGCTCTCATAATTCTGTGGTGTCATTGGGTGCTCCCTGATCGGGTAGTGTTATCCACACTACACCCCGCAGGCTGAAGCTGCGGCTAGGGTATTGCCCTTTTGCCATCATCGTCCCGTTGCCGCAGGCTTCAGCCTGCGGATGGAGAGCCATCCAGCATTCTTCCCGATGATTTCGTCAATCTTTATTCGTTGCCCGCTATCAGAACCCGTAATTCATTTACAAGTGCTTAGGGTTGCGCTATTGGGCGAACGTCAGGGAAGCGTGTAATGAGCATACTATAGCAGAGGTTTTCGATGCACAAGCGCTTGAGGGATATGGAAATAATGCTATAGGACAACGGATTGGTGTGCTAGAATGGCAACCGGCGTTGTGGGTTCCCTTCTAGAAGGAAATCGGCTTACCCTTGGTTTATAGGAAAGCGATAGTATGGCAAGCCTCATAACCCCATATGGTGGTCAGTTATTCAATCTGTTGGTATCGGAGCAGGAACGGGTAGAACTGCATGCATATGCCACTGCGTTGCCATCGATCCAACTGAATACACGGTCGGTGTATGATCTGGAATTGCTCGCGTGTGGAGCGTTCTCGCCGCTTCGCAGTTTTATGGGTTCTGCGGATTATGAGTGCGTGTTGGGTGAGATGCGCCTGGCCAATGGGGCGCTCTTTCCGATACCAGTGACATTATCGGTTGCTGCATCCGATGTACATTTGGATGCTGACGTGGCTCTGCGCAATGCTCAGAATGAATTGCTGGCAGTGATGACCATTGAAGAGGCCTACGAATGGGATCGGGCAGCATTCGCACAGGCGGTAGTGGGCACCACCGACACACGCCATCCACTGGTCGCCGAACTGCCACGCTGGGGAGCAATCAATATTTCGGGAAAGCTGCGGGTGCTGCAGATACCACGTCACTATGATTTTAGCACGCTGTACATGTCTCCTACTACAACACGTACAGCGCTTACCGCCATGGGCAACCAGCGTGTTGTGGCGTTCCAGACGCGCAACCCATTGCATCGCGCTCACGAAGAGCTGACCAAGCGTGCGGCGCAGCAGGTTGATGGGACACTGTTGTTGCATCCAGTGGTTGGCCTGACGAAACCGGGTGATACTGATCACTATACACGCGTGCGTAGCTACCGTGCATTGCTTGAACAACAGTATGATTCGCAGCGAACGCTGCTTGCACTTTTACCATTGGCTATGCGAATGGCTGGGCCACGTGAAGCGCTCTGGCATGCCATTATTCGGCGGAACTATGGCGTGAGCCACTTTATTGTTGGGCGTGATCATGCTGGACCGGGAGTCGATTCTCAGGGCAAGCCATTCTATTCACCATCTGCAGCTCAAGAACTGGTTCGGCAGCACGCCGAGGAGATCGGGGTAATCCCTGTCATCTTTGATGAGATGGTCTACCTGGCGAATGAGCAGCGCTACGAAGAGGCGAAGCATGTGCCCACTGGTAGCAAAACAATGACACTATCGGGAACACAGGTGCGCACAGAATATCTGGAGCAGGGTAGGATGCTACCGGAATGGTTTACGCGGCCTGAGGTATCGGCGGTATTGACCGCAAGCTATCCGCCACGCCACCAACAAGGCGTCTGTGTCTGGTTCACGGGCCTCAGTGGTGCGGGCAAATCGACGACTGCCGAGATTCTTGCGGTGCTGCTGATGGAGGTTGGTCGCCGATTCACGCTTCTTGATGGAGATGTCGTTCGGACACATCTCTCAAAGGGGTTGGGGTTTAGCAAACAGGATCGTGACACGAATATCCGACGGATTGGCTTTGTAGCCACTGAGATCGTACGGCATGGCGGGATCGCGATCTGTGCCGCCGTCAGCCCGTATCGCGCAACGCGTGCAGAGGTGCGCGCAATGATTGATGATCAGCACTTTATTGAAGTGTTTGTCGATACTCCAATCGAGGAATGCGAGCGGCGCGATGTGAAAGGAATGTATGCGCAGGCGCGGCGCGGTGAAATTACTGGGTTTACCGGCATTGATGACCCATATGAGCCGCCCTTAGCCGCCGATCTGGTACTCGATACAATCAGTATGTCGCCTGAAGAAAACGCACGGCGCATCGTAGTATACCTCACTGAGCGAGGTTTTGTACGCAACACTGTGCCTAACGTATGAAGGATACCACCTCTATACAGATCACTAGCAGCAAGCGTACTACAGAATGAACTATTCTGCTACCATTCTGTTTCGGTTTTGTTAACTAATCGGCTGTTCCATCGCTGCTATTTGTGATAGATTCCGCAGAAGTAAAGAACATAATCAAATAAAAGCTCCTTGCGGCTGAGCTGTACTCCACACGAGTACGCTACAGCCGTTTGTGTTGTTCGACTGTGTATTCGAGAGGGAACTCCCGATGAAGCTCACCAGCGAATTTTTTCGTCTCCCGCTTCAATTCGATTCACAGCGCTTAATTGACGAGGTTCTCCAATTCAGTGAGTCCGATTGGCGTCTTCATCCACAGGGCCACCAGGGTAACACGGCCCTGCCACTCCTGGCTGCGAATGGTGATCCGGCGAATGAAGACACTCGTGGCGCTATGCTGCCAACCCCGCATCTTGCACAATGCCCCTACATCCAGCAGGTACTCGCGACGCTAGGCGCACCAATTGGTCGGACACGCCTCATGCGGATCGCTGGCCATGGCGAAGCAACTGCCCATGTTGATACGAATTATTACTGGTCACAGCGTGTACGTGTGCATATACCAGTACTCACCTACCCTGGTGTACGCTTTCTGTGTGGCGAACACGAAGTCTTCATGGATGCAGGCGAATGTTGGATTTTCGATACCTGGCGCACGCATAATGTGCTGAACCCCGATGATCGCCCGCGGATTCATTTGGTGGCCGATACGGTTGGTTCAGCGGATTTCTGGCGGCTTGTGGATGCGAGTGATCGCCCACACCTCTCGATTAGCTCTGATGCTCCGCGCCAATCTGTAGCATATATTCCGGGCGCGCCTGTAAGCCTGGCCTGCGAAACCATGAACTTCCCACAGGTGATGTCGCCCTGGGAAGTACAGTGGGTGGTTGATCAAATCTGCACCGATCTCATACTGCCACACGATCCCGTGGCAACCCAACTACGCGAGCAATTGCAGTGCTTCATTCAGGAGTGGCGCGCCCTGTGGGCACGCTATGGCGAGCGAACTGAGGGTAAGGCGGATTTTCGTGCCCAGTTGGAACGCTTGGAGCGCGACCTCGCACCGCTCAAGGGTAAACTACGGCTGACCAATCAGGTTGATCCGATTGTTGCACTGAACCACTGGCTTGGGCGTGCAGCAGTAGCGCCAGATTCCCCAAAGCCCAGCGTAGCGAGGCAAAATGGTGTACCTCCGGTGGTTACATCTCCGCTGGTTAGATCTACGCCAATTGTACCTGCGATGTCTGCGGTGCAACGTGAGCAACCCGCACATGGGCATACGCGCTTCGACCGACCTGTCTTTATTGTTGCAGCACCGCGATCAGGCAGCAGTCTGTTGTTCGAGACACTCGCACGCGCAGCTAATCTCTATACGGTTGGTGGCGAGAGCCATGGGTTGTTTGAACGTATTCCAGCACTGACACCAGCTGCACATGGGTTTCATTCGAATTCCCTGACGGCGATGGAGGCGACTCCTGAGGTTGTTACAACCCTCCAGCAGGCGTTTTGGCAGCAACTTCGTGATCGCGATGGTGTGCATCCATCCGATAATCAGGCGGTGCGTCTGCTTGAAAAGACCCCCAAGAATGCGTTGCGAATCCCATTCCTGGCGGCGGCGTTCCCTGGTGCCCGCTTCATCTATCTCTACCGTGAGCCAGAAGAAAGCCTCGCGAGCATTATTGAGGCATGGGCATCAGGCAAGTTCGTCACCTATCCTAAGCTGCCAGGTTGGGATGGCCCGCCATGGTCACTCTTGCTACCACCAGGGTGGCGCGATCTGATCGGTAAACCAGTGGCTCAGGTTGCAGCACTGCAATGGGAAGCAACAAATCGGCAGATCATGGATGATCTGACCCAACTCCCTGATGATTGCTGGTCGGCAGTACGCTACGCACAATTGCTGGCTGATCCACAGGCCGTGGCTGAGCGGTTGTGTCAGTTTGCAGGCCTGGTGTGGGATCAACAACTGGAACAGCAACTACCGCTTTCTCGGCATACCCTGACAGCACCACAACCAGGGAAATGGCAGAAACATCGCGAGGCAATTGCGCTACTGCTCCCAACGCTCACGGCTACGGCGCAGCGCGCACAACAATTGATTGAGCGAGAATGTGTTGAGCAACAACCGCAGAATGGAGTCGATTATCGTTCATTACCACCTTCTGCACCGATTACTACGCCAACCGAAGCAGCTGATGTTGCGCCGAATGAGCTTGCGCCACTCCGCAGCATTCACACCATAAGCATACCCAAATTACTTCAGGAGCTTGGGATTTCGGTATTTGCCAGCACCTATCAGGCTGGGCGCTTGGTGCTACTGCGCGCCGATGGCGATGTGCTCAACACACATTTCCAGGGCTTCAACAAGCCAATGGGCATGGCATTGCGGGGTAATCGGCTGGCAATCGGTACAAATGTCGAGATTCGCGAGTTCTCTAATGTTCCTGCCAATGCTGCCCGCCTCGAGCCAGCCGATAAACACGATGCCTGTTTTATGCCACGCCGTATTCATACCACTGGCGATATTCAGATCCACGAAATGGCATGGGCAGGCGACGAACTCTGGTTTGTTAATACGCGCTTCTCATGCCTGTGTACATCCGATCCCGATTATAGCTTTGTACCGCGCTGGCGGCCAGCATTCATCAGCGCATTGGCACCAGAGGATCGCTGCCATCTGAATGGATTAGCCATGGTTGATGGCCGCCCACGGTTTGTGACCGCACTTGGTGAAACGGATACACAACACGGCTGGCGTGAGCATAAACGTGATGGAGGGGTGCTGATCGATATCGCCCATAACACCGTGGTGGCCCGCGGCCTCTCCATGCCACACTCGCCGCGCTGGTATGGCGGGCAGCTGTGGGTGCTCAACTCTGGTGAGGGTGGTGTCGGCGTGATTGACCCCACGGATGGCAGGTACCGCGAAATTGCGCGATTGCCTGGATTTACGCGCGGCATCGATTTTTTTGGTCGCTATGCATTTGTGGGGCTTTCGCAGGTTCGTGAGAGTGCGGTATTCAGTGGCATTGAGATTGCCAATCTGCCAGTTGAGCAACGGGCGTGTGGTATCTGGGTGATTGATATCACCACTGGCCAGACGGTCGGGTTTGTGAAGTTTGAAGATGCACTACAGGAGATTTTTGCGGTTCAGGTGATGCCAGGCCTACGGTTCCCAGATATCGTGACGGATAACCCTCCCTTGATTGCTGGTACCTTTATTCTTCCGGATGAAGCTCTCAGCGCCGTTCCAGTCAACCTTCGACAGTCCAATGTTGTACAAAAGGAGTCTGCATGAACATCGCGCGTCTTCTCCAACGCCTGGGCCGCACTCGTTCTGCTCGTGGTGGGTTGTTGTTTGTGATCGCTGCGCCACGTGCTGGCACTACCAGGCTGGCACAGTTTCTGACCCAAGCCGAACATGTGCGACCACTTGCAGCCGAGGTTCGCCAGCATGCCGAAGCGTTGTTGGCAACCAATCTGCCAGCTTCAGATCGGCAGACTGCGCTTGATGCAACCCCCGAACGAATGAGCCAACTACACCAGGTTCTTGGAGATACCTCCCGAGGCTGGATGGTTGAGCATACAGGGATAAATGCGCTGCGGGTGCCCTTCTTGGCAGCTGCCTTCCCGACTGCACGCTTTGTGTTTCTGGCCCGCGACCCGGCTGAGCAGGTGGCACGGATCATTGCAGCCTGGCATTCTGGGCAATATGTGACGCATCAGGCACTGCCAGATTGGGATGGCCCATGGTCACTGCCACTCATCCCCGCTTGGGCAGCATTGCGTGGTCGTAGTATCGCGGAGATTGCCCTCGCACAATGGGCGACGATCACGGCAATGGCACTCGATGACCTGGCTGAACTCCCTGATGATCGTTGGTGTCTGCTGAGCTATGAGTCGCTGCGATCCGATCCACATGGCGTGATGCACATGCTCGGGCAGTTTGGTGGTCTACGCTGGCGACGCACACCGACTTTGGCACAGCTGCTGGCCACCCGCCAACATGCCAACCCTGCCGATCTGGCGGTGGCACACTCCCTGCTGCCATTGGCTGATCCCGTCGTACGCCAGCTCATGCATGCACTTCATCAACGTGATCTACAGCGCCCACTGACGAGCCACGCGCTTGTCCGGCGTCTGCCCTCTGGGATGCGCCGAACACTGGCAAGCGGATCGGTCGCAGCTGCATTGCTTGGATCGAACCTCGTGCCTGCTCAGGTGGCGCAAGCAGCCACATTCCAGGTGACGAATCTCAATGATAGTGGTGCTGGCAGCCTGCGCCAGGCGATTTTGGATGCGAATGGCGCTGCCGGGCCGGATGTGATCACCTTCCAGAGTGGGCTGACCGGCACGATCACGTTGACGACCGGGCAGCTTTTGATCTCTGACTCGGTTGATGTTCAAGGGCCTGGGGCAGCGGTGATCTCGGTGAGTGGCAACAATGCCTCGCGGGTGTTCTACCTGTATAACTCCACTGCCAATATCGCGGTCAGCATCTCTGGGATGACGATCACTGGCGGCAATGCTGTTGATGGTGGCGGTATTCTGAACAAGAATGAAGATCTGATCCTTGATGGTGTCACGATTTCGGGCAATACCTCTACTGATGATGGCGGTGGCCTGTGGGCCGATGGCTTTGCGATGGATCTGACCATCACCGATTCAATCATTTCCGGGAATACTTCCTCCAGCGAAGGAGGTGGCATCTATATCGATGACACTGGTGGGCCATTGCTGATCCAGGACACCGATATTAGTGGCAATATTGCTGGTGGTAATGGCGGTGGGATCTATTTCTATGATCCAGATCAGGATGTCACCATCGAACGCTCGACGATTTCTGGTAATACTGCGGCGGGGAATGGTGGTGGACTGGAGCTCTATGATACCGATGGTGGTGGCGTGTTTACTATTCGCGACAGCATCATCTCGAATAATACCGCTCCGGGTGATGGTGGTGGCATTTTCTTGTACGAGCCAGATTACACGGTAGTGATTGAGCGTTCAACGATCTCTGGCAATACGGCGGATAATGGTGGTGGAATCAATATCGGTGATCTCTCTTCTGGCGTCGGTAATGCATTCATTATTCGTGAAAGTACGATCTCGAATAATAGCGCAGCCTCAGGCGGTGGCATCTATTTCTATGATGTTGGAGTTCCAACATTGATCGAGAACTCGACGATCTCTGGTAACCAATCTAGCGGTGATGGTGGCGGCCTGTATTTCGAAGCCACCACAGGTGAAGTAAAAATCAGCCATACCACGATTGTCAACAACAGTGCGAGTGGTGCTGGTGGTGGTATCGAGGAGGACAGCAGCGACATCGTTGTTGAACATTCGATTATTGCTGATAACATCGCTGGTAGCAATGCTGATTTTAATTTCACCCAGTCGATCGTTACGTTTTCGCTGATCGAGGATACCGGGGGCATCATCAACCGAGCATTCACCGATGGCAATAACAATATTATCAATGAGGATCCGCAGCTCGGCCCGCTCCAGAATAATGGTGGGCCAACCGCGACGCATCTGCCAGCAGAGACAAGCCCAGCAGTCAATAGTGGAGACCCGGCTATCGTTGGTGCGCCAAGTACCGATCAGCGTGGCTTTACGCGTATACGCGGCAGCAAGATCGATATGGGCGCAGTCGAAACCGACTATGGGACGACGCTGAGCCTGACGGTTAATAGCATCACGGTCGATGAAGGATTGCCAACCGCAACCCTCTCGGTGACACGCACAAGTGGCATTGATGGAGGTGTCGCAGTGAACTTCGCAACCAGCGATGGCACTGCTACTGCTGGGCAGGATTTCACCGCCACCAATGGCACCCTAAACTGGATCAGCGGCGATAGGACTGCAAAAACGATTACGATCCCAATTACCAACGATACCACAGTTGAGCCCAACGAGACATTCTCTGTTACCCTTTCGAATGCGCAGAACGCGACATTGGGAACGATCACGGTTGCGACGATCACGATTACCGATAATGACATTGCTCCTCCCCCGCCGCCGCCCGAACCAACTGGCTATAGCGTGTTCTTGCCGAGTGTCAGCAACAATCTGTTGCCTGATCTGGTGGTCAGTAGCATTGCTCTGTCACCCAACAAAACCAGCTTTGCGGCGGGTGAACCAGTTGAGATTGCCGTCACGATCACCAACCAGGGCACGGCTCCAAGTGGCCCATTCTGGATCGATATGTACTTGAATCCATCGGAAGAACCAACAGTCAACAAAGCCTGGCATGTGATCTGTGGTATCACCCCGTGTTATGGGGTTGTCTGGGG
>JBBQSD010000104.1:0-22556 GCA_038214135.1 Chloroflexales bacterium | reverse complement strand
CCAGAATCTGCCGATGATCAACATCATGAACCGCGATGCGACGCTGAATGAGGAAGCTGGCCCCTATGCAGGGCAGGAACGCTTTGCAGCCCGCAAAAACATCCTGGCCGATCTGGAGCAGGAAGGGTTGTTGATCGAAACCCGCCCGCATAGCATGTCGGTTGGAATCAGCCAGCGCGGCGGCGAAATCATCGAACCGCTGCTCAGTGAACAATGGTTTGTGAATGTCGCGCCGATGGCCGAATTAGCGCTGGCGGCAGTCAAAGAGGGCCGTACCAAGATTATTCCCGAACGCTTCGAGAAGGTCTATTTCCATTGGCTGGAAAACATTCAGGATTGGTGCATCAGCAGGCAGTTGTGGTGGGGCCACCGGATTCCGGTGTGGTATACACCCGATGGCCAGATGATTGTGCCAGGGCCGGATGATCCCGAGCCACAGGGCGAGGGCATTTATCAGGACCCCGATGTGCTCGATACATGGTTTTCGAGCGGCCTGTGGCCATTCTCTACCCTTGGTTGGCCAGATCAGACGGCTGATCTGGAGTATTTCTACCCAACTGATGTGATGGAAACTGGCTACGATATTCTATTCTTCTGGGTTGCCCGTATGATGATGATGGGCTGCTATTTCACTGGCAAAGAACCATTTCATACGATCTATCTGCATGGATTGGTGCGTGACAAAGATGGCCGCAAGATGTCGAAATCATATGGCAATGTCGTCAATCCGCTTGAGATCATGGGCCAGTATGGCACCGATGCACTACGCTTTACACTCGCCACCAGCGGCACACCCGGCCAGGATCTGAACCTCAACCCAGAACGGATTGAATCGGCGCGTAATTTCGCCAACAAACTATGGAATATCACTCGCTTTGTGTTAACGAAGATTGTTACGCCCTCACCCCCAGCCCCTCTCCCAGTGGGAGAGGGGAGCGCAGCAGGGGACAGGAAAGAACCGAGGAGTCAGGAGTCAGCATACCCACCCGAGAACCACAGAACCACAGAGCCACAGAATCAAGGCCATAGTGAGCAGGGTAGAGACGCTCCGGTGGAGCGTCTGGGAAGCAGCGGGCCAGATGAATCCTGGATTGTGACATCGAGTTGTCTGGCGCATTACCCATATACGCTGGCAGATCGCTGGATCATGTCGCGCTATCATCGGTTAGTTGGTGAAGCCGAGCGGCTGATGGCCTCCTATAATTTTGGCGAGGCTGGCCGCCAGATCCAGGATTTTCTGTGGAGCGAGTTCGCGGATTGGTATGTTGAAGTTGCCAAAATCCAGCTCGATGGTGATTCGCGCCGCCAGCACTTAACCCGTGAAGTGCTCTATACCGTGCTGGAAGGGAGCCTGCGCCTGCTACATCCGTTTATGCCATTTGTGACGGAAGAGGCCTGGCAGTATCTGACAGCTTCCCAGAATCAAGTGCAGGCAGCAGATGGCGAGGCTGATCAAGCTGCATTGGAGAAGCCAGCGTCGATCATGCTCGCGTCCTACCCAACCTATGATCCGGCAATTATCGATGAAGCAGCTGATCGCCATATCGAGCTCGTGCGTGAGATCATTGTTGGTATTCGCAATATTCGCAATGAATACCGGGTAGAGCCGGGCCGCTATATTGCGGCAACACTTGTGGGCGGCGAGCAGGCAGGCTTGCTTGATCAGCAACGGGCGCTAATTTCCCGCTTAGGGCGCATTGCCGATCCACAGTTGACTGTTGTCGAAGGATTAGCAGAGAAACCGCGCAATGCTGCTGCGTTGGTCGTCGGGGCGGTTGAGATCTACCTGCCCTTGGCGGGCTTGATTGATCTGGCTGCCGAACGAGCGCGCCTGATGAAAGAACTTGAGGCTGCCGCAGCCGATGCAGGCCGCCGTGCAGGGCGATTAGCGAATCCTGGGTTTGCCGATAAAGCCCCTGCTGCAGTTGTTCAGCGCGAGCGAGAAGGGCTTGCCGCCGTTCAATCGACAGTGGCCAAGCTGCGCGAACGGATTAATGAGCTAGAAACATCAACATATTGATGTATGACGCTACGTATATCGAAAAAGATAAATAAATGAACTTTCTCATATTTCTTATGCCCAACGCATATGGTATAGTTAGCCCGATATTGACTGCTTGTGAGAGATACAAACCCTTTCACAAGGCATATTTGAAGGCTTGATACAACTATGACTAGTAAACGCTTTGTGATCACTGGAGGCGCTGGCTTCCTTGGCATCAATCTGACTCGCTACCTGCTTGAGCGTGGTCATCAGGTTACGGTACTCGATATCGCCGAGTTCGATTATCCCGAACGAGATCGTGTGACGATTATCAAGGGCGATATTCGTAACCGTATGGATGTTGACCGAGCGATGTATCAGGCCGATATTGTCGTTCATACCGCTGCTGCGCTGCCACTCTATAAGCCTCAAGATATTTTCACAACTGATTTAGATGGCACCCGCAATGTCATCCAATCGGCCTATGAGCACCATATTGAGCGCTGCATTCATATTTCATCAACGGCAGTGTATGGAATTCCCGATCACCATCCGCTCGTAGAGAACGATAAACTCGATGGCGTTGGCCCGTATGGTGAGGCGAAAGTCAAGGCCGAGGAGATCTGCCTCGAGTACCGAGCCAAGGGCATGTGTATTCCCGTCATTCGCCCAAAATCGTTTGTTGGCCCGGAGCGTTTGGGGATTTTTGCACTATTCTATGATTGGGCCAAGGATGGCCATGGCTTCCCAATCCCAGGGAATGGCAAGAACCGCTACCAATTGCTTGATGTCGAAGATCTCTGTCAGGCGATCTATCTGTGTTCAACGCTTGAGGTTGAACAAGTGAATGACACATTTAATGTTGGGGCAAAAGAGTTTACGACCATTCGCGAGGATTATCAGGCAGTGTTAGATGCTGCTGGTTTTGGCAAGAAGATCGTCGGTATTCCAGCTGGGCCAGCAATTTTCGCGCTCCAGATCCTCGAAGCACTACATCTCTCGCCTGTGTATAAATGGGCATATGGCACAATCACAACCGATTCATTTGTCTCGATTGAGAAGGCCGAGCGTGTATTGGGTTGGAAGCCGCAATATTCCAACAAAAACGCGCTGGTTCGCAACTACCGCTGGTACTTGGAAAATATGCATAAATTCGAGCATACCAGTGGCGTCTCGCATCGTGTACCCTGGAAACAGGGCATCCTGAAGCTCGCCAAGGTGTTTTTCTAGAATGTATCGAGGCTTGGCTATTAGGGCATAGCATTTGTCGTATGGGGCAGTTCGTGAACTGCCCCTGTGCTGTCTAATAAGCCCTGACATCGTTCGCTGGACTCTTGACAGTACTCTGAGCAGCGTGCTATCATGAGGCCAAGAGTTGAACACATGTTGCGATGATGAGGACGAGTAGCCAGGTAACAGCCATCAGGGAGAATGCGCCACCGACTGCGAGCGCGTTCGGCCATGAGCCAGGCGAACACCACCTCTGAGCAGCTCCCGGAACAGATGAGTATGGGAGCACGGCTGGCCCCGTTATCGGCTAGATAAGGCCATGCGAACAAGCTAAAGGCTGTTCTGAATTGGCAAAGTTGGGTGGAACCACGAAGCGCGCCTTCGTCCCGAGTGGACGAATGGCGTTTTTTGTTTTTTGGAGAATGATCGTATGACCTATAAACGACGCAACCCGCCGCCTCAACGGGGTGGCTTCAATGGTTGCTTGGTCTGGGTGGTTGTGTTGATCTGGCTGGTACTTGGAGCCTTACTCGCCTACCAATACTGGTTGCGCCCGCAGCTCAGCCAGCAGATCGGCCGCCAGATTAGTGAGCAGCTTGCAAATGGGGCCGCACCAACCATACCAGCGGGGGAAACGCGCCCAAGCCAGCCTGGAGCTATTTCGCCGACAGGCATTGCTGCTGGCGTACTGCCAACTCTGGTTGCATCGCTGCCATCTGGGCCAGTGCGTATTACCGAGGCGCAGGCCAATGCCTATATTGCGGCCAATACGGAAAAGCTGCGGCCAATTGAATCGGCGACCCTGCGCTTTGTTCCTGGTGAAATTCAGGTTGATCTTGGCGCATTTGGCGTAACAAGCATGGCACGCATGAGCGTGGCAATTCAGGCTGGCAAGATCGTTGCCATTGATCCACGCGTTGATGGGCCTCTTGCCAATCTGATCGACCTACGCGATCTAATTACGCCATTGGAGCAGCAGCTCAACGATGAACTAGCCGCTCAGGGCCGCCGCGTAACCGATGTGCGAATTGATCAGGGCGAGATGGTGTTTACCGTCGAATAACCATTAGCCTTCAGCATTTAGCTATCAGCTTTCAGATCTCAACGATAGGTGTTTGTACAAACAACGGCCATTGGAGAAATAGCAAGGGCTTCACCTGCACGAAAAAGCTGACGGCTGATAGCCAAGCATTTACAGATAACAAAGTACGCTTTATATCATTGAAGGAGGCTTCCCATGCCCGTTTCACCAGACAAAGATCCCTATTATCGGCTGCGTCACTCGCTGGCGCATGTGATGGCCGAGGCAGTGCTGGAAATCTTTCCAGATGGCAAAGTCGCGATTGGCCCACCAATTGAGGATGGGTTCTATTACGATTTCGAGCTTCCACGTTCGCTCACGCCCGAGGATCTGACAGAGATTGAGGATCGAATCCGTCGTATCGTTCGTGGCAAGTACGCATTCAACTATAGGGTGGTAAGCGCCGATGAGGCCCGCGCCATTTTTGCTGGCCAACCATATAAGCTTGAGTTGATTGATGGATTGGCTCATGGCCAGGATGAGTATGGCGAGCAATCTGGCGGCGCTGCGGTGATTTCGACATATACGCACGACACATTCGAGGATCTATGCCGAGGCCCGCATCTGCATAACACAGGTGAAATCCCGCTCGATGGCTTCAAGTTGATGAGTGTTGCTGGTGCCTACTGGCGTGGTGATTCGAACCGGCCAATGCTGCAACGGATCTATGGCACAGCCTGGAATAGCAAGGCCGAGCTTGAGGCGCATCTGTTTCGGCTGGAAGAGGCCAAGCGGCGCGATCATCGCAAATTGGGCAAGGAACTGGGCTTGTTCTACTTTTCGGAGGATGTTGGGCCTGGTTTGCCGCTGTTTACACCAAAGGGTGAGATGCTGCGCTACCTTATGGAAAGCTATGTGCGCGAAACACAGACACGCTATGGCTACCAACATGTCTGGACGGGGCACATGGTCAAGGAGAGCCTGTACCATCGATCCGGCCATTATGAGAATTATTCTGATGTGATGTTCCCACCGATGGTGGACGAGGGCGTTGCGTATCGGTTGAAGCCAATGAACTGCCCAAGCCATATGACGCTGTTCAAGGAGATGGGCATCCATTCCTATCGTGAACTGCCGATGCGCTTTGCCGAGTTTGCGACACTCTATCGCTATGAGCCAGCCGGAACACTCAGCGGCCTGACGCGGGTTCGCTCATTGACACAGGATGATTGCCATGTGTTCTGCACACCCGAGCAGATTCAGGAGGAATTTGGCCGCTGCCTGACGCTCATCCGCGAGGTGCTGGCGGCCTACCAGATGACAGACTACCGGGTGCAGCTCTCACTTCCGGCGGCGGAGGGCAAGTTTGTTCGCGATGATGAGAAGTGGGCACTAGCGATTGCAGCGCTCCAACACGCGCTGGACGAAAATGATGTTGCCTATGAGGCGGTTGAGGGTGAGGCGGCATTCTATGGCCCGAAGGCCGATTTTATGGCCAAGGACGCACTGGGCCGCGAATGGCAGCTCTCAACGATTCAGATCGATTTCATCCAACCGGCTCGCTTGGGAGTCGAGTATATTGGTGAGGATGGCCAGGCCCACACACCAGTGCTGATCCATCGAGCGGTAACGGGTTCGACAGAGCGTTTTATGGGTGTGATGATCGAGCATTTCGCTGGTGCGTTCCCGGCCTGGCTTGCGCCAGTTCAGGCGGTTGTTGTGCCGATTTCGGACGAGAAGCATGGCGTGTATGGGCGTGCAGTGCTTGCACGATTGGGAGCAGCCGGTTTGCGGGCCGAATTGGATGCCAGCAAAGAACGCATGCAACTGAAGATTCGGCGAGCGCAGTTGCAGAAGGTTCCATACATGCTTATAATCGGCGATAAAGAACAGGCTGCGGATGCAGTGGCGGTGCGATTGCGTTCCGGGGAAGATCTAGGCGCATTACCGGTCGATCAGTTCATCGCAATGGCGCAGGCCGACATTACGGCGAAACGGTGATAGGTTGGGGCGTATAGCTATACGCCCTTACAAGATAGCGAGGGGATATGGGCCGATTTCTGATCGGATTTGCCGTTGGGATCGTCGTCGGAGCAGCAGCAGTGATCCTGACGAGTCCGCGTTCTGGCCAGCCACAGGGGATTGGGCAGTTGGTTGATGGGGCGATGACGGCGGCCAAGCGGGCTGCCGATCTGAAGCAACAGGAAATGTGGGGCGATTATCGCAGCCGGGTTCAGCAGGCCAGCAAGCCGAAACCAGCTCCCCAGAAACCCTGGGAGTCATATGAACGCTGAGATTATTGCGATTGGCTCAGAATTATTGCTCGGTGAGACGATCGACACCAACAGTGCCTATCTGGCCCGCCATCTGGCTGCAATTGGCATTAACCTGTTCCGCAAGACCGTCGTTGGCGATAATGAGGAGCGGATTGCCAGTGTGATCAGCGAGGCGCTTGACCGGGCGGATCTGTTGATCTGCACGGGCGGGCTTGGACCAACGATTGACGATATGACCCGTGAATCGATAGCACGGGCAACTGGCCGTCCACTTGAATTTCATCAACACCTGCTCGATCAGATCGAGGCGCGTTTCCGCTCATTTGGGCGCACCATGAGCCCATCCAACCGCCAGCAGGCCTTTGTGCCACAGGGTGCCCGAATTGTCGAGAACCCACGCGGTACTGCCCCATCGTTTATCGTTGAGGATGTACGCGGCACCGTGGTTGTTCTGCCTGGTGTTCCCTCCGAAATGCGCTATCTGTGGGAAAACGCAATCATGCCCTATCTACGCAATGAGCGTGGGCAGACGGGCGTGATTCTGGTGCGAACAATCCATGCCACAGGATTGGGCGAGAGTGTGATCGGTGAAATGTTGGCCGATCTGATGCTGGCAGAGAACCCGACATTGGGCATTTCGGCCAAGCGTGCCCAGTATGAATTGCGGATCGGGGCCAAGGCCGATGATCCAGCCGTGGCTGAGGCACTTGCCGATGCTGCTGAGGCAACCATCCGTGAGCGCATGGGTGTCCACATCATTGGCAATGTGACGCTTGAACAGGCAGCGATACAGCTGCTGGCGGCAAAAGGGCTATCGCTGGCACTCTATGAGGGTACTGTGGAAGCACCGATCTATCGAGCAATTGCAGCGACGGCACAGGGAAGGGCAGCGTTGCGTGGTATGATTGTGCATCCACTGGATATTCCGGCTGATGAGGCGGCGGCGCGCAGCCTGGCAACAACCGGAGCCGAGAATGTCCGCGCTCGCTGGCGAACCGATCTGGCAATTGGAGTGCAGGCTGGCCCGCAAGCAAGCGATGGCTTCAGCGCGGTGTATCTTGCTCTGGCGCATGCTGGTGGAATGGAAATATGGGAACGCCGGATCGAACTGACATCTGAAGAAGGCTGGAATTTTGCTGCAACATTGGCGCTTGATGAATTGCGGCGCTTTTTGGAACAGTGACATTCGACCAAGTGACCAGGTGACAGCGTGATCAAACATTAAAAGCTGATAGCTGAGGGCTGATAGCTGATAGCTGACAGTTCATTAAAGAGGAGGGAGTAGGTTATTTACTTCCAGACATTCACTCCCACTATGAGTTTGCGTGAAGCGCTGCGGGTTATTCACGCGGATCGTGATTGGTGGCAGAAGGTGTTGATCGGCGGTGCGCTAATGTGTAGCCTGTTTGGCTATCCACTCGGAGCTGGCCTTGTTGTCGAGAGCCTTGATAATACACGGAAAGGCTTTCCAACACCATTGCCACCATGGGTCGATTGGTCGACGCGCTATATTATTGGCCTGTTCGCGTTTCTGATCGATTTCTTCTATTTTATTCTGCCATTATTTGTCGCCGGAATACTGTTTTTCTGCGTTGGATTTGGCGTTGTTCTGGCGCGTACTGAAGCAATATTCAATGCCTTCAGTGGTTTTGGCGGGTTGATGCTTATCAGTCTCCTACTCGCCATGTTTCTGGCCAGTGCCTCGCCTGTTGGGCGTTTGATGTTCATTCAGGATAGCACCCCCGAAAATGCGATGAGCATTAAATCCTTGCAGGAGGCACTTCGCACGCAGGCGTGGGGCGTATATGTACGAGCACGGCTGATTTCATTGCCAGCCTATCTGCCCTTCATCCTGTTCATCACACTACTTGTGTTGGTGATACCAAGCGGATTACCGTTTACCTGGCTGATTGGGCTGTTGCTCTACTGGCTGATCATGAGCTCACTCCTGTATGCACACCTGATTGTGATGCAGATTTATGCTGGTGCAGAACGCGAGCTGCAACAACGCGGATTGGAACGCCCGCTCTAGTAGGCAACGAGTTACATACTAGCGAAAGAGGTGCCTGATGGATATCAGCCGTGCGTTTAGTTTTGTGACCGAGGATGAGCAGTGGGTTTCGAAGATCTTGCTTGGTGGCGTGATTATACTCATTCCCATTATCGGGCCTTTTTTTCTGTTGGGCTATATGCTGACGATTGCCGAACAGGTTGGCCTGGATAACCCTCGGCCATTGCCTACCTGGAGTGAGTTTGGTACACTGCTCATGAAAGGTCTGTACTTTTTTGTGATTAGTTTGGTGTACCTCATCCCAGCATTTGTTCTGATGGGGATTTGGCTTTGTGTGGGATGGCTTAGTGCAAGCAGCGGCGACAGCGAGACTGGTGGTAGATTCATAGGTGTGCTTTCGTGCATCTTTATACCATTAGTATTCATTCTAAGCCTTGGCAGCTCGGCGCTCAGTATCATGGCAACGGCACGGTATCTTGTTGCTGGCCAGCTTGCAGCAGCATTTGATTTCGGCCCGGTTGTTGGCCTGTTACGGAAGCATGCCGGGCTATGGTTGATGTGGTTGCTTGTTTCCATTCTGGCGAGTTTCCTGGCCTCCCTTGGCATTATTGCGTGTGGCGTTGGCGTCCTGTTCACCAGTTTCTATGCCTACTGTGTGCAGGGCCATGGCTTGGGGCAGATTGTGAAAGCGATCCGCGCTGGCAGTGATTCTGATTCGATTCCCCCGACGCCGCTGACAATACAGCTCTGATCGAGTGGCGTATGCGATAGGGCGTAGCGCATACGCCCTTATATGCTATATGGAGAATGTGATGCGGCCTGCGCTTATTGTTCATGGCGGTGCCTGGGATATTCCCGATGATGAGATTGAGCCACATCAGGCTGGCTGCCGGGCAGCCATAGCAGCAGGCTGGCAGATCCTTGAGCAGGGTGGATCTGCGCTTGATGCAGTTGAAGCAGCTGTGCGGGTGATGGAAGATGCGCCGATCTTTGATGCAGGGGTTGGTTCCGTCCTGAACCGTGATGGCATCGTTGAGGTTGATGCGGCGATTATGGATGGAATGACGCTCCGCTCTGGTGCTGTTGCCGCAGTTCAGCGGGTGCAGAATCCGATCACACTGGCGCGGCGGGTGTTGGAGAGTGATGTTGTGCTGCTGGTTGGGCAGGGTGCCGAGCGGTTTGCCGATGCACAGAACATTCCACGCTGTGCCCATGCCGATCTGATCATTGAGCGTGAACTCAAGCGCTGGCAGGAATTGCGCGCTAATCTCGCCCACCAAACCCAGGATTCCTTCAACCGCCCGCTCACAGAAGTTGCTGGCCTTGGTGGCATTACAAGCGGCGGCCATCCGCTTGCCAACCCTGGCGATACCGTCGGAGCGGTTGCCCTTGATCGGGAAGGACGACTGGCCGCCGCAACATCCACAGGCGGAACAACAAATAAACCGGCTGGCCGCGTTGGCGACTCACCATTGATCGGGGCCGGCTTATATGCCGATATCGAGACGGGTGGCTGTTCGACAACCGGGTGGGGCGAATCGATTATCAAGGTTCTGCTGGCCAAAACGGCAACCGATTATATTGGCAATGGCGAATCACCAATGACATCTGCCCACATGGCGATCCAACGGCTGGCGGATCGGGTGGGCGGGTTAGGCGGATGTATTCTGCTCGATGGCCAGGGCCGGATCGGGTTTGCGTTCAATACACCCCGGATGGCCTATGCCTATCGCAGTGGTAATGGCGAGATTGTGGTGGGGATCTAGATCACGGCCCTGTCCAAACAGCCAGATAGCCATCGGATGCCGTTGCTGAGCCAAGCGTCGGCTGGAGCGCCTTGAATGTTATAAGCCCTCGTGTGGCCCCAGTGCCCTGATTCAGGGTGGCTGCCATTGCAACCTTCCCACCGCGTAGTGCAACACCATTGGCGGGCGAGCTTCCTGCAGATGTTCCCGGTGCGGTGAACACCGTCCATGCGGTGCGCGCCCTAAAATCGGCACTGAGTGTGAGGACATACGCCTCGCCGATTTCGTACCCACCAACGGTGGTGAAGGCAACCTGCCGTGTATCGCGATCCATGATACAGCAGGCAGTATCGCCAGCGATCACAACGCGGCCCTGTTCATCGGCGGCAATTGCCCTGATTGAAATCGAATTGCCTCTGTCATTGCTGGTCAGGCGCGTCAATAGTGATTGTCCCTGTTCAAGTTGCCCATTACTCAGATTGAAGCGCCCGAGCCAGGCCATTTTGACTGAGCCGATATTGAATGGGTTTGTGTATTTATCGGTGACAACGGTGCGGTCGGCGGCACTCAATGCGGCATTCTTGGGATCGCGAGCCAACACCGAAACACCAGTGCCCCCATTGATCGAGAAGCTGACATACAGTTTGCCATCACGGCCAAGCGCGATCTGCTCTGCGCGTGTGTCGGCGCTGCCAATATTTGGTGTGCCAGCCGCGTAATCATAACTTGTCCAGCGTTGTGTTCCATCAAACCCATATGCTCGAATAAATGGCATCTGCAGTGTCGATGTGATCTGCCGCCAGCCAACAACAATCACCTGGCTGCCAGCAGTATCGATGGTTAGATCAAGCGGATTATCGGCGATTGTCAGGCTGCGGATGAGCGAACCATCGCTAGCATAGATCGAGACAGTCTTCGATACCAGCACAGCAATTGTTCCATCGCTGCCAATAGCACAGCGCGATGCGGCACCGATTGCTGCCGACCAGATCGTAGCACTGGCATCGGCATTCAGCAGAGCAACGCCAAAATCGCCACATACGCCAATCCGATCATCGCTCGTCAGGCCGAGATCGGCCACCGAATTGCCGATCCGGGTGATAGAAAGCGCCGTTCGGCCATCAGAACTGAGCCGCACAACCGCACCACTGCCTGCGCCTGGTAGCGTCACCAGGGTTGCACCAGTTGGCGAAAATCCGGTGAGTGAGCCGCCCATCACAATCAGGCCATTGTTGGCGATATCGATGGCATTGGCGCTATCGGCACCAGTACCACCAAGATAGGTCGCTGTGGTTAGTTCCAGATTATTGGCATTGGTGAGGCGCACAATCACAGGGAGGTAGACCTGGAATGTGGGCGCAGATGGAGCTTGGGCAGATATGGGAATGTTGGTGAAGCCGAGGAGCAGCATGGCAAGCAGGATGTAGTGCAGATGGCGCATAGCGGCTGATTCCCCTCCCCCCAACCCCTCTCGCTTGGGAGAGGGGCGGCGGCGGATCTTAGGCTCCTTGCATCGACATTTCGCGGCGCTTTTGATCGCGCTTACGCTCATCCTGGGCAAGGATCTTCTTGCGGAGACGGTAGGATTTGGGCGTAATCTCAACCAGTTCGTCATCGCTGATATATTCGATTGCATCATCGAGGCTGAGATTGCGGGGTGTCTCAAGCCGCAGCGCATCATCGGCACCAGATGAACGCATGTTGGTCAGATGCTTGCGCTTGCAAACATTCACCTCAAGATCGCGGTCGCGGATGTGTTGGCCGACGATCATGCCTTCATACACCTCCTGCCCGGCGGAGATGAAGAGTTGGCCGCGCTCCTGCGCGCCATAGAGGCCGAATCCGCTTGCTACACCGCTTTCAGATGCGATCAGCGAACCATTTGCACGGGTGTTGATTTCGCCATGGAGTGGCTCGTAGCCCATAAACAGCGAATTCATCAAGCCCTCGCCGCGCGTCGCGGTCAGGAATGTCTGCCGAAAGCCCAGCAGCCCGCGGGTCGGCACATGGAAGACAATATGCACCGAGCCATCATCGCGGTAGCGCATATCGCGCATAATCCCTTTGCGCTGGCCCATCAACTCAATCACGGTGCCCTGATACTGCTCCGAAACCTCAATCTCGACCTGTTCGATTGGCTCAACCTTCTGGCCATCTTCTTCTTTGTAGATAACTTCCGGTCGCGAGACCTGGAATTCGAAGCCCTCACGGCGCATTGTTTCGATCAGAATTGTGAGGTGCAGTTCGCCACGCCCGCTGACGGCAAATGCATCGGCGGCATCGGTATCGGTTACCCGTAATGCCACATCGTGCTCGGTTTCCTGGTAGAGCCGCTCGCGCAGCTTCCGTGATGTGACATGAGTGCCCTCGCGGCCACCAAGCGGGCTATTATTGACCGCAAATGTCATTCGGACAGTTGGCTCCTCGACGGCAATCGGCGGCAGTTGTTCAGGGAACTCTGCATCGGCAATTGTGTCGCCAATGCCGGCATCACTAACTCCGGCAAGTGCAACAATATCGCCAGCGTCAACGACCTCAACTTCATTGCGATCCAGGCCATTGAAGGTGAAGACCTGCGTTACTTTGCCGGGAGTCATCGTGCCATCGTGGGCGATGCGGATGATCGGCTGGGCCTTGCGGAGTGAACCACGGCGCAGGCGGCCAATCAGAATCTTGCCCTTGTAGTCATCATAGATTGTTGATGTCACAAGGAACTGGGGCGGGCCATTTAGTTCAACCTCTGGGCCAGGAATTTGGGCAATGATCGCATCAAACAACGGCTCCAGTGAGTCGTGGATCTTGAGCGGCGAGCGCCCTGAGACACCGCTGATGGCGCTGGCAAAGATCGTTGCGAACTCGGCCTGCTCATCGGAAGCGCCAAGATCAACAAACAGATCAAAAGTCTCGTTCATAACATGATTTGGTCGGGCGTTTGGCCGATCAATCTTATTGACCACTACAATCGCACGATGGCCGGCTTGCAGCGCCTTCCGCAGCACGAAGCGTGTCTGTGGCATCGGGCCATCAACGGCATCAACAAGCAGTAATACACCCTCGACCATATTCATCACCCGCTCAACCTCGCCGCCGAAATCGGCGTGGCCGGGCGTATCGACAATATTGATCTTGGTGCCTTTGTACATGACAGCGGTATTTTTGGACAGAATCGTGATACCGCGCTCACGCTCCAGGTCGTTCGAATCCATCACACGTTCGGCAACGTGCTGGTTATCGCGGAAGATCCGCGACTGTTTGAGCAGAGCGTCGACGAGGGTTGTCTTACCATGGTCGACGTGGGCAATAATCGCAATATTGCGGATATCGTTTCTTCGCATACACCTACACACAAAATGACCTCGGCCCGCAAGGTCGAGGCGAACAATCATCGTTCGTAGAACTGACATGAGTGTACCACACGGCGGGGCTTGGGGCAAATCCGGTTTACGAAGGGATAGACCTCGTGTCTGCCCACGATGACGAGCGAACATGGCGGGCAACGATGGGCGAACACGAGGTTCGCCCATCTACAGTTATTGCTTAGGCACAATACCTTTCAGATAACGAATCGTGCATGTCAACGGTGCGCTTGCCCCGCATCCCCCTCGCCCCCTTCTCCCACGTTAGGGAGAAGGGGGAATACCGCATTCCAATGCCGCGCAGATCCCCTCTCCCCGCAGTGGGAGCGGGGTTGGGGTGCGGGGCAAAGAATGGCACCGCCTGTTATTTGAAAGATACTGTGCTTAGGCAGCTACGGGTTCACTCCGCGAGGCCAGATTGCGGAGTACATAGTGCAAAATGCCGCCATTGCGGTAATAGGTCAGCTCGCCTTCGGAGTTAATCCGCACACGTACCGTGAAACTAAGCGTACTGCCATCTTCACGCACGGCCTTAACTATCAGATCCTGGCCTGGAGTGAGCGCCTCAATCCCTTCGATGGTGAACGTCTCGCGGCCTGTCAGCCCAAGTGATGCTGCATTCTGTCCATCCTTGAAGGTGAGTGGCAGCACGCCCATACCAACCAGGTTGGAGCGATGGATACGCTCAAAACTCTCGGCAATCACGGCTCGTACACCAAGCAAGAAGGTGCCTTTGGCAGCCCAGTCGCGGCTGGAGCCGGTGCCATATTCCTTGCCAGCAATCACAACCAGCGGGGTACTATCGGCCTGATAGCGCATGGCCGCATCATAGATGCTGTGTTGTTCGCCAGTTGGCAGATAGATCGTATAGCCGCCTTCGACACCAGGAACCATGGCATTCTTGAGCCGAATGTTGGCGAACGTCCCACGCATCATCACCTCGTGATTGCCGCGCCGTGCGCCATATGAATTGAAATCGCTTGGTGCAACGCCATGTTCGATCAGATACGCGCCTGCCGGGCTATTCTTGGCGATATTACCGGCTGGCGAGATATGGTCGGTTGTGACACTATCGCCAAGGATCGCCAGCACCCGCGCCCCAACAATTTGCTTCAACTCGGGCAGATCGCGGGTCATTCCAACAAAATAGGGCGGGTTCTGAATATAGGTTGAGCTATTATTCCAGTTATACAGATCGCCACCAGAAACCGGGATTTTGTTCCAATCCGGATTGCCAGTAAAGACATTGCCATACTGCTCGCGGAACAGATCGGCGGTGACGGAAGCAGCCAGTGCGATGCGAACCTCTTCCTGGCTTGGCCAGATGTCGGCCAGATATACTGGTTGGCCATCGCCGCCCTGGCCCAATGGCTCGTTCTGCATGTCGATATCGGTGGTTCCGGCAATCGCAAAGGCGACGACGAGTGGCGGTGAGGCCAGGTAATTGGCCCGCACAACCGGGTTGATCCGGCCCTCAAAGTTACGGTTGCCAGAAAGAACGGCACTCACCACCAGATCACTGCTTTTGACGGCCTGCGCGACTTCTTCGGCAACCGGGCCACTATTGCCGATACAGGTTGTACAGCCATATCCGACGACATTGAAGCCCAGTTCGTCGAGCGACTCCATCAATCCCGCCTTGAGCAGATATTCGGTGACGACACGCGAACCGGGTGCCATGCTTGTTTTGACATAGGCTGGAACCCGCAGCCCCTTGGCAACTGCCTTCTGCGCCAATAGCCCTGCCGCCAGCATCACCGATGGATTGGAGGTATTGGTGCAGGATGTAATTGCCGCAATCACCGCAGACCCATGCGTCAGGCTGGTTGAGATACCATTGATCTCAATTGGCGTTTGCGCTGCTGCATACACATCCGAGCGCGCGGGCTGCTTACTCGTCGCTGCTTGCCAGGCCGGAACTTCCTTGGCAAACGTTGTTGCCATCGCCTGGGCAAACGATTGTTTGAGGCCCGTTAAGGCAACGCGATCCTGCGGGCGGCGTGGGCCAGCAACACTCGGAACGATGGTGCTGAGATCGAGTTCCAGCAGTTTGTTGAACACCGGAAGCTGGCTTTCGTCGGTGCGGAACAAACCCTGCGCCTTGCAATAGGCCTCAACCAGCGGAACGACTGATTCGCGGGCGGTGCCATTCAGGTAGCGGATTGTCTCAGCATCGACGGGGAAGAAGCCGCAGGTTGCGCCATATTCAGGGGCCATATTAGCGATGGTTGCCCGATCAGCCAGGCTTAGTTGGCTGAGCCCTGAACCACAGAACTCAACGAATTTATCGACGACGCCCTCTTTACGGAGCATTTCTGTTACCCGTAGCACCAGATCGGTTGCGGTTGCACCAGCTGGCAGGCTACCGATCAGCTTCACACCAATCACCTCTGGTGTCAACATTGCCAACGGCTGGCCAAGCAGACATGCCTCGGCTTCGATACCGCCGACACCCCAACCAAGCACACCGAGGCCATTGATCATGGTCGTGTGCGAATCGGTGCCAACAAGCGTATCGGGCATGGCAATCAAATCGCCATCGATGTCTTTGGTCAGCACAACCTGGGCCAGATATTCAAGGTTCACCTGGTGGCAAATGCCGGTTGCTGGTGGAACGACACTGAAATTCGTAAAGCTTTGTTGGCCCCAGCGGAGAAACTCATAGCGCTCAAGATTGCGTTCAAATTCGTATTGGGCATTTAGTTGCAGCGCCATCCCATTGCCAAATGCATCAACCTGAACCGAATGATCGATCACCAGATCGGCCTGGGATAATGGATTGATTTTCGCCGGATCGCCACCAAGCGCCTGCATGGCATTGCGCATTGCGGCAAGATCAACGACTGCTGGAACGCCGGTAAAATCCTGCATGAGAACACGAGCTGGCTTGAAGGCGACTTCGCGCTGCCCAGCGCTTGCTGGAGTCCATTTCGCCAGGGCTTCAACATCATCGGAAGTGGTAAAACCATCGCCAATATTACGCAGCAGAGCCTCAAGAACAACTTTAATCGAGAATGGCAGGCGATCAAGATCTGCGCCCACATGGCTAGCGAGTGCATCGAGACGATACACGATGTATTGACGTCCGCCGACGGTCAGTGGCGCACGTGCGCCAAATGGATCATTGAGGGAACTGCTCATCGTTGAAGCCCTTTCAATTGGCTGATTGTATCGCGTTGCCGTATTATAGCAGGGCTCGTTTGATAATTGAAGATGATTGTATCAATGGCTTTCATTGGGTTTTATAATAGGATTCAGAAGTTAGGAGTCAGGGGTCAGAATATAGGGCACCACCCATGTTCATACACCCTTTTAACTTCTGACTCCTGAATACTGGAGAAATAGCTGAAGATGTGCCTCAAACGCTACTCAAGCACCATTCTGAATACTGAATACTGAATACTGGAGTAATCATGGATCTGCATCGGCTCAAAATCTTTGCTACCGTGGCGAAAGCTGGCAGTTTTACGCGTGCGGCAGAGCAACTCATGATGGCGCAACCGACAGTATCACAGCAGATTGCGCTGTTGGAAGCGGCGGTTGGTGCAGAACTAATTGATCGCCAGCGTCGTCGGCAGCATCTAACGGCAGCTGGGGAAGCGCTCTTGCCATATGCACAGCAACTCTTGGCGCTGGCCGATCAGGCGCAACAGGAGGCTCGTGCAGCAGCGGGGAAATCGGATCGAACATTGAGATTGGGCGTTGGGCACACACTGGCAACCTATCTATTGCCAGATCTGCTGCGGCGCTATCGTCGCGATTATCCAGAGAATCCAGTGCGGATCAGCGTTGGCAATACTGCTGAGCTACTTACCATGGTTGCGGCACATAACGTTGAAATTGCGCTTGTTGGGACACCAGCCGAACATGCCGAGGTTGATGTCGAGGAATTTATGCGTGATCGGCTGATGGTGATTGTCGCCCCAGATGACCCATGGGCGTTGCGCTCATCTGTTGATATTCACGAATTGCATGAGCGTTTGTTACTGATTCGCGAACCAGGATCGGCATTATATGCGCACACCGAGCGCTTATTGGGGCGTGAAGCGCTGGCCGGGGAAGGGGTGATGGTGCTTGGCGAAACGGAGGCGATCAAACGCTGTGTTGAGGCTGGTGTTGGCGTCGCCCTCGTTCAGGGTATTGCCGTGCAGCGCGAGGTGGCGCAGCGAACGCTCATCGCATTGGCATTGCATGGCGGCGACGACCAACGCCACTACATGGTTGCGCGGCGACGGCGGGCAGCGCTCTCCCAAGCAGCGCGGGCGTTGATTATATTATTGGAGGGGTGATCGTACGCTTATGGAGTGCGGCAGCCATGTTGCCGCACTCCATAGCTCCAATGGTGAGCTATCGATGTCGAACATCTAAAACTATAAGGGTCATTATCTCAAGCTACAGGCGTGGGCGTTGAAGTCGGTGTTGGTGTTACCGTTGGCGTCTCGATCAGCACAGGCTGGTTGATCACAAGCGGCAGCGACACACCAAATGGCGTAAGTGTCGTGGTTGTATCGATTGGTGTCGGTGTTGCCGTTGGCGTGGCTATCGGCGTATCGGTGGGCGATAGTGTCGCTGTGCTCGTCGCTGTTCCTATTTGGGTTGGCGTCGGCGTGTTGGTCGGCATTGGAGTATTGGTTTGGGTTGGTGTCACTGTCGCAGTTCCTGTGGCTGTGGCTGTGGCTGTTGGTGTATTTGTCGGCGGCAATTGCAGTGTAGCATCCCAGGTGATATCCGCGACCCCAGTGCATCCTGCAGCGGTACTTATGAATTGTGCAGTACCAGACGCCGATGAGGATGAGCTAAATGTGCCTTGAACAGTAAGATCAATTAAAGATGTGCTGAACATACCATTTACTATAGGAATATTTGCGCTCGTCGCGCCCATAGTACAATCTGGCAGCACAAACTGTATGTATATAGATGTAACAGTACCATTCAACGCAACAAATGAAATAAGTTTATCCTGTGAGGTTTTCCCACTCCAGTTACCATTATAATTCACAGTTTGAGCCGATATAAAAGAAGATGGCAATTTCAAGAGTACAACTAAAATTGCAAATATAGTAAATATACGTAATTGCGCCACTATCACAGTAAGCTCCCATAGACCAAAACGAGATGCTATATCGATGGCAGCTAGTATCAGCCGGATGAATCTTAACTGTAATTATATACCTTGACTCTTGGTCTGTACAGTGAAGGATTTGCAATGAATCAGGTGACCGAAGCGCTTGGAATGGGCTACAGCAGCTCTTCGTAGTGGCATCCAATCATAGTTTTCAGGTATTTCTCCTCGTAGCTACGGCCAAGGCGAAAAATTCACGAATGAAACATCGTTCACGTGTTTGTTGTTACTGCAATTCCGATGGCGCTTGTACTAGCTGTGCAGGGCAATTCACCATCAGGGCTAATACCAACACATGTAGTTACTACGCTATAAATCAATACTCCAGCATATGTGCACAAAATGTACAGTAAACACATTATATTCAAGTTTTTGGCAGGTAGCTTCTAAAAACACAAAAAATGCGCCATATGATACGAGTTCACATGACGCATCTAGAGGCATGAGCAACCAAGCTATCATTCCAGATAGGAATATCAGGCAGATGGACTTGTGAAGGCACTATTGGGATGCTGAACACTTTCTTCCAACCAGGACCAGAAACCGTCGGGGGAAAGGCCATGTTCAGCGCCTTTTAACACGTAATCGATCACAGCCTGGCTTAGCACGATTTCGACAGAGAATAGAGCATCGGCTGGATGTTCGCCCGTTTGACGGTGATACTCGCCCGCGAGGCGCGTAAGCAACATATCCCGTTGAATTGTTGGTGGCAGGAAGAGTGGCTTCATCTTGTTCCCCTCTCACATATGCTTCTCTGCCAATAGTATACAATTGGTTAAGAGGTTTAAACATTACGGCAAGATGTCAGTTCGTGGCATCTAAGTGTTGGATAGTATCGTGCTTCATTCACAGAATCACAGAATCCATAGCTAGCCAAGCTAGCCAGAGCTAGTAATCTTACTTCTTATGAACTGATACAGCATATGTATCATTCGTATGCCAGGGAGCTTGCTGCCAGGTGGACCATCGTGCGGCGATTGTAAGCCCTACCGTTACTGCAAGGCGATCATATGACTCAAGCGTTATGGTTGACCATGCTGGCGGTGGTAACTCAAACGCCGCGACGAGCAACCCGCCCGGTTTCAGATGACGGACCATGTTTTCGAGCGTCGCTGCTTCCGTTCCCGGCGTGAGGTAGATCATCACATTGCCGGCCAGCACAACAATATCAAACTGTTGACCGATATTGATGGTTGAGAGATCACCAAGCCGCCAATCAAGCCGTGGCGCTTTTGCCCGCGCCTGCGTCAGCATAACCTCATCCAAATCGACACCCACAATATCGACACCACGCCGAGCCAGTTCAATTGCCATGCGTCCAGTACCGCAGCCTGCATCAAGAACCCGATAGGGTACTTTGGGCTGATGAATGTGGGTATGCAGCAATGTTTCGATAAGATTTGCCTCGCCATGGATATCCATGCCCGCTGCGGCCCGCGCTTCATAGGGAGCATCGTATTCGCGGCCAGTACGTGTACGGGTGGCTAACCAGGGATTGGCTTGGCTGGATCGCCGTTCATCACCAGTGCTGATCTGTCCGAGTGGCGGTTCATGAAGATCTGGCATGATTCCTCTTCCACGCCGCATTCCTGCATAAGAAACACCTACAAAGAAGGCGGGCATACAGATTGATGCACTATTCTACGCCTGATCGGTACCTGTCGGCAAACCTGTAGAGAGGCACAGGGTGCGACGCACCATCTTGCGTCTCTACGTGCCTCCCGCAACCACTATGGCACCATTTGGTATATATTCTCAATAATAGCCATAATATATATCAATATTCAACAAATATATTATTGACTCTTATAAAGATTGTACTATGATTGCAATTATTCAAGTGATATATGGAGGGCATTATGAACGAAGAGCGAATGCGGGTATTGGAGCTTCTGGCGGCGGGCACGATCAACGTTGTGCAGGCCACCCAACTGCTAGAAGCGCTCAGTGATGGTTCGGAACGCCAGCAACCACCACCAGCGCCGGCGGCAACAGAATGGACGCCACACTGGTCTGGGCGACCAGCACCGGCACCAACAAATACCAACACGAACAGTAATACCAATATGGATGGTGGGCCACGACGAGGCCGCCCGCGCATGCGCCTGGATGATCTGGCAGGGCTGAAATCGATGGGTGTAACTGCCGAGTATGTGCGCACCATGCGTGAACTGGGCGTTACCGGCGGAAGTGCGGATGAATTCAGTGGAATGGCTGCGGTTGGTGTCACACCCGAGTATGTAGCGGCATTGCGTGATGCCGGCCTCACGATTACTGATGGCGGGGAGTTGACCGGACTGCGGGCCGTTGGTGTCACACCCGAGTATGTGGCCGCATTGCGTGATGCCGGGCTGACCGAACTCGATGCCGGGGAGCTGACCAGCATGTTTGCGGCGGGAGTTACCGCCGAGTATGCCGCCGAGATAGTTGAGGTAGGCTTGATCGACTTCTCAGCCGAAGTTTTGGCAGCATTGCCCTTAGACAAGGCCATACCGCCATTTCCGTTTGTGGGCGAAACCCGCAGCCTGGAGCACTAGATGTATCCATTGCTCACCAAAGATCCACTCACGAATGAGGCCTTGCTCGTGACGCGGCTGGAAGGGCCAACAACCGGAATTGTGATTGAAGGGCGCTTTCATCTTGGCTGGATCGGCCGGTTGACGCCCGAACAGCTTGAGTTTGTTGGCGTATTGGTGCGGAATCGTGGCAATCTGCAGAAGGTTGCCAGTGATATGGGTGCTTCCTATAATACCGCTCGTAATCGCATGGACGATATTGCAGCAGCGTTGGGTGCGCCACAGGAGAGCGAAACGGCAACAGCCATGCCTCCTGCGCCACCCATTCCACAGAGCCAGAGTTCTGCCACAAAACGGGAAATCCTCGACCGATTGGCCATTGGTGAACTGAGCTTCGATGAGGCGATGCGGCAGATCAAGTCATTATCGTAGGAGTCAGGAGTCAGGAGTCAGAATACGTCGATCACTCATATTCAACACATGTCATGCTGAGCGAAGCGAAGCATCTCACGAATCGACGAGGCCCTTCACTTCGCTCATCGTGACATGAACTCGGATCAAACGTATGATTGGTTGTACTTGGTTCTCGTTCTCTTGGCCCTCCCGCCATTCCTCAAAATCGCCCAAATGGCTGATATGTGTGCGGCCTATTCCTGCTATGATCGGCGCATGAATGCACAACTCACCAAACTGAGCAAATTCCTGAGCCTGGTATTGCGCCATGATCCAGCCAGGATTGGGCTAATTCTCGATGACAATGGTTGGGTTGCTGTTGCAACGCTACTGGACGCAGCACAGCGCCATGGCGTTGCACTCGATCAAGCAACACTACAGCAGATCATCGCCGAGAACGATAAGCAGCGCTTTGCGTTGAGTGCCGATGGGCTACGTATTCGCGCCAGCCAGGGCCATTCGGTTGCGGTTAATCTGGCGCTAGAGCCGGTTGCACCACCCGAACTGCTCTACCACGGCACCGCCAGCCGCTTTCTCGAATCGATCCGCCAGGCCGGCTTAGAGAAGCGATCACGCCAACATGTTCACCTCTCTGGCGAGCACAATACTGCTGTAGCTGTCGGGCAGCGGCATGGCCAACCAGTTGTGTTGATCGTTCGAGCCGGGGAGATGGCTGCCGCCGGGTTTAGCTTCTTCCGCTCTGAAAATGGTATCTGGCTGACGGATCATGTGCCGGTAGAGTACCTCACTATTCCCAAATAGATCGGGAAATCAGCACCTCTAGCAATGATCGGCATACACAGGCCACAACGGCTTGGGCTATCAGCAGAAGCATTTGTTGG